>NZ_CP082909.1:5287226-6004453 GCF_023822025.1 Endozoicomonas sp. 4G | reverse complement strand
GTTGCCGCCAGATGCACCATGGGTCTTAATAAAAGACCATTGATACGTACCAGTCGATTTTGTACTTCTTTATATTCCTGGTTGGCCTCCTCAAATTGCTCACTGACCCGCTTTTGCTGGCGCAGTGTCTGGATAACCGACATCCCCTGTATGGATTCATTCACCCGGGTATTAATATCACTCAATAAAGTCCTTGAGGCATGAAACACCGGATGGCTGATCTTCTTATAGAGATAAATAGAGCCGAGAATAAACGGCAATATCGCAATACAGAACCAGGCCAGCCTGGCATCCAGCAAGAACATGGCGATCACCACCCCGACCACCGTGATGGCACCTCTTAATGTCTCCGGTAAAGCGTCGACAAACAGATCCTTGATGGTTTCGGTGTCATTGGTAACACGAGATACCAGCTTACCGACTGGCTCCCTGTCAAAATAAGCCATGGGTAAACGGAACAGGTGATTAAACACCTGCTGACGTATGTCATGAACAATAGCCAAAGCTACTTTCTGGAACAGAATGGTCTCCAGCCAGGTCATCACGGCATCCAGTAAATACAAGCTGAGAAAGGCCACCGCCAGCATCACCATAGCGGCCACTTCCCAGTTGCCCGGCACCACATGATCATCAATAAATATTTTCATGATGACTGGTGCTGTCAGTGCCGCAACCGTGGCTATCATCAACAGGGTAAAACTGAAAATCAGTCTGTTTTTATAAGGTAAACCGTATCGAAGCAATCTTCCGAACTGCTTCTTTTTATCTAACCTGTCCAAGGTTCACTCCCTGTGTGGTTTTTCTATCACCACACATTTTTTCATTATTTTTCCATTAACTGGCAGCCAGTTGTTTTACTTCTTCTTCGCTCTTGTTATCAGCTGCAATCTCCATGGCCTGACGTCGGAATATCTTTGAATACCAGCCGCCACTGTTGACCAGCTCGTTGTGACTGCCGGACTCTGATACTTCCCCCTGCTCCAACACGATCAATTGATCGGCTTTATGGAGGTTGGTCAGTCTCTGGGTAATAAGAAGCAACGTTTGCTGCCTGCCACTGTTGATCAGGTTGTCCAGAATCTGTGCTTCGGTCTTCATGTCCAGAGAACAGAAGGCGTCATCAAACAGCAAAACATCTGCCTCCAGCAACAGGGCACGGGCAATGGTGATCCTTTGTTTCTGCCCTCCGGAAAGGTTGATACCTTTTTCCCCCAGCATGGTTTCATAACCTTCGGTGAACCCCAGAATGTCGTCATGAACACAGGCCAGTTTTGCCACTCGTTCAACGTCGCTGCGTGTAACATAGGGTCGGCCAAAAGCAATATTGTCAGCAATGGTCGCCGAGAACAGGAAAGGCTCCTGGGATACCACAGCAAAACTACTTCTCAAGGCATCGAGACTGACCGTGTCGTGGGGTTGCCCACCTATTTTTATGGATACGCCTTGATGGTCATATTCTCTCAGCAACAATCTGAACAGTGTCGTTTTACCACTACCCGTTCGACCACAGATGCCGACAAAAGACCCTTTTTTAATCTGGAATGCCAGCGCTCCCAGAGAAGCCTGCCCGGCCCCCGGATAAGAGAAGGCGCTGATGGCATACTCAATATTCCCTTCGGGCCTTTCCTGCACATCAGCGGCCCTATCTGCCACACCCGGCTGCTCCGCCATCAGCTTTTGCAGACGATTCAGGGATGCACTGCCACGCTCAACGATGTTGAAGAGCCAGCCGAAAGCCAACATGGGCCACACCAGCAGCCCCAGGTAAATGGTAAATGTCGTCAACTCACCCACGGTCATAAGGCCACTGGCAATACGCCATGCGCCATAGCCAAGACCGCCCATAATAGAAAGGCAAACACACAACACGATGGTGGGATCAAACAGAGCATCAACACGGGCTACCTGCAGGTTGGCATCGTTGGTTTGCTGGGATCGCTCCCTGAATTTAACTTTTTGGGCCTGATTCAAATCATGGGCCCGAATCGCTCTTATCCCTGAAACAGACTCCTGAACCCGGTTATTCAGTTCCGAAAAGGTTTCCTGTGCCGTGCGAAATCGCTTATGCAACAAAGAGGCATAGCGAAACATCAGCCAGGCCATGATGGGAAAAGGCATAATAGCGACGGCGGTCATCTGCCAACCGCACACCCAGATCATGGCAACGATGACGGCAGTCCCGGCAACAACGGAATCCACCAGGGTCAGAACCCCTTCCGCAGCGGTTAATTCAATGGCCCTCACATCATTGGTTGCGTGAGCCATCAAATCACCGGTTTTATGACGGTGATAAAACTCCGGTGACATCCGGGTAAAATGATGAAACAGACGACTGCGCATCACCCGACCCAGCTCGATTGCGCCACCGAACAGTAGAATTCTCCAGCCATTCCTGAAGATATACACCAGCACACCGGTGAGTGCTATTAACGACACCGGTTTAATAATATCACCGGAGGACAAGTCGCCTGCCTGAATATCATCCACCAGCTTCCCGATCAGCCAGGGTGGCAGCAGTTCAACGATAGAGACCAGGATCAAAAAAAGTACGCAGCAACAATAGCGCAACCAATGGCGCTTAAAGAACCATCCCAGGTTCCAGAAAATATCCATTATTTCCCCCGAAATACTCGAAAGCAGCATACCGATGAACGACCCGGACCAAAGCGGCAGGGTGCTTCATCAAGCCAATAAAACTTTTTAAAAATGTTTAGTGCTGACGGGTCGTCAAGGCAGGGGGATCAGCATTCCACCCTGACCTGCCACATGAAAAACACGGCTGGTGATGCCGGTTTTAGTGGCTTTAGACGTGATAACGGTCTTTTGGGCGGAATTGAACATGTGGCTACTCCTTCACCTATTATTTTTAGTGATGCAGCCCCTTCTCTGGATGAAGGCCGGACTGCATTTCAAGAAGTTTGAGGTGTTATCTTTATTTACAACTCGTTCCCACGCTGGGACCCATAGGGCCTAAAAGCATGGGAACCAGAGCTTATACTTGTCCTCACGCCAAGTAGAAGCATCAGGAATAATTATTATTGCTTAGCCGTATAACTGATGCAACTCCCGTATTTAAGAGCGCTCAAACCTCTCAACCAATCCTTCAACAATCTTCAAACTGGACAACCAGAAATCCTGCTGGGTAATGTCCTGATCCAGATGTTTTCGGATAAGCTCTTCGGCGGTCATACGACCAGTGTCTCTTAACAGTTCACGATACGCTTGCTTAAAATCACTGCCCATTTTGTCTTTCTGGGCATAAACGCCAAGGCTGAACAAATAGCCAAACAGATAAGGGTAGTTATAAAAGCTAAGCCCGGAAATTGAGAAGTGTAACTTGGACGCCCAGAACATAGAGTCATAACCACTGATGCTATCGCCGTACCACTGCTTCCAACTGGATTCCATCATAGAGGTCAGTTCACTGGCAGAAAGATAACCCTCTTTTCTGCCTTCAGCCAAACGCTTTTCGAACTCAAAACGAGCTGGAATATTATTGAGAAAAGCGGCAGCTCTTTCTGCCTCCTGCCAGGCAATCTGCATACGTTCAGCATCGGTTTCAGCCTGCTCAAAGAGGGCATCCCTCACCAGGGTTTCTGCAAAGATACTGGCTGTTTCTGCCAATGTGCTGGGGTAATAGGTCTCAAACAACTCCATATCCTTCATAACCCAGTTGTGCCAGGCGTGCCCTAACTCATGTGCGAGAGTGATGACATTACTAATGGCACCATTCCAGGTCATAAAAACCCTGGGCTCCCTGACATTGAGAAACTTTGTACAGTAAGCTCCCGTTGAGCGAGCCTCGGTCGGCTTCGCATCAATCCAGCCGTTTTCATACATTTGAATGGCAAACTGCCCCATTTCTTCATCGAAATTTGAAAACGCATCAGAGATCAGCCTGATCCCTTCTTCAAATGTGATATAACGACCGTCCTGACCCGTTACCGGGCATGGAGCGAGAAGATCCTGCGGCCCCAGCTTCTCCACTCCCAAGCCTTTAGCCATACCCGACAAAGCACGATGCCCCAGAGTCTTTTGGGCATCGGTAGCTGCCATCATGGCATCCAGGGTAGCCCTCTCAATACACTGCCTGTGGCAAGACACATCAAGATAGTGCAAAGGCTTTTTCGCTGACCGAAGGTTTCGCTCCTGGGTTCTCCAGCCATTAATGGCATTCAAAATAGCGGCGACTGTCTCTTCCCTGCTTTTCCATGCTGACTGAATACCTTCCCAGGCTAACCGTCGCTTTTCTGCATCCTGTTGCAACGTCATATTGAAAGCTGAGGCCAAACCCAGCTCCTGGCCATCAACATCGCATTTCAATTGACCGGCCAGTTCTGTATATAAACGACCCCAACCGTGCAAACCATCTGTCGACAAGGCCGACATGGCAACCTCTTCACTGGTTGAGAGTCTATGATCTGCCATCTTGCGATCGTGCTCGAAATGAAAACGAAAGGCAGCTGCCTTGTTATTGGCAAACAATGCTTCAAGAAAATCATCTGGAGCTGCAATGATACATTGGTCGATGGGCTTAAAGGCCTGGTCGATGCGGGCACTCAGCTCACTCGTTTTAACTTTAATACGGGCGGCCAGTTCATTTTTAGCATCCACACTGGAAAAACTCTGAGCATAAACACTGAGTGTCGTGACAGTCACTTTAACTTCTTTATAGAGTTGCAGGGCATCAACAATAAGGGTCTGAAGCGCATCATCTGAAGAGGTAGAGACTTTCTCACCCATTGCTTTCAGAGTTTCAATGAGTTTCTCAGACTTATCAAAGTCCTGATTCAACTTGGGGTCAGTTAGAGACGAATAAATGGATTGATTATTCCAGACAGGGATAGTTTGATCGTGTTCCATCATCATTAACATTCCTTCAAAAGAAAAAAATCCCTCCTCCCACCGGGTAAAAACCCTATGGCAGTAAGAGGGAGAAGGGAATAAGCCTTGAGCAGCCCGGTGTTAGCCTCTGCTTTTCAAATCCTGTTCCAGAAATCCAATCCAGGTATTTGCCTTGCCACGGCTGCTTTTTATTTCCGCCGCTTCACGCATCAACTCCAGGGACTTGCGAGTATTACCCAGTTGATAATGAGCCATAGCCGACAGGAACAGCATTTCACCGGTGTGTTTATCGTTCATACCCTCAACAGGGTCGGCAGCCAGCTTCAACAACTCATCGAAACGTTCTGATCGTGCCAGCATCCGCCCCAGTTTCATCTGTAGATCGGCGTCATCCTTGAGAGCCAGTGCTTTATAAAACGCATCAACCGCTTTGCCGGATTCCCTGGCATGGGACCAGAAATTGGCGAGCCGTTTGTAATTATCAAAGTTAGCCTCAACAATACCTCTCTCCAGACCTTCCTGATAAACAACACCTGCCTGATAGGGAACCTCCCGATAGGTCAAAAAGTTAGCCAGCTGGGTGTAATCACTCTCCTTGTCAAACAAGCCATTGCGATAGGCCGCCCTCAACGCTGCCAGGGCCTGACGATCTTGTTTGATGGACATATTCATGCCAGAGAGCTGCAACCAGTACTGCTTCTTTTGGGGAGCTATGGTTACCAAAGTCTCCAGCACGGTGATGGCACTCGGATAATCCTTCAGCTCATAATGAGCCGCCAGTAACAGCGTATACCAGGACTCCTGTGGATTGTCCGATGCCGCAATCGCCTTCTCTGCCGGATCAATCACTTTTTCCCACTGTTGCAGGCGGGAATAACCATTGGCCAGCATGATCCAGGCACTGGCGGGTACGGCTACATCTTCTTCAAGATGGCCCATCCACTCCAGAAGCACTTCAATACCCTTCTTATAATCCCCCCTCATCATCAGCAACTGAGACAGGTTATAGCGAACCTGCTGTGCGGCTGGTTGATGCAGGGCATCATCCGCCAGCGAGGCCTGGAAGAATTTCAGTGCTTCGTCGTACTTTTCCTGATTGGCATAGACGACACCCAGCATCTGGTTAACCGCCGCCTTGTCGTACTTGCTTCTGCTTACCTTGGCAAGCACATGCTCAAGGCTGGCCTGTGCCGCGGGATAATCATCTTCAGCCAGCTGCTCCTGAGCCTTGAGCAGGTATTTGTAAGTAATATTCCTCAGTTCAGGCGCTTTTTTGGGCGCCGCACTCACTGGTTGTATCAGAGCGGTACTCAGTCCTACAACCATTAAGGAGAGCGCCGCTTTTTTTGGTAGCCATCGCTTTAATCCAGTCATGGTTTACTCCAACGTAAATTCATATTCCTGCTGCTGGGTTCTGGCGATGGCAACGCCGTCTTCCATGGCAGGTTTGAACTTCCATTTGGCAGCCGCTTTCTTGATCGCTCTGCCAAAGCCTTTGCCCCTGGGTCTTTCTTTAAGAATTTTGACATCCGTAACACGCCCTTCTTTCGATACGGTGTACTGAAAGACGACACTTCCACCAGCACCACTTTGCAGCGCTTTACGGGGATACATGGGGCTGAACTTGTTCAGTGGCACGGGTCCGCCACTGGCGGCAACACCACTGGATGCATATAAACCTGCACCGTCGCCTACTGCCAGATCAAGATCGACATCCATTTTTGGAATATCCATTTTGACTTGCTCAATCACCGGCTTATCCACTTGCTGGGAAATTTTCATTTCCGGTGGCGGTGGCGGCTTTTTCGGCTGCGGTTTAGGGATTTCCCTTTTCTTTTCCTTAATGGTCTCGGGTCGCTGCAAGCGGATAAATTCGCTGATGCGAGTATCATCGGCTTTTGCCAGTTCATGCTTATTGCTGTTCACCAGCGCATTCATAACGGCAAACAAGCCCAGTGCGACAGCAAAGCCAAGACCCAGAGATATCAGATAACGCATGGGCGCCTCCAGCCTTACTGCTCTTTTGCTGAAATCGAGATACTGTAGACCCCGGCCAACCTGACCTGATCCATGACTTCGACCACGATGCCGGACTTGGCTTCCTCATCCGCCTGGATCACCACAGCGCCTTCAGGATTCTCCGCTTTCAGTCGCTCCACGTTGGCACGAACCGCGCCCACTTCAACACGACGTTTGTCGATCCAGACCGCCCCGGTGTCACTGACCGCAATCATGATATTGCCTTTCTTGACCACCTGGGCTGAATTGGCAGTGGGTCTGTTGACGTCGATACCGGCTTCTTTAATAAACGACGTTGTTACAATGAAGAAGATCAACATAATGAACACGATGTCGAGCATCGGGGTCATATCAATGCCTGCTTCTTCCTGAGCGCCGTTGCTGTAGCGTCTTCTCATTTTTATTTCCTCCCATCCCAGAGGGTGTTCACAGTGCTGTGACACACCCTTATGACTGCGAATGAGTAATTATTGTTCTTTTTAATGCTGCAATGAGTCTGAAATCTGATGCGTTGCACGATGGGCACGCTTCTCCAGCAGGGCACTGAAATACAGGCCGGAGAGCGCAGCCACCATCCCCGCCATGGTGGGAATGGTGGCTTTCGAGATCCCCGATGCCATGGCCCTGGGACTGCCGGTGCCGGTCATTGCCAGCACATCAAAGACAGACACCATGCCGACCACCGTACCCAGCAGGCCCAACAGTGGGCAGAGCGCGATCAATGTTTTGATCATGGGCATCCCACGATTCACACTCAGCGAGACTTCAGAGATCATGGACTGACGAATCTTTTTGGCGCTCCAGGACTTTTTATCAGCCCTGGCATTCCAATTATCCATGGTCTTTCTAATCAGCTTTGGGTACTCAGTGAAAAAGTAGAGATACCTTTCAATCACCAACACCCAGAGCAGCAGAGTCAAGACAAACAGCATCATCAGTACATCGCCGCCCATGCCCAGAAAACGGCGGATGGATTCGAGCTCTTCCAGTAACCAGAGCATATCCAACTCCTCCTTCTCTTATGAATGGGCGGGCTGCGCGTCCTGAGGACTGACAGAAGACTTCACAGTACGAACACCGGTTTTCAGATCCTGCTCCTGGTGTTTGGCAATAAAGCCTGCACTTTGCTCTTCAAGCACCTGAATCATACGACGACTCTTGCTTTGTACCAGACTGTGAGCAAACAGGGTTGGGATGGCTACCACCAGACCCAGCATGGTAGTCACCAGTGCCTCGGAAATACCGTTGGCCATCAGCTTTGGATCACCGGTACCAAACAGGGTGATGGCCTGGAAGGTGGCAATCATACCCACCACAGTACCCAGCAGACCCAGCAGAGGCGCAACAGAGGCGATCAATTTAATGGAGCTGACACCCCGCTCAATGGACGGCACTGAACGCATAACGATTTCGTCCAGCTTCAGCTCCAGGGTTTCCAGATCCGATTTAAGGTTGTCCTGGTAGGTCTGCATGATGTCACCCAGAGGATTCCCCTTGATGACTTGTTTAGACTGCTGCTGTTTAGTAATCCCCAGACCGATACGGGTCAGGTTCAGGAAGCAGAACAGTGCCAGTGACAGGCCAAGAGCACCCAGGCCAAGAATCACATAGCCGACAACCCCGCCCTGATCGATACGCTCAGTGACGCTGGGGCTTTGCACCAGCAGAGAGAGAATCTGACCACGGGATGGATCAACATAGAATGGCACAAAACCGGTAGTCGACTGTTCCAGCTCTTCAACAGAAGAAAGAATGGACGAGTCCGGCTGACGGGACAGCTCCTGGAATTTACCCACCGCTGGTGCATAATTCAGGTATTTTCCATCGGCAATGGCGTTGAAGGTACCCACCCGGACAATGTCTTTCTGGGCTTCATTACCTTCACCATAAACGACGGTTGCCGGCATTTTAACGACACGACCGGATTCCACCATTTCCCGCAGGATCTCATGCCAGAATTGTTCCAGTTTGGCGGTGGTGGGCAGTTTTTTACTTTCTGCCATTTCTGCCATAAAGGCGGTACGTTCAGGGTATTGGGCGGTAATCATTGACGCTTCAAAGACGCCCCGGTTGTCACCGGCAAACTGACGGACGACACCGAACAACTCTTTCAATTCACCGGAACGAATATCCAGGGTGTTTTGTGTCTCTTTCAGTACCTGCTCATTGTCATCGGATTGTTTCAGCAGTTGATCGCTCAGGGCTTCCTGGGCTTTCAGTTCGGCCCTGGCTTCGGCCAGCAGTTGCTGTTGATTGTTTTTTTCTTGCAGGAAACGGGCTTCACGGGCACGGTTTTCACGGCTTTCTGTGACACCGTCCTGTTTCACTTTGTCCAGCAACCCTTGCAGTGCGGTCAGCCCGGTGTCTGCTGATGCCGATGTCGCCATACTGACAGCGCCCACACCCATAAAGACGGAGATGGCAACCGGCTTGAACGTCTTTTTCAGCTGGCTAAAAGAGTTTTGAAGGTACTTCATTACGCATCCTCCGCTGTGCGAACAGGCAGTTTGATCAGGTTATGAGGCGCCTGTTTGCGGGCAATTTTCAGACCCTGGTTAACACCGGCACGGTAGCTTTCCGGCAGGACTTCCCACTGTCGTGTTTCTTTGTTCCACTGACCGGTTTCAGCACCGTCCAGTGATTGATAAAGCAGCGCCACACGCCCTATGCGGAGGAAGTCATAGGTACGGGTATCGTCGCCTTCACCGAGACTGGCCTGATAGGCTTCGATGGTACGGCCAAAGTCCGTTTCAATCTGGTAGGACTCCAGAATCTTACGGTATTTTTCTGACGTGGTGACGTTTGGACTGTCGAGGGTTTCCTTGAGTCGGGCGACACGGTCACGACGTTCTTGCATCTGGAAGGGGGCGTCCAGTTCAATAAACTCTTCCAGTGCTTCGACCATTTTCAACATGAGCGGGGTAATCTCGATGTTGGTCTGGTCCAGGGTTTCGATCTGCTCCAGCATGGATTCAATTTCGGTTTGCTGGGCGTTGACTACTTTTTGTAATTGGCGGTTGTAGACTTTGAGTGCCTCAACCTGGCGGATGACGCCTTTATAATCGGCCAGCAGGTCTTGCGTCTGGTTAGACAGTTTGTCGACCTTGTTTTGGGAAACCTCGGAAGCTTTGTCGGTTTTTTGTTGGGTGGATAGGACACTGGACAGAGGGTCGTCTGCCAGTGCTGTGGGGGGTGAGTAATGAAGCTGACAACGCGGTGCTTAATGCGATTGCGCTGTAGAGGCTTTTTACTTTTTGGGTTTTTATTTTGATTTTGTTCATGGACTGCCATTTCCCATGAGGGGGTTGTTGTTATTGGTCAAATAGCCTGAGCACGATTAGGTCGTGCTCAGGTCATACTCAAATTAAAACCTCTGAGTATACTTCGCGTAATATGTACGACCCTGGATGCTATACAGGTCTGTGTCGTAAAGACCTGTGGGGCTCACGTAAGGAGGCTCCTCATTGGTCAGGTTACGAACACCCATGGTCAGACGACCATCCCATGGTAACCCTACACCGTATGCAAAGTTGTACATAGTCACTGAAGGAACTTTACCAACCTTCTCAAAGTCAGGGGTTACATCTTGCGCGGTACTATCGATGTATTCAGCACTCAGATAAAAGTCGTGGCTCTGAACGGAATAACCCAGCCCTGCTGTAAAGCGAAGCTCAGGAAGTCCCTCACGGCCAATTTTATCGTTAACAGGACCTTCAACATATTCGGCTGACTTATACTCGAGGACATAAGTACTGGCAAAGTCTGCTCGCAGAGTACCGAAGTTGTAGTCATCACTCCAGTTAACTCTCAAATCAATACCAGAAGTTTCCAGTGTACCGGAGTTAACCATTTCGACACTGGCACCAGTAATATTATCTGCGAGATTACGTTCAATAAGATCAGATGATCCTGTAGCACGCTCCTGATTAATCACACTCTGCAGAGTGTTGAGAGTGATAACATCTTCAACTTTAATCCAGTAATAATCTAATGAAGTTGTCAATGTATCCAATGGACTAAAAACAACACCTAAGTTGTAGTTTGTTGAAGTCTCAGCATCAAGATTTTCATTAGACTTACGAGTCACGCTGTACTGTTTCTCTAGGCAATTTTCGGGACTGGTACCGTCTGCATCACACTTTACGTAGTCTTTAGCAAAATCATAAGATGAGCTGTCTGCGGCATAGAGGTCGCTAAGGCTTGGAGCACGGAACCCCTGACCGGCAGAAGCTCTGAACATCAACGCATCAATCGGCTGATAACGAGCAGATACCTTTGGAGACACCTTGGAGCCAAAATCGTTATAATTGTCATAACGCAGAGCAGCCTGTAATTCCAGTTGTTCTGTTACAGGCAGGAAGGTTTCAACAAATGCAGCCTTAGACTTACGGTCACCACCTGAGGAGTTACCCGCTGAACCCAGAACATTTCCTGCTGAGCTTTGAGTATCATATTCATCACTATAATCCCAGGAGTTAAACTCAGCGCCGGCATACCAGGAAACTGCACCGCCACTTAGTTCACCGAAATCGAAGCCAAAGCCTGCATCAACATGCTTGTAACTCATCTTAATCTTACGACTTGTATCGTAAGCCATGTTTTTTAAAGCTTCTTCAGTAAACTCACCATCAACAAATTGGCCTTTTTCCAGAGCATCTTGAACAGCAGGCTCAAATACATAGCCTTCACCGTTTTCTTTGGAATTAGTTTTGTTGTACTGGAAGTTCAGCTCCCAATTCACTTCACCAAGAGCAGAGTTATCAAAATAACCTGACAACGTACTCAACCAGTCACCCTGAACATCTGTAACCAGATTGTCACGAGTTCCAACACCATCAAAACGGTAGTACACCGATGCTGAGTCATACTTTTCATCGCCGTCTGCATCTACTTTAGCAATCCCTTGCTCAGTGAAGAATCTATCTCCAGCTGTAGTATTAGGGTCAACTGTAAAGCTACCCGCAGCAGGCGCACTCTGACCATAACTTTGTACGTGTGATATCAGGAAGCGATTCGTAAAGTCAATATTGTCATTGATATGATAAACAGAGTTGACAAAGAACTGATCTCTCTTAAGAGAAGCAGTAGCGGCTTTACTACTGGTATAGTCATAGAGACACATCCCATCGGAATTAAAGAAGTCATCTCCCTTACAGTTACCATTAGCATCTATCGCCCCAGAAAGAGCGCGTAGTTCCTCTGTGTAAACCTTCTCACCTTTATCATTAGTTTTTTCAACAATATAGCTAACGTTACGTCCATTCGCACTGGCACCTTTACCGCTTATGTAATCACGATCACGGTCGTAAATAATGCCTTTTTCATCGTGTTCAAAGTTGAAGGTAATACTACCTTTTTCACCGACAGTACCGCCCAGAATATTAAAGCTATCTTCATCACCGCCTTCTTCAGTTGGACGACCTGCTCCGGCTGTAATTTGTACGCCTTCGTAATCGGTTTTCAGAATAATATTAATAACACCGGCAATAGCATCTGAGCCGTACAGCGCAGAACCACCGTCGGTCAGAATCTCAACACGCTCAACAATAGACGCTGGTAATGTATTCAGGTTTACAGATGATCCACCGATTGTCGGTGATCCAGGAACACGCTTGCCATTAAGGAGCACCAGTGTTCTGTCTGAACCAAGACCTCTAAGAGATACAACAGCCTGACTCTGAGCAGAACTACCGGAAGATTCACTATGAGAACCAAAAGAGTTTAAGTTATTAGAACGCAGAACATCGGCGATGGTTAGCTCACCACTTCGTTCAATATCTTCACGAGAAATAACTGTGACAGGAGTAGAACCTTCAACATCCACCCTGGAAATACGAGAACCCGTAACTTGAACTTTCTCAAGCTTCTCAACTTCCTGCTCTTCCACCTCTTCTGCAACGGCCAACGAAGAGCCGACAGAAGCCCCGATAGCAACGACAATCGCCGTGCTGAGTGCTGTTCTTCTGAACATGTTATTATTTTCCCTTGCTATCCACTTATAGTGTTTTTGTTGGCCAGCTTGAGCTTTTGGCTCCTTGCCTGTACACCGCCATTCCTGACTGACGACCTCTCACTGCCTTTTGTGGTTATCCCTGACTAACGCAACTACGAACGCCTGTTCCCCAACAGGGTTATACATTAAAAGGGGTTCCACCCCAGGTGAGCTTTATTCTTTGAAAGCTCTCAATCCAAACTACAACATCCTGATCACATTGGTGATGCTCTCCATCTGCGCATCATGCGACTGTGCCAGAACGATTACGAAGTGTGAATTTAAAACTTTTCAATACGTAAAATCAACAACAAAATTCAATTAAACCTTATACACGACGTATGATAAACGACTTTAGGCGTTAGAGTGAAAGCTGAAACCCTTATATATCAAGACTTTTAAGCTTGTTTTTCTGGTACTTTCTATCACATAAAACAGGAAAAATATTTTAAATCTAACTGGATTAAAAAATCTAAAACGACCGGAAGCAGAGGGTTTCGCGACACTCGGAAGTAGAGAGAGTGAAGCACGAAACAACCGTGCTCCACTGTTTTCAGATTCCTATCAGAACTTGTAGGTACCTTGGATATAGTATGCACGACCTACTGGATTGTCATAGCTACTGGCATAGAAAGGAGACTTGGTACTCAACCGAAGTTCTGGAGGGGCGACATCAGCAATATTGGTGATACCGAAGCCAACAGAGGCATTCTCATTGACGCGATATTTACCGGAAAGGTTCACTGTTGTCATGCTATCGACTTTGGGGTCATAACCTTCAGCCTTGGCGGCATCGCAGCTTTCGAAGGTATCCTCGTTCGCATAGCTTGAGCAAAAACTGCTTCTGTACTTCAGAAACACGTTCGCACTGAACTTCTGATAAGACCAGCCCAGACTCAGTGTTGACTGCACGCCAGGCTCATACTGAGTATCATCTCTCACCGGATCAGTGTGTGAAGTCTGAGTTTCTCGCTTGATCAGGTGGGTAACGGAGAGCTCTGTATTGAATTCACCGTATCGGGTTTCAGGGAATGTGTAACGAACAGTGGCATCAATACCTTCAACCGTTTCGCCAGCCTGGTTGACAGGACCGTAGATAAGCGTGTCAATGGTACCCACAGTCTGACCATGAGCAGGTTCATTACGGATGACCTGCGCACCCGGGTAACGATCAGGATCTACAATAACACGACTTTTTTCTGGATCAACTACCAAATCTTTCAGCACAATCTTGTACCAGTCAGCAGACAACGTCAGATCATCAGCGGCTTGCCAAACAACACCGAATGAGTAGTTGGTTCCGGTTTCCTCCTCCAGCTCCCTGTTCGCACCTGTTTGCACATTAATTTGCATGGGCTCACAGGCATCTTTTTTCTCTTCTGCTGAACCAACAAACGCATCGCAGTATACTGGATCACTGACGCTGTTGAAGCCCCTTGTGATACCACCAAACAAACGCTGCATATCGGGAGCCCTGAAGCTTTTACCCCAACTGCCTCTTACCAGAACGGTGTCTGTTGGACGATAGGCAAACGACACTTTTGGTGTTGCTGCGGAGCCAGTATTTGAATCATCGTTGTAATCATCGTATCGGGCAGCCATGGTCACTTCCAGATTATCAAGAACCGGAACCAGAACCTCAGCACCAAGCCCTACCTGTGTCCGCTTACCGCCACCGGATGTACCACCTACACCAAGATAGATACCATCAAGAGTACCCTGATCTCTTTTATCTTCATACTTGGTATCATTAACCTCAGCAAAGGTTGCAAAACCCACCGTCCCGGTTGGTAACTCAAATAAATCACCGGTCAGGCTTGCGGTATAGCTCAGGATAGAAGACTCTGCATCCGTGGTACTTTCACCTGATACTTGATCAACAACACTTTGAGGAATGGGCTCCAGAAGATCAACTTCTCCCGACTTAACCAGGGCCTCCAATTCAGCCTCAACAACGGTCGGCCTGGAGCCTTTAACTGTCTGTTTGGTATAACCTACAGACACTTCCCAGTCGTAAGCATCCATCAACAGACCATTCAAGCCAACGAAGCCACCATAGTACTGACTGTCAGCACCTTTTTCGCGCTCACCAAACTCAACCAGACGACGGTAAAAGGTACCGTCTACTGGATTTGCAGTATCAGAAGTCGGGTTACCTGGGTCATCGGCAGAAAGCTTTACTTTGTATCCAACAGGCTCAAGATAGGCCATCGTGTTTTTTTGCCCAAATCGCAAGCGAGTAAATGCGGTTGTATCCTCTGTCAGATCAAATTCCATGTTGCTTAACAAATCATAAGATTCGTTTTTTGGTTTGAGTGTTCTGTGAGCCGAACGATTATAGCCACATTTGCCATCTTCCTTGACAACAGCATTTTCCCCAACAACCGCACCACAATCATCCGGCGTAATAATGCGGCTATCTGGTTTGCTTGTAACAAAGGTTGCACCGTACGAACTGTAAGCCGAATAATAGCTGCGATCACTATTGTCATTTCCAGCCCAATCTCTATCTTTTTGTCTGAGTATTTCATTCCCTTGCAACTGGGCAATAAACGTAGCTCTGGCCCTTTCAGTAGAGGTTCCTGCTAACAGCTCCACCCGGCCATTAGCATAGCCGCCTTGATGGGTATCACCCGCCTTGGCTTTTACTTCAACACCCTCATAATCTTTCTTGAGAATAACGTTAACAACACCACTCATCGCATCCGATCCATATATGGCCGATGCGCCGTCGGTAAGCACTTCAATACGCTCTACCGCAGCCATAGGGATTTGACCAAGGTCAGTAAAGTTGGTGTCGCCACCAGCGCCAAGAGGGAACATTGGAAGACGTTTGCCGTCTATAAGAATCAAGCTACGACCAACACCCAAACCACGCAGGTTTACAGCCTGGGCCGTTGGAGTAAAGCCGAACGCATTCTGCTGGTTGAGTCCGCCGGTATTCTGGTTAAGAGAATTAAGCGCCTCAAAAACATCTGTGAAACCACGGGTTTCAATATCTTCCGCAGAAATCACAACGACTGGAGATGGACCTTCAACGTCCACCCGGGAAATACGGGATCCGGTAACCTGAACTTTCTCAAGTTTCTCAACTTCCTGCTCTTCTACCTCTTCTGCAATGGCAAGATTAGAGCCAGCAGAAGCCCCGATAGCGACGACGATGGCCGTGCTGAGTGCTGTTCTTCTGAACATGTTATTATTTTTTCCCTGAATCCACTTATAGTGTTTTTTATTGGTCAGTTTGAGTTTTTGGCTCCTTGCCTGTATACCGCCATTCCTGTCTGACGACTTCTTACTGCCTTTTTTGTGGTTATCCCTGAACAACGCAACTGCTAATACCTGTTTCCCAACAGGGTTATACATCAAAGGGGCTCCACCCCAGATGAGCTTTACGCTTTATAAAGCTCTCAATGCAAACAGCAACATCCTGATGACAGCGATGATGTTATTCATCTACGCATCATGCGACTGTGAAAGAATGATTACGAAGTGTGAATTTAAAACTTTTCAATACGTAAAATCAATAACAAAATTTAATTAAACCTTATACACGTCAGATGACAAACGACTAGAGGCGTTAGAGTGATAGGGAAACCCTTACACAGCAAGACTTTTAAGCTTCTTTTTCTGGCACTTTCTATCACATAAAATAGGAAAAATATTTTAAACCCACTGGAAAAACGACCGGAAGTAGAAGGTGTCACAAAACTCTGGCTTCCATGCTTTTAGGCCCTGTGGGTCCCAGCGTGGGAACCCATACCTATCTCGCGCTGTAGAGTCAGCTTTTCAGGGGAGGTATGCATTCCCACGCAGAGCATGGGAACCAGGGTTTCGCGACGACCGGAAGCAGAGAGAGTGAAGCACGAAACAACCGTGCCCCACTGCTTTCAGATTCCTATCAGAACTTATAGGTACCTTTGATATAGTATGCACGACCCACTGAACTGTCATAGCTTCTGGCATAGAAAGGAGACTTCTTACTCAGCCGATCTTCTGGAGGAGCGACATCAAAAATATTGTTTATACCGAAGCCAACAGAGGCATTCTTACTGATGCGATACTTACCGGAAAGGTTCACTCTTGTCATGCTATCGACTTTCGGGTCATAACCTTTGGCCTTGGCGTCATCACAGGTTTCGAAGTAACCCTCGTTCGCATTGCTTGAGCAAAAACTACCTCTGTGCTTTACAAACACGTTCGCCCTGTACTTCTGATAAGACCAGCCCAGACTCAGTGTTGACCGTATGCCAGGCTCATACTGAGTATCATCTCTCACCGGATCAGTGTGTGAAGTCTGAGTTTCACGCCTGATCAGGTGGGTAACGGAGAGCTCTGTTTTGAATTTACCGTAGCGGGTTTCAGGGAATGTGTAACGAACCGTCGCATCAACACCTTCAACCGTTTCGCCAGCCTGGTTGACAGGTCCGTAGATAAGCGTGTCAATGGTACCCACAGTCTGACCATCAGCAGGTTCATTACGGATGATCTGCGAACCCGGGTAACGATCAGGATCTTCAACAACACGTCTTTTGTCTGGAGTCACCACCAAATCTTTCAGCACAATCTTGTACCAGTCAGCAGACAACGTCAGATCATCAGTGGCTTCCCAAACAACACCGAATGAGTAGTTGGTTCCGGTTTCTTCCTCCAGCTCCATGTTCGGACCCTTGACTATATTAATTTGCGAGGGATCACAGGCGTCTTCTCTAGCTTCATCTGAACCAATAAACGCATCGCAGTATACTGGATCAGTGACGTTGCTGAAGCCCCTTGTGATACCACCAAACAAGCGCTGCATATCGGGAGCCCTGAAGCTTTTACCCCAACTGCCTCTTACCAGAACGGTGTCTGCTGGACGATAGGCAAACGACACTTTCGGTGTTGCTGCGGAGCCAGTATTTGAATCATCATTGTAATCATCGTATCGGGCAGCCATGGTCACTTCCAGGTTACTAAGAACCGGAACCAAAACTTCAGCACCAAGCCCTACCTGTGTCCGCTCACCGCCACCGGATGTACCACCTACACCAAGATAGATACCGTCGAGAGTACCCTGATCCCTTTTATCCTCATACTTGGTTTCATTAACCTCAGCAAAGGTTGCAAAACCCATCGTCCCGGTTGGCAACTCAAATAAATCACCGGTCAGGCTTGCGGTATAGCTCAGGATAGAAGACTCTGCATCCGTGGTACTGGCAGCTGATACTTGATCAACAACACTTTGAGGAATGGGCTCCAGCAGATCAACTTCTCCTGATTTAACCAGGGCCTCCATTTCATCCTCAACAATGACTGGTCTGGAGCTTTCAACTTTTTGCTTGGTATAACCTACAGACACTTCCCAGTCGTAAGTATCCATCAACAAACCATTCAAGCCAACTAAGCCGCCATAGTAGTTAGTATCAGCACCTTTTTCGCGCTCACCGAACTCAACCAGACGACGGTAAAAGGTACCCTTTTGTGGATTATCAGTTCCGTAAGTCGGGTTGCCTGGGTCATCGGCAGAAAGCCTTATTTTGAGTCCAGAAGGTTCAAGATAGGCCATTGTGTGTTTCTGCCCAAATCTCAAGCGAGTAAATGCGGTGGTATCCTCTGTCAGATCATATTCCATATTGCTCAACAAATCGTAGGATTCGCTTTTTGGCTTGAGCGTTCTGTGAGCCGAACGATTATAGCCACATTTGCCGTCTTCCTTGATAATTGCATTTTCTCCAACAACCGCATGACAATCTTCCGGCGTAATAATACGCCTTGGTTTGCTGGTAACAAAGGTTGAACCGTACGAACTGTAACTCGAATAGTAGCTGCGATCACTATTGTCATTTCCAGCCCAATCTCTATCTTTTTGTCTGAGTATTTCATTCCCTTTCAACTGGGCAATAAAAGTAGCTCTGGCCCGTTCAGTAGAGGTTCCTGCTAACAGCTCTACCCGGCCATTAGCGTAACCACCTTGATGGGTATCACCCACCTTGGCTTTTACTTCAACACCTTCATAATCATTCTTGAGAATAACGTTAACAACACCACTCATCGCATCCGATCCATATATGGCGGATGCGCCGTCGGTGAGCACTTCAATACGCTCTACCGCAGCCATAGGAATTTGACCAAGGTCAGTAAAGTTGGTGCTGCCACCAGAGCCAAGAGGGAACATTGGAAGACGTTTGCCGTCTATAAGAGTCAAGCTACGACCAACACCCAAGCCACGCAGGTTTACAGACTGAGCCGTTGGAGTATAGCTGCGCGCATTCTGCTGGGTGAGTCCGCCGCTATTCTGGTTAAGAGAATGAAGCGCTTCAAAAACATCGGTGAAACCACGGTTTTCCATATCTTCCGCAGTAATCACGATGACTGGAGATGGGCCTTCAACGTCCACCCGGGAAATACGAGAACCGGTAACCTGAACTTTCTCAAGTTTCTCAACTTCCTGCTCTTCCACCTCTTCTGCAATGGCAAGATTAGAGCCAGCAGAAGCCCCGATAGCGACGACGATGGCCGTGCTGAGTGCTGTCCTTCTGAACATGTTATTATTTTTTCCCTGATATCCACTTATAGTGTTTATTATTGGTCAGTTTGAGTTTTTGGCTCCTTGCCTGTGCACCGCCATTCCTGGCTGACGACTTCTCACTGCCTTTTTGTGGTTATCCCTGAACAACGCAACTGCTAATACCTGTTCCCCAACAGGGTTATACATCAAAGGGGCTCCACCCCAGATGAGCTTTACGCTTTATAAAGCCCTCAATCCAAACAGCAACATCCTGATTACAGTAATAATGTTATCCATCTACGCATCATAAGACTGTGACAGAATGGTTACGAAGTGTGAATTTAAATCTTTTCAATACGTAAAATCAACTATAAAAAATCAATTAAACCTTATACACGACAACTAATAACTGACTCAAGCCGTTCGAGTGAAAGCTAAAAACTCTTACACAGCAAGTCTTTTAATATTAAATTTTTTATACGTCTTAATGCGTATATCTGTTGAAGGAATCCACTATACGCACTTGGTTTAATAACTATTCAGTGATACAGTTGCAGCGCAAAAACACCCAAGGAAATAATAATGAAAAAGCTTGGAGCTATAGCCCTGTTAATATCAGTGAGCCTTTCAGCCAACGCCGTAGTGACGAAACGCACTGCAAATAACGGCAACCTGGTAATGGAAGATGTACCCGTCATTCCACAACAAATAATCGATGACGTGCGTCGTTACCAAAAAGTCAGTTCTGCACCTTTCCGTGAATTCAGCCAGTCTGGAGAAAGTATTTTTATATCCACTCATTCTGGCGGAGTCAGACAATTACACCGGGTAGATACTGCCGGTGGTGCCCGCAAGCAGCTAACATTTTTCAAAGAGCCGATTGGCAGCATCAATCGCCAACCTGATAGCGATAATATCTCCTTTTCTATGGATGACGGCGGCGATGGGTATACACAACTATTCTTGCTTAATACGGCGACAGGTGAAAGCAAGATGCTAAGTGACGGCGAATCCCGCAACAGTTCGCTGGTCTGGAGTAAAGACGGAGCAAAATTTGCTTATCGGAGTACCCGACGTAATGGTAAATCCAATGATATCTGGATGATGAACCCAACAGCACCAGAGAGTGCTGAAATAGTCCTGAAATCAACTGATGGAAGCCTGTGGAGACCGCTAGACTGGTCTGACGATAATAAAAAACTATTAGCCCAACGATATATCAGTTCCTACGATTCCAGGATTTATCTGGTCGATCTGGCAACCAAACAAAAAGTTATGCTGGCTGGTAACCCGGAAAAAACCTCAGTCAATTACGGTCTGGGTTTTGATGCCGACAACCAGGGCATGTTCTTTCTCACTAACGAATTCAGTGATTTCAACCAATTGGCCTATCAGCCATTTGGCGATGGAGAAGTTAAAGTCATCACCAGTAATATCAACTGGAATGTCAACGAGTTTGAGATGTCGCAGGATGGCAAACGAGCCGCTTTTGTGGTTAACCAGGATGGCGTTGAAGTCATGTACCTGCTTGATCCTGAGAGCCATCAATTCGTTAAAGTCAAAGGCCTGCCTATTGGACTGGTTAGCGGCCTTGAGTTTAGTGACGATGGCAGCAAAATAGGCCTGACACTGAATACCGCACAAACGCCCAGCGACAGCTTTGTACTGGGGTTAGGTGAGAAGCCGCTACAACAAGGTCGTCTGACACGCTGGACCTTCAGTAAAGTAGGACCGTTAGATACCAGTAAATTCAGTCTACCTGAATTGGTCAGAGTAAAGAGTTTCGATGACAGAGAGATTCCGGCGTTTGTCTACAAGCCTGATACCAAGGGCAAAAAACCGGTCATTATTAGTATCCATGGTGGACCTGCATCTCAGTTTCGCCCTTCATTCCGCAAAACTTTCCAGTTGTGGATGGATCAGTTAGATGCCGCTGTCATTGCGCCGAATGTTCGTGGTTCTACAGGGTATGGCAAAGAATACCTCAACCTTGACAATGGCTTTAGGCGCGAAGATTCCGTTAAAGACATCGGTGCCTTGCTGGACTGGATTAAGACCCAGCCTGATTTGGATGAAAACCGCGTCGCTCTCATTGGTGGCAGTTACGGTGGCTACATGGTATTGGCCAGCGCGGTACATTATAGCGACCGCCTCAAAGCCGCTGTAGATAGAGTGGGTATTTCTAACTTTGTGACTTTCCTGGAAAACACCAAGTCTTATCGCCGTGATTTACGCCGGATGGAGTATGGTGATGAGCGGGATCCACAAATGCGCGCTCATCTGGAAAAAATCAGCCCCAATAATAATGTTGATAAAATTAACATTCCAATGTTTGTCGTTCAGGGCCAAAATGATCCGCGTGTACCTGTCACTGAAGCCGAGCAAATCGTTAAGTCGTTGCGCGATCATGGCAAAGAAGTCTGGTATATGAATGCACTCAACGAAGGCCATGGTTATAGTAAAAAGGAAAACCGCGATATCTATACTCAGGCCGTTGTAATGTTCTTCGAAGAGTTTCTCTAACCGGTGAACGGTCTCCGCCCTGCCCTCCTTCGGGCGAGGCTTTTAACTTCTCAGGCAGCGATCGTACGCACGGCACCGAACTGGCGGTCTAAAAATCCGCCTGTTCTGGTGTTGGTTGGATGCGTATTTTAGTAGCCCTCAACGGTTGCTATTTTGTGATTTTCTTTCTGAAGACTGTTACAGTGCAATCTCGTAAACCTCTGCTATTCTGTAGCTTTCCATCGTTCTGCTTTAGGAAAAGCTTATGAATTTAAAGGCCAAACGATCGAGCGGCACCGAGCTCGACCATATTCGAGATACTCTCACTGACGTTGTCAACTTAACCGGAGAAACGCGTAGCGAAGTTAAAAAACTGAACTGCAAGGTTGATCGACTTGAACAGCGTGTAGTCAGGGTTGAAGAAGATGTCGCCGTCCTGAAGGAAGATGTCGCTGTCCTGAAGGAAGATGTCTCCGGCCTGAAGGAAGATGTCGCTGTCCTGAAGGAAGATGTCGCTGTCCTGAAGGAAGATGTCTCCGGCCTGAAGGAAGATGTCGCTGTCCTGAAGGAAGATGTCGCTGTCCTGAAGGAAGATGTCGCTGTCCTGAAGGAAGATGTCGCTGTCCTGAAGGAAGATGTCTCTGTCCTGAAAGAGGATATGTCCAGCGTCAAAGCCCATCTTTCAAACCACGACAAGCGCTTCGACCAGCTCGAAATGCTTATTCGTCAACTACTTCCAAACGCCAATAACTAAAGTAAGAAAACAAAAAATGGGACGGGAGAGCAACAGCCTCCCAACCACCAGAAAGAGAAGAAGAATGACAAAAATAAATACAAGGCAAGTACGCCCTCATTTCAAACAAAAAGCACTCACAACACTCATCACCACTTCAATACTACTGACCGGATGCACTCAACTCCCGCCTGAGACAAAAAGCACATCGCCGTTTTCTCCGTCACACTCTCAATCTGTTCCCACGGTCAATATCCCCTACAAAAAGTTTGTACTGGATAACGGGCTAACAGTGATTGTTCACGAAGACAGAAAGGCTCCTGTTGTTGCCGTGAATGTCTGGTACAAAGTGGGCTCCAAAGACGAACCTTCTGGCAAGACTGGCTTTGCCCATTTGTTTGAGCACCTGATGTTTAACGGCTCTGAAAACTTTGACCAGGATTTCTTTGTCCCCTTCCTCAGCGCCGGTGCCACCGACATGAACGGCACCACCAATAATGATCGCACCAACTATTTCCAGACGGTTCCCACTCAGGCTCTGGACATGGCGCTTTGGATGGAATCGGATCGCATGGGTCACTTCCTCGGCGCTGTGACTCAGGAAAAACTGGACATTCAACGAGGAGTGGTACAAAACGAAAAACGTCAGGGAGAGAACCGGCCCTATGGCAAATCATGGGGACAAATGGCTGAAGACACTTTTCCTGCCGGGCATCCCTATTCCTGGTCGGTCATTGGTTCCATGGCAGACCTTAATGCTGCCAGCCTTGAGGATGTAAAAGGTTGGTTCAAAGAGTTCTACGGCCCCTCTAATGCAGTCATTGTGCTGGCCGGTGATATTGATGAGAAAACCGCCAAAGAGAAAGTCAACAAATACTTTGCCGATATTCAACCCGGACCTCCCCTGAGCGTACCGGGTGCCTGGGTCGCCAAACGTACAGGCGAAAAACGTCGTGTAATGCAGGACCATGTGACCCAGCCAAGACTGACGCTGAGCTGGAATATTCCTGAAGATGGCAACAGGGAAAACATGAATCTTCAGGTTCTGGCTTCGATCCTGGGTGAAGGCGAAAGTTCCAGACTGTATCAACGACTGGTAAAAGAAGAGCAACTGGTCACCGATGTTTCAGCCTATGTTTATTCACGACTGCTGGCCGGACAAATCTATATCAGAGCTAACGCTAAACCCGATGCCGACCTTGAGAAAGTAGAAGCCATTATCCGGGAAGAGCTGGACAAAGTATTGCGGAAAGGAGTGACTCAGGCTGAACTGAACCAGGCACGTATTCGCTATACCGCCGATTTTATTCGTGAAACAGAAAGAGTAGGTGGATTTGGCGGCAAGTCCGATATTCTGGCCCTGGGTGAGGTGTATCACGGCAACCCCGGGTTTTATCAGGTATCCACTCAGCAATTACTAGAAGCAACACCCGACTCTGTTCAAGCGGCGGGTAAGGAGTGGCTGAGCGACGGTGCCTATGTGCAAACCGTTTTACCCTACACCCAGTACACAGCTGCCGACAAAGGTGTCGATAGAAGTCAGCTGCCCTCTGTAGGTTATGGCAAAAAACTAAACCTCCCGGACATTCAGCGAGCCGAATTGAGCAATGGTCTGAAGGTCGTTCTGGCTAACAGAACCAGTACACCTATGGTTTCCATGCGCCTGCAATTCAATGGTGGGTTATCCAGTCATCAGGGTTATGGCTCAGGTGTTCCTGCTTTCACTCTGGAGATGTTAAAAGAAGGCAATAAAAAACGCGACAGCGCAGCGATTCAGACTGAGCTGGATAAACTGGGCACGACCCTGTCGACCTCTATTTCCGGTGACCAGGCTGCTATCAGCCTGAGCAGTCTTTCGGTCAATCTGGCACCCAGCCTGAATATTCTGACCAAAATAGTGACTGCCCCCGGATTTGAGCAGAGTGATATTGAGCAGCTGAAAGCGCAAAAACTGCAACAGATTGGTCAGGAGAAAACCACTCCCACCTCTCTGCTTCAGAGAGAACTCCCTAATGTGCTTTATAGCGCTGATCATCCCTATGCGACACCTGCCACAGGTTCAGGTCATAGTGAAACTCTGAACACGCTTGATCGCAAGACAGTGGTCAATTATTACAACGACTGGATTCGCCCGGACAATGCCACTCTTTTTCTGGTGGGTGACGTTAACCTTGATCAGCTGATGCCGGTACTGGAGCAGAACCTTGCCCAGTGGCGTGCACCAGACAAGGCAATCCCTAAGGTAAGCTTTCCTGAAATGGTACAACCGTCAAAGCCCAGGGTTTACCTGATCCATCAGCCAGATGCCCAACAATCCACCATTGCCGTAGCTCAACTGTTGCCAGCTTTGTCTTCAGACCAGCTGGTCGAAGAGCTTTCTTTCAGTGTCTTCAATGATCTGCTGGGCGGCGAGTTCACTTCCCGAATCAATATGAACCTTCGTGAAGAAAAACGTTGGTCTTACGGAGCCCGGTCCTACAGCCGGGACACCAAGGCACAGAGACCTTATCTGATTCGCACTTCGGTTCAGACAGACAAAACTGGCCCGGCACTGGCAGAAATCCGTCATGAGCTGAACGCCGTGTTCACCAATGAGATGGCCTCTGCGGATGAGGTGACTCGCTACCGTGATAACCGCCTCAAGGAACAGGCGGGACGTTTTGAGACCAATGACCGCTTGTTAAACGCTATCAGTCGTGTAGAAACCTACAACCTTCCGGACAATTATCTGGAGCAATACGCCGATCTGCTCAAGGACATTAATACTGAATCGGTTCGTAAAGCCGGAGATAAACGACTGGATCCAGAAACCATGATCTGGATGGTTGTAGGTGATCTGGAAAAAATTGAGAAGGAAGTTCGCGAGCTGGGGCTGGGGGAGGTGGAGATACTGCAACCCAGAGGTTAAACATCATGCGGTGAGAGACTTCTCACCGTATCTCAGAATGGCAGGTTTTCTGAATTACTGGACACCATAAAGTCACCAATACTCACTAAAACTCACTAAAAAAATTCCGCTTTAGATGACGCCCCCCTGATAAATAAGTACAATCCGAACCCAAGACTCCTGAACAGACATTACCCGACTCTGCTCAGGACACAACCCAGTCACCCTGGACATCAACCAACAATAATTAAAAAACGGGGATGAAGTTACTATGAACCGAAAAGCAACCAGGTATCTGGCTGCCACGCTGACAGCAGCCACCTTGCTCACGGGCTGCACAGGCTCCTGGAATGACCCCAACCCACCAGCGGACCCCGAACTGAATGTCTATTTTGGCAATTTTGCCACTCGCCCTAAACATCTTGATCCGGTTCGGTCTTACAGTTCCGAAGAAGGCCTGTTTCTGGATCAGATTTATGAACCGCCGCTGCAATATCATTTCCTGAAACGCCCCTATGAACTGGAACCTGCAACAGCTAAGGAACTGCCAGAAGTCACCTTTCTTAATGAGCAGTTAGAGCCCATCCCGGACGGTGAAAAACCTGCCTACAGTCTTATAACGATAAAGCTTAAGCCCGGAACGCTTTACCAGCCACACCCGGCTTTTGCTAAGGATCAGGAAGGCAATCCACTCTATCTTTTCAGCACGCCAGAAGAGAGTGCACCTTATACACTGCTACAAGACTTTCCGGTACAAGACACCCGTCTTTTGACGTCGGATGACTACATTTATCAGCTCAAGCGTATGGGTGACCCCATCAACAAGTCACCACTGATTGGGCTGATGTCCGACTATATCGTTGGTATGAAAGAGTTCGGACAACAAGTCAAAGAGGCCCGACAAGAAGGTCAGTGGCTTGATCTGCGTGATTTCGATATGGAAGGTCTCCAGAAAGTAGACGACCTGACCTACACCATTCGAATCAAAGGTGTCTATCCCCAGTTCAATTACTGGCTGGCGATGCGTTTCTTTTCCCCTATCCCTTTTGAAGCGGATCGTTTTTATCACAACCCCGGTTTTGAGGAGAAAAACCTGACCCTGGACTGGAACCCAATCGGTACCGGCCCCTTTATGATGACCCGGAACGTACCCAACCGGGAGATCATTCTGGAAAGAAACCCGAATTACCGGGATGACTTTTTTCCTTCTGAAGGCACCGGGAGCGATGCCGAAAAAGGCTATCTTGCCGACGCGGGCAAACGGCTACCCTTCATCGACAAAGCTATTTTCCGGTATGAAAAAGGCGCCACGGCAAAGTGGAGCAAATTCACCCAGGGTTATTACGACCGCTCCGGTGATGACAGCTCGAACATTAACACCGCGACCTTTGATCATGCTTTCACCGTGGGGCCCGATGGACTGGAGCTGTCCAAGGCGATGGCAGGCAGAGGCATTGTTCTGGATGAAGAAGTGCAACCTTCGATCTTTTACACCGGCTTTAATATGCTCGATCCAGTGGTCGGTGGTTACACAGAAGATAAACAGAAGTTACGTCAGGCCATCAGCATTGCCTTTAATGATCAGGAGTATATCGACATTTTTAAAAATGGTCTTGGTCAGACGGCTCATGGCCCTATTCCACCCGGTCTCTTTGGTTACAAGTCGGGTCAGGCAGGTATGAATGGTTACGTATTCGACTGGGATGAAAAAACCAATAGTCCTGTTCGCAAGTCGATCGAGTATGCCAAACAGTTGTTGTCTGAGGCGGGTTATCCTAACGGACGTCATGCTGAAACCGGCAAGCCCCTGATCCTTTATATGGACACCACGGCACAAGACACCAGCCCAACAGCAGACTGGTATAAAAAGCAGTTTGCCAAACTGAATATTCAACTGGAGTTCCGCACCACCGACTACCCCCGTTTCAAAGAGAAAATGCGCCAGGGCAATACCCAGATTTTCCGCTGGGGCTGGCTGGCAGACTACCCTGATCCTGAAAACTTCCTGTTCCTTCTGGACAGTCGTCAGGGGCTGGTGAAATGTCAGTGTAACGGTAGCAACAGCACCAACTATGACAACCCTGAGTTTGACCGCCTCTACGATCAGGTCAAATCGCTCCCCAACGGACCTGAACGACTGGCTGCTATTAATCAAATGGTTGCAATCGCTCAGCAAGACAGCCCGTGGATCTGGGGCTTCAACCGGAAGGATTTCTATTTATCCAACCAGTGGGTGAAAAATACCAAACGACACGGCATCAGTCAGGCAACACTTAAGTACGTCCGCCTGGACCAGCCTGTCAGGGAAGAAAAACAGGTCGCCTGGAATGCTCCCAATATCGTCCCATTGCTGGGCAGTATCGGTTTACTTCTGGCTCTGATTATTCCCGGAATAGGCGCCTACCGTCGCAGGCAAAAACTGACCATCGAAACAGAATAATTATAAAGACTCTTTAAAAGACTCTTTTGAAGAGCCATATCGGACAGACACTGAAACTCAGTGTCTGAATCCAGTGATTTCAGGTTAACAAACTATGCTTGTATACATTTTAAGAAGACTCTTTTACGCACTCCCCATCCTGATTGGAGTTAATGTACTGACCTTCCTGTTGTTCTTCGTGGTGAACACTCCGCAGGACATGGCAAGGGCTCACCTGGGTGACAAATACGTGACCGAGGATGCCATCAATCACTGGATTGAAGAAAAAGGCTATGACGATCCGCTGTTCTACAACAGTGAGTCTGAAGGCATTAACGCCTTTACTGATACCATCTTCTTCAACAAATCACTCAAGCTTTTTGCGTTTGATTTTGGTCGTTCCGATGAAGGCCGTGATATCAGTTCCGATGTGACTGACCGTATGGGCCCGAGCCTGGCTCTGGCGCTACCTTCTTTTATTATCGGTATCTGGGTAAATATTTGTGTTGCACTCATGGTGTTGATGTTCAGGGGCAGCCGTCTTGACCGGTTTGCGGTATCGGTCTTTGTCACCCTGATGTCCATTTCCTACCTCTTTTACATCATTTTTGGCCAGTATTTTATTGCCAAGATGTCCAGGCTGGTGCCTGTTTCTGGCTTCAATGACGGTATTGATGGCTGGCGCTTCCTGATACTGCCGGTCATTATCGGCGTTATTGCCGGTATCGGATCGGGCGCCCGCTGGTACCGAACTTTGTTTATAGAGGCGTCCAGCCAGGATTTCTCCCGCACGGCACGGGCTAAAGGGGTGAGCGAAGCGGGCGTTCTTTTCCGTCACATTCTGCCTAATGCCATGCTGCCTATTCTCACCGGCGTCGTCGTGGTTATCCCTTCTTTATTTATGGGCAGCCTGATTATGGAATCATTCTTCAGCATTCCCGGACTGGGCAGCTACATGCTCGACGCCATTCAAGCCCAGGACTTTGCCATCGTCCGAGCCATGGTTTTCCTGGGATCAGTCCTTTACATCACAGGGCTGATCATGACCGATATTTCATACACCTGGGCTGATCCCCGGGTCAGACTGAACTAAGGAGGGGCTTAAAATGGATTTAGCATTTAAACCGGTTGTCCTCTGGACCGATGCACTGATCTTTATACTGGTCGGACTGATATCCTTTTTTATCTACACGCTTCGCCAAAATCCTGAAAACAGGGCCCGTTGGCGTGAAGTATTTTCTACCAAACTGGGCATGAGCACCTTCGTCATCATCATGGCGTACGTCAGTGTTGCCCTATTGGATTCCCTGCATTTTCGAACCGAACTCCCTCCTGCTGAAGGACAGGATGCTGAGCAGGTTTACTACAGCAATCAGGTCAACAGTGTTCTGGATTTAATGCTGGGAGAAATGGGCGAGCGTATGGAAAGAACCTACTCAGCGCCTTTCTCGCTAAAGTCCTGGAATAAGGAAAACATTAAGACAGAAACCGGTGAAATGATTCGGGACTACCCTGGACTGACCTACGGTGGTCAGCATCTGGAAAGTCCTGATGATAAAGCCATGGACATTGTTTTTCAGTCTTTCAAGGGCATACTGCTGGGGCTTGTTTTTGCGGGTATCCTGATTGGCATTCACTGGTGGTTGCTCAGGCTCAACAAATCAGCCCAATCTACACTGCCATGGTCTTCTGCCTGGATAACACTTGCCGTGATCATGGCGATCTTCGGCTGGCTCATCACCATGGGTAATCTTTACCATGTTCTGGGAACCGACCAGGCCGGTAACGACACCCTTTATGAAAGTCTGAAAGGCATTCGCACCGGTGTTCTGATCGGCACACTGGCGACCTTGATCACCATGCCCATCGCCATTTCCCTTGGTATTATGGCGGGCTATTTCAAAGGCTGGGTAGACGACATTGTTCAATACATCTACACCACCCTGGTTTCCATTCCCGGCATTCTGCTGATTGCCGCTTCGGTTCTGCTGTTCCAGGTTTGGATCAATAACAACCCATCCTACTTTGAAGTCGGTCTGGAAAAAGCCGATGCCAAGTTCCTAGCGCTCTGCTTTATCCTGGGTATCACCAGCTGGACCAGTCTCTGCCGACTGCTCAGGGCTGAAACCCTGAAAATCAGTCAGCTGGAATACGTTCAGGCTGCCCACGCTTTCGGGGTCAGCCATCTGCAAATCATCTGGCGTCATATTCTGCCCAACCTGAGCCACATCATCCTGATCTCTTTTGTGCTGGACTTCAGTGGTCTGGTGCTTGCCGAAGCGGTTCTTTCCTACATTGGTGTTGGCGTTGATCCGGCCATGGCCAGCTGGGGCAACATGATCAACCTGGCCAGCAGTGAACTGTCCCGAGAGCCTTCCATCTGGTGGAACCTCAGCGGTGCCTTTGTACTGATGTTTACCCTTGTACTCTGCGTCAACCTGTTCTCTGACCTGGTCAACGACGCTTTTGACCCCAAAACCAAGCTGGAGGCCGCCTGAGATGAGCATTGCAGAAGCCGTAAAGACTGAGGCCAAAGCTGTTGAGAACACAGCGGTTGAGAACAAAACGATTAAAAGCAAGGAAACCGCCCTTCAGGTATCCAACCTTAACGTGGTTCTTAGACATGAACCCGATACCCAAATCCTGAAAGACGTCAGTTTTCAGCTAAACAAGGGTGAAGTCTTTGCCCTGGTAGGCGAGTCAGGCAGTGGCAAGTCCATGACATCATTGTCGATCATGCGCCTGTTACCCGATGCCCTGAAAATTACTCGTGGCAACATCCAGCTGAATCATACCAACCTGTTTGCCCTGACTGAGCAGGAGATGGGCGCCGTTCGTGGTAAAAAGATTGCCATGATTTTTCAGGATGCCCTGACCTCCCTGAATCCGGTTCAAAAAGTCGGTGACCAGATTGCCGAAACCCTGAAGATCCATACCGATCTGACAGGTGACGCCATCAGAAAACGCACCATCCAGCTGTTTGAAGAAGTGGGCCTTCCTGACCCGGACAAGCGGGTCGACTGGTATCCCCACCAAATGTCCGGAGGCCAACAGCAGCGCGTTATGATTGCCATGGCCCTGGCCTGTGAGCCGGATATTCTGCTGGCGGATGAACCCACCACTGCCCTGGATGTCACCATTCAGAAGCAGATTCTTGAGCTGGTGAAGCAGTTGACCATTAGCCATGACCTGGCGGTATTGTTGATTACCCACGATATGGGCGTGGTTCGTGAAACCGCTGACCGCGTGGGCGTGATGTATCAGGGTGAAATCATTGAAGAAGGCAGCTGCGATAACTTCTTCAAGAATCCTCGTGAAGAATACAGTCGTCGTCTGATCAACAGTCTGCCGGACATGGACGCCTATCGTCCTCAAATACGTCCGACGCCTTTGTTGAAGGTGGAAAATCTGGAAGTTCACTTCCCGATTCGTAAAGGCATCCTCCAGAGAGTCCATGATTACACCAAAGCCGTTAATGGCATCAGCTTCTCCATCGCTAAAGGTGAAACGCTGGCCCTGGTCGGTGAGTCAGGCTGCGGCAAATCCACCACGGGCCGAGCCATTCTTAACCTGGAAAAAGCCACCGGTGGAGAGATCTGGTACAACAACCAGAAAGTGAACGCTTTCTCCCGCAAGGAAATGTTGCCCCTTCGCAAAAAGATTCAGGTCATTTTCCAAAGCCCTTATTCTTCCATGAACCCACGGATGACCGTGGGTGACATTATCGAAGAAGGTATGGTCAGCCTGCAGATGGGCCTGAGCAAAGCAGAAAGGGAACAACGGGTTGAGTCGCTTCTCAAGAGGGTTCAGCTGGAACCGGAGCATCGCTATCGCTATCCCCACGAGTTCTCGGGAGGGCAGCGCCAGCGTATCGCCATCGCCCGGGCACTGGCGGTGGAGCCTGACCTGATCATTTGTGATGAACCCACCAGCGCACTGGATGTCTCGATACGGGCAGAAGTCATGGATCTGTTGCTGGAATTGCAAAGGGAGCTGAAAGTCTCTTATCTGTTTATTACTCACGACCTCTCAATCATTCCTCACCTGGCCCACCGGGTTGCGGTGATGCAGGGAGGTAAGATTGTTGAACAGGGTCATACCGAAGAAGTATTGAACCGACCTCAGCATGAGTACACTCGTAAGCTGCTCAGTGCGGTTCCGAGCGTGCATTAATAAAAGGCTGAAAGGCTGACTTTCATGTACGATCTCTGCCGGGCTGTTTGGTTAAAACAGTCCGGCTTTTTATGTGACACCTCATTGGATACAATTATCATCTTCTAAAACGTAAAGCGGTTAAGGGAAAATAGGTTATGAGATCTGAACACCCTTTATTGGATGAAATCCAACAGGGTGAAAGTAAAACCCTCGAATTCAAAAGTCAGCTGCCAAGCTACGATCAACTGGCAAAAACCATGATTGCCTTTGCCAACTCTGGTGGCGGCAAGCTGGTTATTGGCGTCGACGACAAACGCCAGCTAAAAGGCCTGGGCGATAGCGATGTGTTCGAACTGATGGACCAAATCAGCTCAACACTTTATGACTCCATCGCTCCGGCACTGCTTCCAGAAACCTATGTGAAAAATATACAAGGTACAGAGTTGCTGGTTATTGGCGTTTTAAGAGGCTCTCTGCTCCCTTATTACCTGAAAAAGAAAGGCAAAGAAAAAGGTTGCTATGTACGTGTTGGAGCCACTAACCGCATCGCCAGTGCTGAACAATTGGCTGAACTGGAGAGACAACGGTTTCACCGTTCATTTGATGAGCAGGCCAATTTCGAAGTTTCACTGGACGATCTGGATCTTTCGCCCCTGAAGCAGCGTTTTCAGGCTCTGGGCAAAACATTGAACCAGCAACAGCTTGAGAACCTGAAACTGGTGTGTTCTGAACAAGGCTCTCTTTACCCAACCCATGGACTGCTTATACTTCTGGGTTACTACGAACACTGTGAAATCAAATGCAGCCGCTTCAAAGGGAATACTATGTCCGTTTTTCTGGACAAGAAAGAGTATCGGGGAGATCTGTTTTCTCAGCTTGAACAAGCGGAGCTGTTTATTAAAAACCACCTGCACCTGAAAGCGGACATTGACCAGTTGCAAAGAAAGGACAGTTACGAAATCCCTTTCGCCGCCATTCGGGAAGTACTGGTAAATGCTTTGGTTCACCGTGATTACAGCAATTTCGGTCGAGATATAAAACTGGGCATTTATGATGATGCCTTGAACATTGTATCACCCGGCGGCCTGCCCAATGGCCTGACCGCGGATGATATTCAGAAAGGCCGTTCTGAAGTGCGCAACCGTGTGATAGCCCGTGTTTTTAAAACTTTGAATTATATCGAACAGTGGGGCAGTGGCATTCAGCGGATACAGAATGCCTGTCAGGATGAGCAACTACCCGCACCCAAACTGTCTGAAACCGGCGATTTTATTGACTGGGAGCTCTATCGTCCTCTGAAAAACCAGGTTCGGGAGCCTGCTCCGACACCTGAAATGTCGGAGAAAATGTCGGAGAAAATGTCGGAGAAAATGTCGGAGAAAATGTCGGAGAAAATACTCCGTATGCTGGCAGAAAATCCCAAGATGACCATTGCAGAGATGGCTCAGGCAACGGGGACTTCTACCCGTACCATCGAGCGGAACATCAAAAAATTGCAGGATGCCGGGCAATTAAAACGTATTGGAGCGGATAAAGGTGGGTATTGGCAGGTTCAGGGATAAGACACCACACAAAACAGAACCCAAACTTATCCGTTCCCCCCAAAGACTGCTATCATCATTTATTTGTATCTCCTGCTGTTCAGACCCTATGCACTCACTCAATCTCGACTTCATTGACCTCTTCACAAAACAAACAGCTCAAGAAGGGCTCGATTACTTCCGTCTAAATAAAGTTATTTCACTTGAGCTGGATGACGACTTTGGCCTTCTCAGTGGCCAGGTCAGAGGGTCGGAGGGTCGAGTCTATCAGGTCGATATTGGACTGAACCCCCATCCTGATGACCCAGATGAAGATCCTATATCATGTGAATGCTCCTGCCCCATGGTGTTAAATTGCAAACATGTCTGCGCTCTTCTGCTCAAGGCAGAACAATCTTTTGGTGCGGACCGGATCAACCAATTACTTGAGATAGGGAATAGGTATAGAAGTGAGTTAGCGCTGAGGGAAATGATTACGGAGCTGGCTCAATCGTTCACCTCTGAAGAAGACCTTCAGATTCTGGAAGAGTTGAAAGCTCAATTAGAGCAGAACCTTCCGGATATTCTCAATGAGGGAGGACTTCACCTTTCTTCTGCTGAAGAGTCCCGACTGGAAATCAACAGAAACCAATGGCTCAAACAACTCAAGACCCCCAGCAAACCGGAACCAGAGCCATCACACGCCGAGCAACCCTCAACAAACCGATCCGCCACAAACTGTCTGGTTTATTTTTTAGAGCTTGATCAATATCAGGAAAGTCACTCTTTCTCAGTCAGACTTTACCTTTCACGCTACCTGAAAAGAGGCGGATTTGGTAAACCCAGTATTTACAATGGTGCTCACCAGTGCATTCAGTATAACAACTGGCCTCTGGGCATCAGCGAAAGTGACAAAAAAATAATCAAGACCGCTTGGGTTAACGGTTCTATTAATTACTATGACAGTAAATTTAGTCTGGAAGGTGAAACGGGTTTTGAGCTGCTGAACAGCATCATCAAAACCGGTCGCTGTCTGGTTGACCTTGAAAAACGTATCCCCGTAGAACTGGCAGGCCCACTGCGAGGCAGGGTTCAATGGGAAGCCAATGAACGGGGATTGCAACAACCGATCCTGTTAGATGAGCAGGATCATCGCCTTAATCTTCTGACTACCCAGCCACCTTGCTATCTGAAACTGTTTGAACACAAAGCCGAGTGTGGCGAGCTAACCCATGTTCCTGACGGAGCTTTTCTGCAAATCCTGCTGGATGCCCCACCGCTGGATAACCAGAACGTGGAAAAAGCCGCAAAGATTCTTTCAAACCTGTTTACCGATCCTGAAAACCAGGGTATTACACTCCCTAAAAAAATCTCTGCACTGATTGTCAAACCAAAGCCGGTTCTCAAGCTGGACGGTATTCCATGGACCGGGGAGTCTGGCACTCCACGAAAAACCCGCAGCCTGACTGAAACACTATTGGCCCGTGGACAACTGTCGTTTTCCTATGAGGGTAATGAGGTTGCTTACGCCAGTGTGCTGGATACGCTTCCCTCGCAACATGATGAGCACACCGTTATTCCCCGCCAGCGCAAAACTGAAGAGACCTTCGAAAAACAGCTTCCCCATGAGTTACAACCCTCTTATCGAAAGAAGGTCATCACTGAGCAGCTTATGGATCATGATCTGGTGATGGGCCCTCCTGGCCTGCAAAGCCAAAAGCTCTGGCTGGCGTTCATGAATCAGACACTGCCAGAACTGGAAGCCAACGGTTGGCAGATTGAAATAGACGAAAGTTTTCCCTTTCAGCTCGCTGCCCTTTCTGAAGATGACTGGTATGCAGACCTTGAAGAATCAGAAACCGACTGGTTCAACCTGCAAATGGGCTTTAGCATTGATGGTAAATCAATAGACCTGCTGCCACTGCTGGCCAGGCAACTGGATGCACTGCCCGACCGGGAACAATTGCAGTCCATGGAGAAAAATGCACCGGTGCCTGTTCAGATACCGGGAGGGCAGTTCATCAACATGCCTGCTGAACGCCTGAGCCTGATTCTGGGAATCATGTTGGAGCTCTTCGGTGATCGCCCATTAAACGACTATCGCCTTCAAACCCACCATGCCGAGATTTGGGAAGAACTTCATAATGGCCTTGACCTGCCCTGGTCAGGTGGCGAAAAACTGCTGCAACTGAGTAAAAAGCTGAAGCAATTCAAAAAACTGAAAAAAGTCAAAGCGGCTAAACAGCTGAACGCAGAACTGAGACCCTACCAGCAGCAGGGACTCTCCTGGCTTCAGTTTCTGAGAGAATACGGCCTTAATGGCATTCTGGCAGACGACATGGGCCTGGGTAAAACCTTGCAAACACTGGCTCATTTGCAGTTGGAAAAACAACGACTGACCCGTTCAAAAAACCAAAAACCCAGCCTGGTGGTCTGCCCTACCAGCTTGCTTCATAACTGGGCACGGGAAGCGCAAAGGTTTACACCAGACCTGAAAGTCCAGATTTACCACGGAGCCCGCAGAGAAAGCGATGCTATCCAACACGCCGACCTGGTTCTCACCAGCTATGGGGTCGTACAGAGAGATTATCAAAGTTTGTCAGACGCTTCCTTCCACCTGCTGGCACTGGACGAAGCACAAGCGGTTAAAAACCCCAACTCCAAAAGTGCCAAAGCCGTACGATGCCTGCAAGCCAGTCACAAAGTGTGCCTGACCGGAACCCCTATGGAGAATCATTTAGGCGAGCTCTGGTCTCTGTTCGACTTTTTGATGCCCGGCTTTCTCGGCGCTCGGGATCAATTTACCCGCTTCTACCGTACACCCATCGAAAAACACAACCGACAAGAACAATCCAAACGACTGCAAAAGCGTATTGCCCCTTTCATGCTGCGCAGGAACAAGGCACTGGTGGCTAAAGAGCTGCCGCCAAAAACCGAAATACTTCGGACCACCGAGCTGTCCGGCCCCCAGAGGGATCTTTATGAAACCATCCGGGCCAGTATGGAAGCCAGGGTAAAGGCCGAAATCGAAAAGAAAGGACTGGCCCGCTCACAGATTGTGATACTGGATGCGTTGTTAAAGATGCGTCAGGCTTGCTGTGACCCATCGCTGGTAAAACTGGAACAGGCAGAAAGCATTAAAAACTCGGCAAAACTTGACCTGCTCATGACCCTGGTAGAACCCATGGTGGAGGAAGGCCGGAAAATTCTGATTTTCTCGCAATTCACCAGTATGCTGTCGCTTATTGAGGCACGCCTGAATACCGCAGGTATTCAATGGGTCAAACTGACAGGAGAGACCCGTAACCGCAAAAAGCCGGTGCAGAACTTTCAGGAAGGGAGGGTGCCGGTATTCCTGATCAGCCTGAAAGCCGGAGGCACCGGTCTCAATCTCACAGCCGCCGATACGGTTATTCACTACGACCTCTGGTGGAACCCTGCAGTGGAAGAACAGGCCAGTGATCGTGCCCACCGAATTGGTCAGGATAAACCGGTCTTTGTCTACAAGCTGGTAACGGAAGGAACTGTCGAAGAAAAAATCCAGGCACTGAAGGAAAAGAAACAGGCCATCGCAGACTCGCTTTATGGTGACGCTCAACGCAAGAAGAAACAAACGCTCACCGCTGAAGACTTGCAGGTATTGTTTGAACCTTTGACAGCCTCTCCGACGTAAAGAGGTCATATTCTGATTTCAAAACTCAGCTCCTCGCCCATAAAAGAGTGATATGCTGGACGCAACAACCAAAGAGACGGTTTAATGATTCAACAGTTTGACTTTCAACATTTTGGCCCACTGGAGCAGCTGTCAGCCCAAAACCTCGGTAAAATAAATCTGATTATCGGCGCTAACAGCACTGGCAAAACCTTTTTGCTCAAGGCGCTATACAGCATTATCAGGACGCAGGAGGAGTTTGGCAGAGGCGATGAGCGCCGGGATTTTGCTGAAGTCTTGAGCGATAAACTTTACTGGACTTATCAAGCCCGGCTGGGTGATCTGGTCAGCAAGGGCAAGAACAGACGTCTCAAAGCCTCTGTCACCATGGATAATAATTGCAGTGTGGCGTTTGAACTGGGTCAGGACACCATCAAAAAAGTTACACCCCTGCATAACAACCTGCCAGCTCGTGATGCCAACTCCATTTTTCTCCCACCCAAAGAGGTACTGTCCCTTGGCAAAGTCATTCTGAAATCCAGAATGCAGGACAGAGAGTTTGGCTACGACGATACCTACCTTGATCTGGTTGTTGCTCTGCAAAAGCAGGGTCAAAAAGAAAGAAGCTTCACGGCATTCAAACATTCTCAGGAACATCTGGAAGATATGTTCGAAGGGCGGATTGAATACGACGAAAAGGCCGAAAACTGGATTTACAAAAAAGGAAACAGCAAGTTCTCGATTCACATGACCGCTGAAGGCGTGAAAAAAATTGGTATTCTCGATACGCTTCTGAGTAACCGGACGCTTTCGCCTCAATCTGTTATTTTCATAGATGAGCCGGAATCAGCACTGCATCCAACAGCCATCTCCCAGTTGATGGATATTATCCGTATTCTTGCAGATAACGGCATCCAGTTCTTCATTGCCAGCCACTCTTATTTTGTAATCAAGAAACTGTTCCTTATCGCTCTGGATACAGGCTGGGAATTGCCGGTTCTCCATCATAAAGACAATCACTGGCATTTTGATGACTTGAAAGAAGGCATGCCTGATAACGGTATCATTAACGAGTCAATTCATTTGTATGAGCAAGAGATAGGGTTGGCTTTGGACTGATGACTATAACCATTGACGAGTTTGATATGCAGTTCGGGCCTTTTGGTAAGAATGATGTTCTACGGATTGAAATCTGTGACAGCTATAAGGATATTCGAAAGGGGGTAACCATTGCAGAATTTATCCTATCCCGCCCGACCGTTAAAAGCCCTAACCGATTATGGATTGTAGAGGCAAAATCCAGTTCTCCCCGGCCTCTTCCCAAGCCAAAGTTTGATCAGTTTATTGGAGACATTTGCGAAAAATTCATTAACTCAATGAATTTATTTCTGGCAGGTGTGCTTGGTCGAAATCCACGGATGCAAGATGAAATCCCAACGGGTATGAGTCATATTTCTGCGTCAAATGCTGATTTAATATTCGTTTTAGTAATAAAAGGCCATCAAACTGATTGGCTACCACCGCTACGAGATGCCCTGAAAGCCAAACTTGAGCCCTTAATCAAGACTTGGAAACTGAGCCCGAGTTGTGTTGCCGTTATGAATGAGACTATTGCCCGCCAAAAAGGGTTGATCACCTGACTGCGAGGCTTTGCTGATGTACGGTACACTCACCCTCTCTCAACGCAAAACTGCCGAAAAGTGATAGGCTAGAAACACCAGTTACAGGAGCACCTTAATGAAGCTTGAGTCCCTGACCATTAATAATTACCGGGTCTTTCAGAATGTGCAGCTAAAGCAGATGCCCGGCCTGTGCGTCTTTGTAGGAGCCAATGGCAGTGGCAAAAGTACTCTGTTTGACGTATTCAGTTTTCTCAAAGATGCGCTGGCGGGCAATGTGCGAACCGCCCTGCAAAAACGTGGTGGTTTTCGGGAGGTCGTCACACGGGGCAGTGAAGACAAGCCGATTGAAATCGGTTTACAGTTTCGTCTGCCGATCAGTAGCGTTGAACGGTTGGTCACCTATCGGCTGGAAATACGGTTGCAGCAAAATCGCCCTGTGATCAGCCGCGAGTCATTAAGTTACAAACGAGGCAGCCATGGCTCCCCGTTCCATTTTCTGGATTTTCGTAATGGTGCCGGATACGCCATTTTAAATGAAGAAGATTTTAATAAAGCAGGCTCTGAGCTGGAACGTGAAGAGCAAACACTGGACAGTCCGGATATTCTCGCCGTTAAAGGACTGGGACAGTTCCAGCGGTTTAAGGCTGCCAGTGCTTTTCGCCAATTGATTGAAAACTGGCACTTATCTGACTTTCATATCAGCGATGCTCGAAGTGTAAGAGATGCCGGGTATGGAGAACACTTGTCCTCACAAGGGGGCAATATGGCGCTGGTTGCCCAGTTTCTTTATGAGCAGCATCCCGAAGTGTTTGCGCTGGTGCTGGATAAAATGAAACAGCGGGTGCCGGGTATTAAAAGCGTAAAAGCAGTAGAAACCGATGACGGTCGAATTCTTCTGAAGTTTCAGGATGGCAGCTTTAAAGACCCATTTGTGGCTCGATACGTTTCCGACGGCACTATAAAAATGTTTGCTTACCTTTTGCTTTTGCACGATCCATCTCCCCATCCTCTGCTGTGTGTTGAAGAACCGGAAAATCAACTTTACCCCAGCCTGATGCTGGAGTTGGCTGAAGAATTCCGCAGTTACTCCAATCGAGGGGGGCAGGTGATGGTCTCTACCCATTCACCGGATATGCTGAACAATATCGAACTGGGTGAGATTTTCTGGCTGAAAAAAAAGGACGGTGTCACCACCATTGAGCGGGCAGCAGATAATGAGCTGATAAAAAGTCTGGTCAACGGTGGAGATTTACCGGGTGCACTGTGGAAACAGGGACTCTTTGAGGGAGTCAACCCCTGATGGTGCAACTGGTGTTTTTACTGGAAGAGTCGTCGGCCAAGGTGTTGTTTGAGAACCTGCTGCCTCGGGTGTTGCCACCGGATGTCTCGTTTCGATGCATTCCCCATGAAGGTAAGCAGGATCTGGAAAAGTCGATCCCTGTTAAGCTCAAGAGCTGGACTGTGCCAGATACCTGGTTTGTCGTAGTGCGGGATAAAGATCAGGAAGATTGTGTGCGCCTGAAGACGCGGCTACAGAAACTGTGTGAAGAGAGTCATCGCCCCGACACACTGGTGCGTATTGCTATTCATGAACTGGAGAGCTGGTTTCTGGGCGATCTTGCCGCAGTGGGTCAGGCATTTAACCAGCCAAAATTAGCCAGTAAACAGGGCAGTAAAAAGTTCCGTAACCCTGACGCCCTTGCTAATGCCCAGCAGGAATTAAAGAAGCTGGTAAAAGGTTATCAAAAAGTAGCTGGAGCCAAGGCTATTGCTCCACACCTTAACTTGTCAGACAACCGCTCTGTGAGTTTTCAACAGCTGCTTAACGGCTTGGATGCCTTTCTTGAGAAAATTCAGGCTGGCCGATCATAAATTTAAATACCAATCAGACTAAACCGCATATACATCCATTTAACTGCACAGGCTATGGCGGAAGATACGATGTTAGAACGGATTTCCGAAGGAGTGGAGCTGGAAAGATCCCTGCCTGAAGGCGAAGGGTCCGGACCTCACCCCGAAAGGTCCGGACCTCAACCCGAAAGGTCCGGACCTTTAACGCCAAGCTCCGGACCTTTAGAGAACGAGCTTTCGATTCTGGCAGAACCTGTCTCTTCAAAAAAGCGATCCCCCAGCGAAGAGGTGCGCCAGGCCATCCTTAACTTGTGTGCCCTGCAAACATTACAACTTGAAGAACTGGAAAAACTGCTGAATCGAAGTGGCGAGTCTCTGCGCAAAAAACACCTGCAACCATTGATTAAAGAGCAAAAACTCAGGCTGATGTACCCCACCAGGCTCAATCACCCTCAGCAGGCGTATATTACCGTTGGGTCAGTGGTCGATAAGGAGTACAAATAATCGCTGAAGATCAACTGTTACAGATCACTCCCAACCGGTCAGGCTAAGCCGAACATAAACCCGAAAATCATTCCCTGAGACACCCACCGGCTCAAGTGTCTGAGCAGCGGCGACTTCCAGAGCACCCCATCTGGCAGAGACTTTTGTCCCCAGTCCGGCAGAAGTGAGCTTTGCATGGAAACCCGGCATCCTCGTCTCGCCATGATCAAGAAAAACAAAGGGTTCGATGCTGCTTTGTCGGTAGAACAAGCCAGAGTAGTGCAGCTCGGTCTGCTGGCGCCAGCCTTTGTCGCCGGTAACAACACTGTTGTTATACCCCCGAATGCTGTACAGCCCGCCAAGAGCAAAGCCAAGACTCGAAGGCAGGCCGGCTTTACTGGCCCATTGGGCTTCCCATGTGGACAGCACATAAAGTGGCGATTCAAAGTTATAAACCATTGTCAGTCGTGGGCTCAACAGACTCAGGTAGCTCTCATCATCATTGAGAATCGACTTACTGCGAACTTTGCTGAACGTCACTCGGCCATTGACCTGCCAGTTATCCCCCAGCAGATTCAATTCCTGCCCGAACTGCAATTGATCGTTGCGATAATCCGACAAAGGTTCATCGGCCACAGCGTTTTCCGAGCGGGTACTGCTGGCAGAAAAAAGCAGGTTCTGCCAGCCATTAATATCTGACCAGAGCAGGTGACTGGCATCCAGGGTGTAACGTGTTGTGTCACCGATCACGTCGACATCCAGTGTCGTCAGTTCCAGCTCGCTGTCGGTGTACTGAAAACTGCCTCCCAGCCGCCAGCCGTCTTCGCCCACCACCCGGTTATAACTGGCACTGAACGACTTTAGCCCATTAGATGCCAGACCGTAGCCCAGCAATTTGTCGCCGTGGCTGAGCACCGACGTTTTCTGGTAGAGCAGGCTTAACTGCTCTTCTCCGGCGCTTTCAGTGCCGTGGTTATCAAAATAAAGCGATGCGCCTTCTTCCGATTGAGGAATCTGCACAACCACATCCGTCAGCCCAAACGCCTGCCCGGCCTTCAGCTCGGACTGCAACCTCTGGCCGTGAACCCGGTTATAGAACAGGATATCCCGCTCCAGGGCTTCAACGTCGATGGAGTCTTTCTGCCAGTCGGTATTGATCCACTTCTGAACATACTCCCTGTCACCTTCTGCCACTTCGCCAGCAAGAACCAGTTCACCAAAGCGACCTTCCACCAGCCTGATGCTGACCAGTCCATTCTCTATCTTCTGCTCTGGAAATACGGCGGTGGCTGTGTAAATTCCCTTGCTCCGGTAGAGTTGTTTAACGGCTCCAAGAAGGGTTTGCAGATCCTGGTAATTGACTTCTTTACCCAACCAGGGCGCTGCCAGCGACTGCAATTCCTCACGGGACAGGTGTCTGGATTCCGTGAAGCGAATGCCCTGTAGAAGAAGCACTGGACCACCGGCTTCCTCGGCCACTTCCGGCTCCTGCTCCTTCTTCACAGCGGGTATCTCTTTCTTCAGTTCAGGTTCTAACAGGTGCTCTTTCTGCTTTTCAATCTCTCTGCTGAGGGTTCCCGAAGGGTCTGGCATGGGTGGCTGTGTGGCCAGAGCGACGGGGGATTGCAGCCAGAGGCTGCATAAAGCCAGCCCGGCTGCATTTAATGAGAAATGGAATTGAGTGAAAAGCTGTTTTCTACAGGTATTATTTTTTTTGTTATATACGTCCAAGTACATTTACTCCTTAGAAAAATCGCCCCCACCTCCGAGTTCTACTTTTTGAGGCAGGCTTGATATAGGTATAACGCTGTGCCTCAACTTGAGTTCTGGTGCCATCATCATCTACCTGAGTCACCCGGATGTCAGGCGCATAAAAGCTAACGCCATGTCTGCCAGTCAGGCTGAGTTCTTCAACCTCCACACCATTTTCAGCCCGAATCGAACCGTACTCCATGGTCATTTTCCGGGCAAAGAGCAGATCACCCACCACCAGCCAGGCGTTACCCGCCAGCTCATCAATGGACAGAGCGCCCAGGGTGGTCATGTAGATATCACCACGGGTCGCCTTCAGCAGACTGGCCTCAAGATCGGCACGAGCCAGAATATTGATATTGCCACTCTCAGTTTCTGCTGAAAGCCATGGCAGATCAACCACCAGTGGATCGCCGATACCGGTAGCAGCCTGAAGAACAGCCCGTCCGTTAGTGGCTGTCAGGTGACTGGCATCATGATACTTGCTGAATCGGTACTCATAATTTCCGTAAATGGCTCCCCGTGCAGAGGTCAGTTCAAAGGCCAGCCCATCAGCATGGGATGTCAGACTGCCAAGATACTGGTTCCAGCGGGTATGAATGGCTACTGCGCCACGGGTTTCAATTGAGCTGTTATAGCCCATTGAGAAATGCTCAGCTCCATAAAACTCAGAGGAGCCTATGGTCAGTGATTGGGCCTTGAGACGCTCCCAGGCCGAGAGGTAGATATCCCTTCCAGAGTGGAGGTTCACAGCGCCACCTGCTGTCACAGACTTCTGGAAATAAACAGAGCCATGCTCAGCCTTTGCCGTGAAATCTCCGCCAACAATCAGTTCATCATAGTCCTGGCTGTAGATGGTGTTCACCAGCAAGTCGGCCTCTGTCTCGATGGTGCTGTCGTGCCCCACTGAGAAATAATAAGCTCCAGACTGATCCGCTGTGCCTATGGAAAGAGAGCCCGCAGTAATGTCGTTCCATGATGAGAGATAGACATTATTACCAGACTGAACACTCATGTCCCCACCCGCTGTGACAGACTCACTGAAATAAACGTCACCGTATTTACTTTCAACAGCGAAATCACCACCAGCACTGACGTAGTAGAAGTCGAGCCCATCCAGGGTAGATACGGAAATATCATCCCCAGCCGTCAGGCTGGTCCGGTAGCCGGTGTAATAATGGTCAGTACTGAGTCTGATATCCTCGCCAGCCACCAGACTTCTGCGATACTGCTGATAAATACGGTAGGTGGCACCCAGCTCAATGCTCTCCCCGGCATTCAGATCCTGGTAGACATACAGCTCGTCGCTGCGAATCCGCAGGGAACCGCCAATATCCCCGATGGTACCGCTCAGATAGAGCTCTCCATCAGTCTCAAGCTCAAAATCACCACCCGAGCTGATCTGCACACTGTCAGGCAGTGACAGGGTATTATTCATCAACGCCAGATTGCCACCGGCATCAAGCACCGTGTTTCGTCCCAGATAGAGGCCGTCGGACTCAACCCGCAGGTCTTCTTCTGCAATCAGGCTTCGACCCGCTTTCAGGTACACATCTGTCGGCGTATTCAACAGAATATGTCCACCGGCATTAATGTCCTGCTTGAGCTGGATATCACTGTCAGTGTTGACCTGGAAAGAGCCTCCGGTCTGCTGTACCTGGCCATTCAAGCTGACCTGTCCAACGGTCAGCAGCGCCATATCACCGCCCGCTCTCAGGCTGGTGGTGTCGGGCAGACTCATGCCATTATTGGTGAGTGTCAGGTTCGCCCCTGCGTGCAAATGGTTATTGCCCTGTAGATCCAGCCAGTCAGAATTCACACTGATGTTGCCGCCAGCCAGCAGCTGTTTTTCGGTGGGCAGAACAACGGTTTCCGGAACAGTCAGCACTATATCCTGACCGGCATTGAGGCTGTGCAGAATATCCAGACCTTCAGTTCCCGTCATTTGAATGGAACCTGCGCTGGAGCTTACCGGGCCATTCAGAATAATCTGGCTTTGGACTGTCATATCGATGTCATTGACCGCAGAGATTTCCACACCGTCACCCATCTCAAAAGAGTTAAGCGACACAGTGATACCATTTTCGGAAATTAAACGACTATCATTGTTCAGTGACAGAGTATCTGTCTCTATTGAAATACCACCGGCGCTCACGCTTCTGCCTGAAGCAATCAGAACACCCTCAACCGCTTCTATATTCATATTACCCAAAGCGCTGATATCACCCTGAACATTCAAGCCCTTACCCATCTTCAGGGTCATGGCACCAGCAGAAGCACTGATGGAACCACCGGTAGTCAGATCGCCTGCCGTTTCAATGGTCACATCACCGGCTGCCAGAGAGCCGGACAGATCCAGATCGCCACTGGAAAGAATGTCGACAATACCGGCCACCGTGGCACTGCTGATGGCAAGCTCGGCACCCGATTCAATGTCGATATCCAGATCACCGCCCACTTCCAGAGTGCCCAGTAACATGGAGCCCGGTGTGTAGAGCTTCATATCAGCGCCGGATTTCATCAGGCTGTTGTCGCTCATGTTGATAAAGGCGGCATCGATATCCATGTAACCACCGGCGGTAATACTCTTGCCGGGTGCCATGGTGACGCCTTCAATGGCAACAATATCCATATTGCTGAAGGCTGTGATATCACCCTGAACATTCAGGCCTTTGCCCATCTTTAAGGTCATGGAACCTGTGGCAGAGCGGATGGAACCACCAGAGGTCAGCCCACCGGTTGTTTCAATACTGACATCGCTGGCAGCCAACGAGCCGGACAGAGTCAGGTCGCCACTGGAAAGAATATCCACAAGCCCGGCCACAGTTGCGGAGGCAATGCTCAGGGCTGAGCCGTCTTCCAGATCAATATCCAGGTTGCCACCAACCTCCAGAGTGCTTAACTCCTGGTTGCCTTTGGTGATGATCTTCAGGTCCTGTCCAGACTTCATACGACGTGTGGCGTACAGCGACTTCTGTCCATCCAGAATAATGGACCCCTGATCACTGGTGATATCCGCATTCAGGAACATATCGCCACCAGAAGTCAGCTTTAGATTACCTGAAGAGGTTGCCACTGCATCGCTGAGCGTCAGGTCGGACTGGGTTTCGATATCTACCTCACGAGCATCCAGACGAGTAGCGGTAATGGAACCCAGTTGAGCATCAAAGCCGTTGCTGGCGGTGAGGTCAACCACACCATTGCGGGCGGTCAGATTAAACAGGTTCATGCTGTCCGACGCCGTCATGGTGATATTACCGGAGCTGGTCACAGAGCCCAGGGCAGCCATTACAATCCTGTTGGCATCTGCCAGAAGGTTGCCACCCAGAGTCACAATGTCGCCATTCAGGGTCAACTGACCATTAGCCAGCAGCGTCAACAAACCTTTGGATGCAGTGACATCACCCAGAGTGAGGCCGCCAGACTGGGCGTAGATATTGGCACTGCCCACCTTGACGTTCATGGCGCCCAGATCAATGCTGCCGGCCTCTATATCAGCGTCATTAGCCACAGTCATTGTGTAACCGCCACTGGTCAGAGCGCCATCTGCATCCAGAGTCAGGCCCGTTGCGTCAAGATTCCCCTGCAGAGCCAGGGCTCCCACAGCGCTGAGGGACAAGGTCTTGTCGATATCAACTTGTCCCAGTGTGAACAGGCTGGAGTCCTTAACGTTCAGCCAGGCATTGCCTGCGTCGGCCCGGAAACTGCCAGCGCCGGTCATAATCAGGTTCAACGCTCTGGAGTTACTGCCAAGGTCATGACTGTTGACGTCGAGATTGAATGACTCAGCAGCAAGGAAGCTGTCGTTATTGTACGACAGAAGATCATTACTGTTAGCAATGGAGAGCAGGCCGCCAGCACTGATTGATCCCAGATAAAGATCACCACCCACACCCTGAAGGTACATATCTGATGCCGCACCCGCCTGCCTCAGCGCTCCGGTAAGGTTGAGCTTCAGGGCATTGCTCTGCGAGCCAATATCCCCACGGGTATTAGCGATAAACAGGTCACGGGCAGCGATATTGGTCAGCCCTGATTTGGCATCAATGACACCATCCACCACCAGACGAATGTCGTTTTCGGAAGAAGCCAGACTGCCCAGGGTCAGGCCGGATTTAGACTCGATATAGATCTCTTTGCTGGCCGAGGCGTACAGCTCTCCGGACATATCAATCTTGATCGGGTCAACCTGCTTGACGTTGAACGTTACCTTATCTTGGGTCACTGTCGTTGAAATATCACCGGCACCGGCGGCCAGCAGAGCCGCTTTCTGGGCGTCGGTGATGGTTCCGGAACCATCGCGGCTGACACTGAAGACCAGGTCATTGAGGTTTTCGCCAACACTGCCGCCATTGGCGATCAGATGAATGTCGGAAGCCTTGATGTTAGCTTCCCTGTTGGTCAGCTGGCTTGAGGCGTCGCCATTCAGTGCTGTCGCAGAAATACTGATATCCAGCTGGCTCTGTTTCCACTTCGCACCCTCCACCATGCCGGTGTACCAGCTGGAGTCTTGCGCCAGAGTCAGGCGATAGCCCTGATCGTAACTGCCAGTGAGCAGAGCGCCGTAGTCATAACCGAAGAGCGTTCCTTTCTGCTCAATGCCAATGGCGTCTTCTGGCTTGTCGTAAACATCAGCGGCAGCAACCTGGTCTGCGAACCACTGTTCAAGTCCTTGATAATCGGCCTTCACCAGACGAGTCAGTGCCACTTCGTCAGTGGTGTTATAACGCACTTTCAGGGCTTCAACAAAGGCCGGATCAATGGTGAAACCGGCATCGCTGTCGTCAGACAGGCGCTGCTTGATCATCCAGTAGGTATGGTATTTGTGCGTGAACTGGTTTTCATAAGACGACACAGTTACAGCACCGGCGTCATCATCCAGCAGATTCAGGCTGTCCCACACCGCAGCGTCATAAGCCAACTCTTCATCGGTCTTGTCCAGTCGGCCAATACCGTTGGTAATCCGGCCATTACCCAGCTTGATCACCACTTCTTCGTTCGCCTTGGCGCTGTAGAGCTCAAGGTCGCCAGTGGCCTGATTCACGGCAATATCAGTAGCGGCATTCAGTTTCACTGTGCCGGTGGTGGCAATATTGACGAACTGGTAGCTGCCGGTATTACCAATGGTTCCCACCTTACCAATGCCGCCGGTAGAGCTGGTCAGATCCAGACGATCCGATTGAATAATCGTACTGCTGTCTTTGGCGACAATGCCCTTGTCAACAATACCAACAATGTCGTATTTGGCTTTCAGGTGTCGAAGTTCCACATCACCGTCAGCGCCTGTCACGTTGAAATAGAGAGAACCCTTACTGGAACTCAGACCCAGCTCATCGGTAATGATCGCCAGGGCATTATCACGGCTGCCAATGTTGCCTCTGGCAGCAATGGTGGTCACGTCAGAGGTAATGGCGGTGGAACCGGAAGTGATCAGATTCTTGAGCGTGCTGATATTGGTGGTACCACTGGGGTTATAAACGTTACCGGTCAGTTCAATGGACGATTTTGAGGTCAGGTCAATAAAACCATTAGCCGAACCAGTGAACTGAAAACTAATGGCATTGTCTGCCTTCACATAGGTGTGGGCATCCATCCACATACGATAGGAAACATAGACGGCAGGATCGACATTGGTCATGTTACTGCCGTAGTACTTGTCGTAGCTGAGGCCCCACTTAACCCCCCAGACGTTCTCACCGCCACGGTCATAAACCTGGGTCAGGTAATTGCTGGCTGTACCATTGGAGCAGGCTTCTGGCTTGTAGGAACAGGTGGTGTAGTAGCTGGCTTCAGTGTTCCAGTTGGTTTCGTAATACCAGTCCCCAAGGGTGTTCGGATATTTGGCGAAGTAACCATCAATAGACTTGCCATCATAAGGCGCAGAGCTGTCTCCGGGTGGATCAAAGCTGCGTACCACGGTCGCCCCTTCGCGAATATAGAACAGCTGTCCGGCCATGGGGTTATACGTCATAGTCGACGTTGTTCCGGTGCCGCCGAGACTCTTCACATAATTGGATTCGTCATAACTGACCGCCCAGGCGTCGGTCTCATACTGTCTGATTTTGTTGCCGGGCGAGTGGACAAACCATTCACTGTAATAGCTGCCATTCTTTCTCTTATTCAGGTCGGTAATACGAATAACACCGGTGGCGTCGTCTCCGGCGCTGATAGTACCCAGCACCAGCTGCTTGCTGGAGTCGTTATTAATATCAATCTGGCCCAGTCCGTCCTTAACGGTGATATTGCCTTCTTCACCGGTGGAGGAAATTCTGGCCCTGATAGCCACATAGCCACCGCCACTGACCGGAATGTCATTAGCCCTGAGCTTGCCAGTAGCGACATCATAAGTCAGGCCAATGCCAGAGGTACCATTACTGGACGACACATCAAAATCATAATACTTCAGAGTTTTGAGACCGGGCAGAGACGGATGTCTGACCCAGAGAGCTTTGCTTTCACCGGGCCTGATATTAATCACATCGCCGGCAGAAAGCCCTGCGTCACGGATATATTCGGCGACAGTCGCATCAAAACCCGAACCCACATCCACAGACCAGGCGTTATCGGTACCAACGATAATCTTGCCATTGATATCCAGACGCGCAGCATTAATCACGACCTTCTCACCAATGATGGAAGTGCCGGTGCCGCCCAGACTGCTTTTCACCTGGGAGTAGCTGGCGCTCTGCTCAAGTTTGGACTGTAAATTCTGAACAGGCTTGAACTTCCATTTGCTGCCACCACGACTGCCGCTGTTGCTGCGCATTTCAAACACAATGGCATCACTGCCGTGGTATTCCTTACTGTCGCTGAAGCCCCAGTTGAAGTAGATATTCATTTCGTCGTAGCCGTAGCTACCGCCCTGGTAATAACTCTTCTGGTCATCGGTATGGCGGATGGCACGGCCAGTAAACCAGTTATTGAAGTCGTTAATACCAGTAGCATTAATGGCTGTGCTGTATTTGTCGTTGATATAAAGCTGCACAAAACCTTCAGCGGAAGGTTTCCAGCCAGCGGTATAGTTGACCAGCGCCTTGGGATCACGGCCATAGGTCTGGGGTTTGTTGGAATTCAGCAGCAGGCTGCCGTTCTCCACGTTCAGATTAATGGCGTTGGCTTCGATGGTAGCCTGCTGGATCAGGTCACCTTCGGCCACATCAATATTGACGCTGGACAGCAGGTTGGAGATATCGCCATTAATAATAACGTCAGAGTCCAGGTAGTTGGCACCGGTTGGCGCATGGCTGATATCAATGCCAGTCTTCGACGTGTAATCACTGCCAGACTGTTCAAAGATATAACTGTTCCCCAGCGAGGCACCGCCAGTGACAAACACGTTACCGCCGGTTTGATTGGTAATGCTCAGGTTTTCCAGCAGCAAATGTTCATCGGTCTTGTTCTCCACCTTGATGTAGGCGTCGCCTTTGGCGGTGAAGGTCGGTTTGTTACTGCCAGCCAGTGTGATGGTGTCGGCCACCAGGTTGATATTCCCTGCGGTGGCCTGAACATCCGCCACCCTGATGGCATCGTTCGGGTTCGCAGACAGATCATTGACGATAGCCGACAGCAGTACAATTTCTGACTTCAGCTCATTGATCTCATCCTGGTAAGGGTTTTCCCCACCATCCACGGTGTTCTCGGAGCCGGTGCCGGATGTGCTGCCGGTATCTTCGCCATCGCCGTCACTCACGGTGATCCCATCGATAAGAGTGCTGGAACCGTCCCAAGATTCCAGCAGGTCAACACGGTCCTGAAGATCCTTGATATAAGCGGCCAGTTCTGCCCGGCTGGAATACTGCTCATTCATCCGGGCCGCGGTACCGTAACGGTAGAGCTGGTTATTAATGGTGCCGTCAGACTCTATTTCCACCCACTGGTAGGCGTACTGCCCGGCAACTACCTTACCATTGCCGTTAAAAGTGAGAATATTACTGGTGCTGGAGTCACTGCTGCCAAAGCTGGTTTCAGAACTGAACAACTCCAGGTAGGGGTTCTTTTCAATGCCCCGATGGGTGGAACTGACCTGCCCTTCATTGGCTTCAATAAACACATGGCTGTCGGAACCAATGTCAAAGCCATCGGCAAAGTTCACCTTATTGTTCAGGGTGATATTGGATTTTGCTTTGTTGCCAGCCGGAATAGGAATAGCCGTCCAGTTATAGACATTGGCCAGGGCATTGCCTGTCAGCTGATTTTCCTGAAAGTAATGACTGCCACGACCGCTGTAGATACCGACATTGCCATAACCATTGATAATGGCATTTTTGCCAATATCGATCTGGTTAAGAACATCCAGATCAACGGTACTGACACCACCGGCAACACCGGCTGCCGCCCAGACGGTCACATTGGCCTGGGACACGGCACTGCCACGGGAGTAGGTGCCGATACCAATCTCTCCCCTGGGGTTGTAGAGCCTCGCTCCCTCACCCAGTGAGATTTTGTTGCGGGTTTTGACATCCACATCGGATTCAGCACCGGCGCCCTGTAAGGCACCACCGATTTCCAGCTTGGACTCGTCGTAGACAAAGAAGTCCGTGTTGGCGTCCAGCATAATGTTATGGTCGTATATGCTGTCCATCCACGCCAGGTCGGAAATCTTCAGCACGGCATTTTTACCCACCAATACTTCGGCAGCGAGGTTTTTCAGGTTCTGGTAGGAAAGCCCCGCAGTACCGTTGGCAGCGCCACCGCCCGCGCCATGAATGGAAGAGGTAAAGCCATTGAAGTAAGGATTCTGAATCTGGTAAGCGCTGTTGAAGGCGTCAATATCAATATCCAACGCCGAGAAGCTGACATTCTCGCCCAGATCCACCCTGGCATTGGTATCCACCTCGACCAGAGAAGTTGCACCCGAACCACCAACGACAGAAACCGTAGTCGCATCGGTTCCGGTAAAGAATTCAGTCTCACTACTGGCAGAAATATAAACACCACCGGCATCCACAGGAACCATCCGATAGTTGCCAGACCAGTCATCAATCTTAACCGCAGCGGACTCATTGCCGCTGCTGTGATCGCCGGCATCCATCACTGACTCTGCAGCGCTGCCAGAGTAATAGCCCCCGCCGCCCGCGGTGGTAAAGCTCTGGTTCTGGTTGTAACTGGTGGCGTCCAGAGTCAGGTCACCCGGACGTTCCAGGGCCGCTATCGGATCCTTGCCAAACTCAACCCGGCTTGAGCTGAAAGATTGAGCAACACCTGTCTGATAGCCTCCGGCCACCCAACCGACAAAGTAGCCATCGGCATCGGCAATCTGTACCCCGGTATGACGGGCATTGACGGTGAAGTCGGCATACGGCAGATAGACACCATCGCCCACTCTGGCGATGGACTGAGACTTATTAGTGGCCCTGGCTTCACTGCCGGCAATACCAAGGAGTAAACCACCGGAAGCGGCAAAGGCGGCAGCATAGGCGCTTTGATAACCGTCAGCGCCGCTGCCGGTCTCTGAGCGGACAATCACCTCACCACTGCCGTTAAATACCGTTCCGTCAGCCACTTCGGCTTCCGCTTTGGTATCGGCAATGGCATAAGCAAAGGAGCCACCCATGGAGCCACCAGCGGCAACAGTGACACCGTAAGCACTGGCATAAAGTTCCGATGCAGATTGGGCATTGATATTAACGGCGCTGGCATCTGAGCCAGTATCGATGGTGCCGTAAACCGTCGCCTTGACATCGGAATCGTCGTGGGCGTCAGTAACAACACCCTGAACGCCTGCCAGCAAACCTCCTGCCAGCGCGAAACCTGTGCTTTTCACCATGCCCTGGTTGAGGGCGGAAACAGTGATGTTGTTATAGCCGTCGATCAGCTTGCCTGTTTCACCCACCCAGGCATCAATATCACTGTCTTTCTCTGCATAGCCAACGCTGACGCCAAGGGCCCCGGCACCAATATTGATGTTCAGGGAACCATCGGTAACCGATGAGGGCTTGCCGCTGCTGACATCCCCCAGACGTATATCGGTGGAATCGGTAGCGGTAACTTCAAGATCGCCCGTGTCGTTACCCTCTGCTGAATTGATTCCGGCCACCACCCGATTTTCACTACGCGCATCGGTGTAGTTAATGACCACGCTGGTACCGCCCAGACCGACAATAAAGCTCTTCATTGCCAGCGCGCCATCGTCGCTGCTGGCATTTTCAAGGCTTGCGCCAATCACCACATTGTCTGCTTTGATGTTGCTGTCTACGGTGGCGATGTTCATTTCATAGGAGCGACTGATACCCACCACACCAGCAATGCCTACAGAACTGGCCTGGGCTGCGCCGAGCCCCTGATAGCTGTGCTGAAGTGTACGACTATTGACGTTAAGCGTATCGACATCAATCTTGCCGCCACTGATCCGGGCAGCGGTAACACTTTCACCACTGAGCTTGAGCGACTTACCTGATTCTGTCGTCGTTGAAGTTGAAGGTGCCTGACTGCGGGTTATGGTGACATTGTTATCGGCTGCCAGCGTAGCGATCTCTTCATCAGACAAATGTCTGTTATAGCTGGCAGTATCCGTAGCCAGAACCGTATTGGCTTCGTTTCGGCTTGGATCAAACTCATCTTCAGCGTTGGTGCCATCTTCCGCTGTCGTATCACCCTGACCGTACAGAGCAAGACCGATACTCAGCGCCGCTGCTGCGTTAGTGGATGCAGCGCCAGCAACACTGATCAGATCGGACTGGCGCTGGGCATTGGCGTCAATATCCAGTGTGCCCGCTTCAATATCTGAGCCAACCACCTCGCTGTAAACCTGGGAGCGACCGAGCAGCACATTGGCCACGGCACCCACACCTAAACTGGCGCCAGCACCGATACCCGCAGCCCACTGATCGGCATCCTGAAGTTCCTGAGCATTAACGTTAACACGAGTGGCGGCAGAGCTGCCGTCACTACCACGAATGTCGGTGGTGAGGTTGCTATTCTTGAGATAGCCATGAATCGCGGCCCGGGTTTCGCCACGGAATTCCGTGGTATTGATCATAGCTGCGACACCATAGCCGCCACCCAGCCCAGCACCAAAAACGTAACTTTTTGCGCTGGAAACCCGGTCAGCATCCACTGTGACGGTATCTGAGTTCACGGTGGTGGTCAGGGTATCGCCGTTATCATCCAGATCATTGCCAATAATGGCTTTCGAATCCCCCCCCACAATATTGACCGCCAGTCCAACACCAACGCCTACTGTCGTACCGATGCCTGCTGCACCGGCAGCGACATTAGCTTCCTGACGTCTGTCGGAAACAACCACTACTTCTCTGGCGTTGGTTGTGCCTCCTCGCAACCAGGCACGAGTGTTGCCCGCCTGTTCAGTGATCACCACTGAAGCAGCGCCACCAAGCCCACCGGTGGTGCCTAACCCGGCCGCTACGCCTGCCGAAACAGCCTGAGCCAGTTTCGAGGTATTGGCGTCAATGGTCACTTTATCTGCATTGACTGTACTGTTTTCAAGGGTGGCTTCACTGGAGCGTTTCTGGGCATTGGTGGCAAAACCACCAACCCCCGCACCAGCCGCTTCACCGCCACCGGCAACGGCTACACCGGCAGAAACCGCCAGTCCCGCTTCATGGGCATTGGCGCGAACGTAAACATCAGCACCGTCTTCACCGGAAACGCCGGAGTTGATGGTGGAATCCTTGATATAAGCCTTAGTGGCGTTATAAGTACCGTTGGTAGCGACGTTGGCATTGATAGCCACCGTCTTGCCGCCAGCACCGCCGACCGTAATCGCACGCTGCTTGGTTCTGGAAGTCGCGTTAACAACAAGACCATTGACGGATTCTTTGGTGCGCTCCACAGACAGGGTGTTGAAGCCGGAAGTCAGGTCGCCCATGGAGACCGCATCCGGGTTGGAACTGTCACCGGCAGTAGCAAGATCCGGCAGATCGCCATAACCTTTGAGGTCACCGGTATCCACCTGCATAGTGCTGCCCTTGCCTTTGGCAATCACCACTGCGTCGTCAATGTAAGCTTCTGTCTTGCCGTATTCCATTGCCGTAGCGATGGCAACAGCACCAGCGCCGGCATCGACACCAATCCCCACAGCACCACTGCCCACCAGATTGACGCTCAGTGCATCAGCATTAACCAGAACATTGTTCCAGGCGTCTACTCGGGCATCGTCGGCGATTCTTGCTGTCACATTGCCGTCTATAACACCGGTTCCCACAGAGCCCGCCAGGGATACCTGTTTGGAGGCGGCAACACCGGCGTCGATGGTCAACAGCCAGTTACGGCGGAAAGCGTCAACCGTCACGTTTTGCGCTTTGAGCGTTGTACTGCCAGGGTTGCCTTTGTTGCCCAGCACTTCTGCCGTAACATCGGAATCCACCCGGTTGGTGGCAATGGCGACACCACCGGCGGAACCATTGCCAGAGCCAGCCCCCATCCAGGCCGTGGCTACGCTATCGCTGTAATCCTGACCCTGGACAACAACATCACCGCCACTGGTTGAAGATGCGGCGCTGCTACGATTGGTGTTGGTGTCTTTAATGCCCGCTTCGATGGTTTGATCGACATTATTGGTGGAAATGGCGCCAGCAAAACCAATACCACTCTGTCCAAGATTGGCACCTATAGCGATGGCATTACCCACCAGCAGATTATGATTATTGGCGGTTCCGCTCAGTGCCCTGACGGTAAGATCCTCATCCACCTTAAGGCTGGTGTTGCTGATTCTGGCTTTTGTCGAGTGTTCGTCAGTGCCGACAAGATTGAGGGCTACTGCCAGCCCCCCGGCAGTCGCACCACCCTGACCACTGGCCACCGCTACCGAACCAGCGACGTTAATCAGATCCATATCATTCTGGGCAACCACCGACAAATCACTGGCATTAATGGTGCCCTTATCGGAACCGTTCCAGTCGCCAATTTCAGCCAGCACCTGATTGTTCAGACGGTTAACCGCCACCGAGCCGACACCGGAGAAACCGCCGGTGCCCACACCCACGCCGATGGCAACACTGTAGAGCAGGGAGTTATCGCGGGCATTAACGTTAACCTCTGCCCCGGTGCCTGACTTGTTGATATTGACGTCTTTCATGCGGGCTTTGGTTTCACTTTTTACATCCGCATGGGCGTAGGAGATACCCAGATTCTTTTTACCCATCTGGACAGCACCCGCCACAGCGATGATCCGTTTGCCTTCCGATGAATAGTTGTAAGTCGAGCCGCTGCCGTCGTCGCTGGTGTGGACATTAGTATTGTCCATGGCTTCGGCGCCGCTGAAGTCGTAATCTTTGTTGGTATTGCTGGAACCGAGGTCACTGAGAATCTTGTCCAGGTCGCCGTCTTTCTCACCACTGGCGTTAAGATTAACGACACCTGCCCCACTGATGTTGGTGCCTTTTATCAGCGCCTTGGTATCTGCACCGATGGAACCTATGGCAAAACTGCCCTGGAAGCCCAGGGAATCTTCCTGATTATTGTTATAGCCGATACCGGCGGCACCAATACCAATCCGGTTCAGGCTGCGGGCGCTGATATCGACCCGGTCAAAGTTATTGAGATAAGAGCGGTTGGAACCACTGAAATCGACAATAGCTTCTGTTGCTGCACCGTTATAAACATCCTCATCATAGGCAGTGCTGAGAACATTATTGCCATCCGGGTTGGCGTCTCCGGGAATGGCGGAAGGATCATTTATCTCGGCAAAGGTAATCGCCAGACCGCCCCCCTGCTTGCCACCGCCATAGAGGGTACCGCCGCCAACGCCCACATAGCTGTTGTTGTAGGCGGAAACTTCGAGATCGTTATTCGCACCCTGATTGGAGCTGATGGACGAGCCTTCAATCCGTGCTGATGTGCCGTCGTATATCTGGGCGCCCGAGATGGACAGCGCACCATTACGTGTCTGACCGGAAGAAGAGTCTGGTCTGGTGACAGATAGTGCCAGGGCAACGGAAGTCAGTTCACCGCCGTGCAACGCCTGAACATTCACGTCATCGGCATAGGTAATCACAGAGTCTTTAATCCAGGCCAGGGCATCGTTGAAACTGATCTGATAGGAAATAGCCCCGGCAATGGTGTCCTGATTGGTCGGTGAATTGGCCCCCAGCATGGACAGCGCGGCTGAACCTGTGGCGGAAGCCGAGATCACTTTTTCAAGAGCCTGAACGTCGACATCCACATCGTTGTAGCTGCTACCGTTCTGGTGACCGCTGATGGCAGCGCCATCAATAATGGCCTTGGCATCCATATTGTTGACGGAGACAGTAAAGCTGCCCGCGCCTGTCAGACCCAGCTGATCCTTGGACACTTCCGCCGAGCTTTTGCCAGAACCTGAACCACTGTCGTCGTTCTTGCCGCTTTCTGAAGATTTGCCTATGGATGAATCACTACTGCTTCCGCTGGCGCCAGTGTAATTGGCAGCCAGTTTGGAAGACAGGCCGTTGTACCAGTTCTCAAATTTGGCACCAATGCCAGGCTCATCGCTGGGCTCGGTGGTTAATGCCCCGGCAACCGCCAGCGAGCCGTTGGTACCTGTTGCACGGGCACGGACGCTTACCGAGTTAACGACGATGCCTTTGGTTGGATCAGGTGCAGTGGGCGAACTTGGGGCAGGTTTATCGGTCTCGTTATTGTTCTTATCCTGGAACTTGACCTTCTTGTATTCTTTTGAGTTATCGCCAATGAACGCCTTAGTGTCACCCTGGGAAACGTTTGCCGCGATAGCGATACCAACCGCTGACTGGTCTGACCAGCTGAATGCGCCAGCCGCTGCCCAGTTACCAAATTCATGGTCGGCAATAATAACCAGATTATCTGCACTGAGCTGTGCCTGATTGTGCAGGGAGGCATGAGTCAAGACTTCCGAATTGAGAAAACCAAGCACTCCGCTGAAGCCAATACCGCTGGCCTGTCCGGAAGAAGGTGTGACCAGGAAGTGACGTTCATCCGTTTCTGCGTAAACGCCAATATTGCCAGTGGCGTTGACCGTAGCCTTGCCAATACCCGCCACGGCTGAACCAGACTGCTGGATATAGGAAATGGAACCGCCAACCGACTTACCTTTTTCATTGGTGCCGGTGGCATTGGGTATCAGACCCAGGGTACCGAGGTTACCAGCGATCGTGGCGGTCTCCATCAGGTTATAAGCCCTGACCGCTACCGAGTCATTAAAAGAGAAGGTATAGGTGACGTCTTTAAAGACCTTGCTGCTACCGAGAATTCCGGGAACTTCACTGTTGGCCTTCAGTGCTCTGCTGGCACTCCAGTTGCCTGTGCCGGTTGTCGTGATTTTCGCCTTGTCCCCTATCCAGGCCTTGGTGTCCATATCGTTCCAGAGGACATTGAAGCTGCCGCCGTAGGCTTTCTTATCAGCGGCAGCACCCGCATTGGCGAAGCCGGTCAGAAGATTGTTCTGTAACCCGCCGACACCGTTAAATTTGCCAACGACATCAGAGAAGGTGTCCCACTTGTCGTAAGTGGAAACGATAGGCATGTGCTGTGCCGCGATCACACCAAGATTTGCCGCACTGATCTGCACCGACTGGCCAACCTCTGCTACCGCGTCACTGTCGTTAATGGCAAGGTTGAGGGCCAGCGCCAGACTTTTATCCGATGCCGGAGTCTGGTTGCTGCCACTGGAACCCTGTTTGGGAGCCGATACCGCCGTTTCTGCCGAGGTTCGATAACCGCCCTGATCGCCACCCAGTGCGCCATTATTACTACCACCTGCAACCGCCTGATTATCACTACCCAAATCGGTCTGGCTGGCCACCAGAATATTGCCCGTTGCAAGGATCCGTGGCGCATCCGTCTGCCCGGACACATTAGTGCCCAGAAAACTGTAGGCGTCGTGATCGGAAAGGTTGAGAGAAAATGCCAGACCACCTTTGAAGCTGACTTTGCCCGTCTCATCGGTGGGCGCTGAGTGCCCTGTGGGCAGGTATTTGTTGGTGAAGTTGTGGACACCATTCTGTAACGCAGAGATGCCACTGATGGCTTTGGAGCCGATCGTGCGCATAAAAATGTTGCTGCCCACGGTCACACCGGAATGAACTCTTTGGTTCAGAGTCCGATCCAGAGCGGTGATGGTGACATTACCTGTTTTATCCAGATCCGTTCCCAGACTGCTGCCCAGCTCGGCGGTAGCACGGGTATCAAAATCCCCCACGGCCACCGCCAGACCATAGCGGGTCGCCTTCAGGCCATAGGCAGAAGCCGAGATGTGGTAATAATTCTGGTTCTCTGCGGCCACCACCAGGTTGTTGGCATCCAGAGTCACACCGCTGTCAATCCTGGCAGTGGCGTCAACATCAGACTCCCCCACCGCGGCAGCAATCACCACCTTGTTGGCGTCTTCGGCAATAAGGTTAAATGCGGTGGCGGCGACATAGGATTCGTTGTGGGCAGAAACATCCAGGTTGCCTCCCGCCTGAATCGTAGCTCCTGACTTTACGTGGGTGGTACTGGTGGCGTCACTGGTGGCATACACTGCCGCCAGTGCTCCGGGCAGCGCATTGCCCAAAGTAATGGCAGAAGCGTCGGAAACAGCATGGGATTCTGAAGCCAGGGAAACATTACCACTGGCGTTTATATTGGCGCCGCTGTTGACGTTCACCGTTGCATCAGCATCGGCGTCCATCAGATAGAAGGAGGCACCGGCAAGCGCTCCGCCGACTACCGAGCCAATGGCCACACCCGGCTCCTCTTTAATGCTGCTGGCAGCTTTTGATGTGGCGCTGGCGGTCAGACTTCCGGCGTAGACCTGACCGCTAAAATCAATGTTGGTGGTGGCACTGGCGGAAGCCAGACTGACATCCTGACTGGCTGAGGCCGTCAGTGTGACATCGCCACGGGCAGTGTCGCCGGTATTCCGGGTATCCAAAACACTGCCGCTGTTGAGGTCAATATCTTTGGAGTCAATACGGATGCCCGATTCCGCGGCCAGAGTGCCACTGATGCTGGCCGCAGCGGCGGCGGTAATGGTTGCACTGCCTTCAGTATCCAGAACAGAGCCTGAGTTAATGGCGATGTTGTCAGCCGTAATGGTAAACCCACCGTCGGCGTAGAGATCACCGGAAAGGTTAATGGCGTCATCGGCACTGCTGGATGCCTTGAGAACCAGGGTGCCGCCATCGACTTTTAATTCGTTGGGAGTAGTCAGGTCATCGACGTTAACTGCCGTGTAATCGTTATTCTGCCCATAATTACTGACACCGGTGGCAGCCGCTGTATTGCCGGCAATGATGATGGCTTTTTCGTCCACATGGATGGTGTTGGCATAGATATCCACGCCCGACGCGGTGTTGACTTTGCCCTGAATTCTTACTAGACCCGAAGAAGAGACGCTGAAACTGTTATTAAGGAGATCAGTGATTTCACTGTCCACCGGCTCGCCATTGGACAGTAGCGCAGTGATGTCACTGCTGTCGGGTGTTTTTATAGAAAGCTTGCCGACATTGACGATACCCGTCTCACCCACGATGAAACCCGCTGAGCTGGCAAAAACCACATTGCCACCCAGGGAGCCGTTCTTGTAGCTGTTCAGAATACCGTGTACTGCCGGTGCATCAGACCCCCTGACAATATTAACCAGGTTACTGGCGTCATTGGGTACTATGAGATTGGCGGTGTGAGAAGTGCTGACTACAAACTTATCAAAGACATTGATAGCGGAAGCATTGGAACGCTTGTTGGAGGTAATGGTATGGACATTACCGGCACTGGACACCGAGGTGATTCCGCTCACGGCACGAATGTCGTTATCCACTGCCACTACCGGCCCGGAAAACAGGGCACCGGTCACTACCGGCCAGGAAACCCTACTGCGTTTCACCCTGTTAGCCAGATCAATAGAGGTCGACAAAAACGTGCGATTAAAGCAGGTCATAGAATCCCTTCCTTTTTTATTCCTGACGCTTATCCTTAAGCGCACCAAACGCAGAGGTGAGCGCAAGCCCCCCTCTGTTTTAACTGTTGATTACTGTCGTTTATTGCTGCTTTTTCAGCAACCGCCGGAGCGCCCCGAGAGAATGCAGGTGGGCATAACTCCAGGCCAGCCAGCCAGCCTTGAACCAGTCGTTTATTCTTTCTTCCTGCAATCCGGCCAGCTTGTTCTCGTCGATGGCATACAGGCCTTCCAGCCTCAGTGGATTATCCTTATCGGCCATGACCTGAAGATTAAAAGGTGAGAACAGCTCCAGCTCACTGCATTCATCACAATAGGCTCGAGTATTTTTGTACTGCTGGTCATAGTTGTTCAAAAACTGGATGATATTTTTCAGGGTTTCGGAGTTTTCGCCTTCATCATTAAAGAGCGCCTCACCTTCTTCACCGCTAATTTGTGCGGATTCCCTGTCAAAACACACGGTTCCCTCATCGGTGAGAGCAAAAGGGTAGCGCCTGACAAAAGCTGGAACATAACTGTCCTCCCAGCGCCCGTCAGTATCCAGCTGTTTATGGCCGGCCTCCATCAGTGACAGCAGTGCCAGGGGGAAAAAACGTCCTTCTTCATCCTTGCTGAACAGCACCGGCATATCACGACTGGCTTCAAAAAACTCAATGCCGGTCAGTGGCACAGAATTGACGCTATCGGTAAAGGAATAATCTCCGGAAGATTGATATTTGAGTTCCTTATGAAGATCACGGTTGAGTGCGGTGGGGGCTTTGTAGAAAAGTAAGGCTGCCATGCTTGAAATCCATTTTTGTATAATTCTTTTTTACATCCATGACATTGTTGCACGATTTCTTTGCTGCACTCAAACCGATTTAGAATCGAACAACTGTTTTTCCATAGCCCGAAGATTCTTTGCCACCGGTGTTAGAAATTATTCCGCCATTCTTCTGTACGATTTGGCATGATATAAAAGAACGCTAAACTCATTTGTACGGAAAACTTCCGTATAAATCAATAGTGGAGAACCTGATTATGGCGACTACCAGGCTGGATATAAGGCTTAATGAGGAGATCAAAGCTAAAGCTGAAAAAGCTACTGCACTTTTAGGGCTTAAGAGTCTTACTGAGTATGTGGTTAACCTTATGGATGAAGACGCAAGTCAGGTTATTGCAGAGCATGAAAGCGTCGTGCTGAAAAACGATATGTTTGATCGCTTTATGAATGCCTGCAACAAAGCCAAAAAGCCTAATAAAAAGCTGACAGATGCACTGCAACTCACCAGAAATCAGGGAATGTGATGATCTGGACCAATACATTTCTTGAGTTGGATAAATCGGTTCATGACAGGGAGTCTTTTTCCTGTGGAGAGTCAGAGCTCGATGAGTTCATAAAAAAGCAGGCTCTTCGACATATGCAGGCAGTTAAATAAAATTGCAACAATCGCAAAATCAATTACGCTAGACACAAGATAAATCGTCAAAAGGTGAATTTATCTTGTGGGTTTCAACTACAAAGCTAGCCAAGATTGAAGGCGTAACCAGCCAAACTATAAGGCGCAAGATCGAAAGTGGTCACTACGAAAAGTGAAGCAAACCAGTGGTGGTCACTTTCGCATATTCATTAACCAGCAAAGGAAGATATGCTATGCAAGAGTCAGTTCTGGAAAGCAAAAATCCAGCATTGACATGCAAAAGCGTATCTTACTCAAAGAGCACCCTGATGCAGAATTTATCAGCGGCATTGCCAGTGCTTTCAACTTTAAGAGAAAAGGACTGCAAACCATTCTGGAATCAGCGGTGTACAGAAATCCAACCCATATTGTGGTTGCCACAAAAGATTGCCTTGCCCGATCAGGGTTTGAATTTATCAAGTGGCTCGTTGAATTATCGGGAGGACACATCGAAGTTTTGGAGCGTGTGACTTCTAATCAATGTGTCAAAATTTGCAGGTAGCGACTACCTTTATCAGAGTCTGTATTTTTAGAAGTCCGTAGTCATGTCTGCCAGCACTCTCTCATCAAACACTCAAGAAACCCAGATTGTCATCACCATCCAACACGGTAAGTCGATGCTGGAGTTCGAAGAACACCTGCAATCCAGCCTGAATGAGGCAGGTTCACTTGCTTCAGCACACCAGCTGGAATACATGGATACCGACGGCTCGCCTATCAAGGTAGGTGGCGTCAAGATGACCACCAAACGCAAAAAAGAACCCAAGGTCTACGAGACACCCTGGGGGGCAGTTAAAGTTGCTCGCCATGTCTACCAGAGCAGCTGTGGCGGTGAGGTCTTCTGCCCCCTTGATCAAAATGCCCGGATCGTCGTTAATTCTACACCCGCTTTTGCTCGTATGGTGAGCTGGAAGTATGCTCAGATGGCAGCACCGCAGGTTCATGAAGACTTACGGCAAAACCATGGCCGTGCCAGCAGTCGCTCCACCTTGAGAGACCTGTCGGATGTGGTAGCCAGCATCGCGCAAGCCAAAGAAGAAAGATGGACATACGACATCCCACAACTGCCTGCACCGGTAAAAACGATAGCTATTGGGCTGGATGGGGCAAATCTCCTGTACTACGAGGGTTACCGGATCGCCATGTGCGGCACTATTACCTTGTACGACAACGAGGGTGAACGACTCTATACCCTTTATTGCGCAGCAGCACCGGAGTACGGCAAGCAAACATTTATTAAGCGTTTTTCATCGGAAATTCAGAAGATAAAAACGCGCTACCCTGATGCGACCTATGTGGGTGTTGCAGACGGAGCGGCAGACAACTGGACATTTCTGGAGCCACTGACATCGGTGCAGGTATTAGACTTCTACCATGTATCTGAATACGTTGCTGATGCAGCCGAAGCACTTTATCCGGGCAAGCAGGCGACAGGTGACCGGCAAGCTTGGCTGAAGCAAAAGCTTCATGACCTGAAGCATGAAGAGGGAGCAGCAAAAGCTTTATCACGTGAGCTGGAACAGGCCTCACCTGGTAATAATCGGATGGCTTCCTTAGAAAAACTCGTCAGTGCCAGAACCTACTTCAAGAATCACTGGCATCAGATGATTTATCCAGACGCAAGGGAAAGAAACCTCCCTATAGGCTCAGGTGTTACTGAAGCCGCCTGCAAAACACTGGTTAAGCAACGGATGTGTCGATCTGGAATGCGGTGGAAAGATCAGGGTGCATCTATGTTATTGACCCTGAGAGCCTTGGTCTGTTCAACAGGACATTGGGACGAGTTCTGGTCAAAAGTAGACAGGTATGGATTCCCCATAGTCCATAATCTACCTGCTGTACATTGATTAGGCAGCACACCCGTTTTGGATGACCCGGATAACGCCAGTGAGTCAATCGACACCCATGAGCTTATCGGTTTCATTACCTCATTCTGCAATAGCCACGGATAGCGACATGCTAAAAGACGCAAAGATAATAGCGTCAAAAAAGATCAGGTTTTACCCAGAGAATGAGCAAGCCTATCACGATGCCCTGATGCTCTATCGCAGGTCGTACAACCTTGCTGTTGAGCGTTTCCGTAACGATGACTATAAAGATGCCAGCGGAAAATCCATCAACATGCGACCTGCCATTAAAGCTCAAGTGAAGCAAGAGCACGAAGAAAGTGGCAGGGCTTATAACTCGATTGTTTCTGATAATGGAACACTGGAGGCAGCGACCAAATTCAAAGCGGTCTGCGAGCACAACAAGAAGCTCAAGGGAGCTAAAGAGGGCTTTGCAGAAATCCATTTCAAAAGCCGCAAAGGTAGCAGGCACTCATTCTCTATTGACCGTTTCCCAAAGGGATTAAATCCCTGCATAGACGCTCTTGGCAAGATTCACCTGACAGAAGATGTGCCAGCAGAAGCGATTGGCAAGTCTTGTGTCATAACCTACGACAAAGGTCGCTGGTTCGTTCAGGTTCAACAACATATTGAGCTAAATCCCGAAATCCAAGGGAAGGTTAGATGTGTTGGAGTTGACCCCGCCCTATGTCAGGATAGTTGTCGCACCTTTGCCACTTGCTACAGCGAAAAAGAGGCGTTGATAGCGGGTGATAACGTTGCAAAAACAAAGCTGTTTCCACTAATGAAGCAAGTGGACAGCTTGGTCAGTCAAAAGCAAAAAATCCTGAACACGCAGAAGGGCGTTGTGTTCTTATCTAGTGCCTGCCCGAAAACCCACAAATAATCCGATGCAGCAGGCAGCAGCCAAAATTTTTTGATTAAAATTTAGCCTACTCATTTGAGGGTGCTACTTTTTGGTTAATTTCTGTTCATTTTATGAACAACTTCCCGATTTTTGGGCACAGGGCATCCTCACCCAAAGGTGAACCTGGTTGCCAACAAGCCCGTTTCTCTTTTCAGGCGGCTTTTTTACTTGTCTGGACTGCCTGCTTTTGCAGCAAGGTACCCAATCGATGCAGATTGGTTCCCAGAACTGCCAGCGACACATAACGACGGAAGCCATCAATGCCAGTATCCGGGCATCGGTCCAGCCCATGCTGTTCGAGGGCATTAATGTCAGATTCTACAGCGGAGTGCTTCCTTTTTGCCCTGATAAACTCCGGGTGTCGCTCACGAAGTCTATCCTGTTCTGACCACCTGCCTTTTTTCGGCAACACGGCCCGGTCGAGAAATTTTTCCAGTTTTTCAAGGTTTTCTTTTGACCAGAAACCTCGGTCATAACTGACTTGTGATACCTGGGGAAATCGCTGTTTGGCACCTTCCGCAATAGATACAGTCACTTGGTCGTCCGTCTGTTTTTCCAGCTGGCACTGGTAGTCTGAATCTTTTATCCAACGTTCCAGTTCTTTTAGCCGCACATCTCCCGGCGTACGTGCTCTCAGGAGCTTTAAGGTGACTTCTGCCTTGCTAATAAGCTTCTGACTGTAGGCAACATAGTCGGCATGGGCCGCTTCAATATCATTCTGCCGGGCATCCCGAAGCGCCTCGTTGGCCGAGGTGGATCGTTTCAGGTTGCGGGCTTTGTTAAATTTCTTCTTATGCCGCTCCTGCAAGTAGCGGCTCTGCCGCCACAGGCTTTCATGCTGCTCCGAAGACAGAATGGTTGCCCACTCTATCATCTTGCGCGTGACATCCCTGAGCAGGTTGATATCCGTCGGAAAGTGAACATTGGTTTTTACGACGAACGAGTCAGCGCGGGCGCATAGCCGCTCTTCTTTTTTTTTACCAGCTGGTGACCGGCATTGACGACGACCTGATTGACTTGATCAAGGATTTCCGGTGTGAACAAAGCAATGTTGTCTTGAAGGGTTTGCAGTTTGTACTGGTGCTCGCAATAAGGCCCATGACCCAGCATTTTTCGGAGAGTTCCATGCTCGTTGGCCAGCTCAAGAAGCCGGTCGTAGTCGCAGTTAATGACCAGCCGCAAGGTGCCAAAAACCAACACCCTCCAGAGATCCATTCCGGGGCGCCCGTTACCTTGATCGGCAGTTATCATATCCTCAAGCACGTGAAAAACCTGGTTCCTCAACTCGATATTTGTCCAGATATGCTGCAATGCCAGGAGCAATCGAGGAATATCGTCCCTTGACCTGAGGTTGAATGTAATGGCAGAGATGTCAACCTCGCCAAGCTGCATTTGTGGGTTGATGGTTTGGCGCATAAGTGGAAAAGGCTCGTTGTGGAAAATCTTCGTTCCCTATATTGGGCTATAAGCCTATGTTTTCACGTGGTTGAGGGTTTTCGGACAGGTACTACTTATGTACTTAAAAAACTGGTGATAAAGATGGGTTTCTGTAGAATAAGCGAATGATAATACTTCCTATTTAGATTTATATTATAAAAATACGGTTCTTACCCATGTTGAAAAACAAAGTCTCTTCAGCACTTTTAGCAACAGGCCTTATGGCTGCATCTGTCATCTCCCTGGCCGCAGAAGTGGTTAATGTTTACTCCTATCGTCAGCCTTTTCTGGTTGAACCTCTGTTTGCAGAGTTCACCAAAGACACCGGCATTGAAGTCAATATGGTATTTGCCAAAAAAGGTCTGAGTGAGCGTCTCGAACGTGAAGGCAAACTGAGCCCCGCTGACCTGGTATTGACGACAGACATCAGCCGACTGATGAATCTCGTAGAAAAAGACCTCAGCCAACCCGTTAACAGCCAATCAATCAATAACAACATCCCTGCTCAGTACAGAGACCCTGAGGGTGAATGGTTTGCCCTGACCAAGCGTGTCAGAAATATCTACAGCACCAAACGTTCAGAGCAGCCGGAAGGCATTACTTACGACGACCTGGCCGATCCAAAGTACAAAGGCAAGATCTGCACACGCAGCGGTAAAAATGCCTATAACGTAGGTCTCGTTGCTGCTTACGTCGCTCACAACGGTGAGGAAGCGACCAAAGAATGGCTGGAAGGTTTCAAGGAAAACCTGGCCCGTCGTCCTCAGGGTAACGACCGTGCCCAGGTAAAAGCTATCAGGGAAGGCGTTTGCGACCTCTCTATCGGCAACAGCTACTACTTCGGCAAGATGATGACCAATGAAGAACAGCGTCCATGGGCTGAGTCCGTTTACATCAACTTCCCTGACCAAAAAGGCAATGGCGCTCACGTCAACGTCAGTGGCATGGTTCTGACCAAATACGCTCCCAACAAAGACAATGCCGTTAAGTTAATGGAATTTCTAGCCAGTGAGAAAGCTCAGGCGACCTTCGCTGAAGTCAACATGGAATACCCTGTAAACCCTGATGTTCCGGTTTCGGCAATGGTTGCTTCCTGGGGTGAGTTCAAATCCGACGATCTGCCTGTCTACAAGCTGGCAGAGAACTATGCGACCGCTCAAAAATTATTGGACGAAGTCCGTTTTGATCTGTAATTAAAAGGCCTTTCGACCTTCTGGAGAGTCGGCGGCTGCTTGCTGGCTCTCTGCTTCTGACTCTGGTCTATGAGGCCTTGACGCCTTAGCTTTCGATGTAAAAGCAATTCTGCTAGGAGCCTGAAAAGTCCTGGAGCATATGCTTGAGTCGGTCAGCAATACGGATCCTGTAGTTTTTAATACTGAAATCTTCCTCTAAATAATTCAGTACATTTTTTAACAATAATGAGCGGTCTTCAGTTTTAACCACCAGCTTTAAGCCTTCATCGTGTACTTTCTGAACAATATTTATGAACTGCTCATTTTCAATTAAGCCACCAGCAGCATCACACTCCATAAAAACAGCCTGATGCTGTGTTTTGGATAAATCGCTGAGATCGTAATCAGGGCTTGTTTTTTGTGGGAGTCCGGGCAAGAGAGGGGGACCCACCTGGCGGATCTGTTCTGCCGGAATACTGAGTATTCTGGCCATTTCGTCTATCGATATAGCTTTCTCAGTGATGACTGCTGCCGCCCTGGGGCCTTGATACTGACCCAGTTGCGATATTGCATCAGCCGCCTGAACTTCAGGGCTGTGCCACCACTGGGAACGGTAACTGTCTCCCCGCAAATCGCTCAGGTAAAGAAAGTTATGAGCTTTCCTGGTTAAGGGATCAATAACGTCAGGGGTTGCATCTTTGGCAGGAATATGAACATTTGAACTGACCATGACGGCTTTGTTTTGAGTCAACACATGTCCCATTGTTTTTGCCAGAAGTTTTTTGCTAAGTAAGCCGTTGGCATCATCGATGACCACCAAGTCCTTTCCGACAAGCTTTTCGTCGATCTTTTCAGCCCACAGCGTTTCATCACCCCCTGAGTCCTGGTACAGAGTACCTGCTGTAACATCGTCTATATAAAGGGTGTCAACACCATATTCGGCTGCTTTTTTGGCAACCGCTGTGCATAGATGTGTTTTTCCTATTCCCGCTGATCCGCTCAGGAATAGTCCCATGGGCTTTTTATGCGAGGCTTCACACTGATTATTTATCACAGCGTGTGCGAACTTCAGGGCCGTATCTTTCATCAGTTTCTGCTGTTTTGAGTCGGCTTTGAATTGATCAAAATCAGAATCAAGATTTTCAATGGTGAACGGTGAAACCTGATGCACCGGCTTTGCTTCCATAGTCCGTGTGATGAGCAACAGTGGCTGACAATGCCAGACTTGATCGCACTGCGACAAAAAATCTTCCCATCGCTCATTACTGAAGCGAAGCCCACGAGTGATACCAGCAATAGGGAAGTCATAGGGCAGAATACTGTCTTTCAGCTCTGCGTAATGCTTTTCTCCACTTTCAATTGCATGGATTGTTTCAGGACTCTGTGGTTTGTTGTAACCATCAATCAGTATTTTTTTCACTTGGTCGTAGGTTTTCGGTTCATCAAATTTATCCGGACCAAACCCCAGATAGAGATTCTGTCCACTGCTGTTTTGCCCGGTGCATATCAGATTAAAACCTATAGCAGTACCGCTTTTATGTTTCTCCGTATAGATCGCTACGCCCTGAATGTAGATGAGATCACCCTTTTTGATATCCAGTTCTGACAGTTCCCTGACAGTTGAATCAGGGCTGGTTTCGTCAATGCGGTTAAGATCGTGAAACAGATTATAGATAGGGTTGCTGAAGTCGATCGGTGTTAAATTTCCAGGAATATTCTCGAAGTTAGAAGCGTTTTTTTTGCTGGTATGCGACATGATCGTGCGGGAAATTCTGAACTTTGAGACCGGTGCACCAAAGATTCGGTTGAATTCGTCGGTGCCAATGATCGATTCAATGGCTCGATACTGACAGGCCAGAATAGTTGTCGCACAGTCTGCAATGGTAGGACCATGAAAAAAAGCATTCAGACATTCACTGGGTGTACGCCCGTTATCCTTTGCTACAAAGCTGTATCTGAAAGTATGATCAAAATATTTTGGCAGTGAGAGCAATCCCAAGCCGCTGGCTTTTGACAGCTCGGGAAGTTCGTAGGCCTTATAATCCTCAGCATAATAAACACCCAGGCGTTTTCTTTCTTCCAACAATTCTGGCACACGAGAAGAATCGTACGTAAAGGTTGCACTGGGTATACCACTGCTCGAATATGTGTAAGTTATGCCCAGTGTATTAGGTATTTCACGAAATCTTGTCATAACTGAGCTCCGCTCTTCGTATAATGTGTTAACGTGCTGGAGCGAACAAATCGTTTTTTCGGCGAATTGTTCTGCCATGGGCTCATTACTGTCACCTACCGGGAAGCGTTCGTAAGAGGGCGTTATCGGACGTAAAGATGCTAAAAGATTTGCCGCAATATTATAATCAGATCGTAAGTCAGGGTTATCGGAGCAGGGACGATTTTGTTTTGAACCTTGTGCAGATATAACAGCACCGTCTGCAGCAGTTTTAGAATTTTCAATTTTCCTTTTCATCAGGCTCTGCGTCTGCCCGCTTGAATCCGTCATTTCTTTCGGATTGTCAGTGACGCTCATCTCACCACCATTTTTTACTGGCGAGGGCTTTACACTTCTTGAGGTGGGGGAGCTATTTTCAGCAGCTATTACAGTGGGCTGATAGCGATAGCCGGTAGCAAAAGTACTTACATTATCCATAATTAATCGTCCTTTATTGAGTTGCAGCTGCTGTTAATACCGTCCTTCTGGTTAGCTCATTTGCCTGTTGAATTTAATGCTTCATGACAGTTCTACAGGCAATCTCAAGAGAAGGGGTACATTATCCGTACCTTGTACTATCGCCCTAACATAAAGACAGAAAGGAAATGATTTAGTTCACTACTATATGCGAGAACCAAGCCTTGGCGTCCCCGCTTGTTCCCTGAGCAACGAACTGTGAAACAGGAACCTGTCAGGTGACTAACAGGAATCCCCGTCCTACTGGATTTGAATTTTCGCTTTTACGACACCCTCTTCAGGGTGGGGAGGATGTCAACGGGTCTCAATGCTGATCGTAATGGCCACCCAGAGCGCAAATATAGATAAATTGGTCGTCAAATCTATATATCAATCGGTCCTTCTGGGTGAGCCTACGAGACCAGTGACCAGAAAGGCCATGCTTTAGTGGTTCTGGTTTGCCGACCCCGGTAGTTGGGTCACCTCGCATCATTTCCTTGAGCTGGCGGCATAATACTTTATGCAACTTTTTATCTTTTTCGCGTAGAGCTTCGTATACCTGCCAAGTATTACCCTCAAAGACCAATGATCTCACTGATATCCTCCTCACTTGGCTGATAGCCATCACCTTGGCTATGTGTCCTCTGTGAGTCTGCAATCTGCTGCATCAAGCTACTATTCTGCAGAACATAAAGGGTCTCTTGTTCCCGCTCCCAGTCATCAGCACTGAGCACTACAAAGTCTTCTCCACCGCGCCGAGTGACCTTAAGCGGAGTACGGTTGCCCACAACCTTCTCTACAAAGCTTTTCAGGTTATCCCTGAACTGATTAACGCTGACACTTTCCATAAATTATCCCTATCTTTAATGTACGGCATTTCCGTACACTATAGAGAGCAGACATTTAAAAGGCAAGTCTACGCCCAATTTTCAAAACAGACCCCGCTGTTTAAAAGAGAGATGCAAATTTTACTGATATTCATTCCGTTTTCTGTAAAATTGGCCGCTTGGTAGAGCTCGGACAGATATTTAAACAGGCTTTCATGAAACAGGTGCTTACCGCCTTAGAAACACAGGAAAATGACTTATCACCACTCTCTTTGCAGCGTGCTTTGCAGCGTGGCACTGGCAAGTCCTATTCAAGACAAGGCCTTTCGATGTTCTGGAGAGCTGGCAGCTGGTTGCTGGCTCTTCTGCTTTTCACTCCGCTTCTGGCTCTGGTCTATGAGGCCTCGGCACCTACCGGTGAGATTTTTGCCCATCTGCGAAATACCGTGCTGGGCACTTATATTCTCAACACTGTACTGTTGATCCTGGGTGTCGGTGTTCTGGGTTTGATCCTGGCTCTTCCTGCGGCCTGGATCATGGCAAACTGTGAGATTCCCGGTAAACGTTATCTGCAATGGCTGCTGGTACTGCCTCTGGCCATGCCCTCTTACGTGGTCGCCTATATCTATACAGACCTGCTGGAATACGCAGGCCCCGTTCAAAGACTGCTGAGGGATTTAACAGGCTGGGAGAGTGCTGCGGATTATTTTTTCCCGGATATTCGCAGTCTGGGTGGCGCAGTCATCATTCTGGCGCTGGTGCTCTACCCTTATCTTTATCTGCTGGCCAGAACCTCATTCCTTGAACATTCCCAGAGTCAGATGCTTGCCAGCCGGCTGCTCGGATGTTCTCCTGTTACCAGTTTTCTGAGGGTCTCAATCCCCATGGCCAGACCGGCTATCGTCACCGGTCTGGCCCTCATGGGCATCGAAACACTGGCTGATTTTGCCACGGTTGATTACTTTGCGGTACCGACTCTAACGACAGCTGTCTATGATACCTGGCTAGGTTATGGCAGTTTGAATGCCGCTGCCAAACTTTCGGCCATCATGCTGGTTGTGGTGATGCTACTGATCTTGATAGAAAGTTACAGCCGCAGGAGACAGCAGCTTTACCAGAGAAGCACCGGGCAGGATCACAGGAAAGCCTCTGTTTTGAGGGGCTGGAAAAAGGCATTGGCCATATTCTGGTGCTGGGTGCCGGTTCTGCTGGGCTTCCTTCTGCCTGCCGCTATTTTGCTGGATTACGTGTTCCGATATTTCAGTGATTCATGGCATCAGGAATGGCTGACTTACAGCCTCAACAGTTTGCAGGTTTCACTAGCTGCGGCCATATCTGCAACCCTGGTCGCCTTATTTCTGGGACTGTCTCAGCGCCTTCAGAACAGTCGCTTTGCCAATATTCCTTCCCGGTTGGTTGCTACCGGATATGCCCTTCCCGGAAATGTTCTGGCCATTGCGGTATTAACCCCATTAACCCTGTCTGACCACGGTTTGAATGGTTTGATTATGGCTTTTGAATTACCGCCCGTTGGCCTGATTTTCAGTGGCTCGATATTTGCGATTGTCTTCGCCTGTACGGTTCGTTTTTCTGCCGTGGCCGTTGGCAGTGTCGAATCCAGCCTGGGAAGAGTCTCCCCGTCTCTGGATATGGCCAGCCGAACATTGGGATGCAAGCCTTCAGAAATGGTTAGGCGCGTTCATATTCCCATGATTCACAAAGGCTTGTTGACTGGATTTCTGCTGGTTTTTATCGAATCCATGAAAGAGCTGCCGGCCACTCTCCTTTTAAGACCTTTTGGCTTTGAGTCACTGGCTACCCGGGTTTTTCAGTTTGTTTCCGATGAAAGACTGGAACAGGCTGCTCTGGCAGCATTGATAATGGTACTGGCCGGTCTGGTACCACTGATACTTCTGAACCGTTCGCTGGAGGCAAAACAAAAATGACCGCCCTGACTATTGCTGGCCTGAGCTGCCGTTATGATCAGACAGAAGTACTTTCTAACCTGAACCTTGAGGTAGAACAGGGAGAGATTGTTTGCCTGCTGGGTCGAAGCGGCTGCGGTAAAACCACGCTTTTAAAAGCCATTTCAGGCCTTATTAAGCCTTCTGCAGGAACCATTTCCCTGCACGGACAGGTCGTCAGTTCAGTCCATGGAACACTGCCCCCGGAACAGCGTGGAATGGGTATGATCTTTCAGGACTACGCTCTGTTCCCTCATCTGACTGTGTTTCACAATGTTGCTTTTGGCTTGAAAAACCTTTCCCGCAGAGATACCCGTAAGCGCGTGGAAGCCATGCTGGAGCTGGTCAATCTTTCTGGTCTGGACAAGCGCTATCCCCACGAACTTTCCGGCGGCCAGCAGCAGCGTGTTGCTATTGCCAGAGCCCTGGCCAACAACCCTTCACTGTTGTTGCTGGATGAGCCTTTTTCCAATATTGACAGTCAGGTAAGACAGAGACTGGTGAGGGAAGTCAGGGACATTCTCAAGCAACAGAAAGTCACTGGACTGTTTGTCACCCATAACCGTGATGAAGGTTTTGCCTTTGCCGATTCCGTTGCCATTATGCATGACGGCGACATTCTGCAACGAGGCCACTCTTTTGACGTGTACCATCGCCCGACATCTCGCTTTGTGGCGGAGTTTATGGGGTCTGGTAACCTCCTGCCCTGTGAAGTGATAAACAGTCGTACAGTTTTAACACCGGTCGGTGTCGTTGAGTCATCCACTGACATTTCAGCAAACCCCGGTCAGACTGCCGAACTGTTTATTCGCCCGCAAATGTTTTCGATTGAGAGCTGTCAGTGCGAAAGCCCGGTGAATCCTGCCCGGATCAAAAGCCAGCAGTTTATGGGAGCCCGATTAAGGACTGAGGTTAAACTGAAAGAAAATATTCTGGTTGTGGAAAACTCAACCCCGTTCCCGGAAAGCACACCTGTGGATATCTCGGTAAGACCTCATGACCTGCTTCTGTTCGATCAGAAAGGGCATTCTCTTATAGGTGGAATTCCAGTGCCTTAACACCGTGGGGTTCCTTGACAACACCTATGCCTATGCGCCTTTCATATCTCGTAAATACAGAACCAATTCATGAATATTTGTGCAGGAATCTGCATCATTCGATCTATTCGCAGATTCAAATATTCTTTTTGAATGAGCGATAGCTAAACTCAAAGTACCTTCGTTGATTGATTTTTGATATAAACCTTTCTGAGTTTTTTTATAATCTGGTATAAACTGCCTCAGGTCGTCAATCACTTGATCCCCAACACTTTTTCCTTGAACCGGAGCGTAGGGTTTGGTTGTTGGGTTGTAGTGGAGTAAAAACCAATATTCAAAAGACGGATTTGATGTTATTGCTTTAAAGTTAACCTGATCGCTAAAACCTTTCTCCACAAGCTCTTGATTTATAGCTTCCACACGCTGTACTGCTTCATGAAAAGTGGAATGCCTGTCCCTATCAAAAACACAAAAAACTCTGTTGTAACTATCCCCCAAAGATAATTCTTTAATATATAAGGAATATGCATGACTGACTACGCTCATTGGGCTAGAATCGCAGGCACCGTCAATTTCAATATTCGCCGAATCGAGTTCATGAAACAGCCTGATTTCTTCAAAGTAAATGGGCTCTGTCTTCTGACCCTCACAAACAATCAAAACTTTATCATAAGGTTGCCTCTTGGCTTTTTTTCTCTCGCTGTCTGCTAATTTTCGCACCTTCCTTTTATGAAATAAATCTTCACTACCCATTACTAGACCCTAAAAAATAAAAGTTACTAACCAGTGGCAGAGCTCCATAGCGACCAGATAAGTACGCCTTTTCCAAGTTATCCACACCCTTTCTTGGACTGAAATCAGTTAGAGGATAGATAATTGTTGACTGTTCCTTATCTTTGCTGCAAAACCAGATTTGATCTCTTCTAAATACACGCTGATCTAAAATAGAGGTTTCATGTGTGGTAAATACAAGCTGTGCATTATTCGGATTAGTACTTTTATCGTTGAATAGCTTGATTAAAAACTTAACCATATTGGGATGTAAGCTACGATGTAACTCATCAATAAATAAAACCCTACCCTTTTTAAGGCCATCAACCAGGGGACCTGCAAAAGCAAATAGCTTTCTCGTGCCATCAGACTCTTCACTCAGGTCAAATAATACATCTTCACCTTTAGAATTTTTATGAATGGTTTTGACATCAAAAACATCCATACCCTTTAAATTTTTTAGAACCCTCTTTTTAAATTCGTCAGACAAATCATCAGAAAAGAGATTCTTATTGATTTTTTTTGATTCCAAGCAAATGTCACTAATATCAAGACCAGCGGACTTCAAAAAACTTAAAACTTCATTCTTTGGTTCATTTTCATTACACAAGTGTGCTGTGTAACCAGGCTCCCAACCATCAACACCGGTGACGTTTAATGTTTTATCAAACCAGTCAAAAACAGGCTTTAGCTGTTCACTATTCAACATGACGGCTGTAGACAGAAAAAGTGAATTGGATTTTGTAGCCTCTTTCCAAAGCTGCTTTTTGCCCTGAAAGTGTGATGAAAAGTCCCAAGAATACTGTTGCGTTACTTCATCATAAGCTCTGATAAACCAACGTTGATTTCTACCTTTTGGGGAAGCAAACAACCATTCTTCTTTAACTTGATCTTCAGTTAGAGAAAAACCATATTGATATTTAACACCACTAACAATAAAAACAATCTCAAACTCAGTGGGCTCATTAATAGTATCATTCGATAAGCGAAAAGGAACAACCGAGAGTTTGTCGCCTCTTTGAGATTCTTTTGCAGACTCTTTCACGATCGACTGCATTGTATCCAGCGCAGAGATAAAATTAGACTTTCCAGCCGCATTCGCACCATAAATAGCCGCAGACTTTAGCAGGCATAGTTTATTTGGCGCATCAAGCTCAAAAGCATTATCAGTCAACTCTTCACCGGCCATCTTTGTAAGGTTAAGAGATTGCCGTTGTTTGATTGATTTGTAATTCTCTACGAACAGTTCAACAATCATAACCTTCCCAATTTGATACCCAGTGGCCTCATCATAGACTAAAAATACTGTCAATTCATTATTTAATCGATATATTTGAAGATATTATGCAAAAAAAAGACTTAAATTCAGCTAAAGACTCAATCTTGAGTATTGAATAAAAAATCTCGACAACCACAAAATTTCTAAACCAGTGCGGCTGAGTGCAAATCCCCCTATACCTCTGATGGATTATCCGATTGCCCTTCCAAAGGTTAGGCTCCAGAGCCTCGCAGAAGGATGGAGAACCTCGCACTTTAAGTTGGAGCTAACACGACTACAGGCTACCATAGGGTTTTATCTGAAACGCTCTAATGGCCAAACCAAAATCCAGAAAAGCCTACGTCTGCACCGAGTGCGGTAGCGAGTCCTCCAAGTGGCAGGGACAATGCCCAGACTGTAAAGCCTGGAATACCTTCAAAGAAGTCAACCTGGGACCTGCGGCTTCCCCTTCCATCGGCGCTACCAATAAATCCGGCTTTGCGGGCACCCTCAGTGGCTTGCAAACCCTGAGTGAGGTGGATGTTGCTGAAGCGCCCAGGTTCAGCAGCGGTGCCTCAGAGTTTGACCGGGTGCTCGGTGGTGGTTTTGTCAAAGGCAGTGCCGTCCTGATTGGTGGTCATCCGGGTGCTGGTAAAAGTACCATTCTGCTTCAGGTTCTGTGTCATGTTGCCCAAAGTATGAATGCCCTTTATGTCTCCGGTGAAGAATCCCTGCAACAGATTGCCGCCCGGGCCAAACGTCTCAGTCTGCCTACCGATCGCCTGAAGATGCTGGCAGAAACCTCCGCCGAAAATATTGTCGCTGTAGCCGAACAGGAGCAGCCTGGCGTTATTGTCATCGACTCTATTCAGGTTATGTATATGAATGGCGTGGATGCCGCTCCCGGTGGCGTTGCCCAGGTCAGGGAGTCCGCTGCTTTTCTTACCCGCTTTGCCAAACAGACGGGCACGGTCTTATTGTTGGTGGGCCATGTCACCAAGGATAATTCCCTGGCTGGCCCCATGACTCTGTCCCATATTATTGATACCCAGATCATGCTGGGTAATACCGATGACTCACGCTTTCGGGTGATGCGGGCCACCAAGAACCGGTTTGGTCAGGTGAATGAGCTGGGCATCTTTGCCATGACAGAAAGGGGCATGAAAGAAGTCAAAAACCCTTCGGCCATTTTCCTGTCCCGGACACCCGAGCCAACCTCAGGCAGCATCATCAGTGTTTTATGGGAAGGTACCCGCCCCCTGCTGGTAGAAATTCAGGCTCTGGTGGTGGACTCGCAACTGGGCAACCCAAGACGCGTCACCGTGGGTCTGGATCAAAACAGGCTGGCCATGCTACTGGCGATACTGACCCGGCACGGGGGCATTTTTACCAGTGACCAGGATGTCTTTCTCAACGTGGTCGGGGGCGTCAAAGTCACCGAAACCAGTGCCGACCTGGCCAGTTTGCTGGCGGTGGTTTCCAGTCTGCGGGACAGTGCCCTGCCCCAGGATCTTTTTGCCTTTGGAGAAGTGGGCCTTGCCGGTGAGATCAGGCCCGTTGCCAATGGTCAGGAGCGTCTGACGGAAGCGGCCAAACACGGTTTCAAAAGAGCCATTGTACCGGCGGCCAACAAGCCCAGGAAACCCATTGAAGGTTTAACCATCGTCGGTGTACACAAACTGTCTGAAGCACTGGAGGCTATTTGAATTATCGGGGTCCGCATTCATCCTGTTATAATGCCCGCCGAAATTTTTTGAAATCAGGTTAGAACATGCTCAAGGGTCTCTACGGTATCACCGACAGCCAGCTTCTCCCTGACGACCGTATTCTGATGGCAGCGGTTGAACAGGCTTTGATAGGGGGCATGAAAGTACTTCAGTATCGGGACAAGAGTCTGGACCATGAAAAGAGGTTCCGTCAGGCCAGCATGCTAAGGGTACTCTGCCACAGGTACGGCGCTCTGTTTATTATCAATGATGACATCGAACTGGCGGCTGAATCAGAAGCCGATGGCGTGCACCTGGGACAACAGGACGAATCCATAGAATCCGCCCGAAACAGGCTGGGGGAATACGCCATCATCGGTGTCAGCTGCGAAGACTCTCTTGATCAGGCTCACTCTGCTGTTAAAGAGGGTGCCAACTACATCGCCTTTGGACGTTTTTTCCCGTCACGGACCAAACCCGACGCCAAGCCTGCTGAGCTGTCACTGCTGCCTGCTGCCAAAGAAGCCTTTAAAGTCCCCGTTGTGGCTATTGGCGGAATTACCGTGGATAATGCTCCGCAGCTAATTGAAGCGGGCACCGATATGGTGGCAGTGGTTCATAATCTGTTTGCCGCCACCGATATCCAGAGTCGTGCCCGCAGTTTTACCGAATTGTTTAATCAGGAATAGATCATGTCCCTTCCCCATGAACGCTCCAGCACTCTGTTTACTGAAGCCCAGGCTGTCATTCCCGGGGGGGTGAACTCACCGGTCAGAGCATTCAAGGGTGTCGGTGGCAAGCCAGTCTTCTTCAAAAGCGCTAAAGGAGCCTATGTACAGGATGTTGATGGCAACCGTCTGATTGATTACGTGGGTTCCTGGGGTCCGATGATTCTCGGACATAACCACCCCGATGTAGTCAGCGCCGTTCGCGACCAGGCTCTGGATGGGCTGAGCTTTGGTGCCCCCACCGCCCTGGAAACCGAGCTGGCTTTAAAAGTCCGCGAAATCTTTCCCTCCATGGAATTACTCAGAATGGTGAACTCGGGCACCGAAGCCACCATGAGTGCCATTCGTCTGGCCCGAGGCTTTACTGGCCGTGACAAGATTGTGAAATTTGAAGGCAACTACCATGGCCATTCTGACTCACTGCTGGTAAAAGCAGGTTCCGGCGCATTGACCCTGGGGGTTCCAAGCTCTCCGGGCGTCCCTGAAGCGCTGGCAGAAAGTACTATAACGTTGACGTACAACGACCTGGACTCAGTTAAACAGGCTTTTGCCGAAGTTGGCAGCGAAGTGGCCTGCATTATTGTTGAGCCGGTAGCTGGCAATATGAACTGCATTCCTCCGGTTGAAGGTTTCCTTGAAGGTCTCAGAGCAGTGTGTGATGAGCATGGCGCCCTGCTGATCTTTGATGAAGTCATGACCGGATTCCGTGTCGCCCTGGGCGGTGCACAGGCTCACTACGACGTAAGGCCGGACCTGACGACACTGGGTAAAATCATCGGTGGCGGTCTGCCGGTAGGCGCTTTTGGTGGTCGCAAAGAAGTCATGGAACACCTGGCTCCCCTGGGACCGGTTTATCAGGCGGGCACCCTGTCGGGTAATCCTTTGGCTATGGCTGCGGGTCTGGCGACTTTGAGAAACCTGAGCCGTCCCGGCTTCCACGAGGAACTCGGTGAAAAAGCAACCCGATTACTGACAGGCATGAAGGAGAAAGCCTCAGAACACGGCATTGCCCTGCAAACCGCTCAGGCCGGTGGTATGTTTGGTTTATTCTTCACTGACCAGCCCGATGTCCGCCGCTTTGATCAGGTCATGGCCTGCGATGGCGCACTTTATGGTCGATTCTTCCATGCCATGCTGGATGAGGGCATCTATCTGGCTCCTTCTGCTTTCGAAGCCGGATTTATCTCCGAAGCCCATGGTGATCTGGAGATTCAGAAAACCATTGAGGCAGCGGATCGTGCTTTCCAGAACTGTCGATGAGGTTATACGTTGATCCTGGAATGTCTACTATGAGCTCACTGGCTCTTTCCGATGCGGTGCTGGCAGCTGCCAGCAGCTTTGCTGTGTTCCTGCTTTGCCAGCAAAAAGCATTTGCCGGGATTCACAGAACGGCTACCAAGGGAGCCCTTCTGGGCTTCCTGCTGATTGCCCTGGCTTCGCTGGCGGGCACGCTGAAATTTGGCTTTTCAGAGGTCTGGAACGATGTCTATCTCTTTTTGAATAATGCGGCTACTTACCTTTCTCCCCCGTTAATTGGTACCGCCATCGCGCTGCTTTTATCTAACAGGGAGTGGAGTAAACCGGCCTGGGGAAGAATGATCATCGGACTCTGTCTGGCCTATGAAATAACCCGCTGGTACGGGGTTGAAGCGCTCTACAGGGATGCCCTGCTGGCGGTCAGTCTGCTGATCGCCCTGCTTAGCGTACTCAGAGCCCAGATAGAACCCGGGCCTAAAGGTCTACTGCTGATTGCCTTCATCAGCTTTTTTATTGGCGGTCTGGTCATTGGCAATCAAGGCACTCTGGCTGGCTACCTCAGGCTTAACCTGTTCCATTATCTGATGGCCCTGGGCAGTCTCCTGCTGGGAACCGGTTTGTTTATGCTGCTAAAGGACCAGAACCGGGCTTTCGAGCAGGCAGACGTAAATCAAAAATAAACGACCACCGACACCTGCTGGACCGGATGCCAGCAGGCACCACCCAGAGCTCAGCCCCAAAACCTCATGCTGGCGGCATAGGGAAGGGTTTAACATTACTGCCCTTCGCTTCAGACACCTTGGCGGCGCCCTCTTTTTCAACTTCGTCGATACGGATAATAGACGACAAAGGAATGTAGCTGCGCTTAACGCCCTCGAAAGTGCTTTTAAGTTTCTCTTCACTGGGATCCACCAGCAACTGGCTGCGCTCACCAAAAGCGAATTCTTCTACTTCAATAAATCCCCAGAGTTCACTCTGGAAAATCTGTCGTGCATAAACTTCAAAGACTTCAGACTCATTCTGAAAAATAACGCGAAAAACCTGGGATTTCGACATTGACTCCAAACACCTGTGACGCCGGAAACCTTAATGAAAAACATTCATGTGCAAAGGCGATGAAAACGGCTTCCAACCCCTTTGGTCGTTTCAGGCATGTGATAAAAAAGGCGGCTAGCATACCACAGACTGAGCCACCATGAGCTAATGAAAAGCCAGTCTATACCAAGGGAATACCGCAGGTGTGATTAAATTATCCTGATATTGGGCAGAGGAATTTGACAGATTGGACAACCTTATCTAATAACTTTATGTCCTCCGTTTTCCTTTCAATATCTTGCACGTTTGTACCTTAAATCCTCCCCAGGCCCGTTATGAATACACGTCCCCCGCTGTTTATTGCTTTATTTTTGTGCTTTTCCATCCTTCCTGCTTTTGCCGACAACAACTGTTCCGACATGGATGCGCTTTCTTTGAAGGAGAAAGAGCAAAGGCTTACTGATGCTAAAGAGAACTTCATCAAAACCCTTGAGCCGTCGGAACATTTGGATCAGATTCGTAAACTGACCACCGACCCCTCGTATTTAGATGAAGTGGGGGATCTTTCCCTGCGTAACCTCCCTGAGATCATTCAGAAACAGTATCCACAAGTCCCCAAAGCCTATCTGGATGATTTCACTAAGCAGATGGAAGAGTTGGATAGAGTGGCAGACTGTTTCCATCACGGTAAGCGAAACAAAGATTCCCTGATGAAACTGCGCTATCGCAAGGTCAAAACAACCGATAGTCCTTACATTGGCTTCCTGTTACCAAAAGAGCGGAATCAGCCCCGCACAATGAAAGTAGCCAGTTCCACATCCTGTCAGGAAAAACACTGCGACTTCACTGTGAAGCATATTAATGACCTGGACAAAGATGTCATCCTGTTGGTTCATCGCCCCGGTCGGCACAGCATCCCGGTGCTTTCTGCAAAACCCATTGTCGATCCCAGTACCACTAGCACCGAACGCCTGCCTGAGCGCGCCTATCTGCTCGAGCTGAGCCTGCATAAGGTCCATTGGCATTTCACCAAGCCTGAAATTTACGTACACCTGACTTATTACAATGGCGACCAGGTCATTCGTGAAGATACGGTTGAAATCCCCTGGGCCAGAAAAAAAGGCGTCAATGAAGGCAAAACAGAGCTGATTATCTGGCTGGATGCCGACTCCGTACAACTGACTGTGATGGAAAATAGCTGGGACATCCCCTTCCGACTGATCGGCAAAATCCTCAGTAAGGCTATAGAAGTTGGAATGCAGCTGGCCAGCGTCATTTACCCTGAGATAGGCCATATCCAGACTGCTCTTGGCATGCTCAGCCATCGTTTCTCATCGGAAGAGGCAGAGTTCTATGATGCCCTGGACAAAATGGATGCAGCCGACCTTCTGGACACCGTTCGTCTGCAAAGAACCGACATGCACAGCTATATTCCCATGAAAACCGGGTTTGTAAAAATGACACTCAAACCTGTCTACGCCCCCAAAACAAGCCTGAGTGATGAGCTGTAACCGGTTAATTTTCACGTAATCCCTGCATGGAGGTCAGAAATATTGCTCACTACCTTCCGGTGATTACTGCCGCTATAATGACGACCTTTTCAACGGCCAGATCAGTTTTCACTGGTTTTGCTATTCTCGGTCAGGCTCCTAGACATAACCGCTTCGGGGCTTCGGACCCGTTACAGTGCAGAACGAAAGCATGAGCGCAACAAAAAAGCTTTATATCAAGACCCACGGTTGTCAGATGAACGAGTACGACTCAGCTCGAATGGCTGACCTGCTCGGAGAAACCCACACCCTGGAGTTAACAGACAATCCGGAAGAAGCCGATGTTGTGCTGGTAAACACCTGCTCTGTAAGGGAAAAAGCCCAGGAAAAACTCTTCCATCAACTGGGCCGCTGGAAAAAACTGAAAGAAGCCAATCCCGACCTGGTAATTGGTGTAGGAGGCTGCGTCGCCAGCCAGGAAGGGGAAGCCATCCGCAAACGTGCGCCCCAGGTCGACGTAGTATTCGGGCCGCAAACCCTGCACCGCCTGCCCGAAATGATTGATGCCACCCAAAACAACCATATCCCTGTGGTGGATGTCACCTTCCCGGAAATTGAAAAGTTTGATCGCCTGCCAGAACCTTCTGTGGAAGGGCCAACGGCTTTCGTGTCCATTATGGAAGGCTGTAGCAAGTACTGTACTTTCTGTATCGTCCCTTACACCCGTGGCGAAGAAGTCAGCCGCCCCATGGACGATGTGATTGCCGAGTGCGTCGGCCTGGCCGAGAAAGGCGTTCGGGAGATCAATCTGCTGGGGCAGAATGTCAATGCTTACCGTGGCGAAAAAGACGATGGTACTACTTGTGACCTGGCTGAGCTGATTACCATTGTTGCTGCCATTGATGGCATTGATCGCATTCGTTTCACCACCTCGCATCCGAAAGAGTTCTCCCAGAGCCTGATCGATGTTTACGCCGAAGTGCCGGAGCTGGTCAGCCATCTGCATCTACCTGTTCAGGCCGGGTCGGACCGAATTCTTTCCCTGATGAAGCGTAACCACGAAGTTGAGATGTACCGGGACAAGATCCGCCAGTTGCGTGAACACCGCCCTGACCTGAGTCTCTCTTCTGACTTTATCGTGGGCTTTCCCGGTGAAACCGATGAAGATTTTGCAGACACCATGAACCTGATCAACGAGATCGGTTTTGATGCGTCGTTCAGCTTTATCTACAGCAAACGTCCGGGCACACCGGCATCGGATATGCCCGACGATGTTCCAGAGTCCACCAAAAAGCAGCGACTGCAAATCCTGCAGGAGCGAATCAATCAACAGACTATGCAAATCAGCCGTCGTCTGGTGGGCAGCACTCAGAAAATTCTGGTAACGGGCTACTCCAAAAAAGACCCGGGCGAACTCAGTGGCCGCACAGAGTGCAACCGTGTGGTGAACTTCAAGTGTGCAGAGCCTCGTCTGATTGGTCGATTTGCTGACGTTGAGATTGTTGAGGCGTTCCCTCACAGTTTGCGTGGCAGTCTGGTTGATTCTGAATTAGGTGTTGTTGCCTGATCTTTCAGTCAGAGTGGCTGGCCTCAAGCTCACTGGGGCCTGCTGTCTGTCTTCTTTTTTCCTCTCACAAATTCGCTGTCAAAGTCATGCAGGCTAGATACATTTGCCTCTGAATTTTGTAGACTCTTGCGTTAAAAGATAACTACCAAGAGCTACCGAGAACCACGCTCTCTGACCTACGGCCAGATGACCTCTGGCGGTAGCCTGTCTGGCATTTCCTTGAAATCCGGAAGTTGTTGCCGGGACAGTCCATTAGTGCAATCTGCTGGCTATATAGCGGTTCAGGCTCACTCCTGATTCTGCTGCCTGGATAACCAGTAAACGATGCGTTTCTGGTGTGATTCTTAAGAGAACTTTTCCGCTGTAGTCCCTGGTTGAAAATGGCTGAGGTATTTCTTCATTTGCGTTTTTCATTTCCTTTACAGTATCTAAAACTAAGTTCTGGATTCCTGATAAAGCGGCTACTTGTGTCTCTTCCAGCCAGCTTAAGCCGGGAAATTCGGCACATAAACCAACATATTCCTGATCTTCCTCAGACCATGTTACCCGGTATGTATATCTGTCAATTTGCTTATCCATTTTTATCAACCTCTATGCGCTCAATCGCCTGTAACACCTGCCGTACCTGATAAGGTTTAGCTTTGCCCTTGCTATTTTGAATATTGACTCTTGGATCACCAACCCAAGGTGTCTTATACACCCTATGGCTTGATCCTGACTGCCTTGGTGTACCAAAGTATGAGTCACAGACTCTACACAAGTCTTTGAACCTCACGCCTTTGGGGTTACTTCTCATCTGATTGAGAATTTCAGTGATATTAGCCATGGACAGATAGTAGCACTATTAATACTATCTGCAAGCGAATAGAAGCAACATAGATAGCCTATCAAGAGAGGTTGGTTTGAATTATCGAGTAGTTTTTACTGGTGGGCCCGGTTCAGGAAAAACCACCGTCATTAATTTGTTAAGTTGCTTAGGGTATCAAACTGCCCCAGAGGTTGGACGAAAAATTATACAGTCTCAGGTTAACTCTCAAGGTGCAGCGTTACCTTGGATGGATAAGACTGCCTTTAGAGATGAAATGGTTTTTGAAGAAATAAGCAATTACAAAAATTATGGTAACTCTGTTCTCACATTCTTTGACCGAAGCATCATTGACTCATATGGATACAGTAAACTTGAGAAAATTCAGATATCCGATATCTTGCTAAAGAAATGCCAAGAGTTGGCTTATAATCGAAACGTATTTGTTTTTCCTCCATGGGAATCGATTTACGAAAATGATACGGATCGCAAGCAAAGCTTCAATGAGGCTGTTGCAACGTATGATGAAATGGTGAAAGCTTATAAGCAGTTCGGTTATCGGCTAATTGAAGTTCCAAAAACATCCGTTGCTGAACGAGTTGAGTTTATCTTGCATAAAATTGGCAGCGGCTAACAAGAGCCTGATCCTGACTCTACTGAGAAAGCAGGTTGACCGGCCAAGCTGGCGTTAATTGTTTCCAATTAATTCAGGATTTCTAAACGCCATCCGCCGGTACGCACATCAGATCTACAGTATGTTATGTGAAACTGAGTCGTATAAATGGGTGTTAACTATATTCAAAAAAGTTCATCAAAAATTATGCAAATTATTCTGAACGAAAAACCAAGTAAAGAAGAAATCTCAGAAATAAGAGAAGGGATAAGGAGTTTTAACCGCCCATTTCTGGAAGGAGTCAGAGATGATGATATCGTCTGTTACCTGAACAATAAGACCGGAGAAAAAATAGCTGGTGTTGTAGGTCGTATCAGAGGTAATTGGCTCTCAGTTGAATATTTATGGGTCGATGAAACTGAAAAAGGAAAAGGCTTGGGTTCTGAATTACTTTTAAAGCTTGAATCCCACGCCAGGCAACAAGGTTGTCATTCATCCATGCTTCAGACTGCAAGCTTTCAGGCAGAACCATTCTATAAAAAGCATGGATATAAAACACAAATGATACTTGATGATTTCTTTGAAAATGCAGAAGTCTATTACATGACAAAAAGGTTAGAAGTTTCATAAAAACTCACAAGTAAATTCGAAAGTTTCTGGAGAACACCCAGTCTCCATCGGCTCGCACTTTTTCGGTCAGACTGCCTCCGCACAACCCTCACGGGATTGCCCATGCCTGGCGTACCAAAACTGCGCCTGCGGTGCAGCCGCTGAAATTGGCATTATGTTTCACATCGCCCTGCTTCACTGCCGTAATTTTTTTACGGCAAACCTTCTAGATGGTGTTAGAATACAAGAATACGATTGACTATATGAATACATGGTGCATGTCATGCTTAAGAAAATATCAGTAAGGGGGTTTAGGAACTTCAAGGATTGGTATGAGTTCGATCTTGAAACTAAAAAAAATTATGAATTTAATACTGAAACTATTAAAGACGGTATAGTTAAAAGCTCCATAATTTATGGACAAAATGGCAGTGGCAAATCAAATCTGGGGCTGGCTATTTTAGATCTAACTTGTCATATTAATGATATTCCTGTTATGCCATCGTTAAATATGAATTATTTTAATGGTGACAATGAAAAATCAAGTATTGCTGAGTTTGTTTATATATTTAAGTTTGGAAAACACCTAGTTGAATACGCTTACGGTAAAGATTCTCCCAACGTTACAACTTATGAAAGTTTGAAAATAAATAACAAAGTGGTTATTTGTTTTAATCGAGACAAGCAGAGCCTTTTAGAAACAAACCTATCAGGAACAGAAACTCTTAACAAGGATTTATCTGAAACAAATATATCAGCCATTAAGTATATAAAATCCAATGCAATTCTTGATAAAAGCGATATTGAATCCCAAATTTTTAAGAAGTTTATAGAATTTGTTTCTGGCATGGTTTTCTTCAGAACTCTATTACAAAATGCTGATTATTATGGTCAAATATTAGACAGCAAAAGGTTGTCTAAAGCTATTATTGATTCAGAGAGATTAGATGATTTTGAAGATTTTCTTAACTCTGCTGGAGTTGATTGCAAGTTAAAAGCTGTTGGAGAAAGCAGTGAAGAACGAATTGTTTTCGAATTTAAAAATCACTCAGTCGATTTTAGACTAGCAGCCTCTACAGGTACAATGTCGCTAGGTATCTTTTATTATTGGTGGCTTAAATTAGATAGTAATCAATTAACTTTTGCTTACATTGATGAATTTGACGCATATTATCATTTTTCATTATCAAAAATGGTTGTCAAAAAGCTAATACAAGCAGATTGTCAAACAATACTTACAACTCATAATTTAAGCATCATGTCTAATGATTTACTGAGACCTGATAGTTATTTTATTCTGTTAGATAAGCAATATCCATTTTATGAGCTTGTTGATAAAGACTTAAGAAAAGCACACAACCTGGAGAAAATATACAAGGGTTTAAAGTATGTCTCCTAAGAGTAATATCTTATGTATTTTCGAAGGTGAGAAGCGTGAATCTCAATACTTTAAAACTTTGAAAAGCATATATCTCGATGAGAAAAATATTTTAGTCTGTAGTTTTGGTAATGATATTTTTGAACTGTATAAAGAATTAAAAGATGATGAAGATTTAGATATAGTAGAAATACTTAGGGAGTCAAAGGATGTCTCCAGAAATAAGGATATTTTAAATAACTATACAAGAGATGATTTCAATCAAGTTTTTCTATTTTTTGACTTTGAGTGTCAAGATACAGGTTTTACTGTAGATTCATTCTTGTCAATATTAGACATCTTTAATGAAGAAACAGAAAATGGCAAAGTTTTTATTAGCTATCCGATGATTGAAGCTATTAGAGATATACCGTCATATACTGAGTTTCTCGAACATAAAGTTTCAGTAGCAAATTGCAGGGGTAAAATTTACAAAGGCCTTTCGGTTCAAGGGCTGAAACTTTTTAATGACCCAAGATACAATGACAAATCAAACTGGGATAGGCTGGTAAAAATCACTATCGAAAAAGCAAACTTCATTCTGCTTGGAGAGCCCAATTGTTTTAAGATGCCTGAGCAAAAAGAAATAGCTATTGGGCAATGTAAAAGCATGAATACCGAGGGGGAAATCTTTGTACTTAGTCCCTATCCTCTTTTTATATTTCATCAAAAAGAATCAACATTTGATTTTAACAATGAAACATAACACATATGAGCCTAAAGGAACATTATGCAATCAATCATTAATGATGCAATTAAATTGCGACAACAAGAAAACTTCGCAGCATCAATTAGAAAATTAGAAAGCCTCATCACAGACAAAAAGTATTCTGGTCAAGCGTTCTTACAGATAGCATGGAATTATGACGCTCAAGGTATGGAACGGGATGCCATTCCATATTATAAAAATGCACTAAATGGTGCTTTATCAAAAGATGATAGATTCGATTGTTTATTAGGGTTAGCCAGCAGTTTACGATGCATAGGCAACTATGAAGAAGCTGATTTATTCTTCAAAGTGTTAGTTTCTGAATTCACTGACAGGGATGAACTGATCCCTTTCTATGCAATGAATTTGTATAATCTTGGCAAACACAAAGAGTCTGTCAGATTGCTACTTCAAATTTTGTTAAAAACAACAGATTCACCAAACATTACAGCATACAAGGATGCGATTGACATCTACGCACATGACTTGGATCAAACTTGGTAGTATGTGCGAGCGGCTCATAACAAGTAAACCAGTAGGACTTCTCGGAGGCTTGCTGCTATTGCGGCTGTTTGTATCGAGCCTTGCGGCGAGTTTCTTGTTCTGTACATACCCCCCTGTGTCAGGATAGTTGTGTCTCTTCCAACCAGCTTAAGCCGGGAAATTCGGCACATAAACCAACGTATTCCTGATCTTCCTCAGACCATGTTACCCGGTATGTATATCTGTCAATTTGCTTATTCATTTTTGTCAACCTCTATGCGCTCTTTTTATTGCCAGAAGCAAAGAGCCTCTTTGAAGTTACTTCTCATCTGACTGAGAATTTCAGTGATATTAGCCATGCAGGAATAGTAGCAGTATTAATACTATCTGTAGGCGGATAGACGCAACATAGATGCCTATCGAGAGAGGTTAGTGTGAATTATAGAGTCGTGTTTACCGGTGGACCCGGTTCAGGAAAAACCACCATCATTAGTCTGTTAAGTTGTTTAGGGTATCAAACTGCCCCAGAGGTCGGACGAAAAGTTATACAGTCTCAGGTTAACTCTCAAGGTTCAGCGTTACCTTGGATCGATAAGGTTGCCTTTAGAGATGAAATGGTTTTTGAAGAAATAAGCAATTACAAAAATTACGGTAACTCTGTTCTCACATTCTTTGACCGAAGCATCATTGACTCATATGGATACAGTAAACTTGAGAAAATTCAGATATCCGATATCTTGCTAAAAAAATGCCATGAGTTGGCTTATAATCGAAACGTATTTATTTTTCCTCCATGGGAATCGATTTACGAAAATGATACGGATCGCAAGCAAAGCTTCAATGAGGCTGTTGCAACGTATAATGAAATGGTGAAAGCTTATAAGCAGTTCGGTTATCGGCTAATTGAAGCTCCAAAAGTATCCGTTGCTGAACGAGTTGAGTTTATCTTGCATAAAATTGGCAGCGGCTAACAAGAGCCTGATCCTGACTCTACTGACGGAGCAGATTGACCGGCCAAGCTGGCGCTAAGTGTTTCCAATTAATTCAGGATTTCTAAACGCCATCCACCAGGGCTTACGCATGAGAATAATCATTCTCATTTAGATGCGCAAAGCAATAGCTTTGCCGCATCATGAGTTGATCATGGCTAACACATCTGTGCTTAAAAGCTGTAAAATACCCCAATTTTACGTCTGATGCCTATTAATCCTGAACCGCTAATCATGTTTCTCAACGAGTTGACCGACCCACGTAAGCGTGCTTCTTCCTGCGAGCATAACTTTAACGATGTTCTTGTGATTGCTGTGTGTGCCATCATCTGTGGGGCTGATACATGGCAAGATATGCAAGAGTTCGGTGAAGAAAAAGAAGACTGGTTTCGTTTATTTCTTGAGCTTCCCAATGGTATTCCGTCGCACGACACCTTCTACCGGATTTTTTGCATGCTCAGACCGGATGAATTTCAGGAATGCTTCACCCGGTGGGTAAAATCTGCTTATCCTGAAGCCCTTGATATACCTGATGGTGATGCTGAAATCATTCCAATTGACGGCAAGGTTATCAAGGGTTCTAAGGGAAAAGGCAAGGGTAAAAAAGCAGTCCTCATGGTTAGCGCCTGGAGCACTAGACTGAGTCTGGTCTTAGGGCAAAAAAAGGTTGATAAAAAGTCGAATGAGATAACCGCTCTCCCTCAACTTCTTGAAGCTATCGACTTGAAAGACTGCATGATTACAGCCGATGCAATCAGCTGCCAAAAAAGTATTGCAGAAACCTGCATAAGCCAGGAGGCAGATTATCTTCTTGCTGTTAAAGGAAACCAGAAAACACTGCACAACGATATTCAGACAGCAGTCGAAGAGCGATGGAATAGCAACCCGGAAGAGCCAGTATCAGATGCATTTTTTGAGAGCAAAAATAAAGGTCATGGTCGTCATGAATATCGCTGCTGCTGGGTTTTTGATGACGTTTCGGCTCTTTCAACAGCTGATGAATGGACAGGAACAAAGCAGTTTGGTGTCGTTCAGTCTGATCGAACAATTGATGGCAAAGCTACGACAGCTCTAAGGTTCTACATTTCCAGCAAAACCATGACAGCCGAGGGAATGCTCAATGCAACGCGCCAGCACTGGGAAGTGGAAAATAGTCTGCACTGGATGCTGGACGTTGCCTTTGATGAAGATGCTTGCCAAACCAAAGATGAATGCGCTGCTGAAAATCTGTCTACCTTGCGTCGTATTGCCCTAAATATTCTGAAGGCTGACGTTACCAGTAAGAGGAGCATCAAGACAAAGCGTAAAAAGGCTGGGTGGAGCAACAGATACCTGTCTCAGCTATTGAAATCATTCATTGTTGGGGCTAAATGAGAATGATTATCTTCATGCGTAAGCCCTGGGTATGATTTAAGGGAAATATTTTAACTCAAAAGCCCTTGGATATCTCCCTGAAAGAAAAGTACAGACAGAAAAATTTAAGGACATATTCAAAAATCACAACCTGACCGTACATGAACCTTTTATTGTGGCAGACGAATAAATGTTTCGATTATTTTCAGGCTATTTACGTTATATAACTGATCATCCATAGGTGCTTTAATAAGTTCTTTTGCTCTTTTTATTTGCTCATTCAGTATGCTTTCCATCTGCTTTTTTGGATTTCTTTCATCAAGATAATGTATTCCAACTCTTGTGCACTCAAGCTTCTGGGCATTAGATATATCCATTTCATTTCTAAGCAGCAGGGGAGCTTTTACTGCAGGCAATAAAATATTGAAGGTATTATCGTTTTCTTTCGCTACATTGATGGAATGCCAATTAAAACCAGGTCTTTTATTGATATGGTTCAGTCTGTCGTCAGATTTTTCTAGCATCTGTTCCTCTTTCAAGTATTGACCTCTGTAATAAGCGTCGAGATACAGCTGACCATTCGCTGACACGTCTCTGAATGTATAGGGATCCACAGGGTAATCCAAATAATGCTCATTGGAATGGAAATAAGGCGAATCAATTAAAGGTTTATTTGCCTGGTCTATTTCTTCTAATGGCTTTAGTAGCCTTACATCGAGATCTAATGCACAAGAATGCCTGAAATCATAAAAAACAGATGCTTTAATAATGTCGCTGACGTATGCTGGGTTTTCGATTTGATCATTAAAAGTTCTTACAAAACTAAAAAAGAATTCGTCATGTTCAACATTCTCAGGAGTAAAAGCTGCCTGTATCTTATCTGATTCGGTCTGCAGATTATAGATTAGACTGTAATCATCATCATACAGTTCTGCAATAGCCTCTATCTGATGTTCAGGTATATCATGTGCATTCAGGAAGAGTACACGAAGGGTATCTTCTGGATTAAGTCGCTTATCCTCCATGATATTGACAAAGGTCAGAGGGTTAACAACTTCTGAGCCGATGATTATGCGTACCAGTAAAAACTTCTCTGTGCGATTTTTGAGTCTATCGTAAGAGAAAGGCGAGTAGTTGATATCACCAAAGCTTTTTGATGTAAACAAAGAGCAGAGCAAAATGGTAATTGCCAGTGTTTTGGTTTTCATCATTTTTCAAAACTCCATTTAGTTTTAGAAAGTTTTTTATCACGGCAAAAGTGGTGAGTATTTAAAATAGACTGCTGCATACGTGTTAAGTTCAATTTGGTTAGTTTATATAGGACGGCAGTTTTTTTGAATCTAATTTTTGATGCTCAAACCTGATTTGCGCCTTGTATGATTCGTACTCATCTTTCAACATCAAGGTTTGCAAAAAATAACTAAACAGTTCTTTACACTCTGAAGACTCTACTGCTTTTGAGTGGATTAAAACATCTTTAGATAAGTCATCTAAATTCAAAGACGAAATAAAAATCTCGGTTTCAGACTCACTCATATTTTGTAATAAGTAATCCCAGCTTGGCGCTAACCATATTAAACCGGTTCCCCATGCAGTAAAGCCGGTATAACAGCACTCCGATTTAAAATAGAAGACCGAATCATCTACCATTTCACCAAATACATGCCATTCGTTTTCATTCCCTGCCATTATCCAAGTATAAGAAATAACGAATTTTATGTTTTCTATTGCAATACTAACCAAGGGTTTATACTCAATCATCCCGGGCATTGGTACCCCTCTTATATGATCGTTGATCTCCGGGTAGTCAAACTCATCTTCAAATTCATGAAACCAATGCGTAAAGGCTCTGTAGTCATGCCATTTGTGCTCCTGATCTTCGCACTCGCGCCATAGCAAAGGGGTAATGTAATCAAGGTTGAAAGCATTAACTCTATTGTATAAATCGTGTTTTATAAGCATACTAATGCGTTGATAAGCCCCGATATTAAGAGCTTCCATGAGAGAAAAAAGATCTCTGGCGGACAAATAACTCAGGATTACCCCCCTGACTTTACCTTGGTCTAACACTTGAAAAAAACCACCGGCATTCACCTTTGTCGTTCCACCTAAAGCTAAAACTGATAAAAATATTGTGAATATAAAATATAACCGTATACGGATAAGCACTATCATTATACCTCGCATTATCTCCGCTGAGTTGAGGTTCGAGTATAGTCACTTAACAGGAGGTTTCGTTCCATGTTTAGCCACATGATGAATACATTCAGCACATTACCTATACCTGCTGATACCCTGAGTTCAGGGATTTCTGACTTTTTAAAAGAAAACCACAACTGGTGCAGTGATCCTGACTTTTCTTCTCGTTTTCCATTTAAGGAAACCGGATTACCTCAGGAGTTTTTCTTGCAGAAAAATATTGAGGTAGAGGGTGAATCTTACCTGACAGGACCTCGCTATTTTGGCGGTGATATTAAGCGCCCGTTTATTGAACTCATTGCCAGCTCATCGCCCCTCACAGAATCAGCCATCCGGGAAATATTTCGTGTCTGGCAACCCTTAGGCGCTACTTCACTTCAAATTCTGCGGCCTGCTGGCATCGAAGAAGCGGGTAATATTGACCAACTTTTCTATGCCAGAAGTATCCCTAAGCAGGTCACTGAAACCACTTCATCAAAGTCAAAGATTCTCGAAAAATGCGACCCATCCCATTTGGACTGGTGCATGAGTACGATAAACGCTGCTTATCAGGCAACCCATAAACAGCAACCACAGCTCTCTGAACTGATATTTCCCGCCGAAGAAGAAGATATCCGTGCAGCAATAGCGGATGGTCATGCATTCATCATTCACTATGACTCAAAACCGGCAGGATTTATCAGCTGTGACTATAGACGACGCTCTTTTCTGACAGGGCACTGGATTACTGAAGAGGTTGTGCTGCCTGAATACCGGGGAAAACAACTGGCCGCCGCAGCACAATCAGAACTGATTCGATTGCTTGGGAGTGAGTCAGAAAGTACTCTGCTGGGCACCATCAACAACGTTAATATCCCGTCAATCCGTACCGCTGAAAGGGCTGGTCGAAGGGCTATTTTGGAATATGTTTTTTTAGAAGAGGCGGATATCATACGACGTTAGTCACATAATACCGCTATCCATCTTTCTGGCAGATGAGCCGCTCTCACGCTCTATCAGTATTGTCTTTGAGCATTTGAATAGCGTAAATATTTGAATAAAACGGGCAGCTTGCTGTCACTGCGCTAGTATGTGGAAAAATGACCTCACCAAGGTACAGCATGGCGACACTGACTATCCGTAACCTTCCTGAAGAACTGATAGAAAGATTACGGGAGCGAGCAAAGGCAGCCAATCGTTCGATGTAACAGGAAGTTCGGGAATTGCTGGAATCCCGTTATGCAGCCAAATCCGAAATCATTGAAGCTATCCGTTCCAGTTGGGATGAGCTGCCCGAAACCTCCCATAAAGAAATGGATCGCTGCCGGGATGAGGGTCGACCATGACAGCAACAATTTGCAGAACCGGGTTGGACAGCCACTGACCAGAGAGAGCATTCCCAAAAACCAAAAACGGTCTTCTTGCAGGTTCGCTGGTCTGAGCATTGACAGCCCCACCTGATCCGCTACAGTGTCCACACTCAACCTGCATGCCACCTGACGCCCTTCAGGCGGCATTCCCATAACACCAGACAAACTAATCACGGAGCAAACCATGTCAGTTTTGAGAGTCGCTGTGAACGGAGCCAAAGGCAAAATGGGACAAACCGTGGTTGAGTTTGTTCAAAAACACAGCCGTCTGGAACTGGCCGCCACTATTGACCTGGGCGACGACCTGGCAACAGCAGTGAAAAAGAACTCCGCCGATATTGTCGTTGACTTTACCCGCCCGGAAATCCGTATGGAAACCGTGAAGAACACCCTGTTCTCTGGTGCTGCCGTCGTGGTCGGCACCACCGGCTTTACACCGGAGGATCTGGAAACCATTCAGGGCTGGGTCAAAGAAACCGGCAAAGGCTGCTTTATTGCGCCTAATTTCATCGTCGGTAACGTGCTGATGCAGCAGTTTGCCAAACAGGCTGCCCGTTATTATGAATACGCTGAGATCATTGAATACCACCACCCGCAAAAAGTGGACTTCCCATCGGGTACTGCCGTAAAAACAGCTGAACTGATGAGCGAAGAGCGCAAGAAGTTCAATGTTGGTACTCATGACCAGGTCGCCAACATTGAAGGCGCGCGGGGCGGTGATTATCAGGGAATAAAACTGCACGCCGTGCGTATGCCCGGCTTTGTTGCATCTCAGGAAGTGATTCTGGGTGACACGGGCCAGTACCTGACCATCCGTCACGACTCCATTGAGCGCACCAGCTATATGCCGGGCATTCTGATGGCCAGTGAGTACATTCATAACAAGGCTGAACTGGTTTACGGACTGGAGCATATTCTCTGATGACAAACAATCCTTGATTTAACAGCCAAATAAAGTTGCAACAATCGCAAAATCAATTAGGCTAGACACAAGATAGATCGTCAAAAGGTGAATTTATCTTGTGGGTTTCAACTTTAAGTGTTTGACAAGGTAGCTTGAACCTTAGCCATAACAGCGGGTGTTGCGCTCGTTGCGGTTTTAATCAAGAGTGTATGCTTAACCAATATGAATCGTAGTAAGAGCTGAATTCTCGACTTGAATACCCAGATCCAGGCAACACCGACAAAAAGCGCAGGTAAGACCTGTCAGTTCCTCCTTGAACCGGACGACCCCCGTCGTTTCGCAGAACTCTGCGGACAATTCAATCAGCACCTGAAACAGATAGAGCAGCGCCTTGGTGTTGATATCCGTTATCGTGGCAACCAGTTCACCGTCAGGGGCGAGCATCAGAATACCCAGGCGGCTTCTGAGATACTCAAGCGCCTCTACAGGGAGACCGGAAAAACCGAACACCTGACCGCTGAGACCGTGCATCTCTACCTCCAGGAGTCTGCGGTTGAGTGGGTCCACGAACCCAAATCCGACAACCTGATCACTCTGCGTACCCGCAAGGGCACCGTTTCCCCAAGAGGTGAGAACCAGCAGAAATACGTTCGCTCCATCCTGACTCACGACATCAACTTTGGTATTGGCCCGGCCGGCACCGGTAAAACCTATCTGGCGGTGGCAGCGGCGGTTCAGGCTCTGGAAGAAGAGGAAATCCGTCGCATCCTGTTGGTAAGGCCTGCGGTTGAAGCCGGTGAGAAGCTCGGCTTTCTTCCAGGTGACCTGTCTCAGAAGATCGATCCTTATCTGCGTCCGCTCTACGATGCACTTTATGAAATGCTGGGCTTTGAGCGGGTCGACAAACTCATTGAGAAAAACGTGATCGAAGTTGCGCCCCTCGCTTACATGCGTGGCCGTACCCTTAACAATTCTTACATTATTCTTGATGAAGCCCAGAACACCACGCCAGAGCAGATGAAAATGTTCCTGACCCGTATCGGCTTTGGCTCAACAGCGGTCATTACCGGTGACATTACCCAGGTCGACCTGCCCAGGGGCACCCGTTCTGGTCTGGCTCATGCCATTGATGTTCTCAAAGGGGTCGACGGCATTGGCTTCACCTGGTTTAACGCCAAAGACGTCGTCCGTCACCCGATTGTCCAGAGAATTGTGCAGGCTTATGATCGCTTTGATCAGGCGCATCAGAATAAATCTGTTGCAAGGGTTCAGTAATGCCAGCAGACGTTCTTGTCGACATTCAAATAGCCAGCGAGAGTTCCGAACTCCCCTCCCAGGCGGACCTGCACAAATGGGCCGCTGCGGCTATCGGTGATCACCGCCAGGAAGCCGAAATCAGCCTGCGTATTGTTGACCTCAAAGAAGGTGCCGAACTCAATCAGCAGTGGCGCCAGAAAGAAGGGCCTACCAACGTTCTGTCTTTTCCTTCTGACCTGCCGGAAGAACTTAACCTGCCGCTTTTGGGCGATCTGGTCATCTGCTCCCCCGTGGTTGAACGTGAAGCCAGGGAACAGAATAAAACCCTTCAGGCACACTGGGCTCACATGATGGTTCATGGCACACTGCACCTGTTGGGCTATGACCATATTGAAGAAGACGAAGCCCTGACGATGGAATCTCTGGAAACAGCGATTCTTCAAAGTCTGGGTTTTCCTGATCCGTACCAGCTCGAAAAGCGCGGATCATAACCATAGGAGAAGCAGGCCGAATCATGCAATGTTGTCATGAGAGGCCTTCACGGTAATGAACGACGACACTGCGCCGGGCGACTCGCCCGCCCCGACATGGAAAGACAAACTGACGGCTCTTTTCGTCCAGAACCCTCAAAACCGGAGCGAGTTGCTGACTGTGCTCAATGACGCCGGACTCAGAGGCATTATTGATCATGAGGCTCTCAGTATTATTGAGGGAGCGGTCCAGGTAGCCGATATGCAGGCCAGGGAAATCATGATCCCACGCTCCCAGATGGTCTGCGTTGATGAAGACCAGGAGCCCAGGGATTTCCTGCCCAAGGTCATCGAATCGGCCCACTCACGCTTTCCCGTCATCGGCGATACCAAAGACGAGATTATCGGCATTCTTCTGGCCAAGGATCTTCTGCCGCTGATTCTTCAGAATGGCAAATTCAATATCAAGGATCACCTTCGTCCTGCCACCTTCATTCCCGAAAGCAAACGTCTGAATGTACTCCTGAAAGAGTTCCGTACCAACCGTAACCACATGGCCATCGTCATTGATGAGTTTGGGGGTGTCGCCGGACTGGTCACGATTGAAGACGTTCTCGAACAAATCGTCGGGGACATAGAAGACGAGCATGACGTTGAAGAGGACAGCTTCATCAAACCGGTTGAGGAGCAGGCCCACACTTTTATTGTCAAGGCCCTGACCCCGATAGAAGACTTTAACGAACATTTTGAATCCAACTTCAGCGACGACGAGTTCGATACCATTGGGGGCATCGTCCTGCAGGAATTTGGACATATGCCCAAACGAAATGAGTTCGTGGAGATCGACGGCTTCCGGTTTGATGTTCTGAATTCCGATGGTCGCCGAATTCGATTGTTGCGAGTCAGCTCCGTCTAGTTCAAACTCTGGCAAACTGATTGATAGAACTCAGGACCATTGGCTTTCCAGACTTGCTCTGACCACTGGGTGTCGAGGAAGCTGACTTTTCCGTATTCCATTTATGAACAAAAAAACGCTCTACTTCGGTCACCTTGTCACACTGTTGGCCGGAAGCCTGTTTCCACTGGGTTTCAGTCCCTTTAACATCTGGCCTGTCCTGATCCTTGCGACAGCAACCGGCTTTGCCTATACCCGCACAGAAACGGTAAAAACGACCACTGTCCGAGGTTTACTGTTTGGACTGGGCCTGTTCGTTACAGGCACTTCCTGGATTTATGTCAGCATTCATAATTTTGGGGCGGCCTCAGCCCCGCTGGCAGGCCTGCTGACCTTTCTGTTCGTTCTGATGCTGGCAACCATCATGGTCATGCCGCTTTTCTATCTTTATGCAAAAATCAGGCATCGGTTCAATATTCAGGCGCCCTGGCAGCAGGCCCTGCTGTTCGCCGGATTATGGACACTGTTTGAATGGGTTCGCAGCTGGCTGCTCACCGGTTTCCCCTGGCTGCTTGAGGGTTACGCACTGCTCGACACGCCTGTTCAATCCTGGGCACCTGTCGTTGGTGTTTTTGGTTTGAGTCTGCTCATGGCTACCACTGCGGCCCTGATTACTGCAACTCTGGTCACTGATCGAGCGAATCGGAACCCACCTTTGATCGCCCTGTCCATCACCTTACTGTTCTGGATTGCCTCCGTGCCACTGGCTAAAATCCAGTGGACCCGGCCCGTGGGAGAGATCAGTTTCAGCGCAGTTCAGGGGAATATCCCCCAGCTCCTGAAATGGGATCCAGGCTATGTTGAGGAAACGCTGGCTACTTACTACGGGCTTTCTAAAGACGAGTGGGATCAGGAGCTGATCGTCTGGCCTGAAAATGCCATACCTCTTCTCTACAGTCAGGCCCGATCCGTGCTCAGCCAACTCAATCGTAAAGCCGCTGAACACAACAGCGCCCTGATTATCGGCTTGCCGATTGATGAGCGATCGGAAGAGACAAAATCCCTGGTCGACGAAAACTATTACAACGGCATACTCGCCATGGGTCTGGGAGAAGGTCGGTACTACAAACAGAAGCTGGTTCCCTTTGGCGAGTACGTCCCTTTCGATTCAGCCCTGCGCGGCCTGATCCGCTTCTTTGACCTGCCTATGTCGGCCTTCAGCCCCGGTCATAGCAGGCAGGAAAAACTGCGAATCCCTAATGCGGTAATTACCGCTTATATTTGTTATGAAGTGGTCTACCCTGACTTTGCTGCCCAGCAGGCAAAAGACAGTGGGTTGTTAATAACCATCAGTAATGACACCTGGTTTGGCAAATCCATTGGCCCTGAGCAACACTTTCAGATGGCCCGTATGCGCTCACTGGAAACAGGTCGATATATGATTCGTGCGACCAATGACGGTATCAGCGCCCTTATAGACGACAAAGGAAGAGTGGCTGAAAGCATCGAACGCTTCAAACCCGGAGTACTGAGAGGTACCGCTGAAGTCATGACAGGCAATACGCCTTTCATGGTGTTTGGATCCTGGCCTGTTTTATTCCTGAGTCTGTTAATGATGGTAGTGTCAGTGCTCAGCGCAAGAAGATCCCAGAAGTCTCGCTTCTGAAATGAAGAGTCTATGATGGAGGCGTTCACATTCGAATTCCGGACCGAATAGGGTTTCGATTCAATGGCAAACTCCAGCTTCATGCTAAAGCCCTGGCGATATTTGACTCCGGCGCTATTAATGGCACTATTAATAGGACAATCAACAGCTATGTACAGCTCTACAGAACCCTCATCCGGGGTACGAATTGAACGAGACAGTCTGGGAGAAGTGAGCGTCCCCAGGAACGCCCTGTACGGTGCCCAGACCCAGCGGGCGGTTGAGAATTTTCCTGTCAGTGGCCAGCCGTTGCCCCATCCTTTCATAACAGCCATTGTCCGCATCAAAAAAGCCGCCGCCCGAACCAATCAGTCACTTGAGTTACTGTCTGATGAACATGCCCTGGCCATTATTGCAGCGGCAGACACGCTTATTGCAGGAGAATACGCTGATCAGTTTCCTGTCGATGTCTACCAGACCGGGTCCGGAACCAGCAGTAATATGAATGTGAACGAAGTGATCAGTAATCTGATCAATCGTTCTTCAGGGTTAAAAATTTCGCCCAATGACCACATCAATATGGGGCAGAGCAGTAACGACGTGATTCCTTCTGCTATTCATGTGTCTTCTGCGCTGCTGGTTCACAATCACCTGCTGCCTGCTTTGGATCATCTTCTGGAAGTCATGGATAAACGTCGGGTGGAGCTTGAGAATACCGTGAAAACCGGCAGAACCCACATGATGGACGCCATGCCGGTGACGTTTGGTCAGGAAATCAGTGGCTGGATGGCACTGCTTAACAACGACAGACAGCGAATCAAACAAACCCTTGAGCGTCTCTATCAGCTCACTCTGGGAGGCACCGCGGTAGGAACCGGAACCAATACCCATCATGACTTTGCCGAAAAAGTCAGCCATCAATTGAGCCAGGATACCGGCCTGCCTTTCCAGCCTGCCAGTAACTTCTTTGCTGCCCAGAGTATGCCAGCCACAGCACTTGAGCTGTCCTCTGACCTTCGCAGTGTGGCGGTGTCATTGATGAAAATCGCCAATGATCTGCGCCTGATGAACAGTGGACCTTTGGCGGGACTGGGTGAGATCGAACTACCAACCCTGCAACCTGGTTCCAGTATCATGCCGGGCAAGGTCAATCCGGTGATCTCTGAATCGGTTACCATGGCGGCCGCCCAGATCATGGGACTGGATGCAGCCATCGCTATTGCCGCCCAATCTGGCAACTTTCAGCTCAATGTCATGCTGCCACTGATCGCCAACAATTTGATCAACAGCCTTACTCTGGCCACCAACAGCAGTCTGATTCTTGCCGATAAGGCGATAGCTGGCTTTACCGTCAAGGAAGCTCATATCAAAGAAACACTGAGCCGCAATCCCGTCCTGGTGACAGCACTAAACCCGTTGATTGGCTATATGAAGGCGGCAGAAATTGCCAAGCAGGCGTACCGCGAGAAACGACCTGTCATTGAGGTCGCTAAAGAAAAAACCGGCATGTCGGAAGAGGCTTTGAAGAAAATTCTGGATCCGGGACGAGCCACTAAAGGTGGCATCATCAAATAGCCCTCTCTATCGGTGGGTCAGCCAGTACCAGGCGAATCCCAGGTATTCATGCAGAGCCAGTTCACTGGTCCTGAGGTTTCGAACCCTCGGTATCCAGTAAGCACCTTTTCGCCAGGGAATCTCTTTCGAGATAAATGCCGTCGGTGCCGGAATCACTGTAAAGCCCGCCTTTTTAAAACTCATCACTGACCGGGGCATGTGCCAGGCATGGGTGACCAGGACAACGGTTGGCTGCTTTTTATCCAGTCGTTCTTTATCCAACAGCTTTTTACTGTTCTGAGCATTTTGCCAGGTAGTCGTGCTTTGATTTTCTATCCACGTCACATCCACGTTGTAATCATTTTTGAGCACTCTGGCCATCATTTCTGACTCCGGTCGCTCACCACCCCCGGTGGCCAGAATGGGGACTCGACACTCCCGGTACAGCAAGGCGGCATAACGAATGCGCTCAAGTGACAAAGAGGTCGGTTGATACCCCTCCAGTTCGGGAGAGCTTCTGGGCCTGCCTCCCCCCAACAGCACAATGGCATCGGCCTTTTTACAAACCTCCGTATCAACAGGAGGATAGGTCTCCAATCCCCTGGCCAAGAGGTTGGCAACAGGGGTAACCGAAAGCAGATAGAGCACAATCAAGGCGACCCACACCAGCCAGCCCACGGTCGTTTTAAAGATGATTGCCACCATCAGCACCCAGATAATATTCAAGATTTAACTTGCACTTCCTTTGATTTTCGAGAAGTCAGACGGGCAAACAGAATACCCACCTCAAACAACAGCCACATCGGGCCAGCCAGCAAAGTTTGGGAAATCACATCGGGCGGTGTCAGCAACATGCCCAGGACAAAACAACCTACGACTATGTACGGACGCTTTTTGGACATGGACTCAACGGTTGAGATGCCCGACCAGATCAGCAGCACTGTGGCAACAGGAATCTCAAATGCCATACCGAAGGCAAAAAACAGTTTCAGAATAAAATTCAGGTAACTGTTTATATCGGTCATCACCGCGACGCTCTCAGGACCGGTACTGGTAAAGAAACCAAAAATCAGCGGAAAGACCACAAAGTAAGCAAAGGCGACCCCGGCATAAAACAAGACGACACTGGCCACCAGCAGTGGCACCGCCAGCCTTTTCTCATGCTTGTAAAGCCCTGGTGCAATAAACCCCCATACCTGATTCAGAATAAAAGGAATCGCGGCAAACAGTGCCAGGATCATGGTCAGTTTGAAAGGTGCCAGAAAGGGTGATGCAACGTCGGTCGCGATCATGCTGGTGTTTTCCGGCAGGAAAACCCTCAGAGGCTCTGAAAAGAACTCATAGAGCGTACTGGAAAAGTAGAACAGCCCGGCAAAAATAATCAGCACAACCACCATGCTGCGCAGGACACGGGTTCTCAGCTCAAGCAGGTGCTGAACCAGCGGCTTCTGCTCGTCATTGCTCTCGATAGTAGATGACATGTGTTTATTATCCTCAAAAAACCTGCAGAAATAGGCTCATATCTACCGGGGACTGTATTGGCCCCCAATAGCCTCAGGCTTTATGGGAAATTTCTTTTTGAGTGCTGTCTTCCTGTGCGGCCTTTTTCACAGCGGCGTCGTTCTCTTCTTCATTTAACGCCTTCTTGAAACCTTTCACCGCACCACCCAGGTCACCGCCCATATTCTTCAGTTTTTTCGTGCCGAACAACATCACGACAATCAGCAGAATAATTAATAACTGCCAGATACTGATTCCACCAAGACCCATTGTTATTCACTCCGATGGTTAATCTGTAAGTACATTCGAAGCATACTCAACCAAAGCCCCTTCCCACAATCAGTAGATTCAATAAGACAGCCACCAGTTGCGAAAAAACAGGCAGAATTCTTGCACAGAACCCTACCTGCAAGGATTTCCAACAACTGAATTGATTCGATTAATGACAGGTCCATCCCTACAATAGCGGGCAACATTGATGAGGACCGCTTATGAGACACTCGATTCTTGACGTCTTCTGGCGTTTTCTGGTGCTGGGTTGCTACGCCTTCGGAGGACCCACGGCCCACATCGGCTACTTTCATAAAGAGTTTGTGGAACGTCGCAAGTGGCTGGGCGAAAGGGATTACGCAGACACCGTAGCCCTTTGCCAGATGCTGCCCGGACCGGCCAGCAGCCAGGTGGGGATGAGCATAGGTTTTGAACGCGCCGGGCTGCCGGGGGCTATTGCTGCCTTCCTGGGGTTCACCTTGCCTTCGGCCCTGATCATGATTCTGCTGGCGCTGGGCTACAGTGAAATATCCGGTATTCCTGCTGCTATGGGAATACTTCAGGGCATCAAGCTGTTTGCCGTTGCGGTAGTGGCTGACGCGCTCATCAAAATGGGGAAATCATTATGCCCGGACCGCCCCAGAGTGACACTAGCGATTCTGTCAGCAGGAGCCATGTTGGTGCTGCCCCATGTGTTCACCCAGATTGGGGTGATTTTTGTTGCGGGTGCCTGTGGATTCATAATCTACAAAAATCAGTCAGCGGATAATAGTCAGGCCCAGGTTAAAGGCAGTAAACGACAAGCGTTTACCGCCCTGGTTCTGTTCCTTGCCGGTTTGCTCTTACTGCCTTTCATCGCAGGCATGTCAGACTCAACCAGCCTGAACCTGTTTGACAGTTTCTATCGTGCCGGCGCCCTGGTGTTTGGCGGCGGTCATGTCGTTCTGCCCATGCTTCAGGCTGAAGTGGTTCATGCTGGCGGGGTGACCCCGGATGCCTTTCTGGTAGGTTACAGTGCCGCTCAGGCGGTACCTGGCCCTATGTTTGCCCTGGCTCCTTTCCTGGGGGGTGTATACGGTGGCAGCTACAGTATTTCCCATGCACTGGCGGCTTTGTTGGGTATTTTTGCGCCTTCTTTCCTACTGCTGGCAGCGGCCTGGCCTTTCTGGAATCGTCTGAAAGCGATGCCAACACTGAGAGCCGCCATTCATGGCATTAATGCTGCGGTGGTGGGCTTGCTTCTGGCAGCCTTCTACAACCCGGTGATCACTCTGGCCATCAAGGATGCACAGGATGTTGCCCTGGCATTACTGGCTTATCTGCTGCTGGCGGTCTGGAAACTGCCTGTTGCCTGGATGGTGCCCCTGTTTGCAGGCATTGGTTTTCTGTTGATCTGACTGGGGAACTATTCATTGCCAGTAACCTCTAAAGTCCACAAGCTGTTTGGATGGATTTGGATGTGGAGGGTGCGATTATGCAGTTCGTGGTGTTCTGGAATATTAACTGGCTAAAACAGCGACTCAGGAAGAAGCCGCTTTCTGGTCGGGAAACGTATCTCTACACGCTGTGCTGGCTGGCGCTTCTGACGCTGGGATTTTTTTCTGAAAGCACCCATGACAACTTTTCTCATTCAGGCTGGCTTGAAGCCATAGAATGTTCTGCTCCTTTCATTGCCATCTTTTATGTCTGGCTTTGCAATGGCGGTCGTCAGGGAGAACAGTTCTGGACCCGGCTGATTTCGATAGGATGGGTCGTTACCATGAGAATGCTGGTGTTCAGCCTGCCACTCTTTTTAATATTGGCTTTGGCACCGATAGAGCAATCCGACCTTATTTTTGAATCAGTCGCGACATTGGTGGGTTTATTCATTATCTGGCGGCTGGGGAGTCATATTGAAGGACTGAGGGAAGTCAATATGACTAAAAAAACTTCCCTGTAAGCAGCTACGCTACTGTTAAGTTTTATCCTTAAATTTATCGACTTTGGCTGTCTGTGTCCTTATGTCCAACCACAGATTGAAGTTTTGTACGGGGCTCTTACGCCAGTTCAATGTTTCTTTTTGTAACTATTCAGCACCCAGCAAAGGATGACCGCAGTAATTCTTCATGGCTATAAGCAGGGCTTCGAAAACGTTCTGACCCTGCTTTCTCGCCGATGAAACATAACTCCGTATCCGGCAATACCATTTCGCTCCTTTCTTGCTTCTGATACAACCCGATATTTTTTGCTTCACCTTGCCATTTCTTATGTCTCGTTCACTGCCATTATTGTCGAAGGGGATGTTGAGGTCGGTCATGAATCTCAAGGTTTCGTCCTTGAACTCCACCAACCGCTTAAACAGGTTGAAGGCTTTGGTATTTTTGACTTTGTCACGACCCAGCCGTTGCCGTACTCGTTCCATATACTCAGCCTCTTCAGCCAGCGCTCTTCTCGCTGTCCGCTCGAACAGTGAGGCAATGCGCTGGTAAATCACTTCTGGCATAGCCTTCATGCCAATCTTTCTGAAACCGTTGCTGAGATGGCAGGCCAGTCTCAGTAACCGTTGCAAGCGTGCGGCAAGATGGTTGCAGTCCCTGTCAACAACACCCTGTAACTCTCTTAGGTGATGGGCATTGCAGAGGGCATGAAGTGCAGCATAACGGAAGTAAGCCTTGTAGTGGTCATGAACTAATATTCCAGCAAAGGCCAGTAAGATGCCCATGGACTCTATGGCGGAGTGACCTCGACTGGGATCAAGGTGGTACATCGTCCATTTTTCAGTACGAAGGACATGCATCCACCATAGCGCCCCGGCTACTCTCATGCCTGTTTCGTCAGCACCGGCAATGGGTTCTACCTTGAGGGCATCGGCAATAGCCTGTTCGGTGCTGGCTAACTGGTTATAAGCCTTTTCCTGGAAGGTGCAGATAGAACCCGGGCTAACCTCTAATCCGAAAATATCCATGAAGAACTGGGAAGCACGCTTGTAAGGCACCAGCTGATACTGGCAAAGATACACGGCCAGTGCCTGAGTAACGGGCCCATACTGCACATGAGAGTCTACGCCTTCAGGGAAGCTGGCCTGCGTTACATGACCGCAGCTACACTTTTTGACCTCTGCTACATGAGCAGTCACTTCAAAGTGACCAAAACGACCAGGTTCAAACACTTGTCGTTCAACCCGCTTAACCGTTTTTTCCGAACGCAGCGAGCAACCGCATTTTCGCAGTCAATGACAGGGTGGTAGTGGGTATGCTCTGCTTTAGCAGCTTGTCGAAGCGTAGAACCCTTGTGACCTTTCTGGCCGCCAGGCTTACGACCTGACTTCTTTCGTAAGCTTTTTGGGTTGGGTTTTTCGTCTTTTGGGTCGCTCTCCGTCGCCTCTAAAGAGTCCTTTGCTTTGGCGTTGGGTTTTGCATATCCATCCGAGGATGGAGGCTTGCTGCTGTTGCGGCTGTTGGTATTGAGTCTAGCTGAGAGTTCTTTGTTCTCCGTCTCCAGCTTTGCCCCTTGCTGGCTCAGCACGGTCACCTGCTCTTGCAGCTCATTCACAACGGCAAGGAGGGCGACAATCATCTGAAATTCGGGAGTAAGCTGACTCATAGCGGCATACGACCAGGAAACTGTACTTCAGGGTGGCACAAAATCACGAAAATACCAGTCGATTACAGGGGGGGGCTGAATAGTTACTTCTTTTTTCTTAATCAGAAGGTCCAATATCTCATCTTCGTCGGCCAGTTTAACTTTACGTTCCCAATCACTGAGTTTTTTTACACCATCGTTTCGAAGCTCGGCTACTTCATGCTTGATAGCATCAGCCGCCTTACCCGCCGCTTTTTTTATTTGATCCAGAGGATTACTCTGTTTTTTTCGGTTTTTGGCTTCCTCTGACTCTTTTTCAGCATAGAGCTCAGCATTGCTTTTAGCATTTACGGCATCGATTTTCAGAGAATACGCCTCATTGATTTTGACGGCGTACTCAAGCCTGGTTACGCAACTTGCAGCCTCCTTTTCTATCCTTATAGCCTGAGCGAAAAGGTATTCTTTTGATCCCTCCAGGATCGGCCTACCCTTTGCGTCCGTAGGATGATCATCTTGTTTAACCTGCTTGCTTTTGGCCTGATCCGGGGCACCCGTCTGTTTTTTTCTCATTCTTTCAGCTGCTATGCTGTCCTTAAGCCTTTCTTCAGCATGGAGCTCAGCATTGGTTTTAGCACTTTCAGCATGGGCTCTCATGTCCTGAGCTTTTCCAAGAGTGACCTCTTTCGCAATCTTCGATCTGAACTTTCCAGCTTGCTTTTCCAGCTTTTCAGCTTTAGCGATGAAATGTTCTTTTGATTTCTTCAGAATGGGTTCACCCTCTACAGCCTTTGCAGTACGATGATTGTATCGTCCAACCTGCTCGCCTTTATAGTGGACCCCATAAACTGGACAGCTAGCTAAGTTAAGTTTTCTGGCTGTAACATGACCCTAAAGGAGGGAATCATGGCAGCAAAAAGAAAACGACACGCGCCCGAGTTCAAGGCACAGGTGGCACTGGAAGCTTACAAGGGCGATAAGACTATAAACCAGCTGGCCAGTGAGCATGAAGTTGCAGCTGTGCAGGTCAGTCAGTGGAAGCGTCAACTGCTCCAAGGGATTTCAGAGGTCTTCGGCAGGACAAGACCAGAGGTTGATCCGGAAACGCTGACAGCGCCACTTTACCAAGAGATCGGTCGGCTCAAAATGGAGCTGGACTGGTTGAAAAAAAAATCAGGCAATGTCCACTGATGAGAAGCGGAGGTGCATTGAGCCAGATCATCCAGAACTGAGCATTCAGCGACAATGTGAGCTGATTGGGTTAAACAGGTCAAGTTGGTATTACCAAGCCTCTCAGGCTCAGGAAAGCCTGGAGAACCTGAGCCTGATGCGCTTGATTGACGAACAGTATACACGTACACCGTATTACGGCAGTCGCAGGTTAACAGCGTGGCTGAATAACCAGGGCTATCCAGTCAACAGGAAGCGTGTTCAGCGGCTCATGCAGCTGATGGGCATACAGGGTGTAGGGCCAAAACCTGGAACCAGTCTGAGGAACAAGGAGCACAAGGTGTACCCTTACTTGCTTCGAGGGGTTGAGATTCTCAGGCCTAACCAGGTGTGGAGTACTGATATTACCTACTGCCCTATGCCGCAGGGGTTCATGTATCTGGTTGCCATTATTGACTGGTATAGCCGTTACGTGGTGAGCTGGGAGTTATCAAATACATTGGATGCAGATTTTTGTATCCATGCGTTGAACCGTGCTCTGGAGCGGGCACAGCCTGACATATTCAACACAGATCAAGGCTGTCAGTTTACCAGCCATGATTTTCTGGCACCCTTACAGGAACGGGAAATCAAGATCAGTATGGACGGCAAAGGCCGAGCACTGGATAACATTTTTGTAGAAAGGCTCTGGCGTTCCGTCAAGTACGAATGGCTATACACACATGAGTTTCAGACGGTTCCTGAGCTTCACGCAGGGCTGGATGAGTACTTTGAGTTTTACAACACTGAGCGATTACATCAGTCGCTGGACTATAAGACACCGAAGGCAATTCACTTTGCATGAGGGATTTTCAACCACTGCCAGGACTTAACTTAAATTTGTTGATTTACTGTCTTGACAGTGGGGTCCACCATACTTTGACCTTGTCTGGGCTGTGTGAAGGTGACGCTCCCGCCAAACCTTTGAGAAAATTTACTGGTCCTGCCATGATTCATTCTCCTCCCTGAGAGCTGAACACTCTATTCATCTAAAAAAAACGCCCCTCTGAACGGGGGCTTTACTGTTAAATTTTCTTATTATTAAGATGCGCAATCTTGACTCTCTGCTCCCTTATTTTACGCCATAGCGTGAAGCTCTCCGCAGGTTGCTTATACCATTTTATTTTTTTTCTTTTATCAATCAGTTTATTCATTACATCTGTTTCGTTAGCTACTTTAGCATCCCGCTCAACCAAACGGACAGCCCTTTTGGCATCGTGCACAATATCTTTTGCTTCCTGTTTGATGGCATTAGCGACATTATCCGCCGCTTTTTTTATCTTATTCAGAGGGGCATTATTATTTTTCTCAATCTCGGCCATCCTCTTTTTGGCCTCTGCACGCTGTTTATTAGCATGAAGCTGATCATTGGTTTGGGCATTTGCGGCCAACCGTCTCATCTCCTCAGCTTTTTCAAGCTTGGGGGCTTTCGCTTGATTCGTTAAGAGCCTTCCAGCCTGTTCTTCCAGCTTTTTAGCCTCAGCGGTATAGTATTCTTTTGAATTCCTCAAAAGAGGTTTGCCTTCCACGGCCTCAGCTGTACGATGATTATACCGTCCAACCTTCTTGCTTTTGACACTCTCGGGACTCTGTGAAGGTGATGCACCTACCAGGCCTCTAAGAAACGCTACTGGTCCAGCCATAACTCAATCTCCTCCCTGAACACTAAAAATCCCTTACATCTAACTATCGACGATTTTCCGGTTTCTTCCATCAATAGGCGGAGTTTAAAGAAATTCTTCTCCCATACCCTCCCTAAAAACGTTATATTGTAACAAACCCAATCAGTTTCAGATTTTATGATCAAAGCAATCCCAACTAACCTGATTACCGGATTCCTGGGATCCGGTAAAACCACTGCCATCCTTCACCTGCTGGCCAATAAGCCCAAGGGCGAGACCTGGGGTGTACTGGTGAATGAATTTGGAGAAATCGGCATCGATGGCGCCATGATGTCAGGCAAAGGTGCTGTTGTCCGGGAAGTACCCGGAGGCTGCATGTGCTGTGTTGCCGGGCTGCCGATGCAGATCGGACTGAATATGCTGATTGCCCGCAGTAAACCAGACCGCATTCTGATCGAGCCCACCGGGCTGGGCCATCCGGAGCAGATCCTGCAAACCCTTTCAGGTGAACACTATGGCGAAGTGCTTGATCTGAAAGCCAGTATTTGTCTGGTAGACCCCCGGAATCTGCAAGACCCACGTTACCTGGATAATGAAAACTTTCAGGATCAAATTGCCCTGGCCGATGTCATTGTCGCCAATAAAACCGACTGTTGTGAGGATGCTGACAAAGAGCGTTTTGACGAATTCTGTCGCGCTTTCTGTCGCACTATGGAAAACAAAACATTCAAAACAGCCTGGGTAGCCCATGGTGCACTGGAGCACCAATGGCTGGACCTTCCCAAGGGTCATCAGGTCGCCCTGCACCCTGATGCCCACCATTCACACAGTGCCATGCCGGAAACAGCGCCCCTGCAACTGCCTGATGGCGAGCTGTTTATCCGGCGGGAAAACAAGGGACAGGGTCATTTCAGCTGCGGCTGGCTTTACAGTTCAATGCTGGTGTTTTCTTTCGATGCACTGTTTCATCTGTTCAACAGCATTCCTGCCAAACGTCTGAAAGCCGTGGTCCACACCAACCTTGGACCCAGGGCATTTAATGCCCAGGAGGGTGTTGTCAGCATTATGGAACTGGATGAATGCGATAACAGTCGGGTTGAGGTGATTCACAACGAACCCCTGCCATGGGATGAGATTGAAGAGTTACTGTGCCGGGCAGCGGGATTGGTGCCTGGTTCGGAGTAAGGCTGGTTTCTGTTCTTCCTGAGATCGACCAAGCGCCTATCTCAGGGAGAAGCAGCCATATGCGAAAATGCGTTATTCAAAACACAGTTCAGGGTTTGTATTCAAACTCAGTTTTTAGGGTCGCCACACTTCGATTGAGCTCAATAGCATCGTGAGGTATTAACAGATAAAACCATGGTTTTGTGCCATGTTCCTTCGCATGTTCATTGGCAAAACCACACCAGCGCACAGCCGCATTAGCTTTGAGTTTCACCTCATCCAGTTCAAGCAGCTTTGTCTGCTTAGGCTCTATCATCAGATAAGCATCACTAATCTCCACGACAAAGTCGGGTTCGTAGTTTCTGCCATTGATATATTCAATTCTGAACTGTCCGGTTGCGGGCTTCATCCATCGGATCACATCTTTGTCTGATTCAAGAATCTGGGCCAAACGCAGCTCACCCTCAACCGAGTCAAACTTTTGAAAGGGATAGCAGCAGCGAGAAAAACCAGTGAAAACCATCTGCTTCACTTTCTGCTTATTTGCTACCGGTGCTCGAAAGTCTCTGGGTTGCTCGTCAGCCGCAATGGAAAAGGTGAGGGGTCTCAGAATTTCAAAGCCCTGAGTTACGTTACCTATGTAATCCGTAGGCGTTTTCCAGGTATTCTCTTGCATCTGGGCCCAGATGAAGTCACAAATCGGCTTTTGCCAGAATATCAGAACATTTTCGATTTTCTTTTCGCTATGGGGATCTGCATGATCGCCACACAGATAACCTCTGAGGTGGTCAACCATCTCCTGAGCTAATTGATACAAAAGCTCCGAGTGCTCATCATAATCAATAGCATCCATACTCATTAAGCTGCGGACAATATAGTTTTCCAGATGCTCTTCTCTGGCTGCCTCATCCACCCACTGAATCACTGAAGTTTTATTATCCTCGAGATGCTGAAGGAGAATCTCGCGGCTAACAGGTTGAAAATTGATCTTGTCTAGTCCGGTCAAATGAAAATGACTGAAACCGTAATCCACTTCACGTGTGGGCAAAACCGTGATCTGGGGAATATCGATTGTAAACTCAATAACCTTGGAGGCCACCTCATTTACAATGCCTGTAACCTCTTTTTCATCCAGCTCATTTGAGGTTTCCAATCCTTCCAGAGTGGCCTGAAGGGGAGCATTCTGTTTCACTACTCTTTGTACTTGTTCAAGCACTTTTTCCCTCACTTCAGGAGTATCGAGCTGTCTGGACGAAGAGAGACGGGCAGCTTCCTTCTGGATGGTTTCAAGGGCAATATCTGCTACCCTGACCTGCTCACTGTTTTTTTGCGGCACTGCGTACTGACCAGCAGGCTCTTTTATTTCCCGATCATTCTGAGTAGCCTGTCGGCCAGTAGTGATCATTTCCGCCCAAGAGGGAGTGTGTAACACCTTTGGTTTACGTTCCGGTACGTCTGATTCGTCATCATCACCGATATAAACCGTTCTTCGAATGATCGACTCGTCATCGTTGGCCCGATCGATAACATCCTGGTAGCGATCATGGGCAATAATAGTAAGACGATCTACAGATTCAACACCCGTTCTTTTGTTATAAGGGAGACGTAAGCCCCGGCCAATAGTCTGCTCTGTCAGAATCTCCGAGGCAGAAGCCCTGAGCGGCACAATAGTGTAGAGATTAGTAACATCCCAGCCCTCCTTCAACTTGTTGACATGAATAACAATCTCAGTGTCTTTGTCACGTTCTACAGCCAATAATCGCTGCATGGCGACATCCGACTCTTCGCCGCTCTGGTTGGAATGTATCTCAATCACTTTGTTTTGATAACGACCATCAAACAGGGATTCCACCGTTGCTTTCAGCAGTGCAGCATGTTGAGTATCCTGAGCCACTATCAGCATGAAAGGCTTTATCGGCCTGTTTTCGGTACTACGGGCATAGATTTCCAGCTCTGCCTTGACGTACTCATGGTGATGAACGCCATCCTCCAGTTTGATTTTTTCCAGCTGTTCCAGACTGTAGTCAGAGATTCTAAAATCTCTTCGGGTTGCCACTGCCGGTATTTTTACGTAGCCATCATCCAATGCCCGAGCCAGTGGATAATGATAAACAATATTACTAAAGTCACGAGGTCGCGCCCCGGTGGTTTTTGGTGTAGCTGTCAGCTCTATTCCCAATACGGGCCTAAGGTCATTAATAGCCTTTGCCCCGGCGCTGGCATAATATCGATGAGCTTCATCCATAAAGACGACCAGATCGGGCAAACTCGCCAGATAATCAAAATAGGACTCACCAATACACTCCTGAAGCCGTCTAACTTTAGCTTCTTTGGATTTAGCCGCCCCTTTCTTATTTTCCTTGGCGTTAATCTTGGAGATATTAAAAACATTAATGTGGGGAGCCGTTTCGTAGGCCAGCAGATCGGCCGTTAATGTTTGAGGGACGGCATAGTCCAGGCGAACCCCACGACCATCTTCATAATCTTCGCCCGTAATGACCACAGGTGGCGTCTGAGCCAGCTCGGGTATACCGGCGAACACATACTTGGCGCTGCCCAAGGTAAAATCAGTTTTGAGTTTTTCGTAAATAGTGAGATTGGGAGCCAACACAAAAAAGTGACGACTTTTACCTGTCAAGTAGAGCCATGCGATCATCGCTCCCATAAGCCGGGTTTTACCAACGCCTGTCGCCAAAGCAAAGCAGAGTGATGGAAAGGCTCGCTCGAACTTTTTCACGGAAGGGTACTGGCTTTGCACCACCTGCAACCAGCGATCAAGATCAGGGTCTTTAGCCAGCTTCATCTGATCCAGAACATTGGCCAGTATCTTCAGAGATTCTCGTTGAGGCTCACGCAGTGAGAGCCGGGCAGCTATTTGGTTAACAGTTTTTACGGCATCGGTTTTCATGCTTCAACATCCCTTTACAGCGAATCCTGCTCAATGTCGTGCTCTTCTTCATCTTCCGGCAGTACGTTCAGTGAAAAGCTGTAGTCATCGTGATCCCTCTCACATTTGTTCAAAATGGCTTGGGGAATCTTCCGTATCGTCAGGTTTGGGAACTGCTCCGCATCGGCCATAAATGCTTTGCAGCAGATCAACAGACTGCGATGCTCACCGACTTCATCACTGATCACCCGAAGCTGTTCATGACTCAAACTACCGGTGGTCACATAAACAAAGTCGCTCTCAGTACTGTACCCTTGCATCCAGTAGTGTTGCTGGCTAGGTGCATAGATAAAACCCATATGTTTGCACATGGCTTCAGACAGCATTTCTGCGTTATAAGTCTTGTTGATAACCCAGTTGCCCCTGTTGTCTTTTTTCAACAGTGAAGGTGCCAGCCGGAAGTAGCGGTAGCCACCGCCACCCTGCCAGTTGACCGACTTGGAAATACCACCCTGATCTTCTCCTTCAATCACTTTTCTCATTCGAGGAACAATGTGAGTTTCGCAGTGATCGCCCAGCTCCACCATAATCCAGCGGCGACCCATTTTATGGGCGACTGCACCAGTAGTGCCGGAGCCAGCGAAGGAGTCGACGATCAGATCACCGGGGTTTGAGGCTACTTTCAATACCTGCCGTATTAATGTTTCTGGCTTTGGCGTTACAAAGTCATTTGTTATAGATGTGCTTTCAAGTAACTTTCTGACCTCTTTACGTGCTCCATCTGTGTGACCAGCAAATTCATGCGTCCACAACGTCTGAGGTACAATTCCGGTATTTTTCAAAAGATGCTTATATCTTTTAAACGAAGGTATTTTCGCTGTTCCATTCTTCCCCCAGTAAATAAAACCTTCATTCATATGACGCAAGTGTTCTTCTTTTGAGTACGCCCAAGCCCTTGTTTTACTTGGCCAAACCTCTTCACCCGTTGTGGGATGAATAATCGGATAATAGAGGTTAGGTCGCTCTTCAGCTGATTTATTGCATGTATAATCTGATGTACGAAAAACCCCTTTCTCATCTTCAAACCTATACTGCTTATCCTTTCCCTCAGGCCTTGGTAAAAGATTTCTTTGCCATAGCCCAGACTTCCGATAAACCAATACATGATCGTGCATAGGAGCAATGGTTTTATGATCATTAGCGACAGCATATTTCTTTTACCAAATAATGTTGGCAACGAAGTTCTGTCTACCAAAAATCTCATCACACATCACTTTCAAATAATGCGCTTCATTATCATCAATGGTAATCCACAAAGAACCATCTTCGGAAAGCAGGGTTCGAATCACTTCCAGCCGGTCTCGCATCAGCGACAACCACATTGAGTGCTCCAGACCATCATCATAATGAGTAAAGGCACTGCCCGTATTGTAAGGCGGATCAATGAACACGCACTTCACCTTACCCGCATACCTCTGCTCCAGCGCCTTGAGCGCCAGCAGGTTATCACCCTGGATCAGCAGGTTGTCGTCAAATGTCGTTTGCTTTTCAGCTTCCTGTTCGGCAAACAGATCGGTCACTGGTGCTGATGCAGAACAAGCCTTGTAGGACAGGCTGGTATCTTCCAGCAGAATACGGGGTTCCAGTCGAGGGCGTTTTTCCTTGCCGATCCAGGTCAGCTCCAGTTTTTGCTTTTTGCTCATCATTTGTATCTTGGATTCATTGGGTTCAGCCCTTTCACCGATTAAGCTGAAACTGAGTCAGGTGTAGTTAGGCGCATAACAGAGAGCCGCTTGATCTTGACCTCATCAAGGCTGGGAAAATCAGAGATGATCTCAGCGAAGTTCATACCGGCACTCAGAATTTCGAGGATAGTTTAACGGTGATCCGTGTTCCCTTAATACAGGGCTTACCTCTCATAATTTCGGGATTGCACTCTATCCATTCGTTGCTGTCAATCACCGTGAGTCTCCATTTATCGCTAACTAATGCATCAAGCAGATTTTGGTTTAGCCGCAAATACCGTCAACTGCAACTCTTCACCCACCATCACGTACTCCGGCAAGCGGCCCGAAAGGCTCTCGGATTCATGCAAAATCACAGGCACACCTTCACCACGCTTATCCATCATCATTGCTCGCTCGACAGTCTGATTGCTCACCGGACAGCGGGCTAACAGGGTTGTGATCAGCTGGTTTCGTGCTGCCTGTCGCAGCTCCAGATCACCGACTTCCAAAGTGTTCACCAGAGCACCCGGTGAAGAGATAATCAGCCGGTCGGTAAACATATGCAGTCGTATTTTGCTGCCATAAATCGCATAGTCCCGGTGGGCCACAGCATTGACCAGTGCTTCAAAAATAGCCTTGAGCCTGTACTGGGGGACATCTTTCCTGCCAATGGTTTTTGTGGCCGAGGTTTTCATATTGCGCTCAACAAAATTCAACGCCTGTATGACCTGTTCGTCCAATGAGCCGGTAATATCCTGAGCGTCCAGCTGGTCATCTGCATCCCGGTGCTCACCAGAATAACAGATAGCCTGAATATAGGCGTCAGGTAACCAAAGCTGGGGAGAGCGGGTCGCCATCAAGGCACCGGCAATACTCAGACAAGTATTGTCATCATCATCCTGCACCAGCAGTTTAAGCTTTCTGAACTGGATGCTTTTTGGCTGATCACCTCGAAGAAAGCGACCTGCCAGAATCTGATCCAGGTCGGCTTCTACACTGCCAGGCACAGCCTGTTCATCAAACCAGATCATTCTTGCCTGACTGCGTTGCATCATCAGTCGGGCCAGATAGTCAGGAGCCATCTCTTTTTTGGACTCGTTAGCTCGATGATAGTAGCGACCATTGCTGTTATGAACAAAGAGACTTTTATCCACCTTGATATAAACAACCACTTTCTGGTTGCCTGTTTCATCGGGCAACTCAACCAGCCGGGTATAAGGGTTGATAGGCGGCACAATATTGTCATGACAAGCACGGGTAATCATCCCCTGAACGCTGTCAACCATAGGCTTATCAATACCGGTTACCTTGCGATCTTTGTCATCGACTCCAAGCAGGATAATGCCTCCTCTGGCATTGGCAAAGGCAGCGATCTCATCGGCAAGATCTTTTTGCAAAGGGCCTGTAATCTTTTTCCCCTTTACCATGACTTCTTTGAACTCATAGTTGGAGTCTTCTCCCAGACGAATCTGATAGAGCAGTTCTCGCACCAGCTTTTCACGATCCATTTATCGCTCTCCTCCGGTCAGAGTCCATTTCATTGCAAAAAGCCGTTGTCTGCTTTTCGTCATCTTCAATTTTTCATCAATGTCATCCAGCAGACGATCCTCTTTTAGCTCAATTTTTTTCTTTTCTTCATGGTAATTGAGCAGGGCACTATCTCTTTCTCTCTCCAGTTTCTTAAGTGCCCGCTGGCCATCCCGCTTTTCGGCCAGAGTGGGCAATTGCCTGATGCTCTTACGCATCTCTTTTATTTCAGAGTCCAGTTGACGGGTTTTTATATCCAGTGCCAATCTTCGATCTTCAGCCCAGCGCTCAAGCTTTTCCGTTTCTTCTTCATAATAATGTTCCAAATACCGGTTAGTCCGCTCTTCGTAAAACTGCTCTTCCTGTAGCAGACTGGTTTCCAGTATTTCAGTCTGTGCAAGAGAGACAACACGACCTGTCTCATGACCTGGCTGAAGCAATAACCTATCAATGGTTTGCGGTTTCAGAACCTGACCAGTATCGGTTAAACCCGCCGCCACCAGATATTCGATACGGTGGTTTTTCATGTTAAAACTGAGAAGGTCAATCACGAGTTCGCCCGACATTCCGATAAAGGGTTGCAAATCAGAAAATTGCCCTTCCCCCTGAGGTTGATAGGTGAACTCTACCTCAGGAATTGAACTCTGCTGCTTCATCGACAACTGATGTCGCTCGATCAATTGATGACCCAGCCCATCATGGGGACGGAAGAACTGCGCATCGGTTTCATCGGCTGTTTCCCAGTGAACATCGTAACATTGGCCGCGGTAAGCAAACCGGTGGTCGCTGACCTCATGGTCAAAATCAGCATCAGGTAGGGCCATTCTGGCAAACTTGAGCAAACGCTTCTGGTACTTAGAAAGCTGCTCTGTGGTTTTTTCACGAGTCATATTGAGCTGTTTAACCACGTCTGCATCAAAACGTTCCAGCAATGAGCGGCGGGTATCCTGAAACCTCTGCTCAATCTGCTCGCTTTTTTCTTCATTCAGACGCTGAAAAGCTTTATCGATTTCTTCATCAGACCGGCATTGTTGGTAGATCTCATGAATACGACGCTCTACATCCACCCCGGACTCGATAGATCCCAGAATTTCATCCGATGCCCCAAAGACACCCTCAAACAGCTTGAATTTTCGGTTAAGTAGCTCGAACACTTTCTGGTCAGCACGATTACCCTTGTTGATAAAATTAACAATCACTACATCGTGCTTCTGACCATAACGGTGTACACGACCAATACGCTGCTCCACACGTTGAGGATTCCAAGGCAGGTCATAATTGATCAACAGAGAACAAAACTGCAGGTTTATACCTTCTGCTCCCGCTTCTGTACAGATCATTAAAGTGGCGTCATCCCGAAACTTATCCACCAGAGCAGCCTTCATATCTGCTGTTTTTGAACCTGAAACTTTCGAGGAGCACTTATGCTTTTTCAACCATTCTTCATAAATGACTTTGGAGGCCGGGTCACTGTTACTGCCATTGAGCAGGACAATTTTATCCTGATAACCTTCAGTGGATAAAAGCTCAAGCAACCACTGCTGAGTTCTTACTGACTCAGTGAAGACAACAGCCTTTCGCAGTCCTCCGAGGCGCTCTGCCATATCAAAAGCCCTGTCCAGTACCCCCACCAGAGCGTCCGCTTTGGCATTTGTACTGATACTGGCAGCCAGGGATTTGAAGTCCTTGAGTTTATCGATTTCAGCCTTAAATGCTTCTACCTCGAACTCAGCATCGCTTTCACCTGTTTCATCCACAAGGTCATCATAGGGATCAAAATCTCTCAAAGCCGCTGAAAGCGATGCCTTTTCTTCTAAGCGTGTAATCATATTTTCCAGTGTGCCCTGAATTGCAAAACTGGAAGAAGCCAAAATCTTCCGTATCACCAGCGTTACCAAGTGGCGGGCCCCTCTTTTTATCGCTAGAGTCTCCGGATCTTGCAGGTAAGATGAGAACTGCCTATAGAAATCAAGCTCCTGACCTGAGGGGCGAAAATCTTCGGTCATGGAATATCGCCGGGTAAAATTAATACCTCCTTCTTCCTGAACCTGCCTGCGTAATGTTCGATGACAAACCTTTGCCAGGCGACTGCGCAAAAGGGAGAGTTCTACATCGGATAATTTGGCCTTACAATATCGGGATTTGAAGGCTTCGAGACCGCCAAAAAAGTGTGGATCAACCACCGATACAAGACCATACAGTTCTTCCAGGTTATTCTGCAACGGTGTCGCTGACAGCAATACTTTTGGGCAACCTTGCAATGCACTATTAAGCTTTTTAGCTGTCACAGCTCCTGATTTCTTGTAGATATTACGGAGTTTGTGGGCTTCGTCGAAAACCACCAGATCCCATGGAACCATACCCAGCTCTTGCTCCTTTCGTGCTGCAAATTCATAGGAGCAAATAATGATAGCCGGTGCTTTAAAAGCTGTTTCTGCATCAAACGGATTGCCAACACCTTGCTTGCGGGCCTGATTAAAATTTCTGGCTTCCAGGATGATGGAGGGCAGAGAGAACTTTTCTTCCAGCTCCTGACTCCATTGCTTTCGGAGGGTGGCTGGTACTATAAGCAATAGTTTGCGTCTGTGTTCAGCCCAGTTCTGACTCAGAACAAGACTGGCTTCTATGGTTTTACCGAGCCCTACTTCATCTGCCAGAATCACACCCTGTGACAGGGGCGACTCAAGAGCAAACAGAGCCGCCTGAACCTGATGCGGGTTCATATCAACCTTGGCACTGGCAATGGCCTGAGTCAGTGTTTCTTCTGCTTTGCCTTCGAGGGTGAGCCAGTGTGCCAGGTAGCCTGCCTGATAGTCTGTATACATTTAAAGAATATGCCTTGTTTTAAACAGCAAGCCAGATGATAGAAAATCTGAGCAAGTTCACCCTATTGTATATTCAAGTCAGTCCTTCTTTCATTACTGCATTGACGTGAACTCAGAGAATAGTAGCCCCATACCAACAAAAACGGGACCTCAATAATATCCCGTTGCCAGAACCCATCATGATGGAGGAGGAGATGGCGATCAATACGGCCATGAAAACAGCCATAAAGGCCGCACCAATGCCCAGCCCTTGGGCAGAGCCCAACAGAGAGTCGATAGCACCAATCTGTTTGAGACCCATAGCGAAGACTTCAGCACCGATAATCAGACCGACAACAGGACCGAAGACCGCTCCCATTCCCGCCAGGAATTTATCAAAGCCAAACAGGGCTTCCTTGACGTTTTTCTTACGAATCAGTTCGAATAACATGCCGGTGAAAACGCTGATCAGCATAGCGGCTACCAGGTTCATGCTAATGGAAGTCACCATCATCTCCTGAACGAGCTGTCGTATCATCGGGTTGGGCTGAGCTCGCCTTTCTCTACGAATTTTGCTGGCTTGCAGTGCAAAATTTTAGTCTATGCTCATATTCGTTTTTTTATTAAGGGCGAATTGGGATATGCATCATTATTTTATTCATCAATCAAGATGGCTTCCCTTATTTGTTTTGTTACTTAGCGCAAAAGTGCTGGCACAGCCCTTTACCTGCGAGAAGTGCGGCAAAGAGCTGTTCTGCCGAACCTGTGACTCCGGGAACTCTACTTCTCCACCTTCTGGTACGTCATGCTGTGCTGATGAAGATATGAAAAGCTCTGCAGCTAAAACCACGGAAGCAACGGACTCTGAGACACCTCATCCCCAGGCGTTTAATCCGATACCCTATAATTTCCCGTCGGTAGAAAGGGGTGAAAATGGTGATTCGTTGATTATTCAAGTTAAAGTCAAAGACTGGGCTATTGATGCTATCAAGCGGGCAGAAGCAGAACAAGATGGCGATGCATGTGCCGAGGCATTTGCTGAGCAAATTGCTTCTAATCTTGTAGATATGCGTAATATCGCCAAAGGGATAAATCATGTAAATTTCACGTTGGCGGAGGGGAATCAGGAACGTTTGCCAAAGCTATTTGGGATAATGGTGAAGCAAAAGCAAAAGCAGATCGAGTTCTTGCAAAAAATGTATCTGGCAGCGGGTGGTGCAGAAGAAGAACGGACAGTAGTGTATAAACTACCACCACCAATTCTAAAGATTTGGTGGTGGTTTTACAGAGCAAGCTCTGTGTAGGCCGGTTTCCGACCCCAACTCATTTAACGCCCAGATTAAATTAACCCGTGCGGCGGCAATATCCCGATTTTCATTGCAACCACAGACTTCGCATTGATGCACCCGTTCTTTCAGTGTCTTTTTCTTCACTGACCAGCATACAGGGCAACGCTGCGAGGGTTTAAGTTTCCTTGTCGGTGTCTCTATGAATAGCCCACCAGTTTCCTTCACTTTGTAGGCGATCATAGCCAGCAAGGTCGCTGGCGCAGTGTCTAAAATCTCACGGTTTAAACCTGCTTTCTGTTTTACGTTTTTCCCGGGCTTCTCTGAGGTACCTTTTGCACTGCCGGTCATATTCTTGACCTGCAATTTCTCAGTCGCCACAAGAGCGTATTGCGAGGCTACTTGAGCCGATAATTGATGATGTTCATGGTTGCGCCGGTTAGCTGCTTTCCGGTGATGAGTGGACAGCTTCTTGCAGGCTTTCTTCCATCGGTTTGAGCCTTTTTTCTTTCTGCTAACCGCTTGCTTCAGAGCCTTTAATTTTTCTCTTTCCTGCTGAAACCAACGGGGATTATCAACCTGATAACCGTCGGATTCTGTTGCAACGCTGAGAAGCTTGTTTACTCCCCAGTCAAGGCCGCAAGCCTTACCGCTAGTCGGTTCTCTTAATACACCATTGCATTCCATCGTGAGGCTGATAAGCCACTCTCCCCGACGATGCAAAAGCTCCATGTTTTTAATCTTGCCTGCAACTCTGGCTTTGCCGCGACAACGTATGTGACCAACACCCGTCAGTCTCAATCGTCCGTGCTTCCAATCCTCTCCAGGAGTGAACCGCCAACCATCACCGTGCGAGCTAAAGCCGATGCCCGGATAACGCTTGTGGGATTTGAAGCGGGGGAACCCTGGTTCTTTTTCACCTGAGTTGACACGACGAAAGAAGGCTGAGAAAGCTTTATCCAGTCGTCTTAGAGTGACCTGAAGGCTGCTGTAATTGAGTGTCGCAAACTCCGGTATTTCTTCACGAATCACCTTGATCTGCGGTTGCTGGTCTTTGTTCTTAATGGATATACGGCACTTCCGGTATGCCTCTATTCGCTCCTGAAGTGCTGCATTATAAAACTCACAATGCAACCGCAAAGCGTGATTCAGGGCTTCGGCCTGCTGCTTTGTGGGATATAGCTTGTAAGTTGCTTTGCGTAGTTCCATATCTCTATTATACAATTGGTTACTATGACTAAATCAAGTATTAAAACTCTAAATCACTGCACTTATGCACTTTCATACCATTTGGTTCTTGTTACCAAGTACCGGCGCAAAGTATTGTCTGATGCAATGGTTAAACGCTTTAAAGAAATGGCAAAAGTGCGTTGCGAGGCGTGGGGAGGGGAGTTGATAGAGTGTGAGTCGGACAACTGTGATCATGTTCATTTATTGATAGAGCTGCCGCCAACTGCTGCACTGTCGGATTTTGTTAATGCTTTGAAGACGGGAACAAGCCGGATCTTACGAAAAGAGTTCGGTGAACAGTTGTCGAGGTTTTATACAAAGCCCGTTTTATGGTCGAGGTCTTATTTTGTGAGCAGTACAGGTGGTGCAAATATCGATACCGTCAAGAATTATGTTGCGTCCCAAGGGCAAGGCTAGCGCCTTGCTCGCTATCCCCCTCCACCCTATTGCTTCGCAAAAGGATGGAGAACCCCGCGACTAATGTTGGAAAAACCAGCAGCAGAACAAAAGGAATCATAGGCAGCAGGGCATAAATAACCGGAGCTTGCGGCTTCTCTTCCTCATCACTTTCACCGTCGTCAGTAGCGCCGACATGGTCAGCCGCAATGTAACCGGCTTTAAGATCACAACGGCGCTGCCAGAAGAAGTGCAGGGCAGCCGTCATCAATGCCATGGGAATGGTCACCCAGGCTTGATAACCGAGGAAATATTCGGCGATATCCATGCCCGCCTGACTGGCTGCAAAGTTAGCATTAACCTGGGTCACACCAATCTCAAAAGCAGCGGGCGAGGCACAGACAGCAGCCGCTGAGGCAGGACTCAGGCCAATGTTTCGCAACACCGGATAGAGTGTCACCATCAACAATAAGCCCAGACCGGTGGCTGAAGTCACAAACATCTGAAGAACGACACACACCAGGTAGACCAGCGACAGCACCAGATAAGGAGACTTGAAGCCGCGAATGGGCTTAACCGCCAGTTTCACCAATGCTTCAGAAGCGCCAATATGGGACATGTAAGAAGCAAAACCGCCACAGGCCATAATGGTCAGGCCCAGGCTCGCCATTCGCATACTGAATACACCATTCATAAGTTCGAACAGGTCAAACGGTGCAAAACCGGTGGTTTTATCGGCAGGAAGAATATCTGAAATACCCAGCCAGGCTGCGGCACCGAGCAGTACCATACCCGCGATGGCTAATGTTGCAGAAGCACTGAAGTTTTTGACAATGCCGTAAACAACCAAGGCTACGACAGGTATGACTATGAGAATATCCATGCATCTCACCCCAATAATTATACAATTCGGGGGTAAGAGTATTTTTTGTTAATAGGTGAATAATTGACCTGAATCAATTTGAATAAATATTGTACAAACAATATTTTTCACTATTCGCAAATACCCTTTAGACATTGCGGATATTAATCCAAAGTCTTCTATCTTATAGGCAGGATTACTTTAGTATTCGCCGTATGCATTCCCACGCAGAGCGTGGGAACGAGGGGCAACTGCTCCGGGAGTCTCAAAGGAATTCGACTGGATCAAGCGCCACAGCACTTTTTATATTTCTTACCACTGCCACAGGGACAAGGGTCATTGCGACCAATTTTGGTCACAGAAACCGGATCGGGCGTGTCCATAATAGCATCCCAGCGGGTACTTATTCCCAAGCCAAGGGAAGCCAGTTCTCTTGCCACAGAAGGCACGGCAGAGAGCATCTTCTCAATGTTCGGCCCCCCCGGATTTTTAGCTTTCTCCAACAGCTGTTCAGGGTTAGACCAGACGCTCAGGAGAATAGTGCAGGCCGTCCAGGATTCTTCCAACTCTTTCATGGCCTTATGCTGGAAGACTTCTTCCCAGAAGTTCACCAGCATGACATTGGCTTCACCAAAACCTTTGGACCACTTTTGAAGATTCGGGAACCGTTCATCTTCTGGTGTTTCTGACAGACAGTCTTCAGGAATAATATCCAGTCCCATCTCAATAGTGCGCTCAATGGTGCCGTAAAGATTAAACACTATACGATGAGCGTCTTTTTCCTGCTGTTCATCGGTAAAAGCCGGTGCTTCACCAAAGATTTTTTTAAGCCAGCGGTTAGGTGGAACCTGCTGAGGCGAGCCCCAGATACCAAACAGAAAACCTTCCACTTCCTGATAGGACATCTGGCCGTACTCAGACAGTATCGTTTCCAACATTTCCCTCTGGGTCTGGTCAAAACGCCAGTCAGGAATAAAGGAGCGGGTTTCTCTCAAACCCAGCTCAATCTCCACGTCTTCAATATCACCTTGAACCTCACGATCCACTTTGCCGCGCTCAAACGCCTCGCGAATGGCGTTAGCCGACTCTTTACCGCGCAGATCCGTCAGGGCACTGACCAGGGCCGTATTCAGATAGGTTTCATCATCTTCCCTGTCTTCCAGAAGCTGCTGAAAGCCCGCCACTGTTTTTTCACGATCCACTTCGTGATAAGTGACATTCCAGCGCAAAGCCTCTATGGCGAGATCCCGGGCATCTTCATTTTCCTCGACATTGCTGGCAATGCTCCAAAGGCGATCAGTAGCCACTGCGCCAAGACGGCCGACCGCAGAAGGCAGATACTCGGCTATCACAAAGTGTTCATCCTCCTTGTAGAACAGCTCCAGCAGAGGCTCTACCGCCTCTTTTGCCTGTAGAATACCGAGAACCCTCCAGGCATGAACGGGAGACCAGATGATATCGGCATCGTCATGATCAAATAAGGTCCAGTCCTGAGCCAGCTTCAGTAGCTCCGGGACATGCGACTCATTAAATTCAAAACGGCTGTAATCCGTCCAGTCCTGCCAGTCGCAGTAGCCCAGGCCGAGAAGTTCAGAAATAGGAGAGGTGTAGGGACTCATGGAATTATCCGAAGCTGATCCGTATAGAAAGGCTGGCAATCATAGTAGATCAGTTCAGCTAATCCAAGATGATCAGCTCACCATCAGGCCAGCCTGCAGCCCGCAGAAAAACTAAAGATCTGAAGTACAACTCGTATTTACTTGATAATTAACATCGAAAACTATCGGTCTTCACGGATAATAGGCGTCAAGACAACACTATATATTGTGCTTTCCTGCTGCCAACACCACCACCTGATGAGATCAAAAGGCAGCCCCACCTCACTTATTTCTGTTTTTCGGAGTTATACCGGATGACCGACATCATCAAGCGCGATGGCTCTCGACAGCCATTTGATACACCTCGTATTGCCAGAGCCGTAGCCAGTGCCTTGAATGATGACCAGATCAGCGATGCAGCTTTTGCAGAATCTTTCGAATCCAGCAATGCCCTGAGCCGGGAAATCATGAGCATCATCAATCAGGACAACGAACAACTGCTCAATGAAAACGCCAATAAAGACAGCAAGATCATCCCCACTCAAAGAGATCTGCTGGCCGGTGTTGTCGCCCGGCACTACGCCAAGCAGCACATTCTGCCAAAACACATAACGGCAGCCCATGAGCGGGGGGAGTTGCATTATCACGATCTGGATTACTCACCTTTCTTCCCCATGTTCAACTGCATGCTGATCGACATCGAAGGCATGATGACCAACGGTTTTCGGATGGGGAACGCCGAAATTGAAACGCCTAAATCCATCACCACGGCAACCGCCATCACAGCCCAGATCATTGCCCAGGTTTCCAGTCATATATACGGCGGCACCAGTATTAATGAAATTGACCGTATCCACGGGCCTTATGTCACCAAGACGTTCGAGAAACACCTTGAAGAAGGCCTGCGCTGGATTGATGACAAGGCAAAAGCCGAAGCTTATGCCATGGAGAGGACCGAAAAAGACTGTTTTGACGCCTATCAGGCGCTGGAGTATGAAGTTAATACTCTGCACACCGCCAACGGACAAACGCCCTTTGTCACCTTCGGCTTTGGTCTGGGCACCAGCTGGCAGGAAAGACTGGTTCAGAAGTCCATTCTCAAAAATCGGATAAGGGGCCTTGGCCGCAACGGCAAAACACCGGTCTTCCCAAAACTGGTCTTTGCTATCCGTAAAGGCGTCAACTTCGCTAAAGACGATCCCAATTATGACATCAAGCAGTTAGCCCTGGAGTGTTCCAGCAAGCGTATGTACCCGGATATTGTCAACTATGACCAGCTGGTTGACGTTACGGGCAGTTTTAAAACACCTATGGGCTGTCGTTCATTCCTGAGCACTTATGAAGAAAACGGACAACTCGTTCATGACGGCAGAAATAATCTGGGCGTGGTGTCTCTGAACCTTCCCCGCATTGCTATCGAAAGCGACAATGAAGCGGACTTTTTCAACCGACTGGATCAACGCCTGATGCTGGCTAAAGAAGCCCTGATGACCCGTATCCAGCGACTGGATAACGTCAAAGCCAGGGTGGCCCCGATTCTCTATGTAGAAGGCGCCTGTGGTGTCAGGCTGAACCCGGAAGACAATGTCAGTGAAATATTCAAAAACGGCAGGGCGTCTATCTCCCTGGGTTATATTGGCATCCACGAAACGATTCATGCGCTCTATCATCAGGGTGATATCTACGACTGTGAAGTACTTCGTCAGAAAGGTCTGAATATCGTCCAATACCTTGATAAAGCCGTCAGCCAATGGAAAGCAGAGACCGGCTATGGCTTCAGCCTTTACTCCACACCCAGCGAAAGCCTGTGCGACCGTTTCTGCCGATTGGATCGTAAAGAGTTTGGTGTGATTGCAGGCGTTACCGACAAAGGCTATTACACCAACTCTTTCCACCTGGATGTTGAAAAGAAAGTCACGCCCTACGACAAGATCGACTTCGAAATGGACTATCCGGCTTACGCCAGCGGTGGTTTTATCTGTTACGGTGAGTACCCCAACATGATCCACAATCTGAAAGCCTTGGAAAGCGTCTGGGACTACACCTACGACAAAGTGCCTTACTACGGTACAAACACGCCCAACGACGTCTGTTATAGCTGCAATTATGAAGGCGAGTTTCACGCTACAGCCCGTGGTTTTGAGTGTCCTCAATGCAAAAACAGGAATTCCGCAAGAATGTCTGTGACCCGCAGAGTCTGTGGCTATCTGGGCCAGCCTGACAGCCGGCCCTTCATAAAAGGTAAGCAGGAAGAAGTCATTCGTCGGGTAAAGCATCTATGATGAATCTGATGTAAGGGTCTCTCGGGAGGCCCTTTTATTGCTGTGCTATATTTCTCTGTCTATTGCCGAGTTTTGACAGGCTGTTTATGAAAAATAAACCCCTGCGAACAGCACTTCAGCTCCTGATGTTCTCACTGTTGATCCTTTCAGTGCCCTGGTACCGAACGCCCGGCGCTACTCCAAAAATCTACCTGGGAATGCCCGATTGGGTCGTCCTGGCGCTGTCCTGTTACATACTGGTGATTTTTATTAACCTGCTGCTCTGGGTCAGCAGGGATGACCCGCCGGAGCCTGATCCATGAGCCTTTCATTGTGGCTGATTCTGGCCTACTTTCTGGTATTGGTTCCCCTGAGTATCCGAGCCAAAAAAGCCAGCCTGAATGATGATGCGGAAGACCACTATCTGGCCAGTCGCTCCCTGGGCTTTTTCGTGCTGTTTTTGACGCTCTATGCCACGGCGTTCAGCGGCAATACTCTGGTGGGCTTTACCGGACAGGCCTACCTTAATGGTTTTCACTGGGTGTTAACCGTCGGTTTCTGGGCCGGCATTGTTACCAGCTTTCACTTTCTGGTTCCCAAGTTACGCCCCATCTCGGTACAACACCAGTTTGTCACACCCGGTGACTGGATACGCTTTCGATTTCAAAAAGATCGCACCGTATTGCTTCTGCGAAGAGCTTTGGCGATCTGTCTGTGCCTGACTCTGGCCAACTTTCTTTTCGCCCAATTGAAAGCAGCCGGTGAAATCATGGCAACTATCACAGATGAAGCTATTCCATACAAATCAGGTGTCGTATTGTTCGCTTTGGTCATATTGCTTTATGACTCTATTGGAGGATTAAGAGCTGTTGCCTGGACGGATGTTTTCCAGGGGATGATGATGTTTATAGGCTCCATTTTTCTGATTGTCTGGATGATTGAAAACAGCGGTGGCCTGACAGCGCTGGGGGATGGCGTCAGCCGACTTCGTCCAGAATCGATGATTGTACCGGACAGCAGTGATCAGCTTCGCTGGCTCAGCATTATGCTGCTGGGATCGCTATCCATTGTCGTTTACCCACAGACCCTGCAAAGAGTGTTTGCTTCTATTGACACAAAAACCCTGAATAAATCCCTTGCTGCCCTGGGTGTTATCGGACTGTTCACGAACCTGGTTGTCCTGCTGGTGGGTTGGTGTGCCATCTCACTGTTTGCCCATACTGAGATCCCTAATGTCGACCAGGTCATGCCCATGCTGCTTGAACAGTGGGCCGCCAGCGGTTCGTGGAATGCATTTGCCGCCGCTATTGTTCTGGTGGCTGTTCTGGCAGCCATTATGTCCACTGCCGACTCGGTTCTGCTCTCCCTGATTTCGATGCTGAGACACGATATCCCTGAACATTCTGAGCGACAGGGACTTCGGCGGGATTATATTATTGCTGTCGTCGTTATGGGCGTCATTACTCTCTGCGCCCTGAACAGGGATATCACACTCTGGCGATTGATCGTTATCAAGCTGGAGCTATTGGTACAATGCTTCCCTGCTTTTGTTATTGCCCTGCACCTGCCAAAGATTCGCTCAGGTGCCGTGCTTTGCGGCCTGATTACCGGTGTCGTGATTGTATTCACAGCCATTACTCTGGGCATGAAAGAGCTTTGGGGGATCAATATCGGACTGATTGCCCTGGCCGCTAATCTTCTTGTGTTAACCCTGGTCTTTATGATCCAGTCCAGAACTTCCGGACTGCCTGACTCAGAAACCCGCCTATGAATTACCAGCAGTATTACCCACTTGATGTCGTCAATGGTGAAGGCACCCGGTGTACTTTGTTTGTCTCTGGTTGCGAGCACTTCTGCAAAGGTTGCCATAACCCTGCTACCTGGGACGCCAGCAAAGGCCAGCCTTTCGATCAGGCGATGGAAGACCGGATTCTCAAAGACCTTGGCGACCCCCGGATCCACCGGGATGGTTTGTCATTATCGGGAGGCGACCCACTGTTTCCGGAAAATCTTGCGGCTATTCTGCATCTGGTAAAAAGAGTCAAAGAGGAGCTGCCAGACAAAGACATCTGGTTATGGACCGGCTACACACTGGAAGACCTTACCCCTCAACAGAAACGCATTATTGAATTTGTCGATGTGCTGATTGATGGCAAATACCAAGACAGTAAACGTGATTTATCGTTAGCCTGGCGGGGCAGCTCGAACCAGAGAGTGATTCGGCTGAAACAGGATGACCTGGAAAGATTGCAATAGGTTCTGGCATTGTCACTGCTGGTTTATCGACTCAGGTCAATACAACACCTTCTGGGTGCTCAGCTGGCATCATCATCGGTCTCAAATAGTTTTTGATTAGGATCTAGGTCGAAGTAATCAGGAACAGATTCATATTCTTTCTTTGGCTGTATGTTCTTCACACACTCGCTTTCATCCTTCGGATCGCACGCTTCATTAGAATCCGGCTTAAAAATTTCAGCAGCAAATTCACATTCCTCGTTTGACAATAATTCTCTTAGCATCTGATTTTCTTCCTCCTTGTCGGAAATGTTCCTCTTCATTTCAATGTTCTGACGCTTCAGATAATAATTCTCATTTACAAGGTCATCCGCTCTTTCGTTCAGGCTCTTCAAAAGAGCGTTTTTCTTTGCTCTGCTGTTTCGAGCAGTCAGCATGTTCTTCTCCCTTCTTTTTTCAACTGCTTCTGCACTTTTAACCTTTACCTTCCTTCTACTGGCTGCTGCGGATGAAGAAGGCCCTGGATTCCAGGAAAGATATTCTGTTTTGACTCGTACGTCACAAGCTACCTGAACAGGTTGATCAAGTCGGCCGACAGTTCTGGGGCTACAATCCGTCAAGCTATTGCCTGTTAATGGGAACGTCTGCGGAAAAACCCATAATTTTTCTTCTGCAGGAGGCTCCGGATCCGGGGGGACGTAAGAAGTTGCCACTCTTTCCAGAACAGGTTGTTCTTCCATGGTCGTTAGAGTATCAGTGGATTGCTGCGAAAGTATGGAATAACAATGATCGAGCTCCACAACTCTGCATTTTGCACCCGCCATATTAGTTGTATCCTTACTGCCCTCAGCGTCTTTTGTAGACACAGGGCTCAATGAAGAAGTGTTCGGAGTCGAAGGTATATCCATTGTCGTTGTTCCTGTAAATTCCATGACTGATAAAACCTAGACACTCTCCGTAATGGAATGTTCCGTTTCTGACAGTAAATCTGACAACTCTGTTAGTTGGGTAGCTGTTTCCTGAAGGGGCTTGTTGGCCGGCCAAATCTGGCGCAGCGCCTCTAATTCACCGCCTCAGAATAGCAATCCAGCGGCCAAGATTAAGCAGGCTGCCCAGTGCTGCTGCGACATAAGTCATGGCAGCCGCTTTTAATACCTTTCTGGCAGCGGGCATATCGTTTTCTGAGAGGTAACCCTCTGCCAGAATGGGCAGGGCTTTTTTAAAGCTGGCGTCCAGTTCTACAGGAAGATTGACCAGTTGCACCCAGATAGCCGCAAGCATACCGGAAACACCGATCAAAACCGTCAGCAGGACACTGTGGGGAACCCGGGTCAGGGCAAAAACCAGCGGGGTAATCATCAACGCCATGGCACTGAAGCGCTCTATGTTCATGGCAAGACGTATCCGCCTCTGGCGCAGCATAAACCCGGCATCTTGCTCTTGGTGTTGCAGCGCATGACCGGTTTCATGGGCTGCAACTGCCACTGCTGAAACTGAACGGCCATCGTAGTTTTCCGGGGAAAGTGAAATCAGCCACTCTTCCGGGCTATAAAAATCCTCTCCCTGGTTGCCTCTGACAACCTTTACCCCCTCAAGGCCAAAACGCTCCACAAGGTGTTCAGCCAACTCACCGCCGGTTCCCTGAAGATCCGGACGATCACCGCTGTGCAGCCTGAGTGTTCGCTTCACCCAGACCTGGGGACCAAACACCAATGCAAGAATCAATAACCCCAGGATGACAAAGACCATTCCATGTTCTCCAATCCATTGACCAACCGTTAAAAAATGGCCTGTTCACGAACCACATCGGCGAGTACTTTCAGTACGATCAGGGCCAGGATCAACTTTGGGGCCCAGTGCATATTTTTTACATCTTTTAAGAATTGCAGCATGTTTTTCAGCTCATCAATTACGCGGCTATCAATTACGCGACCAATTATACGACTATCAATTATACGACAATCACTTAACCCGTCATCCAGGGAGTATCAGGCAGTTTATCGAGATTCTGTTCATATCTTTTCAGATTAAACGCCGCGCTGTTTTGAATCACATCGATAATCTCAACAGAGAGCGCGCAGGCAATGTAGTCCATGGCTTCCTGTCGTTCCATGCCGGTCATAGTGAGTCTGAGCAGAGTCTCCTTAACCCTTGTGGGATTATTCTCCGTCAGCTGGTTTTCAACAATTTCCAGCAAATGTGCCTCGGTGACCAGGTCGTCATCACTCATGGTGGTTTTCCAGTCGATTTAATGGGGTAATCCTAGCGTTTTCGTCCATTGATTGGCAGTAGTGGAAATCACCTCAACTTCACTTTCCAACGCCACTCCCAATACGGTTCTGACCGTTTTATGGTTGATGTTCATATCCAGTGACTTAAGCTCTTCACTCGCCCCCAGGGACATCAGGCTATTGCCAGCCGGGTCGATGACCTGACTTTTGCCGCAATAGAACCCTTGGATGCCCTGGATATTTTCTTCACCAATCCGGTTACAGGTGGCCACATAAAGACCATTCTCTATCGCTCTGGCTCGGGCAATGTGAAGACTTTGTTCACCACCAAAGTTGGCAGGGTGCAGCAAAACATCCACTTTCTGACGGACGTACTCCCGAACAATCTCGGGAAACCAGAGATCAAAACAAATCACCACACCAAAGCGAACGCCCTGATGTTCAAACACCAGAAGATCCTGACCTCTTTTAAAATATCGCTTATCAATGTTGGTGCTGGAAATCTTACGATACACACCCATGACTTCTGAAGCAGATACCACCGCCACCGAGTTATAGAGGTTCGCCCCTTGTTTCTCAGCAAAACCCGCCACCAGGATGGTATTGAATTCAGCCGCCATCAACTGCAATGCCTGAAGCGTCGAACTGTTATCCACAGGCTCACCCAGCTGAAAAATCTCTTCCGCTTCGGCAAAGAGGTAACCTGTGGAAAACAGCTCAGGAAGCAGAACCAGATCACCGACAGACGACGTCTGTTGCAGAAGTTGTCGAAGGTTCTGGAGATTGTCCTGTTTATTTTTATAACTGACTCGCAGCTGGGCAACACTGATCTTCACACGGTACTCCGCTCTTTCAAGGTGGAAGGTTTAAGATAACAGCCGGAGTTCAGGCTAAAAAGCCCTACCCGTTATTTAACCTGGTCTGTCTGTTGAAGAATATTTCCTATTGGTGATCCATAGTCCTGCAAAGATCAATCCTGCCCCCATCAGGTGATACTGATAAAGCGTCTCTCCAAGCATGGGGATAGCGAGCACGGCGGAAAATACAGGGATCAGGAAGTTAAACATGGCCGCCGTGTTTGCCCCCAGCACAGACACGCCAAAATTCCATGACATATAAGCAATCAGTGAAGCAAAAAGAACGGCGTAACTGATTAGATAAAGTGCTTTCAGACTAACGGTAAAGCCACCTTTTATGGATAGCTCCCAGAGGTAAAAAGGCAAGAGGATGATCACTCCAATCCCTATCAGCGTGGTCAATAGTTGAGCTCCGGATACCGGCAGTTCAAAACGTTTAAGCAAAACCGTATAACAACCCCAGCAGCAGGTAGCGACAAACATAATCATGTCTCCCCTGCCAAAATTCAGACTGGCCAGTGATGACCATTCTCCTTTACTGAAAATCGTCAGTAGCCCGGGAATGGCCATTCCCATACCAAACAACTGCCTTTTTTTAGGGAATATGTTCAACAGAGGAACCGCCAGAATCATGGTAATAACTGGCAGAGCTATTTGTATCAGGGCCAGACTCACCGCCTGTGTGGACTGCGCAGCAATATAGAGCAGTGTGTTAAAACAGGTGATACTGAAGAATCCCAGAACCAGCAATTGATAACGACTCTGAAAGATCACCTTTCTCTGTTTAATCAGCTGCTTGCCGGTAAACGAAAAAAGAATCACAAAAGCCAGGGCCCAGCGCCAGAATGACAGCGCAACAGGAGGAATGTCTCCCACACTCATGCGACCTGCAACAAGGTTCGCGCCCCAACAGAAAGTCGCTAACACCAATCCAGTTATTGCCAGAATATGAGGCTGAGCCCGCAAACGGGTGATTTTTTTTCTCAAGATACTGCTCCAGAAAATCGGCCTACTGTCTTTTAAATCACGAACATTGCAACTATTGTAAAATGCATTCTGGAAGCTTCCATACCCGCAAGGTAGACCACTTTAGGAGCAGCGTCATCTGTCGAAAAGTTTTTCAGCTGTTTAAACAAAAAAAGGTGCACAAGGCACCTTTATTTGGTCGTTTGTTTTAACAATCAGTTCTTTTCTTTATCAACCAGCTGATTGGCGGTGATCCAGGGCATCATTTCACGCAGCTTGGCACCCGTTTTTTCGATTGGATGAGCTGCGTTGTTACGACGATAGGCTGTCATGGACGGATAGTTCATTGCGCCTTCTGTGATGAACTTCTTGGCGTACTCTCCGTTCTGGATGTCCTTCAGAGCTTCACGCATGGCTTTACGAGACTCATCATTGATGACCTTCGGGCCGGTTACATACTCACCATACTCAGCGTTGTTGGAGATGGAGTAGTTCATGTTGGCGATTCCGCCTTCGTACATCAGATCGACAATCAGCTTCAGTTCATGCAGACACTCGAAGTAAGCCATTTCAGGGGCATAACCGGCTTCGGTCAGGGTTTCGAAACCCGCTTTAACCAGTTCCACGGCACCACCACAAAGTACGGCCTGTTCACCAAACAGATCGGTTTCGGTTTCATCTTTAAACGTCGTTTCGATAATACCGGTACGACCACCACCGACACCCGCAGCATAAGACAGGGCCAGCTCTTTCGCCTTCCCGGAGGCATCCTGATAAATTGCCACCAGATCAGGAATGCCGCCACCTTTAACAAACTCAGAACGTACCGTGTGACCCGGAGCTTTAGGGGCAATCATAATGACATCCAGGTCAGCACGGGGAACAATCTGGTTGTAATGAATAGAGAAACCGTGAGCGAATGCCAGGGTTGCACCCTGCTTCAGGTTAGGCTCGATCTCACTCTTGTACAGCTGAGACTGGAATTCATCTGGAGTCAGAATCATAACGACGTCAGCCTGGGCGACCGCAGAAGGTACGTCCAGTACTCTGAGACCAGCAGATTCTGCTTTAACAACAGAAGCGGAATGCTGACGCAGACCAATGGTGACATCTACCCCGGAGTCCTTCAGATTATTGGCATGAGCATGTCCCTGGGAACCGTAGCCAATGATGGAAACTTTCTTGTCACGGATGATGGCAAGATCACAGTCTTTGTCGTAATACACTTTCATGACGAACTCCTGAGTAAAGCGCCCCGGATTATTGATTTTTGTCCGGGCTGAAAACGTTGATTCGGAGAGTAAAGCAGGCAGCTTGTTTCGTAAAATGATATATTTGCAATATAATATTTCATAATACGAAACACCCATAAGCAAAAATCAAGAGCGCAAAAATCAAGGGCGACCATTATGGATTTGAAACCACTGAGGCATTTCCTGAGTCTGGCTGAAACACTCCACTTCGGTCGCGCCAGCGCAACCTGTCATATCAGCCCATCGACCCTGAGCCGTAGCATTCAGCACCTGGAAGAGAGGCTGGGAGTCTGCCTGTTCGAAAGAGACAATCGCAGTGTCAGCCTCACAACGGAGGGTATTAAGTTTGAGAAATATGCCCGGGAAACTCTGATTCAGTGGTCAGCTATTTGCAGCGAGTTGATGGCCGAATCCAGAGAGCTGAAAGGTGAGATCAGTGTTTATTGCTCGGTAACTGCCAGTTACAGCTTTCTTTATGACATTCTCAAGCGCTTCCGCCAGCGCTATCCCAGTATTGAAATCAAACTTCATACCGGCGACCCTGACTCAGCCATCCATCGGATCTCCTCTGGAAAAGAGGATATCGCCATTTCTGCCCGCCCGGATCATTTGTCCTCAGAGATTCAGTTTCGCAGTATCGGACTTTCACCTCTGGTCTTCATAGGCCCTGCTTCGGGAGACATTGACCCCCCTGAGACCCTTGCAGAGTGGCGCAGAACACCCATGATCCTGCCAGAAAAAGGCATTGGCCGACAGCGGGTTGACCGCTGGTTTTCAACCAAGGGCATCAAGCCGAAAATATACGCCCAGGTAGCGGGTAATGAAGCCATTGTCAGTATGGTCAGCCTTGGGTTTGGGATTGGCGTAGTGCCCCGGATTGTGATGGATAACAGTCCACTGTCTGATAAAGTCAAGATTCTGAACATCACCCCCTGGCTGGCAGCTTATGATGTAGGCTTGTGTGTACTGGACAAAAAACTGAAAAGCCCGTTGATTCGGGCTTTCTGGGATCTGCTGTAGACGTTGACATCCTTTACTTGAGCGTATGAATTAGTTCTCCAGATCAAAAGCTTTGGCCAGATCCAGCTCAAATTGATAGTTTCTTGTTTCCTTCAACACCACTTTATTTCTGGATAACCAGGGTGCCCCCAAGTGCCAGACTACAGCGGTCTCCCCACGATTAAATATAAGAAATTGCCGTCCTGTATCAGAGTGACTCAACAGGTAAGGTGTCACCTGCTCGGCACATCCGGAAAAGTTTTTGAAACGACATCCACCGGCAACCGGATCACAGGGGGTGTGTTCTGACCAGAAAAGCTTACGATGCTCTGGCAGGAAGATGCCATTCAGCCACGGCCTCCAACGGATTCTCTTCAGCTGATAACCGGGTCGATCCGTTACCACAATTAATTCCCGATCAGGGCCGTTATAAAGTGAATCGAACCTGCGAAAGTCATAATTAGCATTAAACAAATAAGCCACTTTGCTATGCAAATAACCATCGTTCACGTCACTGGGTGTCGATTTGCTCGCCCCCTCCTTTTGTGCTCGCCAATCAGGTACCAGAACCACCGGAATTGACTTATTGTAGTGACTGGCAAAGTAAGAATGCCAGACAATAAAATGGTCCAGCCAGTCCTGACAGAGCACCCGGTTGTCAAGGTAATCATCTATGGACTTATGGAATGCTTTAATACTTCTGCTTCCGGTATGAATGGCTTCGCAGTTGCTTGCGATCAGGGACGAATAATGCCGAAAATCAGCAGGCAAGCTTTTTATTCTGGTCTGAGTGAGGTTCTTCCAGCGCTGGTAATCCTTTCCAAGATTACTGAACAGACTCGTCAGTCTCTGCTCCGTCACTGCTGTCATTCCACTCCTCCAGTATTCTACTTCAGACAACTTAACGAACTCTGGACTGTTTGAATCATCGATCAGTTTACTGGTAACAATCCAACGGTTAATTTGATAATTCGCCACACCTGAAAATAATGGATGATAAGGAAACCTGGTAAATATCTGTCTTTTACTGGCATGAAAGATAAATTCGTCTTCCAATAACGAATAGTACGATATCCCCACTGTCACGCCTGCCAGAACAGCCAGACCTGCAATTGTATCTTTATAAACTTTTATCCCGGCCTGTAAATGAGTAGGTACAGAAAGTACAAAAAAAACGGTAAGCACTTTTAAAATGCTCTGCCGTAAAATCGGGTGTCTTGCCATCGATATGTCCAATGCGTGATTTATAACGCAAGACAGTATAGATAGCTTTAGAGTCGCTGCTTTTAAAAGAATATACCCCTCCGGTCAGAGCCGGAGAGATATCAACAAGAAAGGAGTAAATCAGAAGCGTTACAAACCCAAAACTTTCTCGCCACGGGCAATACCGGTAACACCACTACGAGCCACTTCCAGCACCTGGGCCTGACCAATAGCGGCAATAAAACCATCCAGTTTGTCGTGGGTGCCGGTCAGCTGAATAGTGTAAACCGAGCTGGTGACATCCACTATCTGCCCCCTGAAGATATCCGCTGTGCGCTTCACTTCAGCTCTCAGCGGACCGCTTGCACGAACCTTGATCAGCATCAGCTCACGTTCAACATGATGACCTTCGGTCAAATCCACCAGCTTAACGACATCAATCAGCTTGTGCAGCTGTTTGGTGATCTGCTCAATGACCTGGGGGTTACCAAAAGTAGTCACCGTCAGACGGGACAGCGTTGTGTCTTCTGTAGGTGCAACGGTCAGGGTTTCAATGTTGTAGTTACGCTGGGAAAACAGCCCGACAATACGTGACAGGGCACCTGGTTCATTTTCTACCAGTACCGAGATAATCCGTCTCATCAGGTCCTCTCCGTCTTGCTGAGCCATAGGTCACACATACTGCCATCCTTGATTTGCATCGGATAGACATGTTCGTTGGGGTCCACCTGGATATCCATAAAGACCAGACGATCTTTCAGGGAGAAGGCTTCTTCCATCGCAGGCAGCAGCTCCTCCGGACGATTGACTCTCATACCCACATGACCGTAAGACTCCGCCAGTTTAACGAAGTCTGGCAGAGACTCCATGTAGGAGTGTGAGTAACGGCTGTCGTACTGCATATCCTGCCACTGTCGTACCATACCCAGCGCCTGGTTATTGATGTTGATCACCTTCAGGTGCAAGTCGTATTGCAGGCAGGTGGACAGTTCCTGAATATTCATCTGGATACTGCCTTCACCGGTCACACAGGCCACCTGTTCTTCAGGGAAGGACAGTTTGATACCCATGGCCGCTGGCAGGCCATAGCCCATGGTGCCAAGACCACCGGAGCTGATCCAGCGATTCGGTTTGTTAAAACGATAATGCTGGGCCGCAAACATCTGATGCTGACCTACGTCGGTGGTTACAAAGGCATCACCCTTGGTCACCTGATAAAGAGACTCAATGACCTGCTGGGGTTTGAGAATGCCATTCCCTTTTTCATAAGAGAACAGGCCGCCGTCTCGCCAGGAATCAATGCTGGCCCACCATTCGGCCATGGCCATATCGTCCTGGGAACCCTGGTATTCGTTCAGCTGACAAAGCAGGCTTTCCAGAACCGTATCGACCGGACCCACGATGGGAATATCCGCTGCAACGTTCTTGGAAATACTGGCCGGGTCAATGTCGATATGGATGATTTTGGCGTCCGGACAAAACTTTTCCGTGTTGTTGGTCACCCGGTCATCAAAACGGACACCCACCGCCAGAATCAGGTCGGAGTGATGCATGGTTTTGTTGGCGCAATAGCTGCCATGCATGCCCAGCATCCCAACAAATTGGCGATCAGACCCCGGAAAACAACCCAGACCGTTCAACGTATTGGTAACAGGTGCGTTCAGCTTTCTGGCCACATCTGTCAGACGCTGGGAAGCCTTACCCAGAACCACGCCACCACCGGCATAGATCACCGGTCTGCGAGCCTTCATCAGCAGATCAACCGCTTTGCGAATCTGCCCGTTGTGGCCTTTGGCAGGCGGATTGTAGGAACGGATTTTGACCTTTTCCGGATACTTGTATGGGTATTTCCTGCTCAGGTCGGTGATATCCTTGGGAATATCAACCACCACCGGACCGGGCCGCCCGGTCTGGGCGATATGAAACGCCTTACGAATAACCTCTGGAATATCTTCTGCTTTCTTCACCAGGAAACTGTGTTTAACGATAGGTCTGGAAATACCCACCATATCCACTTCCTGAAACATATCCGTGCCGATAAAGCCCGATGGCACCTGACCTGAAATCACCACCATGGGAATAGAATCCATGTAGGCAGTAGCAATACCGGTAATGGTATTGGTAGCCCCAGGCCCTGACGTCACCAGCGCCACTCCGGGCTTACCCGTAGCCCGCGCATAGCCATCGGCCATATGGGTCGCCGCCTGTTCGTGGCGTACCAGAATATGGGTGACCGCTTTTTGTCTGAAGATCGCATCGTAGACGTGCAACAGGGCACCACCGGGATACCCGTAAATGTACTCTACCCCTTCGTCAGCCAATGAACGGACTACCATGTCCGCGCCGGATAAAAGCTCCACGTATGCTCACCCTCGGCAGTACTAATTTTTAGAAATGAACCGGCTTGATATACAACCCCCCGAAGTCACCCGGCTGGGCGGCGTCGGAAGGCCACATTCTTTACCTTCACTGAAGCGGAGTCAATAGCCTGACGAAGCAGAATCGCGGAAATTGCGTACATTTAGAGTAATGACTGCAAACAATCATAAAGCTAACAATCAATAAACGCGAAGGACAATCGCTATGAAAGTAACACAAGCCTTGGTTATTCTGATCGTGGCAGTTTGCCTCAATCTTCCCGTTCAGGCCGATAAAGTTTTCAAATGGGTGGATGAAAACGGCACGGCCCATTACTCATCGAAACCACCACTGGTAAACGTTGATACTGAGATTATTATGACGCCCGACGAGCACGCAGAGCAGCCTGAAGACCTACTCCCCTCTGTTGACTCTGAACCCACTTCTGAAGACCCTTCCCAGCCCGCCCCGGATCCCGAGATTCTGGCTTTCTGTGAGAGGCTGTCGGCCAACCTTAAAACACTCAACAGTGATGATCAGGTACGTCTGAACAAAGCCGATGGCAGCTTTGAAATACTGGACGATGAAGGCCGGGAAAAGGAGAAAGAGAGAATCCGTCAGCAAATGAAGCAGTTTTGTCTTTAAACAAAGCAAGCTAACCCGGATATTTCATAAACTGCCCCGAATCTCGCGCAGGACTTTGTCGCTCTAAGGGATTTTGCGAGGGAGCGCCGTACCGGGGAGTACGGTCGACTGAGCAAAACTCCCTTAGAGCGGCAAAGGACAAGCGAGATCGGGAGCACGTTTATGAAATATCCGGGCTAAGGTAGGAGAAAACGTCAAATGTCTTCTCCCACCTTTTACTGAGGGTTAGAATGAATATTTCGCAGACAGCCAGTAACGACGACCGTCTTCTACATACTGATAGACATCGTCATTGTCCACCTCGTAGTTCACTTCATCCGTCAGGTTGTAAACCGCTGCTGAAAGCACCAGATCTTTGTTCACCTGCCAGCTGGCACCCAGATCGACATTAAAACTGTCACCGGTGGTCTCATCACCCATACCGGGGACTCCGCCAAGACTGATGGCCTGGAGTTCTTTACCACGATAGTTGCCCTTGATGTAAGCCGACACCTTTTTGGTTGCCTGCCAGTTGAGGCCGAGATCAGCCTGATGCATCGGCGTATTGATCAGGGCGCCACCGTCCAGAGAGGCTAAAGACAGACCATAGATGTTCTGACCATCAGTATCCATATTTGAGTCTGAGTAGGTGTAGCTGGCCAGTGCGTTTAAGCGAGGAGACAGTTCCCAGTTACCGGCTAACTCTACGCCCCGAATTCTGGCTTCCTTAATGTTGAAATAGACACTGATCGGGTTACCATCGGGACCCAAATCACCATCAGGTTCAGGATCATCATCAATGTTAGGCCCAAAATCGCCATCACCGTTAACATCCAGAGGCTGTGAGCCGGTGTTGCTGATTTTGTTTTCATAGCGGTTATCAAAGAGAGTCAGGCTGCCCTTGAAATCATCGCCGTTGTCATAGTTGAAGGACAGCTCTGTGCTAACGCTGGTTTCCGGCTCCAGGTTCGGATTACCCCAGGTGGTGGATCCACCCTTCTGAGGCTTACCAAACTCAGGACTGATTTCTTGCAGATTTGGTGAACGGAAGCCAGTTGAAACCCCACCTTTAATCACCCACTTATCGGTCGCTGTCCAGACGCCGTAGAGTCTGGGGCTGAAGTTATCACCATAAATAGAGTTGTGATTGTATCTTAAACCGGCTGTCGTATTCAGACGCTCCAGCATCTGCCAGCTGTCTTCAACAAAAATGGCGCTGTGTACGACGGAGTCTGACACTCTTCCTTTGACTTGAGTGTCACCTTGCTGAATAGTCTGGTCGCCTATCGACTGGCTTTCCTTGCGTACTTCTGCGCCTGCGGTCAGCGTATGTTTCTCGTAAGGCATCACCAGCTGACCGTTCAGACCCAGATTCTCAAGCGTCGGGGTGAAACTGTCGGTCGGTGACTCCAGTTTTGCCTCATCATAGGCAAGGGTTAACTTGGAATCTGCCCAGTCCCAGTACCCTTCGTGGGTCACAGCCAGGTTGTAGCGTTCGTAGTTATTGATCCTGTCTTCGTCCTTGGTGGAGCTTTTTCCTGCCCTGGCATGGTAGTCATCTTCACTGGCACCGAGATTGAAAACCAGTAATTGATTGTCCGTTAACTGGTAATCCAAATCCGCATTAATACTGTTATTGTCGTTTTCCTGAAAGCCCCCTTTGAACTCATCTTCCTGTCTCTGGTTAAAAGCACCATAAACCTTCAGGCCGAGTTTGTTTTCCAACAAAGGCCCTGACATATAAAACGTCTGCTGACTTATATTACCTGACTCAGATGATTCCTGAAGCGTGGCATTAGCTCCGATACTACCACTCCACTTCGCATCAGAAGGCCGGGTGATAATATTGATGACGCCACCCATGGCATCACTGCCGTACAGAGAGGACATAGGGCCTTTGACGACTTCAATACGCTCAACAGCATCCAGCGGCGGCAACCAACTGTACTCGACCGTGTTACCTCCTTTCTGATTGAGTATCCGGGTACTGTTTACCCGACGACCATCAATCAAAATCAGGGTACTGTCACCTTCCAGTCCCCGAATGGAGATATCACCGCCTGGCCCTCCGTCCAGATTCACCCCCGGTACTTGGGAAATAGCATCACGGACATCCCGGTAAGGCTTGTTTTCAAGCTGTTCCCTGGTCACAACACTGATACTGGCAGGGGCTTCATCAACACTTTCTTCAAAGCCACTGGCGGTCACCACTACTTCATTGAGCAGTGTGGCATCGTCGTTCACTTCCTGGGCGGCAACCGCATTGGAAACAGCAACCCCCAAAACAGTGAGAGCCAGGCCACTGCTTACTGCATTTTTTAGAGACATTAACTTTTTTCCTTGAATAGGCTGTATTAACATTTTTTTGTTTTGTTAAGAAGACTGGATATCTGATAGTTTGCCAGCCAGCTCAATGACCGCTTCACCACTGGCAACACTGCCATTCTTCAAGCCGTTATGTGGCAGAATGATCAGTTGCTTATTTTTACCGGCAGGTGTTGCCATAAGGCCGGGGATTTTTTGCCAGATTCCCTGCTCGCCACCCAGGGCAGCAAGCTCTTTGTCAGAAACGATCACCGCCTCTGGCGCCAGGGCAATCAGCCCCTCCTGGGTCACCGAGCTGTAGGAATAAAATACCGAGAGATCAGCCAGGTTCTTACCCCCTGCGGCATTGATGACTTCATGGGCTGGCGTATACCGTCCGGCGATGGCCGTTTGACCGCTGTTACCAGCACCTGAACTGGATATGTGAATCACACCGACAGCATCACCGGAGCTTTGTTCAGCTATTTTTTCTGCCTCTGCATACTGTGCATCAAGGCTTTCAATCAGTGCTTGTCCTCTTTCGGGGACACCAAAGATTTCAGCTACTTTTCTGATTTTTTCTGACGCAGAAAGCGTTCTGTCGATATGAAATGTGCTCAGACCTGCCGTTTTCGATTGATCCATCATTGTCTTGTCCCGGGTGACGTGTCCTCCCAGGATGGCATCGGGATGCATGGTAAGAATGCTTTCAATGCTGATGGCTGACTTGTATCGATACGCTTGCGGATACTGGCCTTCAAAAGAGAGGTCGTCTGGAATCATCAGCAGCTGCCCGTCCAGATCCAGAGCCTGCAAAACTTCAACAATACCCGCATCCAGTACTACCAGACGGGGGTTATCTTTTGTAATCGTCTCAATTTTTTCAGACGACGATGTACTTGCACCAGCAACTGGAATCACACTGCTGCCCAATACCAGAAAACTCAGGAGACCTACCCAGTTTCTGAAGCTACGTTGCAACCGTCCCGACATGAACTTTTCTACCTGTAAAATCAAGAACACGAATGATAATGATTATCAAATCATTTTTAAAGTTAATTTCTTTAGCAATTTAATTTAATTTGCTAATACCCGGCATTTGATTTGCTTATTCTGGGGCTCAATAGCCAGACCGATTAAAAGCGGTAATCGCAATCAATTCATCAATTGATCAAAACGCTCCACCAGCACCAACAGCTGAGTGGCTTCTATTTTCTCAACCATCAGTGCTTCTTCAGCATAAGGCTTAATGTTCGCACCTTTTGGCAGGTCAGCCCCCTGATCAAGAATCGCATGAACCCGGGGAATAAATAGCCATTGCAGCCACTGGGTGAAACCCATGGTATCCATGCAAAAAGGAGTGGTACTGGCCAGTGCCTGCGGTGAAGGAGGTATAGTCTGCCAGCACTCCAGTCTTTTTAACTCGGCTTCCAGAGCTGTTAATAGCTCTCTGACTTCTGTGCTCATGATGCGCCTCATGAAGTTCAATTTTCATCATTGTATCCCAATGACAAGACTGGGATTATCCGTGCTTTCCAGTCTGGTGAACTCCGTACAAGATGCAGTAACTACCCGCTTAAGTCTTGTTCAGGTACCTACCTGTTAAGGTCTGTCATATTTTGAAATAAATACGACATCTTAATGAAACAGGAAGGCACTATTATTTTGCCGTCTTCTAACCACCTCCATAATTTTTCATCGATTAATCTCAATAAGAACAGGTAATTTATGCGAGTACGTTCAAGATCTGGTATCTCACTGTTGTTAGTCATCGGCTTACTGGCAGGGTGTGACGATAACAGTTCATCCGACCTTTCTTCCCAATCTGATAAGCAAGTGAGTTCGATTTCAGCTGAAGATGTTGGTAATGCCAGCTTGCTGGTATCAATGGATTTTGACAATGATCCTACGGGGCCAAAACTGAACCCCGAAAATGTTGGTAATAAATACCCGGCAACTGTCACACTGAACAGCAATAACACTCATTTCGAAAACAGTAATGCCATCCACAAGTTATCGAACGACGAAAGCATTCTGATCAGTGACATCAATCTTTCTGAGTATCGAACCCTATCATTCCGAATCAAACTGGAGGAAGAACAGCCCGAAGCTTACAGCAGCATTGTTGACGGCGGTCACTTTGGTGGGCGATCCAGAGAGCCTGTCCTTGTTCTCAATCCCGAAGGCGAACTGGAGCTCTGGCGCAAATGGTTTGGTTCATCAACCCCCAACAATGATCAGCCCGTCAAGCTTCTGGGTGGCATTAAACCACCAAAAGAGACCTGGCTGAGTATTAGCCTGACCAATAATCATGAAGGCTCAGCTGTTTATATTAACGGAGAGAAGGTAGCGGAAGGGCAGTCTATTAATCTGGCCAGCAATCAACTGAGTTTTGGTGCAGGATTAGTCGCAGACCACCAACCTCTGCAGTCAGCTAATTTCTTTATTGACGATATCAGAATCTATTCGGGTGTTTTAACAGAGCCTTACATCGCCCAGCTATCCCAATACCAGAACTTGGAAAACCAGAAGACTCTACCTGCCTATAGCCCATCTCCTTCACATCAGATCAAGAATGTTCCATTTGATAGCCTGACTTTAAAGTGGCAACACGGGGATGAATTCAAAAACAACAATAGCTTTTACAGGATAGAAATAGCTGCGGATAAAGACTTTAAGCAGGTTATCAACGAGTTCTCAACAGCAGAAAACAGCATCAATATCGGCAGTTTGCAGCCTGGACAGGATTACTTCTGGCGAGTAAACGTTTTCGATGGCACATCAACCCTTCAGGGGCCCGTCTGGCACTTTTCTACAGCACAGGAGAGAGACAGTTCCATACTGCCAGAACACATTACCGTTATGGCATATAACATCTGGCACGCAGGCTCACAAGCCAGCCCTGAGCTGGGTCAGGAATATATCTATGAACAAGTCATCAACGAAAATGTAGATGTTCTGTTGATGCAAGAATCCTACGGCTATCAGGAGGCACTGGCCCAGCGCCTGGGGTTTTATATCAAGACAGCTGCTTCGAACAATAATCTGGCGGTATTAAGCCGCTACCCGATTATTTCTGATCTGGTGCAATGCGACAGTGGTCTTTGTGGTGTCAGACTGGCGATGCCTGAGAATCGTGAAATGGATGTTTATTCGGTTTGGCTCACCTCCAGTTCCGATATTGTCAATTCAACCGCAGATCCCAGTTACACTAATGAAAGACTGATAGAATTGGATCAGGGCAGAGCCGCTACACTATCCACCTACATGACCAAGGCTTTGAAAGAAACGGATAACCAGTATCGACCTGTCATCATCGGTGGTGATCTAAATACCTTCTCACACCTGGACTTTACTGAAGAGACTAATTATTACGATCGCGGGGCGATGAGCTGGCCGACCTTGCTGGCCGCTGAAGACCATGGCTTTATAGACAGCTACCGGGAAGTAAAGCCTGACTCTGTCGTCAACACCTGTAAAACCTGGACGCCTTATTTCAAAGGTAACCCTGCACAGGGCCGTATCGATTTTATTTTGTACAAAGGTGACCAGCTTACCCCATCTGACAGTTATTGCCTTATGTCAAACGGCCACCCCGTATTGCACCCGTCCGATCACGGTGCAGTTATCACCCGCTTTGATGTTCAGGAAGCTGAATGGCCTGAAGTGAGTCAGTAAATTATCCAAGCCCACCCAGAAAGCTCTGAATCTGTCGTCTAAGGCCTGATGCCGGCCCCAGACCCAGACTCAGAGCCCTGCCCGCCAACTCACGGGTCTGACCGTACTGTACTGCCCCTGTTCTTTCCTGGTATTTACCAAGGATCTGTTAGAATTTCTCACGAAAGCTTTCAGCGATCCTTTCAAGCCCCTGCATAAGACCGATATCTCTGTCGGTTCCTTCTACCTTGTGAGGGTGTTTAAAGTCCCAATGCTTAATGATGGCAATCAGTAAGTAGTTGCTGGAGCTGAAGAAACCCGGGCTGTAAACCAGTACATAACCACTTTTCCGACGAAACTGAATCAGTCTCAAAGGAAACCCGCTCTCTTTGAAGTGGATATGCTGTAATTCAAGACAAGAACGATGGTGTGTGAAGTTGTAAGGAGCATCCCGACCAAAGGTAACAGGTAATCCTTTTCCTTCTTTGTAGGCTCTGAAGTCATAGACCAGAGAAGAGGTTTTCTGTTCGCCCAGTGAATCTTTAAGGTCTTTGTGCGTAAAGATTCTGACCACTTAATCTACCTCTTATTTTTTGATTTGCCTTACTCTTTCTTTGGTGGAATATGAACATTTTTTCACTGCCATTCTTCGAACTCTCCGGCATCACCTTTTTTTATTTTGGTAGCCATTTCATCTGAAACCTTATCCATATCAAGACCTTCACCAGTAAAATGGGCAGGTATGCTTTTCAGCTCAGTGGTGCCACGCTGAGCATACTCACAAAAAGCAATCATTTCCTCAAACATCTCTGCCGGAACAGCATAGAACTGTATTTCATTGTTTGAGGAGACAGCAATAGCATCACCTTGCGCCTCACTTATTGCAGCACTGGGGTTTGACTTGAATTTACTGATGGGGGTGGTGTAACCACACAAAACTCTTTGCAGCATGGCAAATCTCCATTAAATCAAATTATGAGCCGAGTATAGCTCTATATATAGCCCTCAACCAATGCTGACTAACACCCTAACCTCCGCAAAGCTACAGTGAAATTTAATAAAAAACAGAATACGCCTGAGGCTGTTTAACTGAGTGAAGTCAAAAAGCGTCTAATCTGTCGCTCCAGTCCATGATCAGGACCCAGGCTCAGAGCCCTGTCTGCCAGCTCGCGGGCCTGGTCATACTGTCCCTGCGCTTTCCTGAGTTGTGCCATCAGGTAATAAACAGACGAATCGGTTGGACTGATTCTCATGGCTCTGGACAGAGCGCTTGCAGCGCTGTTCAGGTCGTTTTCTGCCATGGCATTCCATGCCTGATCCAACAAAGTACCGACCGCATCCGTTCGGCTTGCGTAAGGGGAAGCGGTTTCTGAAATGGAGGTCGGCATATACGTCACATGGCTTATGCTGGAACACCCTGTTATAAGGACTGCAAAAATCAGGGGGATTAATCGTTTCACTTTTTTCACGTTCTTTTTCACGCTCTTTTTTACGCTATGGACCTTTATTCAAACCATGACTTTATAGAATCAAACAACGTTTTGGCGGGCTCACTCACGGTTTCACTACATCCCTGATAGTCAACGGGTTCTGAACCCTTGATATAAGGAATTTGCACCGCTCCCGCGCAACGCTTCCCTGTTCTCACATTGTCTGCTGGTCTGGCCCACACATACTCAACCTGTTCACTGTTCAAAGGCTGCACCGATTTGATAGGCACCTGTTGCATAAAACGTGTCCAGACTCTGAGGGCGCCACTACTGCCCGTCAGGCTGGTGGGGCTGTTGTCGTCATTGCCCAGCCAGGTCACTGCCATCAAATTGCCAGTAAAGCCAGCAAACCAGCTGTCCCTTAAGTCATTGGTGGTACCACTCTTTCCTGCTAACTGAATACTCTGACTGATACTCCAGTAAGCACGACGCCCGGTACCTTCTCTCATGACCTGACCCATGGCATGTCGCAACAGTTCCATGGGAGCTGAGTCGAATGCTCTCTCAACCGAAAGACTGTAACGCTTCAAGGGTTTACCACGGGCATCCACTACCGCATCAATGGCCCGCAATGGCATTTTGAAACCACCGCTGGCGATGGTTTGATACATGGCTGCAACATCCATAGGGGAAAGGGTTGCTGCCCCTAACATCACGGCGGGATAGGGAGGCAGTTTTTCTTCAATCCCCAAACGCTCAATAGTCTTCAGGACATTATCCAGCCCCAAAGCCATGCCGGTTTGAATGGCTGCCTGATTGTAGGACTTGGCCAGCGCCTCCGCCAAAGGCACCATACCTCTGGACTTGCCATCGTAATTGGCAGGCTCCCAAAGTCCTCCCTGACCGTCGTCTACCTGAATAGGAGAATCCTTGACAGGTGTCGTTAAGGTGTATCGTGCAGGTTGCTCCAGCGCTGTCAGATAGATTGCTGGCTTTAACAATGAACCCACGGGGCGTCGTGCATCCAGAGCCCGGTTAAAACCGACATAACCCGGATTTTTGTCGCCTACTACCGCCAGAAGATCACCGGTCTGGGCGGAGGTCACCACCATGGCACCCTGCAGATCAGGGTTGCCTTTCTCAAGCTGATCCACCGTTTCGGTCATACTGGCCTGGGCAAAACGCTGGATAATGGGGTCCATATTGGTGAAGATTCTCAGGCCTTCCGAGGTGAGGTCTCGCTCATCGTAATCTTCTTTGAGCTGCTTCTTCACCATATCAATGTACGCAGGATAAGCACTGGTATTGAGCTGTTCCCGGGTTACCACCCCCAGTGGTAGTTTTTTCGATCGCTCTGCTTCAGAACGAGGCACAACACCTTCGTCGGCCATCACATCGAGCACCAGGTTTCTGCGCTCTTTTGCTCTTTCAGGAAAACGTCTCGGATCGTAATACGAGGGACCCTTCACCAGCCCCACCAACAGGGCAACGCGGGCAAGGCTCAATTCCTGGATAGGCTGGGCAAAATAGAAATGACTGGCCAGACCAAAGCCGTGGATAGCCCGTCGGCCATGTTGTCCCAGGTACACTTCGTTCAGGTAAGTTTCCAGAATTTCATCTTTGGAATAATGAAAGTCCAGCAGCACCGACATAATCGCTTCATTTATTTTGCGGGTAAGAGTTCGGTCATTGCTCAGATAAAAGTTTTTTACCAGCTGCTGAGTCAGCGTGCTCCCACCCTGCACGACGGATCCCGCTCTCAGGTTAACCAGAAATGCCCTGGCTATGGCGCTCGGTGATATTCCCCAGTGCTCGTAGAAGTTCTTGTCTTCTATCGCTAACAGGGCCTTGGTCAAATATTTTGGTGCCTGAGACTCACGAATAAGAATGCGATCCTCATAGGTTGAGGGATAAATGCCTCCAATCGGTTGCGGGTCCAACCTCAGCAATGGAATCGCTTCGGCTCCCTTACCTTTCAGACTGACCACTTCGTTGCCAGAAAAGACAACACTGGCATAACGGGAAGGTTCGGCGCCATCGGGAAAATGAAAACCCCGGCTGTAAATAGTGAAGCGATTCCCCGAGCGGGCAAAGGTGCCGGGGCGTTTGACCTCTCTGACAGCCTGATAACCCTGACGGCGAAGTTGAGCCTGAAGCTCATCCGGGTTGAGCAGCTGCCCCTGGTAGAGTTCCAGCGGACGAGCATAAACCTGGGCAGGAATCGCCCATTTCTTGCCTTCAAACTTTTGAGTGACAACCGCGTCCAGATAAACCGAGTAGGCGGCAAGTAAAATCAGACCGACGATTCCCAGCTTTACCAGAACCGGCAACCAGCGCCTGAACACCCCTGTCTTTCGGGCTCTTTTTTTACGTCTCGGCGACGGTTTGCCCCGGGACGGTTTTTTTCTATTTGTGACCATGGTGCGGGATTATACTCGATAGTTTTCCGCAATAGCTCTATGGTTTGCCGTGTTTTTACTTCTGAAAAACATTACTTCCGCTTATGATGTTTACCGCAATCCCCGTGGTTAAATCGTCTTTTTTGCAGCTGCACTCAAGCTCTCTGCCTATACTCAGTGACCATTCTCAACCTCTGAGTACGCCACAGTGATGCACCCGTTTCTAAAAGAGAACAGGCTGGAAACCCCAGGCTCAAAGAGACAAAATCGCCAGTATGCCGATCTGACTGGCAGCTGCCGCCAGCCTGATAACCCTTTTCTTGTGGTGATGCAGGGACTGTCGGGGTCCGGAAAAACAACAGCAGGTCGAGAGCTGGTGAAACATACCCACTGCATCATGCTGAGCACAGATATTGAGCGGAAAAGATTATTTGGCCTTAAGCCAGAAGCATCGAGCCATGAAGCAGGGCTGGATATTTACACACAGGAAGCCACCCAAAAAACGTATTTGAAGATTCAGCAAACCGCTCGTTTTCTGTTAAGTCAGGGTATTTCTGTGGTTATTGATGGGGCTTCTCTCAAGCTTCAGGAAAGAACACTTTGCTGCCAGCCTGCCATGGAACTTCAATGCCCCTTTTTTATTGTCAAATGCACGGCACCCGATGCAGTTCTTAAACGCCGAATTATTAAACGTCAACTCAACAACACTGACGCTTCTGAAGCAACGGTGGATCTGATTGTGCAACAACATCGGTGGGAGGAACCGCTATCGGATCAGGAAAAAAAACGTACCATCGTGCTGGATACAACCCGTGAGCACTGGTGCAAAAAACTGCTAACAGACCTGACGGCTCAATTGAATTGATCTATTTTTCTTTCTTTGGCTGCCCTTTTCTGGGCAGTTGCATAGACTCGTCTATCATTAAACTCATTAAAAGAAATTTCCTTCTGACATTCAGAAATATCAATCACCCCCTTCAAGGACGCTTGGGACGATTTGGAAAACCGGTATGGCAACTGACCTGATCGAATTAAAAAATCTGGGTAAAACTTCAGTGCAGTGGCTCAACGCTGTGGGTATTCGAACACTTGATCAACTTCATGAAGTAGGCGCGGTAGCAGCTTACTGTAAAGTCAGAGACAGAGGCTTTAAAGTATCCAAAGTACTGCTCTATGCGATGGAAGGCGCTTTAATAGGCGCTCACTGGAATGAACTGGACAGCGAACACAAACAACGCCTGCTTAGTGAAGTGAAAAACTATCAGGGCTGAATTTCTCAGCCCTTTTTCTCTCCCTCACCACACACTGGACAATCCGGATCCGCCGCCAATTGAAGGCTCTGCCACTCCATGGTGGTCGCATCGAACATCAACAGTCTGCCATTCAGCGTCTTGCCTGCTCCCGTTAATAACTTGATGGCTTCCAGCGCCTGCATGGTACCGATGGTTCCTACCACGGGTCCCAGAATGCCTGATTCGGAACAACTGAGCTCTTCAGCCACGGCTTCTGAATAAAGGCAACGATAACAGGGCGCGTTGTCCTGCCAGCGATCAAACACCGTTAACTGACCATTAAGGCGGATGGCTGCGCCCGTAACCAGTGGTACTCCCGCACAGACGCTGCAACGATTCACCATGAAACGACTGTCAAAGTTATCGGTAGCATCCAGAACCAGGTCGCTGTTTTCCAGCAGACTCAACAATTCCGGCTCTTTAAGCTTTTTAGGGATGGGATCTACTGCAATGCCGGGGTTCATGGCGCTGATTCTTGCCGCCGCAGCATGAACTTTAAATTGCCCGATGTCGTCGGTAGAAAAGGCGATCTGTCTTTGCAGGTTAGTGGTATCCACCACATCCGGGTCAATAAGGGTTAACCTTCCGACGCCAGCTGCCGCAAGATACATGGCTGCCGGACAACCCAGCCCGCCCATACCCACGATCACAATGTGGGCGTTGAGCAGGCGCTCCTGTCCTTCAATATCGATCTGAGGCAAAAGTATTTGTCGGCTGTAGCGCAGCAGCTGGTCATCATTCATTTTGAAAGGTCAAGCTTCGGACTCGACAAATTCTGCGTAGGCTTCAGCGTCCATCAGTTCGCCCAGCTGGCCTTCGTCGGTGATTTTGACTTTGAAGAACCAACCTTCATCATAAGGTGCGCCGTTCACTGTTTCAGGCGCTTCTTCCAGCGCTTCGTTCACTGCAACCACTTCACCAGAGATCGGAGCATAGAGGTCAGAAGCAGCTTTTACGGACTCAACCACACCCGCTTCATCGTCAGCAGCCAGAATGGAACCCACTTCAGGCAGCTCAACGAAAACTACATCACCCAGAGCTTCCTGGGCGTGGTCGGTAATACCGATGGTGGCAGTACCGTCTTCTTCGATTCGGATCCACTCATGGGAACGCACATAACGCAGTTCGGATGGAATGCTACTCATCGAAAATTCCTCTGGTCACTTAACGATTTCATTCTTTTCTGCACTGACAGCACCGCACAAGCAGGCTGTACTGGTATCAGGACTGGCATTCTAACCAGAATCCCTAACTTCGCCAATGTTTCGTTCAAGACCCGTGCATTGTATTGACATGACTCAGGTTTGAGGGCCTGCACAAAGCGTCGTCCACTTCGACAGACTGAATCAATCAGAGATATTGAGAGCTACTTAAGAAATGAGCGGGATACCAGAACCCCGCCAGAAGCTTGCATTAGTGAGCGATCATTTTTGGCCAGTTGGTGTCACCCAGCCTGATAAAACCCGGTATATCCTTCAGCCACTTTTCCTGAATCCCTGCGTCGTAATTGAGATACAGTTTGTTATCTACAATTTGCCAGTAATTCGGATCACCCGGTGCTCTTTGCTTTTTCTCAGCGACAGCCCAGGCACAATAACCTCCGTATTGAGGCCGATATTTGTCAGGCGCCTTCTTAAACATCTCCAAGTGTTTTTCTGAAGAGAAGTACCATTCAACACCCAGGTACTTGTACTTGAATCGGGCATTACCTTTAACGGCTTTTCCTTCCGTAAAGTAAGCCACCGTATCATAACCACTGACGGCTTTATTACTGAACCAGCCGGTATAAAGGTTCTTGGCAGCAAAGGCATTGCTACTGAACAATAACATCAGGGCTAATAGAGTGCGGATCATTCTGGTAGATGGTTTCAATGTCCTGGCCTCCCTGCGGACAATGATTCCAAGAGTGTTCGATACTGACAAAAAAGAACTCGACAGACTGCCCTGAGAGAACTTCAGAAACCCCGAATATGAGCTGTCTGGCTGCTGGAATCGTTCACTTCAAGTATATAGTAATTTTCGCCATTCATTAGAGAACTAAATCGAATAGCAATGGGCTATAAAAAAACAGTCCGGGCAGTACGAGACCTATTCAAAGATGCCGTGTCGCCTTGCTTAACTTCAACCATACTGATTTAAGTCACACCAATAAGAACCAGAGGTAAGGATATCTCCATGAAAGCAAGGACTGCTTTATTACTCACTTGTCTTGGGTTTATTCCCATGACGGCCACGACCCAGGAAACAGACAGTAAAACCGCTCCCCGTCAGGTCACCGACCGCATCATTGTCAAGTACCACCCCAAGCCCACCGAGGGCAATGCCATGGCATTTATCAAACAGGGAGTCAGTTATGGCTCCTTTGGTGTGGCTGCGGGCAAGGACAAAGACATTCTTGAGATTGGCAGCAGCCTGAACATTAATGACGTTCAGATCCTGGCAGATGGCCTTGAAGACGACCCTCAAATTGCCTTTGCTGAACCTGACTACATTATGCAAATCATGCGCGTGCCCAATGATTCACGCTACAACGAGCAATGGCATTATTTTGAATCGACAGCAGGCAGTAACCTGCCAGCGGCCTGGAATATTACAACGGGCAACAATGTTGTTGTCGGCGTGATCGATACTGGTATCGTCTATCACAAGGATCTGGATGGGAATATTGTGTCAGGCTATGACTTCATATCACAGTCATGGATGGCCAATGACGGTGATGGCCGTGACAGCAATGCCACCGATTCAGGCGATGCAATCACTACCGCCGGAGCCTGTGGTTCTGCCAATGGAAAACCCGTGCCATCGTCGCCTACCGAAAGCAGCTGGCACGGTACCCATGTTTCCGGCACCATCGCCGCAGAATCGAACAATGGCTCTGGCGTAGCGGGTGTCGCCTGGAATGCCAAAGTTATGCCTTTGCGTGCCTTGGGGCGATGTGGCGGTTACACCTCGGATATTATTGATGCCATGCGCTGGGCAGCCGGGCTGGATGTTTATGGCATGACTCGCAATAACAACCCGGTAAAAGTCATTAATATGAGTCTGGGCGGTTATTCCTATGGCTGTCCCCGGAGTTATCAAAGTGCCATTAATGAAGTGGTTGCTGCCGGAGTGACCGTCGTTGTCGCAGCGGGTAATGGCAGCACCAGAGCGACTTATGCCACTCCAGCCAACTGTGAGAATGTGATCACGGTGGGCTCTGTTAACCGGAGCGGCAACCGTAGCTGGTATTCCAATTTTGGCCGTCATGTGGATATTTCAGCGCCCGGTGGAGAGACCCGTTATTATCAGGATGGCGTCCTTTCTACTGCCAATGCTGGCACCACCTCTGCCACTCAGGATAATTACGAGTATCATCAGGGTACCAGCATGGCAGCCCCTCACGTTGCCGGTGTTGCTGCACTTATCTACTCCATCAATCCTCAGATCACCCCGGCCAGAGTGGAAGAAATCATCAAACTCAATGCCCGTCCCTTTTCAGGCGGTTCCTGTAATACTCGCCTTTGTGGTGCCGGTATTCTGGATGCCGGGGCTGCTGTTTTGGATGCCAGGGACGAATAAATTTTCAAGTCTCTCTAAGTCAGCTAGGTTTTAAAGAAGACCTTTTCGTTTTTGAATCGTCAACTTCAGCAGTGTTGGGATTTAATCAAGATCCACGGAGCGGAACCTTGAACACTAAATTTTTACCCACACTGCTGGCCACCTGTATTTTCGCAAGCAGCCAGACAATCGCCGAATCACAGGAAGATGAGGATCTTTTTGAACTCAGCCTTGAAGAGCTGATTTCCATGGAGATTCCTGATGTCACTTCCGTATCCCGCAAGAAACAGCGGCTAATGGATTCTGCCGCCGCCATCTATGTCATCACCAATGAAGACCTGCGCCGTAGCGGCGTCACTTCCATTCCGGAAGCCCTGAGAATGGTGCCGGGCATGCAGGTGGCCAAACTGAATGCCAATACCTGGTCCATCAGTACCCGCGGATTTAACTATATCTTCGCCAACAAGCTGCTGGTGCTGATTGATGGCCGAACCGTTTACTCGCCACTTTTTTCCGGTGTTAACTGGGACGTACAGGACACCATGATGGAAGACATCGACCGAATCGAGGTCATCCGGGGACCTGGTGCTGCCCTCTGGGGAGCCAATGCCGTCAACGGTGTCATCAACATCATTACCAAGAAGGCAGCCGACACCCAGGGCAATCTGCTTTCAGCAGGCGCAGGTACTCAGGAAAAAGCCTTTGCCGCCTACCGTCATGGTGGCGAGTTTGGCGAAACCGGTTTCTACCGTGTTTATGTGAAGGCCTTTGAACGGGATGGCCAGGTTGATTCGGAAGGTAAAGAGACTTCTGATGACTGGAACATGCGCAGAACCGGTTTCAAATCAGAGTGGCAAACCACTGCTGACTCAGAGATGACGGTCCAGGGCGACCTTTACGAGGGAACCACCCGACCTCCCTTACGTTTGCTCGACCAATCTCAGCCAATGGACCCTCAAATAGCCAACGGCTTTATTGTTGAGGGCCTCAGCCGGGATCAACGGGGTGGCAACCTGGGCGCTTATTGGAAAAGAACCCTGAGTGAAACTCACGATTACTCCTTCAGAGCCATCTACGACAACTACCAGAACTTTGATTACCGGATTGCTGAAAAGCGTGACACCGTTGATTTTGAATTTCAGCACTACTATCAGTTCTGGGGAAATCACGACCTGGTCTGGGGACTCGGCTACAGATCTACCTGGTACGAGGTAGAAAATACCCCTTATATGTTTTTGCTTGAAGGCGAGGACTCTAAACATACGGAGTTATTCAGCGCCTTTATTCAGGACGACATCACGCTCAATGAGCAATGGACGTTCACCCTGAGTTCACGTTTTGAGCACAACAGTTTCACAGGCTATGAGGTTCAGCCTAACGCCCGGTTAACCTGGAGGCCCACTGAAAACAGAACCTTCTGGACAGCGCTTTCCCGGGCAGTCAAAACCCCTTCCATCAGTGAAACCGCCTTACAGACTGACGGCATTACGATTGATGACACCACTGATAGAAATTTCGTGATTCCGATCATGGGTAATCCAGACCTGAAGTCAGAAAAGCTGACTGCTCTGGAAGTGGGTTACCGTGAACAGTTTAGTAACAGTTTTCGTCTGGATATCACCGCATTTTATAACCAGTACGAAGACATCATCGCTTATGTGGGCACGAATGTATGCCCTGATGGCAGCTCATCGCTTAGGGCGTGCCAAATTTCCGGGGCTGTTAACATTCCTACCACGCTGGACAATGGGCTGAATACCAAAACCTATGGTCTGGAAGCCGTAGCGGACTGGCAGGCAAAAGACTGGTGGAAGCTTCAGTTTACCTACAGTTGGCTACAGGTTGATGCCTGGCCTAATCAGGAAAAAACAAGCTTTCTGGCAAGAAATGAAAAAATTGTTGAAGACCTGAGTGCTCCTCACATGGCAAACATTCGATCCACAATGAACTTGCCCAACCAATGGTATTTTGACTTCTGGGTCCGCTATATGGACGACATGAAGAATGCCGTAGTGGGAGCCAACACATCACTGGACATGAGAGTCGCGAAAAAGTTTGGAGACGGTCTTGAGTTCTCAGTTGTGGGACAAAATCTCTTCAGAAATCACCACCGGGAGTTCTACGAACCTCTGAGCGGTATGGCCCCAACAGAAACCCAGGAATCATGGTACGCCCAGATTCGCTGGCAATTTTAATCGGATGGAGGAGGATAACTTCATGCCGATGCCAATCAAGATGATCCAATCAAACATCAGTCTGCTGTTGCTCACAGCCAGTTTGTCAGGGATGTTCTTTACCAGTACGGTTAAAGCAGGCACACCGGAAGACAAGGTCAAAACAGCGATTGTTTATAAAATAACCAAGTTCGTAAGCTGGCCCAAGAAAAAACAAAGCCTTACGCTGTGCATTATTGGTGAAGGTTCAATCAACAGCGAGCTGATTAAAATCAACCGTAAAAACAGCATGGGCAGGCGCCTCTCTGTTACCCACAAGGACCTGAATGCACCTGTGGATAAGCTGTGTGATATTCTGTATATCCACAGCATTGATCAGACTTCCTCTGCCAAAGTGACCAACAGCCTTAAAGGCAAACCCATTCTAACCATCAGTGACAATCGTTCATTTGCTGAGCAGGGTGGATTAATTGGTTTGGCTCGCAAAGGAAAAAAGATCAACTTCACCATCAACCAATCCTCTGTTGATGCATCCGGTCTGAAGATTAGCTCGCAACTGAAAGGCCTGGCCAAAGTGATTGAGTAAGAAGGTCATAGGCATAGGAAAAGCGGTAATCACTCGTTTTCATCCCACCCGGGATGAAAACCTTTTTTAGTCATAAATAAATCATGGTGACCTTCAGAAATCTTCCTATCAAACGCAAACTGCGTTATGCCATGCTTATTACGGCGTATGCGGTACTTCTGGTCACTTTGTCCATTCAGAGCGTCAGCGATCTGATTAAGTCCCGGGCCTCTCTGGTAAACCATATGGAAACGCTGGCTGAAGTCGTCGGATCCAATGCTCATGCCGCTCTGGTTTTTGAAGATGAAAACTCTGCTAAAAAACTGTTAACCGGTTTTAACAGCGCGCCCCATATTCAATCCGCTTTTCTTTTAAATGCCCATACTGATGAGATTGCTGCCTATCATCGTTCAAGCCCGCGCCCCTGGGCTTTTTCACTGCACGAGCCTGAACGTCCGGTGACTGTTTTCACCAGCACCCGTCTTCACTTATACCGCCCTATTGTTCTCGATCAACAATTAATTGGCGCTATTTACATTCAAGGTGATTTGTCACCGCTGTATATCGAGCTGACTGAAAACCTATTGCTAGCATTATTAGCCGCCCTGGCCTCGGTCATTCTGGCCTCTATTCTTGCGTCAAAACTGCAAAGATTACTGGGTAAGCCTATTACTGAGCTGGCTAATAACATCTCCCAGATGACCAGAAACGAGCAGTATGATCATCAGGTTAAGAAGTTTGATAACGATGAGATTGGTCAGCTCTACGACTGCTTCAACGAAATGCTGATGCAGATAAAAGAACGGGATCAAAGACTGCAACAACATCGCGAAAACCTCGAAGCCTCCGTTGCTGAAAGAACCAGGAAATTACACAGTGCTAACCGTGAACTTAAAGAGAATATTTCTGAACTGAATGAAGCCAAGGAAGCCGCCCTTGAAGCAGCCAAGGCGAAAAGTGTTTTTCTTGCCAATATGAGTCACGAAATCCGCACGCCGATGAATGGCGTGCTGGGTATGCTGGAGTTGTTAAGAGATACGCACCTTGAACCCGTACAACAGGATTGTCTCGAGACGGCCTACAGTTCAGCAGATGTCTTGTTGCAGATTATCAATAACGTCCTCGACTTCTCCAAAATTGAAGCCGGAAAGATGGACATTGAAGCCATTGATATGAACCCTGTAGAAATCGCCGAGGATGTCTGCGCCCTTCTGGCAGGAGAAGCTAAAGAAAAAAGTCTGGAGCTAAGCTGTTATACCGATATTGATCTGCCCAATATTTTGAAAGGAGACCCGGTACGTCTGAGACAGGTTCTTACCAACCTTGTGGGTAACGCTGTCAAATTTACTGAAGAAGGCGAAGTCATTATCCGGGTGAATATGCTGGAAGCCAGGGAAAACCAGGTCAAAGTTGAATTTTTAGTGGAAGACACCGGCATTGGTATCACGCCTGATGCCCTGCCAAACCTGTTCTCAGCCTTTACCCAGGCTGATGGTAGCACCACCCGCAGGTTCGGAGGTACAGGTCTTGGGCTCACAATATCCAGACAATTTGTAGAGCTGATGGGTGGTGACATCGAGGTATCCAGTGCTTTGGGGCTGGGCTCTACATTCTCATTTGTTCTGAATCTGGATGTATCCAACACGCAGGCTTTTGAGCATCGCAATGATGGTAATAATCTGAAAGCTATAAATCCATTGACTGCGGATGCTAACACCTTCAATCCGACTATTCGCATTCTTCTGGTTGAGGACAACCTGGTTAACCGGAAAGTTGCCGTCAGTATGCTGCAAAAAATCGGATTGAATAAACCTGATATTGCAGCAGATGGCAAGGAAGCGTTAACCATGAGCGATCATCAGAAATATGACCTGATACTCATGGACTGCCAGATGCCTCAAATGAGCGGTTATGAAGCCACCAGCCTGATAAGAAAACGGGAAAGTATTCACAACCTGCCACGCATTCCTATTATTGCCATGACAGCCAATGCCCTGCTGGGAGACAGGGAAAAATGTCTGGCATCGGGCATGGACGATTATCTGAGCAAGCCTATCAAAGCGAATGTCCTCAAGGAAAAACTGACCCGATGGCTGATCAATGATCCTGATGACAATGATGTCGAATCAGATATTGAACCTTTTTTCAAAGTAATAGAAACAGAAGATCAAGATCCTATTCTGGATAGGACAACGCTGAACACCCTGAAAGACATTATGGAAGATGAGTTTGACCGTCTTGTTGAAAGTTATCTGGAAGACACGCCATCACTGCTGGAAGATATTCAGAATGCTTCGAAAGAAGCAAACTTGCCGATTCTGATTCGAGCTGCCCATACATTAAAATCCAGCAGTCATAACTTTGGTGCAACACGGTTGGCTGGTATTGCACTGAACATCGAAAAGCTGAGTAAAGACAACCAGCTTTCCGATGCCACTCAATTAATTCCTGAACTTGAAGAGGCCTTGAGTAAAACCACTGAGGCACTTAAATCAATCTGAAAAATGCTTTTCCTAAAAAAGAAAAACCTCGCAGTGCGAGGTTAATGTTTACCGGGCCAACTCCCTATGAGCATCCTGCTCATTATTTTGCTTCCCTGCCTCTACATTCCATGTAGATTAATGACCCAGTACTTTAACTATAGACAATTGCTCAGAAATGCAAAGTTGATTACCTGGTCAGATGCTTAACCATGAAAAAGCCTTTCAACACCTGAGTGTAGAAAGGCTTTTTTTATTGACTCAATTTAGAAATCATTCCAAACAGAAAGGCAACGATCATCAAAATTGTTCAGCGGGTAATTCGAAAACTGTTTCGGTTCCCGAAGCCGCAGAAATGAGCAAACCTTCCATTCTGGGCAATAAACGTTTGTAGAAATACCGGGCAGTAATCATCTTTGCCTGATAGAAATCGTCTTCCTGAGCAGCTGCTGACAATCTGGCTTGAGCTTCTCTGGCCATCATCGCCCACATCCAGGCGTAAGAAACGTATGAGAAAGCATGGAGGTAATCATTACAGCTGGCATTAACCACATTCGGATCATTGGCAGCCTGACTCAGTAATTCATTCGTCAGGGTTTCAAGTTTGGCCAACGCTTGTTCCAAAGGAGCAGAAAACTCGTCACTTTCGCCTTCGGCAATAAAGCGCCTGATAGTAGCGGCAAACTGTTTGAAAGATGCACCACCATTCATAACGACCTTGCGACCCAGCAGATCCAGAGCCTGAATACCATTAGTGCCTTCATAAATCTGGGCAATACGAACATCCCTGACCAGTTGCTCCTGCCCCCATTCACGAATGTAGCCATGACCACCAAACACCTGTTGACCGGAAACACAGCTTTCAAGACCGATATCGGTCAGGAATGCTTTTACGACAGGTGTCAATAGCCCCACCTGCTCTGACGCCTGTTTTCTTTCTGTTTCGTCCGGACTGAATTTGGCAGTATCCAACAGAGTCGCCACATACGTTGAAAAAGCTCGCCCGCCTTCGTTCAGGGCTTTCATATTCAGCAGCATTCTTCGAACATCGCCATGGACAATGATCGGATCAGCCGCTTTTTCTGGCTGTTGAGGGCCAGTAGCTGACCGACCCTGAACCCGGTCCAGAGCGTACTCGAGGGCTGACTGATAAGACATTTCACTGGTACCCAGACCCTGAATACCCACAAAGAGTCGTTCATAGTTCATCATGGTGAACATAGCGTTCAGACCCTTATTTACTTCTCCTACCAGGTAACCTTTGGCGCCATCGTAGTTGATGACACAGGTTGCTGAAGCCTTGATCCCCATCTTGTGCTCCAGAGAACCGCATTGAACCTGATTCCTATCCGCCAGAGATCCATCTTTATTTACGTTCACCTTAGGTACCAGAAACATAGAAATACCCTTGGGTCCGGCAGGGGCATCGGGCAATTTAGCCAGAACCAGATGAATGATGTTTTCTGTCAGGTCATGCTCACCGGCAGTAATAAAAATTTTAGTGCCGGTAATACTGTAGGAACCGTCACCATTGTCTTGAGCCCGGGTTTTGATAATGCCCAGGTCTGTGCCGCTGTGTGACTCAGTCAGACACATGGCTGCGGCCCACTCACCGGAATAAAGTTTGGGAAGATAAAGGGATTTCAACGCTTCGCAAGCGTGGGCATCAATCGCCAGCGCCGCACCCGATGTGAGGTTCGGGTAGAGAGTAAAAGCCAGGCTGGCACTGCTGAACATTTCATCAAACTGGGCACTGAGTGCTTTTGGCATCCCCATGCCACCGTACTCGGGATTGCCAGCGACGCCTGTCAGACCCGCTTCTGAATAAAGCTGATAGGCTGCCTTGTAGCCTTTTGGGGTAGTAACACCTTCTTCGCTCCAGTGACAACCTTCCTCATCACCCTCCCGGTTGAGGGGCGCCACCGTTCTTGCAGCCAGCTTGGCACCTTCCTCCAGGAAGGCGTCAGCCGTTTCACGATCAACCAGTTCCTGGGTAGCAGGCCACTGACCCCAACGCTTGTCGGCATTGAAAACTTCGTACATTACAAAGCGCATATCACGAAGAGGTGCCTGATAATCTGCCATGGGGGACACTCCTGGAGTTTTAATGTTTTTAGTCAAGTGTCTGACAATTTTACCCCAGGGAAACAGGAGCTAAAAGGAATGTTTTAAACTAACGTTTGAATTTTTAACTACAAAAAAAAACACAGCGTAAATCTGTATTTTTTTGATGGCGGTGACAGCACTTCAGAGCATCAGAAACGGTAATAAAAACCTGCTGTAAAAACGACCGCGGCGTAGGAAAATTCAATACCAAACCCTTTGTAGTCGATGTCCAGAAGACCCTGAACCAGAGGGAAGACACGGCTTAGATATTCCTTATACCCATACATAATGCCTGCACGATACCCCGCCTCGATATCAAACTCGCCGTACTTCTGTTGAAACAGGGTGCGCTGAACGCCTCCAGACCAGACTCTGTTGCTGTGGGTATTCACAAAAGTACCGCCGTAATAGCCTTTGTAGGATAAACCGATCAGTTGATTGTTGCTTTCCTGGTCGTCGCCACATTCGAGATGCAATGTCCACATACCCAGGTAAAGACGATCCCGGAAAGGACGACCCCAAATTTGCTCAACCCAACCTGTCTCCCGGACAAAGCTGTTATAGGGCAAAGAAGTGTCTGGAGTCACTGAAACTGCCTCTGTCTCTTCATAGAGTTCTGCCGCTGACACTTTCAAGCCGAAGGATAAATAAAGGAGAAAAAATACCTGTAATAAAGGCTTAAAAAAGCCCGATAAGGGGTTTATTCGTGCTTTCTGTTTGCTCATTGCCCGCCCAGTCAGCTCCTGTGTGGCTGTTATCTTTTACTAACTTTAAAACCCATACCGTGCTTTTTTATAGACCAGCGTTGGAGGTTAGGCAAAAAACAATGAGTTTCAGACATAAAAAAGGGCTGCCGAAGCAACCCCTGTACGAAACACTTATCAGAAATCAGATATTACCGAAATCTTCTTCAGCCATATCCAACAGATTCTCTGTGCCTGACAGCATGGCAGACTTGTGCGCCTGCGTCCTGGGCAGGATACGTTCGTAGTAGAAACGTGCGGTCTGAATCTTGGCTTTGTAGAAGCCTTCCTCAGAAGTGCCTTCAGCCAGTTTTTCCGTGGCCACACGAGCCATGTCAGCCCACATATAAGCCAGAGTCACATAACCAGAGTACATCAGGAAGTCGACGGCAGCGGCACCCACCTCGTCAGCGTTTTCCATCGCTTTTAAGCCCAGCTGCATGGTGATATCGCCCCACTCCTTGTTCATGGCAGCCAAAGGTTCAACAAAGGTTTTCAGGTCTTCGTTCTCAGCGTGAGCCTTACAGAATTTGTGAATTTCCTTGGTGAATGGCTTCATGGTTTCACCACCGCTTTGGAAGATTTTTCTTCCTAGCAGATCCAGTGCCTGAATGCCGGTAGTCCCTTCGTACAGCATGGAAATACGACAATCACGAACATTCTGCTCCATTCCCCATTCACTGATATAACCATGACCACCGTAACACTGAAGCGCGTGGTTGGCAGACTCAAAACCGGTTTCGGTCAGGAAAGCCTTAACGATAGGTGTCAGGAAACCCAGTTCTTTATCCGCCTGTTCACGCACCGCCTCATCAGGATTGTTCAGCAGATCCGCTTTCTTGGCTGTGTAGTACAACAGGGCGCGGCTACCTTCAGTGAAGGCTTTGATGGTCAGCAGCATCCGACGTACGTCAGGATGCACGATAATCGGATCAGCCGGGCCTTCAGGGTTCTTGGCACCGCTCAGGGAACGCATTTGCAGACGTTCACGGGCATAGCCCAGAGCCCCCTGGAATGCGATTTCACCGTGGGAAAGCCCCTGAATCCCGGTCCCCAGACGGGCAGTATTCATAAACGTGAACATGCAGTTCAAGCCCCGGTTTTCCGGGCCAATCAGGAAGCCGGTGGCTTCGTCAAAGTTCATGACACAGGTGGCGTTACCGTGAATACCCATTTTGTGCTCGATGGAGCCACAACTAACACCATTACCTTCGCTGTGATTGCCTGGCAGATGCTTGGGCACGATAAACAGGGAGATGCCTTTGGTACCTGCCGGAGCACCGGGCAGACGAGCCAGAACGATGTGGACAATATTGTCTGCCATATCGTGTTCACCGGCAGAGATAAAGATCTTGGTACCAGAAATTTTGTAAGAACCGTCAGCGGCCGGCTCAGCTTTGGTCCGCAGCATACCCAGGTCAGAACCACAATGAGGCTCGGTCAGACACATAGTGCCAGTCCACTCACCGGATACCAGTTTGGTCAGGTAAGCCTGCTTCTGTTCTTCAGTACCATGGGTTTCCAGAGTGTTCATGGCGCCATGACTGAGTCCGGGATACATGCCCCAGGACCAGTTGGCTTCTCCCATCATTTCGCTGAGCACCAGACCCAGGGAGTAAGGCAAACCCTGACCACCGTATTCCGGATCGCTGGCCAGTGAAGGCCAGCCACCTTCAACGTATTGCAGGTAGGCGTCTTTAAAACCGTCCGGTGTTTTGACACCGTCTTCTGACCAGGTGCAGCCTTGCTCATCACCTATCTGATTCAGAGGCGCAAGAACCTGCTCACAGAACTTGGCACCTTCTTCAAGGATGGCGTCCACCATATCGGGGGTAGCTTCTTCACCACCGGGGATACTGGCGTAATGCTGCTGGTATCCCAAGAGTTCGTCACGTACGAATCGGATATCACGCAGGGGAGCCTTGTAGTCTGACATAACGGTACCTCTGGATTCTCTTATATTTATTCAAGAAAGGGGGATGGTAAAAAAATTATAGCAACGGTTTCAAACAGTTGTTTGAAAGTTACGTCCGAGTACAACAAATGTCAACTTTTGTTCATTTTTATCGGAAGACAGGAAACGGCTACAAGATCAGGCCGTCAAGGAAGAGAGATCAACACTGGCTACCGCATTACCCGACTGATCGTCTGAACACCAGGGCACAACGCCAAGGCAGGGCGCATGAATCAAGTGCTTAAGCGCTTCAACGTTTTCCTGAAAATGACTCATACCGGGATCAACCTGATTGGCCACCCAGCCCACCAGCTGACAACCACTGTGCAAAATGGATTCCACCGTCAGCAGGGCATGACTGATACACCCCAGTTTCATTCCTACCACCAGAATCACCGGAAGATTCATCGCCTTTGCCAGATCGGCCAGCATTTCCCGATCGTTCAGAGGAACTCGCCAGCCACCTGCGCCTTCGATAAAGGCAAGGTCATGGCGGGTCATCAGGGCGCCACGACAAAAGCCGGTCAGACGATCCACAGTGATCCGTCGACCTTCTTCTTTTGCCGCAATATGGGGGGCAATGGCTGCTTCAAAAAGAACCGGGTTCACCTGTGGATAACTCAACTCGACACTCATAGCACTCATCAGGTTCAGGGCATCATCATTTCTTAGCCCCTCAGGAGTCTCATCAGCGCCGGCAGCCACCGGCTTCAGAGCCAGTGTTTTCAATCCTTCCTGATGAGCAGCCTGCAGCATTGCACAGGTGACAAAGGTTTTTCCGGCATCCGTATCGGTGCCAGTGACAAAAAATGTTCTAGGCATGGGCAGGTTTTCTCAAAATCCCGTACAGCACTTGATAGGACAGGGGTAAACCGGCAGCCACCCGAAAAGACTCGTACACTTCCTGCAATCGGATCAACCGACCCCGGCTCATCAAACCGGGTGGCCCATCGTGCACGGTATTGACCCCCAATGCTTTCAGCTCTCTCAACATCTGAAACAACTCAGGATAATAAAGGGTTTCGGTCTGCTGCCGGAAAGATTGCTGTTTAAAGCCTGATTCAAGCAACCACCGTTGCTGCTGTTCAAAACTGTCAAAGCCGTTGATATGGACATCACGATCAACCTGCTGCCAGGCCTCTTCCAACTCTACCATGGTGCCACTGGCCAGGCTGGAGAAAACAAAGACTCCGCCAGGTTGAAGCACTCGATGGATTTCCTCCAGCACCGTCTCAAATGAGCACCACTGAATGGCCAGGCTGGAGAACACCAGGTCAAAACTTTCTGACTTAAACGGCAGTGATTCAATATCACCGGAACACCAGGAAGCAGAGTCGCACTGTGACCGGGCGAACTGAAGCATACCCATCGCCAAATCCAGACCGGTAACATGGGAATCAGGGAAATGTCCGGAAAGTAACGCAGTCTGGCTACCCGTACCTGAACCAAGATCCAATACACAGCCTGGACGAGCCTCGGTTGGCAGACCCATCATAACTCTGGCAGCCACACGTTTCTGAAGCACTGCCGCCGAGTCATAGGTGGTTGCAGCCCGACTGAAATTGGCAGCAACGCGTTGTTTGTTGATGCGTGCTTTCGCTGCACAACCTGCTGCTTTCAGCTTCGGTTGCATAAGCGGTTAACCTGGTCAGCCAGCTGTTCGATGGCACCCGAACTCTGATCAAGGAAAAAGCAATGACCACCAGCCATCATCAAAACTTTGTGGCCGGGGTAGTCCTGCTCCATTCTGTTGCCGGTATCCATGGGCACCAGGGCATCATCCCTGCCAAAACAATGCAACACCGGACAGCGGATATCAGCCAGCTGGGAACGAACGTCGCTGGCACCTAACAGTTGCAGTAATTGCAGAAGAATCGTTGGTTCCAGATCAGCGTCCCGGCGCACTGCGTTTTGTAAATATTTAGCGACGTCTTTTCGATTGCTATTGCCCATGCTGCACAGCAGGGAAAATTGATCGACCGTTGCCGTATAATCTTCCTGCATACCGGCATAGAAACTGTCAAAGGTCTGGGGCAACATCGCTTCTGACCAGTCCTGGTTTCGGACAAAGCAGGGATTACAAGCCAGTGTCACCAGTCCGGCGACCTTGTCCGGGTTCTGACTGGCATAGATGGCAGCCAGAGTACCTCCCAATGACCAGCCGACCAGAACCGCAGGGGTGTCCAGCAAATGCATGTCCAGGTAGTCCAGCAATTGCCGCCAGTCGAACGTTCTGCGCTCCCGGACCAAACCCGGCAGCTGTACCACAGACACTCGGCCATCGCCGTCCAGGGCACTGGCCAGAGGCTCCATAACCGTTGCAGGCATCCCCCAACCACTGATCAGAACAATGGGTAAACTCATGCTATCTACTCCTTACTCCTGTAACGGGCGTACCGTTCTTTCAAGTGCATCCAGTAGCTGCTCTACATGTTGTTGTTTATGAGCCGCACTGAAGGTAATGCGTAACCTTGAAGTTCCTTCAGGAACCGTGGGGGGACGAATGGCCGTCACCAGGATACCCCGCGCGGCCAGAGCCTCGCTCATGGTCACCGCAGTATCCGCAGGCCCGACAATAACAGGCTGAATGGGAGAGTGCGAGTCCATCAGTTTCAGCCCCATCCGACGGCACTCTTTTCTGAAGTAGTGAACCTGCTTAGCCAGGTGTTCTCTTCGCCAGCTTTCTGCTTTTAAAATGTCAAGACTGACTCTTGTTGCCTCAGCTATGGCCGGAGGCATTGAAGTGGTATAGATGTAGGTGCGGGCAAACTGGATCAGAGTCTCAATCAGGGCTTCACTGCCTGCAACAAAAGCACCTGCGGTACCAAAAGCTTTACCCAGAGTACCCACCAACACCGGTAAATCGTTCTGGCCCAGAGAGCAATATTCAGCAACGCCGCCACCACTCTTACCCAGAACACCAAAACCGTGGGCATCGTCCACCATCAACCAGGCATCCTGTCGATGGGCCAATTCTGATAAGGCTTTCAAAGGAGCCAGATCCCCGTCCATACTGAAAACGCCATCCGTCACGATCAGCTTTCGTCGTCCATCGGTTCGGTTCAACCGGGTTTCCAGATTGACCAGATCCTTATGGAGATACCGCTGAAACCTTGCCCCCGATAACAAACCAGCATCCAGCAGCGAGGCATGGTTCAGACGATCCTGAAACACTGCATCCTCTTTACCTAACAGGGCCGTGATGACCCCCAGGTTCGCCATATAGCCATTGGCAAAGAGCAAAACCCGCTCACGACCGGTGAACTCCGCCAGCGCTTCTTCCAGCTGGTGATGGGCACGACTATGGCCAATCACCAGATGGGAAGCGCCACCGCCGGTACCGTATTCAGACGTGGCTCGCGCCATGGCCGCACGGATGTCCGGATGGTTAGCCAGACCCAGATAATCATTATTACAGAAAGCCAGATAAGGCTTGCCATCAACCACCACTTCCGGCCCCTGAGGCACCTCAAGGGTCTTCCTTGTCCGGTAGAGACCCCGGGCCCGGCGTGCCTGAAGGTCCTGCTCGAGGTCAAAAGCCATCAGGACGCCTGCTGAGCCATAGCATCGTAATAATGCTCATTGTTCAGTTCGTTGTTTAATAAAGAATCCTGCTCGCGCAGAGGGCACAGGGCTTCCAGCGCCTGCTCTTGCCCGCTGATATCATCCCTGTTGATGCCCAGTTTGTTGAAGAGCTGTCGGTCATGGCTCTCTTTGGGATTGGCAGTGGTAAGCAGTTTGTCACCCAGAAAGATTGAGTTAGCGCCCGCCAGAAAAGCCAGGGCCTGCAACTCATCACTCATGTTTTCACGACCGGCAGACAAACGTACACAGGAAGCGGGCATCATGATTTTGGCCACCGCGATGGTACGAACAAAGTCGATACCATCCACTGCCTCAACATCCGCCAGAGGCGTTCCTTCGACACGAACCAACATGTTCACCGGCACACTTTCCGGATGTTTGGGCAGGTTGGCCAGCTGGATCAGCATACCGGCACGGTCTCTTTCCGTTTCACCCAGACCGACGATGCCGCCACTGCAGATATTCATTCCCGCATCACGCACATGGGCAAGGGTATTAAGACGATCTGAGTAAGTGCGAGTGGTGATGATGCTGCCATAAAATTCTGGTGAGGTGTCCAGATTGTGGTTGTAATAATCCAGACCGGCCTGAGCCAGCTGTCCGGCCTGATCTTCATTTAACATACCCAGGGTCATGCAGGTCTCCAGACCCATTTCCTTGACCCCTTTCACCATTTCCAGAATGTAGGGCATGTCCTTCTCAGGTGGGTTTTTCCAGGCCGCCCCCATGCAGAACCGGGTCGCTCCAGACGCTTTGGCGTGGCGTGCTTCTTCGAGAACCTTACGCACTGCCATCAACTTTTCTTTGTCCAGACCCGTGTTGTAATGACCACTCTGGGGACAATATTTACAATCTTCCGGGCAAGCTCCTGTCTTGATGGACAACAGTGTACTAATCTGCACCCGGTTGGGATCAAAATGTGCTCTGTGGGCCAGCTGAGCCTGGAAGATCAGATCATTGAATGGCGTTTGGAACAGGGCTTCGACTTCGTCATAGGTCCAGTTATGGCGCAGCTCGCTGGAACCTGAGTCCTTGAGGCTTGTAGGGTTAGTCATGTTGTTCACTGATTCTTCCGGGAAGAAGCTCTCTATTGTTGGTCAGGCCAGATATCAGAAATTAAAGTTAAAGCCAAAAACAGGATCGATGATAATTAATTGAAACTATGCGTCAATTGTTAAAACGTAACAGACTTTACCAATGGTTAAATTTCAAACAACTTATTTCCATGAGCTGTTTGTTATGTCGGGCGGACACACCCATGAATCAGCCCGTCTGCAACCTTTGCATGAAGTCTCTGCCCGTTGCCGAAAAGCACTGTCAGTCCTGTGGTATTCCTGTTCCACTTGATGCTCCGGAATGCTGCGCCCGCTGCCTCCGGAAAAAACCGGTCTTCGACACCTGCTATTCTGCCTTCAACTACGAGTTTCCGGTTGACCACCTTGTCAAACAGATCAAATACCATCAGCAACTGATCTACCTGCCACCGGTGACCGATCAATTGAGTCGTAACCTGATTCACCACTACGATGGCCGGGAGTGGCCCCAGGCCATCGTGCCGGTTCCTCTTCACAACAAACGTTTGCGGGCAAGGGGCTTTGATCAGGCGCTGTTGCTGGCCAGGCAACTGGTGAAAAAACTTCAGCCCTATCAACCCCTCAAATTGGAAACGCGCCTGATCAGACGACAGAAGCACACAGCCCCTCAACAGGGTCTGAAGGCGTCAAAACGCAAAGGCAATATCAAGAATGCTTTCTCAATGACAGGCAGGCCAGATTATCAATATCTCGCTATAGTAGATGACGTTGTGACCACCGGAGAAACGGTCTCGGAAATCACCCGGCTGCTGAAACAGCAGGGCGTGAAACGTGTGGATATCTGGTGTCTGGCGAGGACACCTGACCCACGCTGAAGAACCAGAAAAATAGTGGGCAACGAACTTGGGGTGTAGGCTTCCATAGTTAACCGGGCAATATTATTATCTTGCAACCATCAAGCACCAGTAGCCACCGAGAACGATCCATTGAGTTTTCAACAAAAATACGCGTCCTTCCGTCGCCAATATCAGGAACACAAGACCTGGAAGCTTTTACGGGCCGATAATGCGCCACTGATGCTGGCTTTTATCGCAGACCTGTTCCAGGAGACCGGTGAAGTCCCTGTCGGTCAGGCCCGGGTGGCGCTGGATACAGAGCTGCAACAACTGAGAGAGCTCAGCCTGATTGAAGGGGATGTCAATGCCATGTCCTACCTGAGGGTGTGGATCAAGTCCGGCTGGCTCCGGGAGCTGGATGACAAGCTGTCCCGTACCGATGCCTGTGAAGTTGCCCTGCGCTTTGTCAAAGGGCTGGACGAGCGAGAAAATAACGCCACCGCTTCTCATCTGCGCATTGTTCAGGATGCCATCAGGGACCTGGCGGTGGCTTTGAGTCCTGACCCCAAAGAGCGAGTCACGCTGCTGGAAGCAAAAAAGGCAAAACTGCAACATGAAATTGATGCCTTGAATGCTGGCGTTGTTTATGAGCTATCAAAACAGGAACAAAAAGAAAGAATCCGGGAAGTGTACCAGCTGGCGTCGGTGTTGACGGGTGATTTTCGCCGGGTAGAAGATGAAATACGGCAACTGGACCAGCAGCTCAGAATTAACATGATTGAAGCCGAACACCATCGCGGTGACATTCTGAAAGCCTTGCTGGATGGCGAGAACATCCTGGCCGAGTCCGACGCCGGCAGAGCCTTTGACAGTTTTTTCCAGCTGCTCTGTGATGAAAACAGAAGACTTGAGTTCAGGGAGCAGATCCGTTCGGTTCTCAGTCGTCCGGCCAGCAACTACCTCAGTCATGAGCAGTCCCGATTTCTTGAACGCCTGCTGCGTGAATTAACCTATGAAAGCGAGCATGTATTTCAGGTAAGAAAACGAACCGAGGAGAGTCTTCGCAGGTACGTAGAAAGTGGTGCACATCTGGAAAGCCGGGCAGTGAGCCGACTATTAGAACAACTTGAGCAAACGGCCCTGACGTTTCAAGAGCAAAATATCAGCCTGAAAACAGACATTGGGTTAAAACTGAACAGCGGCTCTGCCAAAGTTCAGTCGCTGGACAGTCTGGTACTGCGAGCCCCCGATGAAACACTGGATACCAGCGAAGTAAAAACCAATAAAAATCAGTCATCGCCCAGCGCCTCAATGTTGTCATACCTTCAGTCCGTGAAAGTGATGGAACTGGCAGAAATCATCAAATCCATTTTATTGCAAAATGGCCCCCTCACCATTGCCGGCATCGTTCAACACTATCCTGTTACCAAGGGGCTGGAAGAGCTGGTGGCTCATTTGCGGGTGGCCAAAGCCATCAAGGCGACCCTGCTGCCAGACCGGGAACACATCAGCCTGCAAGATAAGGAAGGTACAAGCCTGCAGGCAACCATTCCCTGCTACCTCCTTAGCTCTGATCAATTTCCCCAACGTATGGAAGACTTGACCCTATGACTCAAGAGCCCTCAGAACAAGCGTCCGACTTTTTTGATCGCTTGACTCCGTCAGAAGAGTCATTAACCCAACATGAAGAGTCATTAACCCAACATGAAGAGTCATTAACTGAAAATGAAGAGCCTGCTGAGTCGTCAGCCGACCTTGATGAAACTGAGACACCCTCAGAAAACCAGGGCCAGCCATCGACCAAAAAAGGCCGACTTCCTTCCGAAGCCCGACGGGCCCTGATTCGATTGATGCGTCTCGGGGTCATCACTGCCAAGAATCAAGGGGCATTGTTCAACAGCCTTTGCCTGCACGAGGGTTTGGTCAGGGATCATCTGGCGGATATGTATCTCCGGCTGACCCTGGATCAACAGTCAGGGATCGCCCTGCTTCAGGAACAGAACGCTATTGATGAGGATGACGACCAGGTTTCACTGATCACCCGAAGAACCCTTTCTCTCTACGACTCGGTGCTACTGCTGGTGCTGAGGCGATTTTACCAGGATCGGGAAAACTCAGGAGAACAGCAAGTCTTCATTGATCTGGAACAGATAGAGGCCTTGTTGACCCCCTTTATTCCCCTGACAAACAGCAGTCGCACCGATAAACGTAATCTGGGCGGCGCACTGGATCGAATGAAAGAACGCAAAATTCTGTCCGGCTCCAGAGAAGGTCAACGTTTTGAAGTACTGCCCGTCATTCGCTATGTGGTCAATGCCGATTTTTTGCAGGAAATGCTGAATAAATATTTGTCCATGGCTGAAGAAAGCAGCGACAACAAAAAACCCTTGTCCAAAGGAGCTGTAGATGAATAAAGATCTTTTCAGCCTTGATGCAAACCTGGATATCAAGGCCAAGGAACCAACCACCATCAATACTTTATTCAGTTCCGGACAGATCCGGCTGGCAGAGATCTCAGTCCACAACTGGGGCTCCTTTCACGGTGACATATTTACCGCCAGAATTGACCCCGAAGGTACCCTGATTACAGGAGACAATGGCTCAGGCAAATCGACACTGATTGACGGTTTGATGGCTTTATTGCTGCCAGCGGGCAAGGCCAGTTTTAATGTCGCCGCAGCCCAGGGGGATCGCTCTGACCGTACCCTCACTTCTTACGTAAGAGGCAGCTATGGCACCGAGCATGACGGCAGCAGAACCAGCACGCTCAACAAACGATCGGGTGCCGTTATTTCGGGTTTGAGAGCCTTGTATCGAGCCGATGATGGTTCTGAAATCACGTTGGCCGGCCTGTTCTGGATGACTCAGAACACCCTGGCCCTGAAAGATCTTAATCGAATGTATCTGGTCGCCAAACGCAACCTGACACTGGAAGAACTGTTGCAAAGTTTTGGTTCCAGCAATATCAGGGGCTTGAAGCAAACGCTGAGAAACGACCCGCTGGTAACCCTGTGCGATGACCGTTTCAGTGAATATCAGGAAACCTATCGCCGACTGTTACAGATGGACAACCGTAATGCTCCGGCTTTGTTATCACGGGCATTGGGGTTGAAAAAAATTGATGACCTGACCGACCTGATCCGCAAGCTGGTGCTTGAACCCAGCCGAATCAGGGAGGATGCCACCAAGGCCGTCTCCGGGTTTGGCGACCTGGTCAGCATCCACAATGAGTTGTTAACCGCAAGAAACCAGCGGGATATGCTGTCTCCCTTGCCAGAGCTTGCCACAAAGCTGGAAATCACCCAGAAATCGATTCAGTCTCTTGCAGATCAGCTGTCTGCCCTGCCCGTCTGGTTTGCCGAGCAACGTTATCAACTATGGACGGTTCGGTTGCAGCAGTTGCAGGTACTCATAGAAGACAGTCAGCAGAAATTACAGCAAATCGCGCAGGAAGAAGCCGACGCCAATCGACTGGTGGAAAGCCGCCATAAAGACTTTATCCAACTCGGAGGTGACAGGATAGAGCACCTGGAAGCGGAGTTAAAACGCGATAAAGAAAAGCTGAATGAGATAAATTCCAAAGCAGGAAACTATCAGGAAACCGCCCGAAAGCTGGCGCTGGACGATCAACTCACTGAACCCACCTTCCAGAAAAATGCTGGCATCATCACCAGCAACCTGAATCAGGTCAAAGAAGAGATAGAAGCGCTGCAAAATGCCTTTGGTGCTGCAACCGGGGAATGGAAGAATGCCCAGGACCAGGAAAAATCATTGCAGGAAGAAGTCGCAGAAATCAGCTCACGACCAGACTCCAATATAGACCCGGACTTTCAGAAGTTAAGAGATGAACTCTCTGAGTCTCTGGATATCGCCCGATCAGATCTGATGTTTATGGGTGAACTGATTGACGTCCAACCCGATGAGAAGCATTGGCAGGGAGCCATTGAGAGAGCACTGGGTGGCCTGAGAACAACCCTGATGGTTCCCGAAAACAGCTTCCCACAGGTGACCAAGTGGCTGAACCGGCGTCATACCGGATTGCACGTCAGAGTTCAGGTAGTAAGACCCGTAAACAGCACCAAAGATTTTTTTACGGATGGATATCTCAGGAAATTACAATGGCGCAACCACTCCTACCGGGAATGGCTAAAACAGCATCTGGCCCGTTTTGACCTTCACTGTGTCAGCAATAGCGAGGCGCTGGATAAAACGCCTTTTTCCATGACGGAGCAGGGTCTGGTTCATATGGAAAAAGGCCGCTTTGAGAAAAAGGACCGGCGCAGGGTCGATGACCGTCGAGCCTGGCAACTGGGTTTCAGCAACAAAGAGCGGCTGGCGCTGCTAAAACAAGACCTGAAACAACAACAGGAACGGGTTAGCCATTGCCTTCAGGCGGTTACTGAAGCAAGGAAACAATGGAACCTGGCTGGCGAGCGGGAAAAACTCTGGGAAGCTTTGAGCCAATACCACTGGGACGCTATCAATGTGCCTTATTGGCAGGAAAGGGTGACCAAAAGCCAGCAAGAATTGGATTACCTGCAACAGTCCGGTGGCGATCTGGAACAGGCAAAACTGCGCTGGGAACAATCCAAAATAGCGCTGGCCGCTATTCAAAATAAAAAAGACCTTGAACGGGATCAGCAAACCGCGCTGAACACCCGTAAGGGCATGGGGGTGAAAGAACGGTCAAAAGCCGAAGCCTCTGCCGCAAAAGGCATGACCGACGCACCCCGCTCTGAATTGACAGCCCGCATCGGTGAACTGGTGGATGATGACCTTGAGAATGCCATGGGGCTGGAAGAAGAGCATCGCATTGACATCGATAAAGCAAAAACAAAAGCGACAGAAGCAGAAAAAAGCACTTCTCAGCGTGCCGTAGGCATCATGAGCCGGTTTTCCCAGGAATGGGGACATATCACCGTTGAGTGGTTAAGCAACATTGAAGGGCTGCCGGACTTTATTCAATATCTGGAAAAACTGGACCATGAAGGACTGCCCGCACTGGTAGATCGTTTTAAAGAACGCCTTAACCGACACACGACACAATCACTGGCTGCAATCAGCCAGAAAATGGACTCTGAGCGAGAAGAAATTGAAGAGCGTATCAGAACCATCAACCAGGTACTGGCCCGCACCGAATTCAAGAAAGGGACTTTCCTACGGCTGGGTGCAAAAAAGGAAGTCTTTCCCCATGTCGATGAGTTCAAGAAACAATTAAGGAATGTGCTGCAACAAGCCGGCAGTGAAGATCATGAGCTGCGCTTTAAAAACCTCAAGACCGTAGTGGATATTCTGGACAAGGCGACTGCCATCAGTACGGCCAATAATCTGGAAAGCCTCCGCTTACTGGACTCCCGATATCAGCTGTCGTTTTATGCTGAAGAAATTGACAGTGCTTCCCAAAAGGTACTGGATGTACTGGCGTCGTCCACAGGCAAATCCGGTGGTGAAAAAGAATCCTTTGCCGGCACTGTGGTGGCTGCAAGTCTGGCCTATGTACTGACTCCAGATGGTTATGACCGACCGGTTTACAGCACTGTTTTCCTGGATGAAGCCTTCTCCAACACGGCAGAATCAGTAAGTCGTCGTGTACTGAAAGTGTTCAAGGAGTTGAGCATCCATATCAACCTGATTACGCCCTACAAAAACCTGAACCTTGCCCGTGAGTCTGCCAAATCGCTGCTCATTGCTGAAAGAAACCCCAAAAACCACGAGAGCAGCCTGTGTGAAGTCACCTGGGAAGAGATTGACCAGAAAATGAACCATTCTGGATTGATTGAGCAGGGTGCCAGAGAGCTGGGCATCGAACTCAATGAATCCTCAATGAAACCTCAATGAACTCTCAATAAAAGAGCGGAGACCTGAAAAAAATGAGCTGGGGAGTCACGGTTGAAGCGGCCAGAAAGCAATTACAGGAAAAAGAGTGGGACCGGTGGGATCGCCTGCGTAAGCACCTGTTAAACCCTGGCGCCATCCGTATCTCCCTGAAGCCTCCTTCAGGAAAGCAGGCACTGGCTGATATTTCCCGATTTCACCAATACATCAGGCAGTGGCAAGAGTGGCATCCCGCCGGGCAAGTGGAATGGGAAACCCGGGATTATCATAAAATCGGCCAGCACAGGATTCCTGTCGCTTTGACATTACCCGACCTGAAGTCTTTGTTTAACGCGTTGGGTTCTGAAGCCATACAACGCAGCCAACATTGGGAAACATTGTTCAAACGATTACTGGCCGTTAATCCCAAATTAGACAAGGTACTGATCAGGCACCTGAGAGTGCTGGAGTCGATGCCTGAAGATAACATAGAGTCTCTGGCCCGGGTTTTACCTCAATTGAAAAAAGGCATGGGAAAGGGACTTTATCCAAGGGCACTGCCAATCTCGGGTATTGATAGCAAATTTATCGAGCAAAACACGACGATTATCCGGGACTTCCTTGAAGTGATGCACTCTGAAACCATCAGCGACCTGTATCAGTGGCTGGAGTGCAACGAAACACCTTCTGGCTGGCTGGTCATCCGCCCGCTCTGCCCGAAGACTCAGGCAAAAATGATGGGGCTTGCGGTTCTGAAATTATCAACAGATGTGCTGCGCAATACTCCCTTGCCGGGCACCCATATTCTGGTGGTTGAAAATGAACAGACCGGCTTTGCCCTACCTGCCCTTGATAACACTGTCGCGGTAGCAGGAGGTGGGAAAAATGTATCCTGGATGGATGCGGACTGGTTAAAGGATCGACGTGTCGCATACTGGGGTGATATTGATACCTGGGGCTTATCGATTCTTAGCGATGCCCGCTCAATGAGGCCTGATCTTGTGGCACTCATGATGGATAGTAAAACCTATGAACAATTTCTCAGAAGAACCTCTCATGAAAGCCAACCCGCCCAACGAATGCCTGACAACCTGACGCCAGCCGAACAGGCTCTCTTTAGTCGGCTACTGAAATCGAAGAAAGGCAAGACCCGTCTTGAGCAGGAATTTTTGGATCAGGACTATATTTTCAGACACCTGGCCGAATGGAAGGCTCATACTTGATTGAACATCCATTTCCACTTTCCTCAAAACATCATGAATGATTTCTTTGACTCACCACCAATAGCAATAGTTTTTGAAAGACTGACAAAAAGGTCAGTAAAGCTAACCCTGCTGAGGAGCATTTCGTAGTAAACTTCAGCCGCTAACAAGATGGGAGTCGTCTATGAGTTCAAATATCCAGCACCCCTACGAGCGACTGACGCCTGACCGGGTGATGGACGCAGTGGAAAGCCAGGGATACCTGTGTGATGCCAGGAACCTGGCGCTGAACAGCTACGAAAACCGTGTGTACCAGGTTGGGATTGAAGACGGCTTGCCGATTATTGCCAAGTTTTATCGTCCCGAACGCTGGAGCCGGGAGCAGATTCTGGAAGAACACGCCTTCTCGCTGGAGTTGCAAGAAATGGAATTCCCCATCGTGGCACCGCTTCAAAACGAGAACCGGGAAACCTTACATGAGTTTGACGGCTTCCAGTTTGCCCTGTTCAAACGCATGGGAGGCTACCCGCCGGAACTGGATAACCTGGACCATCTGCTGGTGCTGGGTCGTTGCATGGGAAGACTGCATAAACTGGGCTCAGCGGTTCCTTTCCAGCATCGCCCTGAAATTAATCTGCAAAGATACGGCATTGATAATGTCACCTGGCTGCTGAACCATGATTTTATTCCCGCCACACTCAGGAAAGCTTATGAAACCCTGACCCGGGACATTCTGGACCGTCTTGCCCGAATCGAAGCCCAATACCACCCGAACATGATTCGGGTGCACGGTGATGCTCATGTCGGCAATATTCTCTGGCGGGATGATAACCCTCACTTTGTCGACTTCGACGACACCTGCATGGCTCCTGCTATTCAGGACTTATGGATGTTCCTGAGCGGCGACCGGGCCAGCCAGACCATTCAACTGGCAGAGCTTCTGGAAGGTTATGAGGAATTTCACGAGTTTGATCCCATAGAACTTAATCTGGTGGAATACTTCCGAACCCTGAGGCTGATCAACTATTCCGGCTGGCTGGCTAAACGCTGGACGGACCCGGCCTTTCCCATGGCGTTTACCTGGTTTAACACTGAGCGTTACTGGTCAGAACATATCCTGGAGCTGAGGGAGCAGATGGCTAATCTGGATGAACCTGTGCTTTCGGTTTATGGGAACTAATCTCTGTTCATCCTGAGCGTCCTTCGACTGTGCTCGGGATGCACGGTCGAAGGGCGCTATTCGAATTGTGATTTGCTTTTTTAATTTCTTTGCGTAGGGATTTTTTTTGCCCTTACTAAAATCGTACTCTTCTCTCACGATCTCATCTCCCTCCATACTTTCTGAGATTTTTCCTAGACTTTTCTACGTCTCACTCAAATCTGACACTCCCCGCCCTTTCGGGCGAGGGTTCTTAGATCGCTCCAAGAACCTTCCTGCTTCGTCACGCCTTCCCTAGGTAGGGCTTTTAAGCCTCTACCCCCGTTCCAGTCGCTCCACAGGCTAACCCCGCCAGTCCGGCGGTTTTGATATTCTTCGCTGCGTTAATGTCCCGGTCGTGATGGGTTTTGCATTCCGGGCATTCCCATTCACGAATAGACAACGGCAGACTTTCATGGACAAATCCGCAACTGGAACAGCGTTTAGAGCTTGGAAAGAAACGGTCTATCTTAACCAGATCTCTACCCGCCCAACCAGCCTTGTATTTCAACTGGCGGACAAACTCTCCCCAGTTTGCATCGGCTATGTGCTTTGCCAGTTTTGGATTTTTGATCATGCCCTTCACGTTCAGAGACTCTACGCAAACAACTTGGTTCTCGTTAATGAGTTTGCGGGATGCCTGGTGGGTGGCATCCATTCGGCAATCGGCAATCTTGGCATGAAGTCGTGCAACCTTGAGCTTTGCTTTAGCTCTGTTGCTACTGTCTTTTTGCTTTTTTGACATCTGACGCTGAAGATAGGCGAGCTTTATCTCGTAGCGTTTGGTGTGCCTTGGGTTACCGGATTTTTCACCCTCTGAAGTGATGAACAGATCATTCAAACCTAAATCAATGCCCACTGTCTTGTTACTAATAGGCATTGGTTTAGCTTCAAACTCACACAGCATGGACACAAAGTACCGGCCTGCCCGATCTTTGATGATGGTGATACTTGAAGGATCAGAAGACAGCGGTCGGCTCCATCGGATATTCAGCGGATCTTCGCTTTTGGCAATGAAAAGCTGACCATCTTTGTATCTGAAAGCGGCCTTTGTTAGCCGGATACTTTGTCTTGAGTGTCTTTTCTTGAATTTAGGGTATTTGGCTTTTCCATTACAAAATTTCTTGAAAGCCTCTTGCTGATCTCTAAGCTTTTGTTGAAGAATCACGCTGGATACATCAGCCAGAAATGGAAACTCTGTCTTGAGCGAGACAAGCCTTTTTTCTACCTCAGAGTGGGATATGGATTTCCCGTCTTTGTAGTAGGCATCAGTGCGAAAACGAAGCGTATTGTTATAAACAAATCGAGCACAACCAAACGACTGAGCAAGTAGCTGAGTTTGCCCAGGTGTTGGGTAGAATCGTTCTTTGTAGGCTCGCTTAGTCTTCATGCGAAATATTTTACAGAAAGCATTGCCTTTCGAAAACCTTGATGTTTATTATCAGTCCTGCGGACTGACCGCTTGTATCACCGCCCGATTGGGCGATGCTTTACGCGGGAATTGGTAAATTTTCTCATACAGAGAGTGAGACTACATTGTAGTTGCTTTTAGGTTATTTACTATTCACCCTTGGAACCTGAGTATTTCGGTGTTCCAGTGAACATCTACTGGCGACCTTTTTAACCTTAGCTATGTTGATCATTCTGTATCCAGAAAAAAGTTCAAGTCCATGAAGCGATTGATCCGGTTAGTAGCAGTCCTGATTGTGATGTCACTGCCCCGTATTGGGTATTCTGGAGATAACAGATATGATTCTTTACTGCCTTTAACAGCATCCCTGCTCTCTCAAATGTTCCGGTCTTTCATAGAAGAAAAATTTCCCGAACACTTTTTGAGTCTCGAAAAGCTTCAAGTATGGTCGCTTAACAGGGATCATCGCACATCCGATGCAGAACCAGATGAGCAAACTGTTGATGGAGTCATGGTTGTGACTGCCGGTTTTCGAACCACTATGTTGAATAGTGCTATGTTGAATACTGCTGATTCTGCCTCACAACTCCAACCTTCAAACTTTGTTACGCAGGGCATCATCAACGCTTACTTTTCATCTGTTTTGCCATTACTGACTGAGTATTTCAGGGCTCACTTCAATCCTGACAAAAATTACTATCTGGACCGGGCCAATATCAATCGCAATCAACTGCCAGCGGTAGCCGATGACCCTGACGATTCCGATGGTTCGTGTGATAATTACTCTCGTGATCAAGGCGAAGCTTCCGAAAAAGATACCGGAGTTGTTGCCTCAGTCGGGGCCACAGCAACTCACCAGAAATGCGAATCTTATGAATGTTCGGGTAAAGATTGCGCGCCCGTACCTGAACCTCCTGAATTCTGGAAAGCTCATCTGGTCAGTGAGGGAGAACAAGATTTTATCGTTTACGAGGCCACACTGTATTATTCAGGGTTCCTTAAGCCTGCTTGTACGGCTGAGCCGAGAGAAGAGCCAAGCCCTGAACAAAGTGATAGCGATGAGGAGCCAAGTGAAGAAGATATTCTGGTTGCACAGACACGGGAATGTATTGATCTATTTGATGGAGGGTTTGACAGAGGGCTGAGTAAGCACCTCAAGCCCTAATCCTGCTTTTTCTTGTAGAAGGTTGTTTTGAGGTAGTCTTCCGTCAACTCAAAATGCGGCTTGTTCCCGTTGTATTGCTTCAGGAGGGGTACGATTTTGGTTCGTACACCCATTCCCCTGGCATCGACATAGCCATAATCCCTGAGAACTTCGACTATAATCGGATTTCTCGGGGAACGCTGGCCCGCCAGCATTTTTTCGATGGTCATAGAATTTTGTAAAGTGCCGGGGCTGATTAATTCCAGACGGTCGTCGTATATCCCTATTTCAATATCGACAGACCGGGTCCAGTCTCTGTGCGCAAGAGCATTAATAACCAGTTCCCTTACCGCTGCTTTAGGGTAGTGCCAATGCCTTTCCCTGCGAAAATGATGGTCTATTTCTCCAGACTCTTCGCTGATATAGGGTTCAATCAGATCAACCAGCGTCTCAATCAGTCCAAAGTGCATCTTTGCCAAGCGACGCTCACCCGCTTCATCTTGTTTCCAGAGCCCTACCAATGGAAAATCTAATATCTTGTCAATCTTCGATTGATAAGTTTTATCTTCTCCGTCAAACGCCACTACCCTGATCCCAGACTGCCTTAAATAACGTCTGGGGGAAGTGCCAAACAATACCATACCGGCAACCGTACAAACCGGAGAGCTGACACCCTCAGCCATAAACCCTAATCCAATTAAGCGATTAACCCATGAAGACTTATTCTTGGGAATATCAGGGTCTACGAGTACATTTTTCAGATAATCAAGCAGTCGCTCATGATCCAGAGAGCCATAGCTGGAACCCGCTACAGGCAAGGCTTCGGTATGTAACATTCCGCCGCTGGCAAACAATCTTGCCTGCTGCTCTCTTGTGGCTTTTCTGGATGTTGAACCGACTCGAATACAGACATCTTCACGACCTTTATGCCTTACCACATAGGGTTTTGATACTCCTTCGGTAAAGCTGATCACAGCAATACGATGATCAGAGTCAAGCTGAACTTCTTCGTAATAAGGCAATAACATGGGATGAACTTTATCTGCGATAGCGTTCATCACCCATTCTTCCAGCCTGTCTCGTGCTATACCGCTGATGGAGCCATCATCTTCCACGCCCAGTAGTAGCATACCTCCTTTGAGGTTGGCCATTGCTACGACTTCTTCAGCTAGCTGCTCAGGACGAATATCATCTCGCTTGAACTCAACACCTGAGTTTTCCCCATTGGCAATAATTTCCAGCAGCTCTGATTTCAGCATATTCGATTCAATCCGTACTTTTCACGACGTTGATTAAAAGCAGCTTTTCCTACTTCGAGAATATCAGCCGCAAATTTCTGAACAGGTTCCACGTCTATCACTCCCTGCTTATTCATCATCAAAATTAACATAAGCATCGGGAGCGAGATTCTCAAACCGGGTGTACTGACCGATAAAGGCCAATCTTACCGAACCGATGGGGCCGTTACGCTGCTTGCCAATGATGATTTCGCCTATACCTTTAAATTCGGTATCCGGGTTATATACCTCATCACGATAGATAAACATGATAACGTCAGCATCCTGCTCAATCGCTCCGGATTCACGGAGGTCGGAGTTGACCGGGCGCTTGTTGGGGCGTTGCTCCAGGGATCGGTTCAGCTGAGACAGCGCAATCACCGGTACGTTGAACTCCTTGGCGATGGCTTTCAGGGATCGGGAAATTTCCGAGATTTCGTTGGTACGACCTTCACTGAAACCGGGAATCTGCATCAGCTGCAGATAGTCGATCATAATCATGGCCATATCACCATGCTCACGCACCACACGACGGATACGGGAACGCATTTCAGAAGGGCTGATGCCTGCGGTGTCATCAATAAACAGTTTTTTATCTTTGATTCTTTCTACCGCTGACACCAGCTTAGGCCAGTCTTCTTCTTCCAGTTTACCGGAACGCACTTTGCCCTGGTTGATCCGCCCCAGTGAAGACAGCATACGCATCATCAGCTGCTCGGAGGGCATTTCCAGGCTGAAAACCATGACTACTTTTTCGGTATTCAGTAGGGCGTTTTCGACCAAATTCATGGCGAATGTCGTCTTTCCCATCGACGGCCTGGCCGCAACAATAATCATATCCGACGGCTGCATACCCGAGGTCATATTGTCCAGGTCATTGAAACCTGTGGTGATACCGGTGATGGCATCGCCAGCATTAAAAAGCTCATCAATTTTCTCAACCGTGTTGTCCAGGATTTCCCGAACACCTACCGGGCCGCCGGTTTTAGGGCGCTCTTCAGCGATGTTGAAAACCAGTCGTTCCGCTTCATCCAGTATCGTCTGGCTGTCCCGGCCTTCAGGGTTGTAGGAGATTTCAGCCATCTTTTGACTGGCGTTGATCACCTTTCTTTTAACTGAAGCCTCCTGAATAATGCCGGCGTAAGCCTCAATGTTGGCAATACCGGCAACATTGGCCACCAATTCAGTGATGTACACCATGCCACCGGCCTGTTCCAGTTCATCCTGGTTCTCTAGGGTGGTGGCCAGTGTCAGGGGATCAAAGGGAAGAGTCTCGTTCGCCGATTTAGCCATCGACGAGAAAATAATTTTATGGCGGGGATGATAAAAGTCTTCAGCCGTGATCTTGTCGGCCACTTTATCCCAGGCTTCATTATCCAGCAGCAGGCCACCCAGCACAGACTGCTCCGCCTCAATGGAATGAGGCGGTGTCTTGAGGCTTACGGTTGCTTCATCAATGGGCAGTTCGTTTTCTTGGGGCAGTGCTTCCAGCATGATTCATGAGTACCAAAATCGGAGCTTACAGAATACAGCAACTTCATCTCAGTGGCTAAATTGATGATTTGATGCAAACTCTACCACAACGGGGAGATTGTCATAATTTTTCCATAATCAAACGCTATAGTGACCGCTTTCAAAAAATCATAAAGGAAGCATCACTATGGGCCTCGGCGGTATCAGTATCTGGCAACTGTTAATCGTACTGTTGATCGTTGCCATGCTGTTTGGCACCAAACGACTCAAGGGTCTTGGCAGTGACCTGGGGGGAGCTATCAAGGGCTTCAAGAAGAGCGTCAGCGATGACTCCGGTTCGGCAGAAAACCTGGCCACCCATCATCAGGACATCGACAAGAACAGGGAACTGAGTCACAACAAAGCCTGAGGGCTGCCAGCGTGTTTGATCGATTCCACAATAAAGGCAGCCTGAGCGCTGCCTTTATTTGATGCCTGCCGAGAGAATTATGAACACTGAAACCCCAACAGTTCAATCAGAACAACCCCTGATTCAGCACTTGCTTGAGTTACGAACCCGTGTACTGAAAAGTGTGGTGGTCACCCTGCTGTTCTTTGCCGGGCTGTTTTACTTTGCCAGTGACATTTATGAGCTGGTGTCTGAACCTCTGCGCCTGTTGATGCCCGAAGGCACCAGCATGATAGCCACCGATGTTGCTTCACCTTTCTTCGCTCCCTTCAAACTCAGCCTTGTGCTCTCAATGTTCCTGGCTATTCCTTTTATTCTCCATCAGGTCTGGGGGTTTATCGCTCCTGGCTTGTACAAGAAGGAAAAGCACCTGGCCATTCCCTTGCTGATAGCCAGCGTCATACTCTTTTATGCAGGCGTCGCTTTTGCCTATTTTGTGGTGTTCCCGCTGGTTTTTGGCTTCTTCACCTCCACCGGGCCTGAAACGGTCACCATGATGACCGACATCAGCAGCTACCTGAACTTTATTCTGAAACTGTTCCTTGCCTTTGGGCTGGCCTTTGAAATCCCTGTGGCAACGGTATTATTGATCTGGTCTGGCGTAAGCAGCCTTGAATCCCTGTCCAAAAAACGCCCTTATATCGTCGTAGGCTGTTTTGTGATCGGTATGCTGTTGACACCACCGGACATTATCTCCCAAAGCCTGCTGGCGGGACCTATGTGGCTGTTGTTTGAGCTTGGGTTGCTGTTTGCCCGGGTGACGCCTTTTATGAAAAAGTCTTCTTGAGGATGAGCGAAGCCGCACCAAGGCTCGTGTTTACCGAGGGATTTTAATAGCTGGCAGCAGGCCATTTCCGGCCTGCAAAAACGCCTATACTGAAGCTGCCAAAAGAATGTTATAACTATCTGTTTTTATTAGATAAAAAAGAAAATAAAGAACGAAACCGGCAATTAGACGGAAGCTAAATAGGCAATTAGACGCTAGAGTAATAGACAATTAGTCGCAACCAGAAGCACCTCCTGATGACATTCTTCCCACGCTATTTACAACCCAAAATAAACGAAGCCCTGCAGGATACCCCTGTAGTCTGCCTGCTTGGGGCTCGTCAGGTGGGCAAATCAACGCTTTGTCGGGAGCTTTCCCCTGAGCGGGCCTACCTGACCTTTGATGATTCTTCTGTATTGCAAGCCGCCAAAGACGATCCAGCTGGATTTGTACAAAACCTGCCTGAATACGTGACATTGGATGAAGTCCAACGGGTTCCAGAGCTGCTCTTTGCGATCAAGGCTGAAGTTGATCGCAATCGCAAACCTGGCCGCTTTCTGCTGACAGGCTCAGCCAACCTGATGCTATTGCCCAGAGTCAAGGAATCGCTTGCCGGGCGTATTGAGATTTTGCATCTGCAGCCACTGACAGAAGCCGAAAAAGAATCAATTCCTCCCGTCTTTTTACAACGCCTCTTCACACAAACCCTGTCTGCCTCTATCAAAGGTGAGCAAAAAGAAATTCATGGGATCGCTGAACGGGTTTGTCAGGGCGGCTTTCCTGAGCCCAATACCCACACACCCCATCGTGCACGACAATGGTTTAATCAGTATCTTCAGACCATTATTCAAAATGACATTCGGGATATTGCCAATATTCGTGACGAAGATAAAATGCTGAAGCTGGCTGAACTACTATCCCTTCGTACTGGAAATCTGCTCAATATCAGTAGCATCGCCACTGACTTGAAAATACGACGCGAAACCACCGATAAATACATTAGTATCCTGGAGCACCTGTTTCTCTTTTACCGTTTGCCAGCATGGCATAACAATGCTGCCAAACGCTTGGTAAAAGCACCGAAAATTCATATTGCAGACAGTGGGCTGGCAACCATGCTGGATCGGCTGAAAGCTGAAGAATGGCGGGACTATTCGACCCCCTTCGGTCCGGTTCTGGAGAGCTTTGTCATACAACAGATAAGAGCCCAGACCGAATGGCTGGATGATCCTGTTCACCTCAGCCATTACCGGGATAAAAACAAGGTGGAGGTGGATCTGGTCATCGAATATAATCGTGATATCTACGGCATAGAAATTAAAAAAGCTATCAGTATTCAGGAAAAAGACGGAGAAGGACTAAGGTGCCTTGCTGACCAGGCTGGCGAACGCTTTAAAGGTGGCGTATTAATTTATTGTGGTAACAATGCACTGCCACTCAAAACAGAAAACTGCATGGCGGTGCCAGTGGATTGGCTCTGGCGCAATGATATATAAGTACCTGGCCATCTGGTTTTGTTCTGCCGCTAGTGCAGCTAAGCTCTGATATCCGTACACCCCTCGTTCTCACGCTCCAAATTATTAATGGCACCCAAACTCCGTTCACCCTGAGCGGAGTCGAAGGGTGCCAGGCACGGTCTTTATTGTTGGTTCGGAGTCCACATCCTTCGACTCCGCTCAGGATGAACGTAGATTGTTCACAACAAAAAAAGCCGATGAGCATTTCACTCATCGGCTTTTTTATATAGGCAGTCAGTGTCGACTATTTAAACCCCCACTTCACCACCACCATCTTTCATAATAACCACCGTGGCAGAACGTGCCCTGATAGCACCAGTGCCATCCGTTGCATCGATTGTGTTAGGAGCAGGCCAGTTGCCCGGATGCTGCAGGTTCAGGAAAAAGCTCTGGTTATCAGGCGTAAAGGCCAGGCCGGTCACTTCACAATCGTTTGGACCGACAAAGAAACGCTTCAGTTGATCCTGGTTGTTAGCGTTAACGACTGGTAAGCCTTCTGTGGTGTTCAGCTCAGAGGGAATAACGGCCAGCATCTGGTCATTGGTATTGTCATTGTCACCGCCGTCTGTTTGAATCCAAAGCAGACCGCGATCATCAAAGGCCAGGCCATCCGGGCTGCCAAACTCATTGGTTTCGTTCAGACCGGACAGGTTCACCAGGGTGCGTTCAGAAGCGAACGAACCAAACAGGAAGAATTGCCAGGTAAACTGGCTTGGGTCAGCCCCTTCATCCCAGCGAATAATATGACCATGCTCATTATCTTCACGAGGGTTGGCGGCATTCGTATCGGTATCGGAGTTACCGTCGCCATTATCACGACGGGTGTTGTTTGTCAGTGTGACATAAACAGAACCGGTTTTCGGATCGACCGCCGTCCATTCAGGACGGTCCATCGGGGTCGCACCCACCTCGTCAGCAGCGCCCGGAGCATTCAGGAGCACCTCAGCCAGAGTTGCGAATCCGGCAACATCACCTAATTTTCCACCTGCTTTGGTGGTTGCTTCAGGCGTCAGAGGCAGCCATTCACCCTTACCTCCTACATCAAAGCGAGCGGCATACAAAGTCCCTTCATTCATATACTTGGCACCGGTAGCCAGACGATCTTCAGGGTTGGCGTCTGCCGGGTTCCAGAGTTCTTTGGAAACGAACTTGTAAATGTATTCGAATCGGCTGTCATGACCCGAATAGAAAACCACTGGCTGACCTTCTACCAGCTTGCCAAATGAGCAGTCTTCGTGACGGAAGCGACCCAGAGCTGTCCGTTTGGTGGCTCGGGTATCAGGATTATAGGGATCGATTTCTACGATGTATCCGTGACCATTGGCTTCGTTACGGAAATCTTCAGTCGCCGCTCCAGAACCCGGGGTTACATTAAAACGGGTAAACTCGCCGGTTTCGTTTTCGTCCGCTGGCTCCACAGTTTCCCAATCATAACGGGTGCCTTCGTCACTGATACCCAGACGTTTTTGTTCTTCAGTCCAGTTATCGATGGCATCAGTGCGGACAAAATAGCCAGGCCAGTTTTCTTCACAGGTCAGATAGGTGCCCCAGGGCGTGTGACCATTACCACAGTTATTGTTGGTGCCTCGGGCAAGGGCTTTATTCCCTTTCTCATTGGTGTATTTGGTGATCAGCAGATCACTGTCAGCCACCGGCCCGGTCAGATCCATTTCAGTCGCTGCGGTGTAACGCTTGTTGTATTTGCTGTTTTTAACAACGTCCCAGACACCGTCGGTCAGTTTGATGTGAACGACCGCCACACCGTGGGCGTTAATTTCTTTGCGCACTTCCTCAGCGGGACGCTTACCATCAACTTTGGTATCTCCGTTGGGATGCAATCGGCTTTGAGAAATATATTCATGATTGATACAGAGCAGACCTTCTGTACTGCTGCCTTCCAGCGGGAAGAAGTGCATACCGTCGTGCATCATGCCGGTGGCATTGGCCTGGTCTTCAGAAGTGTTGGTGCCGTCGTCTTTCCATTCTGCCGCTTTATCATTCAAGGGTGTGCCCCATGGCGCCAGAACCTGAGCGGTATAGCCAGGAGGTACAGACACAGCGTCAGTTTTAGTTCCGGGAATGGATTCAAAGCCCAGAGAGAGCCTGGATGGCGGGGTCACCACATCAGAGTCGTTATCGTTACAGCCAGCCAAACCAACACTGGCCAGTGCTGTAAAGGCTGCCAGCGCACCCCCACGCTTCAAAACCCCACGGCGGGAGAGTTCTTTTTCCAGCACTGCCGAGATCGGCTTGTTATCACTGGAGTTGTACACCGTCGGATCAAAAGTATTTTTGCTCATGTTATACCTGTCGTTCGAGCCAGCTTTATTTGTTATCGAATATCCTCTAAGCCGGACTCATTAAACGACATGATTGTGACAATAAGATTTATTTAATGTGACAGGATTAAAACAATTTTTCACTCTTCTGAAAGCACTTTCACACTTGACTGGCTGACCGATGATACAGAGGGTAATAATGCCAACTTCGTAAAGAGCAAGCCATTTTCCAACCTCAACGAATAGAGAAGCTGGAACACTGACAGTAAGTTCCCTCGCCTCTTTGCTGACATGAATGGTGATGGTATGGCAGACCTGACCGGGTTTGGAGAAACGATCGCGCTTTACTTAAAGTCATTGATTCAAAAAGTGCTTAGGAGATTTTCCTACAATAGATGTCACCATCGCGGTAAAAGCACTGTGACTGGAATAACCGAGCTCAAGTGCGATTCTGCCAATAGACATTTTTTTAGCGGCTAATGTTATGGCGCTGGCCAGCAGTGCTTGCTGTCGCCACTGGCTGAAAGTCATATTCAACTCATTCCTGAAGAGTCGTCCAATAGTACTTTCGCTAGCCCCCACTACAGCAGCTAAATCATGAAGTGTCACATACTGCTGTGGTGAATTTAAGAACAGTTGACACAAATGCCTCAATCGTCTGTCCTTTGGCATGGGCACACCAATTGGGATAGGCCGACTCTGTGCTATTTCTGTGTATATAAGCTTGCAAAGAGCATTATAAATTTCTTCGGGCATAGTTTCAGGGTTTGTTGCCGACATCTTTTTAATTAGCTCTCCAAGCAGACAAGATACCTCAAAGCATTGACACCGGTGCCAATCAAACGAACCAAACAGAGGGTTATGTTTTAAGAAATAGACTGAGAATAAACTCGCGCGCTCAAGCAGTGAGGCTGAATGTATATGATCAGGTGGAATCCAAACTGCATGATGCGGAGGAACCCAATAGGTCATACTTGACGTTGTCACTTGGGTAGCTCCCCTGTCAGAGAACACCAACTGACTCCAGTAATGCTTATGCAATGAGGTTTCTGAACGTGATTTGACCTCTTTGGTCATCACTTTCACGGGAAAGACCGGACTAAGACCCAGGTCAGTCAGTGACTCCACTAGAGCTTTACCACTCATTGACGGTTTCTCAATACTGCTTGCCATATATGCAACATTCACAGGCTCAAATTCTTTGTATAAATACTCTCACAACAACAGTGAGTTAGGTAGATCGGTATCTGTCCAAACTCGAAAAACACATGTATACAACAAATAAGAGCCAATCATGAGTCAGCTATCAACCATCAGCTATGTAGATTCGTTCAGACAACCCCCTACTCCTTGTGATTTTTCAGAAAAAAATCAATGCAAGGAACTTTATATTTCAGGGGCAACACCTCGCTGTGAATCCATAATTCAACAAGGTGAACATGCCCTTATTGGTATAAGCCCGTTTAATTCTCAGTTTTCAAAAACATATGTAACTAGTTTGGTGAATTTTATTGCAAGACGATTCAAAAGATTTGATATATTGATGCCCTGCCTTTCAGAAGCATCCCGATTACTCATAGCAACAGGTATGGAAGAAAAGAAAGCCATAAAGAAGACTCGGCGGGAACTCAGACGTCACAAAACTCATTTAACTTACTTACTGTCATTGTATGAGTTAAGAAGTACGCCGGCAAAAATCATTCAGTTCAGTGATTTTATAGACAACACAAGCTATAAGAGCTTAAATTTTGAAGCCAAGAAGGCGTTTGCAAACTGCTCACGATTTCGTCAAGACTGTTTAACCATGTCACAAATGGCAGTGCGAGGCCGTCTTAGGGGAAAAGGTCGCCAAGACAGTGAGCTTAAATCACAACTTGTTAATGATGCCTTGCCCTACATTTTCGCAGAGTTACCGTTTTTCCTAGATACACCATCGCTGTTAAACGTTCCCTATTCTACATTTTTTTATCATCGAGTCTGGCCCATAGGTGAGGGTTTATATAAAGGTCATTACCCAGTTAAAGTTAAGCCAAAGCAAAGTTATGGATTAATAAGCCTGCGTTAATTTTCCCTTTCGATTAGATTTAAGGATTTTTACCAATGTCCCAACTAGCTTCAATTAGTATTCATAATCCAGATTTAGCACGAAACCCATACCCTCTCTATCGAGAGATGCATGCTAAGGATTTAATCTACGTTGACAGGAAAAACAAAACTTATCTCATTGGAAAGTATAATGATGTCGATAAGATTTTAAAATCATCAATCTTCACTACCAAACCACTAATGAAACGAGCTGAGCCAGTGATGGGGGATCGAGTACTGGCACAAATGGAAGGTAAAGAACATTTCACCAAACGCCGCATGGTGCTTCATGGTTTAACCAAAGAATATTTCACTAAACTTTATCAACCAATGATCACTAACGTCACCAAAGAGCTTATTAAACCTTATTTGCCTCTTGGAAAAATCGATCTTGTTAGAGAATTCGGCAGAGACTATGCAGTGTTAGTAACCTTAGGGATTCTAGGTCTACCGACCGAGAACTATCAAGAAATTGCCCAATGGCATAAAGGAATTGCCGAGTTCATCACCTTGTTTGATCAAACCGATGACCAAAAAGCACATAGTCTGGATTGCAGTAAACGCTTAATAAGCTTAATTACTCCCATAGTAGAAGAGCGACGCCTAAACCCTGGGGACGATTTTATCTCTCTTTTGTGTGATGGTACTCAAGAAGCTGACTTAAGGATGTCAACCAGCGAAATTACTGCCCTGTGTCTGAATATTCTTTTGGCAGCCACTGAGCCTGCTGATAAGACACTAGCCATGATGTTCAAGCACCTAATGGATACACCGGATATATTTCATGCCGTTTTAAATGACAGATCCCTTATCCGTGAAGCATTGGAAGAGACGTTACGACTAACTTCCCCTGTACAGCTGATTCCCAGGGAAGCTAGCAGCGATTGCGTTATTTCCGGTATCAAGATTGAACAGGGTGAACATGTCTTTTGTATGATTTGAGCCGCTAACCGCGATCCTAATGTCTTTTATGATCCTGAAAAATTTATTTTACGACGGAGAAAAAATGGGCAAGCCAAGAGCCGACAACTTGCTTTTGGTTCAGGTATCCATACTTGTCTTGGAGCAGCATTTTCTCTACTTCAGTTAGAGTGTTCAGCAAACATTCTCTTGGACCAACTGCCAAACATGCAGATGACTGATGTAAATGATTACCATGAAAGTGGTCTGTATACTCGAGGCCCAGACTCTTTAAAGCTGATATTCACTCCTTCTATACAAACAAAACGACATACATCGGATAGAACGCGGAGTGTAGATGAATTTTATGTCTGATCAAGATACATTCAGTCACGAACAGCGCTGGGTAATAGTGAGTTTGATCCTAGGCGCCATTATGCCTTTGATCGATGCAACGGCTCTGGGGGTTGCGATTCCAAACCTTGCTAAGAGCTTTGAGGTGAATATCTCCAAGCTTCAGTGGGTGTCTGTTTTATATACTATTACCGCTACCATGACTGTCACACTATGCGCCTGGGCTACCCGTCGTTTAGGCGCTAAAAGGCTTTGGTTGACAGGTTTATTCGTTTTTACCGCAAGTTCTTTAATAGCAGCAATCTCGCCTAATATAAACATGTTACTGCTCAGTAGGGGGCTTCAGGGGGTTGGTGCCGGTATCATCATGACAGGAATGCAAACGGTATTAGTTCTGTCAGTAGGAAAACCTCTACTCAAAACGGCTATGGCAACTATGGCTGTGCCGACAGTATTGGCACCAATAGCAGGCCCGGTAGTTGCTGGCCTCTTATTACACATCGGCGACTGGCGGTGGATTTTCTACATTAATATCCCAATAGGCTTAATGGCCTTTTATCTTGCCGTTATAAAGCTTCCTGACAACCAGGAACGAACTCCATCGAAGTTCGACGTTGGCGGTTTTTTATTTCTGGCTCCCGCATTAACTCTATTAGTGCTCAGTCTATCTTCACTGTCTGACATCAGTACATTAAAAGAAAATACATGGCTTACAGCAGCCTTCAGCTTTACATTAGGAGCATTACTACTATGTGTATTTTTACTGCATGCACGACAGGTTGGGGAAAAATCCCTTATCCAGATTACATCGTTTCGATCTTATTCATTTCGGTCAAGCATGATCTTATTGTTACTGTCCAGTACTGGCTTCTATGCAGGTATGTTTGGTCTTCCTGTTCTGTTTATTCAAGAGCTTGGTCGAAGTGAATGGATAGTAAGTCTATGGATCGGTGCACAAGGCGTTGGAGCCCTTGTCTCTCGATCCTACCTAAAAAAAATGTGCGACCGATGGGGGGTTGGGTTTACCGGTATCATGGGAGTTTTATTATCTGTAGTGGGAACATTGCCACTTTTAATACCGGATCTATACAACCACTGTATATTGACATCACTAAGTCTGTTAATCAGGGGAGCTGGAATAGGTTTATCAACCCTGTTGGCTATGTCTCACGCTTTTCATGAGCTGACACCTCAGCAAACACCTGATGCCAGTGTACTGTCCCGTATATTTACCTTGCTTGGGGCTTCTTTTGGCCCAGCCGGCATCGTGATTTTATACTCGCTGAAATGGCAATTTTCTTCGCTTGAATGGGTCATCTCAGGACTTAGCCTGTTGGCTCTGGCCTGTATTTGGCCAACATTGAAGCTACTTAAGGCCGAACGGCGGACGACAACAAGAACTGTCTCATCCGCATAGGTGTTAGAGACTGACACTCCCCGCCCTATCGGGCGAGGGTTCTTAGATCGCTCCAAGAACCTTCCTGCTTCAACACGCCTTCCCTAGATAGGGGCTTTAAGCCTCTATCCCCGTTCCAGTCGCTCCACAGGCTAACCCCGCCAGTCCAGCGGTTTTGATATTCTTTGCTGCGTTAATGTCCCGGTCGTGATGGGTTTTGCATTCCGGACATTCCCATTCACGAATAGACAACGGCAGACTTTCATGGACAAATCCGCAACCGGAACAGCGTTTAGAGCTTGGAAAGAATCGGTCTATCTTAACCAGATCTCTACCCGCCCAATCAGCCTTGTATTTCAACTGGCGGACAAACTCCCCCCAGTTTGCATCGGCTATGTGCTTGGACAGCTTTGGATTTTTGATCATGCCCTTCACGTTCAAAGACTCTACGCAAACAACTTGGTTCTCGTTAATGAGTTTGCGTGATGCCTGGTGGGTGGCATCCATCCGGCAATCGGCAATCTTGGCATGAAGTCGTGCAACCTTGAGCTTTGCTTTGGCTCTGTTGCTACTGCCTTTTTGCTTTTTTGACATCTGACGCTGAAGATAGGCGAGCTTTATCTCGTAGCGCCTGGTGTGCCTTGGGTTACCGGATTTTTCACCCTCTGAAGTGATGAACAGATCATTCAAACCTAAATCAATGCCTACTGCTTTGTTACTAATAGGCATTGGTTTAGCTTCAAACTCACACAGCATGGACACAAAGTACCGGCCTGCCCGATCTTTGATGATGGTGATACTTGAAGGATCAGAAGACAGCGGTCGGCTCCACCGGATATTCAGCGGATCTTCGCTTTTGGCAATGAAAAGCTGACCATCTTTGTATCTGAAAGCGGCCTTTGTTAGCCGGATACTTTGTCTTGAGTGTCTTTTCTTGAATTTAGGGTATTTGGCTTTTCCATTACAAAATTTCTTGAAAGCCTCTTGCTGATCTCTAAGCTTTTGTTGAAGAATCACGCTGGATACATCAGCCAGAAATGGAAACTCTGTCTTGAGCGAGACAAGCCTTTTTTCTACCTCAGAGTGGGATATGGATTTCCCGTCTTTGTAGTAGGCATCAGTGCGAAAACGAAGCGTATTGTTATAAACAAATCGAGCACAACCAAACGACTGAGCAAGTAGCTGAGTTTGCCCAGGTGTTGGGTAGAATCGTTCTTTGTAGGCTCGCTTAGTGTTCATGCGAAATATTTTACAGAAAGCATTGCCTTTCGTAAACCTTGATGTTTATTATCAGTCCTACGGACTGACCGCTTGTATCACCGCCCGATTGGGCGATGCTTTACGCGGGAATTGGTAAGCCAAGGAAATAGGCTTCATCCCCCAACATCAAACACAAAAAAATACCCGCAGGCCAAAACCCACGGGTATTGAGTATCAGGCGCCGCTAAAACCGAACTTATTCAGCTTCAACAAATACCTTGATAGTCGCTGCAACGTCAGTGTGCAGCTGGATGGCGATGTCGTATTCGCCAGTCGCGCGAATAGGGCCTTCGCCCATGCGAATTTCGCTCTTGGCTACTTTAACGCCAGCACCAGTGATGGCTTCAGCCAGGTCACGGGAGCCGATGGAACCGAACAGTTTACCTTCGTCGCCTGCTTTGGCGGTCAGGGTCAGTTCGATTTCAGCCATTTCAGCGGCGCGCTTCTCAGCAGCAGCCAGTTTTTCGTTAGCGGACTTTTCAAGCTCGGTACGACGAGCTTCAAAGGCTTCAACATTTTCCTTAGTAGCAGGCACAGCCTTGCTGAAAGGAATCAGAAAGTTACGACCGTAACCGGCTTTTACGGTTACCTTGTCGCCCAGGTTGCCAAGGTTGGCAACTCTCTCAAGCAGGATAACGTCCATCGCTAGCCTCTTACCTTATACCTAGTGCCTGTCAGCCCTGAATCTGTTGATTCACGCGGTTGCGAAAATCAAACAGACTGTCAAGACAAGCAGTCAAAACGATAACCGGGTATGCCAGTTGCGTAAGGGTGATCAACAGCATATAAAAGCCAATCAACCAGAAGCTGCCCCGTTGACGCAGTTTTACCAGCCCGTGGACCAGTGCCAGACCTGCAATAAACAGTGGCAACGAGGCGACGGGTACCAGGGCAGTCAACATAGGTGACAGTGCCGAACCCATCAAAGTGATAGCCAGGAGACTGACCCCAACTGCTGCGGGTAACCGCACCTTGCGGAATTCGTCACCGAATCCTCCGGGGTTGTACAGATCAGCCTGCCAGGAGCGCGCCAGTATCAAAGCCAGGACACAAAACAGTGTGTGCAACCAGGCCAGGGCACCCGCTACGCCGTACTCCAGAATCGGTCTCAGATGTTCACCGAGCTGCAGCGTCTCGCCACTGCTACTGCTCTTGAGGTTCTCTTTCAGAAACTTCATCACAGAATCAGTCAGAGCACTGATTATATGGGGTGACATCTGGTACATGGCAAAGGCCACCAGGCCTCCCAGCGGCACAACAGCCAACAGGGTTTTCGGCCATGAGACCGTCTGGCGCAGGACACAGGCCAGCAACGAGGTGGTTACCAGCCCGATCAATACGCTGTACTGACCAAAGGCGGCCCAGGCGATTCCGGGTAACAGAGCCCACATCAGGAGTTTCAGTCCGTGGTCAATGCCGCGACGCAGTATCACCAGCGATACAACAGCCGCACTCAGCCAGAAAAGCATGGGAATACAGGCAAATACGACCGCCAGAAACAAGGAATGTTTCGGGCTTTTCATTGCCAGTTCCGCCAATTTACGCATTAAGCAATACCTTCAAGTTCCAAAGTTTGCCGACTGATCAGTGACGATCAGTGTATGGCAGCAGTGCGATGTAACGCGCACGCTTGATAGCTGTCGCCAGCTGACGCTGATAACGGGCTTTGGTACCGGTGATACGGCTTGGTACGATCTTGCCAGTTTCAGAAACATAAGCCTTCAGAGTGTTCAGATCTTTGTAATCGATCTCTTTCACGCCTTCGGCGGTGAAACGGCAGAACTTTCTGCGGCGGAAAAAACGTGCCATTGCAACGTCTCCTTGAATTCAACAAATGGTGATGTTCTTAATCCTGTCAGCCCAAGGCTAAAGACAGTCTCAAGGACGACTTACTCAGCAGCAGCTTCTTCAGTAGCAGCTTCCGGAGCTTCGGCAGTTTCCGCCGTTTCTTCGCGACGCTCTTCACGACGATCGTCACGGCGCTCACGTTTCTCTTCAGCCTGCATCATGATGGATGGCTCGGAAACGGCCTCATCACGACGGATCACCATGTTACGGATAACTGCGTCGTTATAACGGAAGTTATCTGTCAGTTCGTCCAGGATCTCGTTGCTGCACTCGATGTTCATCAGAACGTAGTGAGCCTTGTGGATCTTGTTGATTGGGTAAGCCAGCTGACGGCGACCCCAGTCTTCAAGACGGTGTACCTGACCGCCGTTGTCGCCGATAGCGCGCGTGTAACGCTCTATCATGCCTGGTACTTGCTCGCTCTGGTCAGGATGTACCAGAAAAACAATCTCGTAATGACGCATTATTTGCTCCTTACGGGTTAAATAGCCTTCCACACTTTGAGTGAAACTTTCGTTCCATCACAGGGCAGTAAGGCAAGGAGATGGACTGGAAATTACAGTCACCTGAAAGATGCCTGCACACCACGCCCAGCATACAAAGAGCGGAGGATTCTAGAGAAGTGTGACTATGGTTGCAAGTATTAAAAACCGATGACAGGTTATTGAGATACGTCGTCAGACCCTCTACGATATCGGTCGGTCCCGCCGCTTTCTCTGAACAACTTTCTATTAACAACTTTCTCTTAACAACTGGTCGCAAGTGGGTAAGCTGAATAAATTTCTATCGATTGTCGCACTTTTGCTTTTCACCTTTGCTTCTGTTGGTCAGGCTCAAACCTCGCTAACCTACGAGGTTAAAGGCCTGGAAGACGGGCAGAAGCAAAACGCTGAACGTTTTCTGCAAACCTTGCCTGCTATTAAACCTGAACAGCTGCCCCGCTATCAAAGCAGTATCCTTGAGGCGGTACAGAAGTCCCTGCAAGCACTGGGCTATTTCAATCCAACCATTACCATGGAGTTGGACAGCAAGGACAAAGACCAGCTCAATGTTCATGTTGATCCGGGACAGCCGGTACGTATTCGCAACATCAACGTTGAGCTGAAGGGACAAGCCGGAAAAAACCCGTTGTTCAAAAACATCGTCAAACAATCTCCTCTGAAAAAAGGCGTCATATTCAACAGTGGCGAGTATGAAGATCTCAAGACGACGCTTAACACCCAGGCCCAGTCTTTGGGTTTTTTCGACGCTCAAATGAGAACCCATAGGGTCAACGTTTATCCGCAAGATTATGCGGCTGATGTGGAGCTGGTATTCGACTCCGGTAAACGCTACCGGTTTGGCGAGATTGTTTACGGAGACATCCCTGAAAACACCCGAGCCCTGATCCAGACAATGCTGACCTTTCAGCCCGGCTCACCCTATCAATCCGTCAAGCTGGGCAACCTGAACAAGGATCTGGCTTCCACCGGCTATTTCCAACAAATAGATGTTCGCACCCTGCGGAATGAAACCGTAGACTACCAGGTTCCTATTTATATCGGTGTCACCCCCAACAGGAGCCATGAAATCGAAACCGGTGTTGGCTATTCCACCGATGAGGGTCCCAGGCTTTCTTTGACCTGGGATATCCCGCTGATCAATGACAAAGGGCACAGTCTGACTAATGAGGCGCTGCTTTCAGCCCCCAGGGTTGAACTGACTTCCAGCTATAAAATCCCCTACGGCAATCCACTCACTGAATTTTATGATCTTCAGTTGGGTTATCAATATAAGGGACAGGAAGACACCATCAGTAACCTTGGCTCTACCTCTATCCACAAATGGAAAAAAAATCCACTGGGCTGGGATCGTGACCTGTTTTTCAGAATTCAGTACGAAAGCTATAAGCAGGGCCTTCAGCATGGCAGAAGCCTGCTGGCCATCCCGGGTATTTCTATGACCCGACGTGATACCAAAGGTGGGAAGATCGACCCCCGAAGCGGCTATCTGATCATGTCCACAGCTGAGTTCTCGGATAAATTCCTGGGTTCTGACCAGAACTTTCTGAAACTCTGGGGTCGCACCAAAGGCTTGACAACACTGGCAGAAAAACACCGTTTTATTGGCAGGGTAGAACAAGGGTTCATCTGGATAAACGACGTTAATAAAGTACCGCCCTCCATTCGTTTTTTTACCGGCGGTGACCAGACGGTCAGAGGGTACGACTATGAAAGCATTGCCCCCAAAGACGCCGATGGAAAATTAATGGGTGCCCAATATATGACGGCGCTCAGTATCGAGTACAACTACCAGTTTCTGGAGCACTGGCGGGCCGCTGTTTTTGTCGACTCTGGAATCGCCACCAATGACTACAGGGACGACTGGAAAACCGGCGCTGGCTTTGGCATTCGCTGGATAACCCCTCTGGGTGCCCTGAGAGTCGATCTGGCTTTTGCCGTCAGTGAACCGGGCACCCCTTATAAATTGCACTTTTCCATGGGGCCAGAACTATGAAAAAGGCTCTTTACCCGCTGAAGGCTCTTTACCCGCTGAAGGCTCTTTACCCGCTGAAGGCTCTTTACCCGCTGAAGGCTCTTTATAAGCTGAAGGCTCGCAGGGTTATCCTACTCGCTCTGGCCACTCTCCTTTGCCTGGCGCTGTTTTTATTACTTACTCATACGGGCAACCTCTGGCTATGGAACCTGGCCCGCTCTCAATTGCCTGAACTTCAGGGTGAACTGATTGAGGGGTCGATTCCCAATGGCCTTGTTTTACAGAATCCGGGCTGGGTCGATCAGGATATGTCATTCACAGCAAACCGGCTGACGGTGCAGTGGCAACCGGGGATGCTGTTTGACGGACGACTGGTGATTGATGAACTGGTGCTGGAAAATCTGGTCATTAAACTGCCATCGTCTGATAAAGAACCAACTCCTTCCAGCGACAAGCTTATATTGCCAGAAATAAAGCTACCTCTGCCTATTACCCTTAAGCAACTGACGCTGGACAAAGGGACTTATGAGCAGGGTGAAATCAAGGAAGAGATCAGTGACCTGTTGGTGTCTGCTGATGCCCGGCAATCCCAAGTCAATATCCATGAGTTCAGCGTTAAACAGGCTTTGGGAAAAGCCAGTCTGCGAGGAAAAATAACGTTGAGCGGTGATTATCCGTTGTCAGCAACCGTTGACCTTCGGCCAGTCCCCCTGAACAAAAAGCTCCAGTCAGAAACCGTTAAAGCTACCCTTCAAGGCTCCTTGGCTGACTACCAACTGGATGCCAGGGCCACGGCGACTTCTGATGTTTTATCCACTTCCCGGGCGCAAAAAGAAACTCAGATAAAAGCCTCACTCAAGGCCCGGGGCAGCCTTGAACATATTGCCATCCAGCGTCTCAACCTCTCAACCCCTGAAGGTGATGCCGATCTCTCTGGTCGGTTGACCTGGGCAAAGGGCATCGACTGGAATGGGAAAGTCAGTCTCAACAACCTGGACACAACCAGCCTTCTGCCTGAGTACCCGGGAAAGCTCAACGGTGTCTTGAAAAGCCGCTTTAGTCTGGACGACAAAACCTGGCAACTGGTGATTTCTGAAATGCATATCACCGGAGCACTCAGGGACAAGCCTGTGTCACTTTCCGGCACAATGAACATCAATCATCTTTTTAACTGGCAGCTGGACCACCTGCAGGTCAGGGTCGGCGAAAATCAGTTAAGCGCCAATGGCCGCCTTGATAAATACTGGAACATCGACGCAGAACTCAATGCTTCAAAGCTGGCAGAACTTTACCCTGACCTTCAGGGTGAGGTGGAAGGTTTAATCCAAATATCCGGCAGCAAGCAACAGCCGAGACTGAACTTTCAACTGAACAGCCCCTCCGTTCGTTATCTGGACACAGCCATCAAAGGCCTCTCTGCAAAGGGTCATATTGAAAAGGGTGTTGACATTGTTGGACAGGCTCGCGTCAATGTGGAGACCCTGACTCAGGGCACCCACACACTCAATCAGATAGCGCTTGAAGCCAGAGGCAATGAAAAGGAACATCAGGTTCGGCTCTCGACTCAAGGTAAAGAACTCAAGAGCGTCGTCACTCTGTCCGGCAGCTACCGCAACAAACAGTGGCAGGGACAACTCACCCGCAGCGACCTGAACACAGAGTTCGGAGACTGGTTACTGAAACAACCGGTTGATATCACCGCCTCAGCAGCCAGTGCTTCCTTCTCTGAATTCTGTCTGGCTTCATCCCCTGCCAGCATCTGCGCTCAATCCAGGCAACTGAGCAAAGATTCCGGACACATCTCCTTTAGCATTAAGCAACTGGCACCTGAACGATTCAAAGCCTTTTTCCCCACCGAGTTTAACTGGCAGGCTCTTCTTAACTCAGAGGGAGCGTTGAGCTGGCAGGATAACCAGCCAACACTGTCGTTAAAGGTCTCCTCAACCCCCGGAACACTTCAGGCTTATGATTTGTCCGGCGATTACAGCCAGCTCAATATGGAAGCCAGCGTCGCCAACAATCAGCTGCAAAGCTCTTTAAACTTTCTCTCAGAGACACTGGGACACAGTCGTTTGAGCGTGACTGTCGATGACCTGCAAGACCAGAAAACCCTGACGGGTCAGCTGAATATTGATCATTTATTGCTGGAAATCTTCGCACCTTTTGTACCTGACATCAGCGAGCTAAAAGGGACTTTTTCTGCCAGAGGCCGACTGGAAGGCTCTCTTACCAAACCGCTGTTTTATGGTCGACTGGCTATTGAAAATGGCCATGCCAATACCACACAGAACATTGTCAGCATTTCTGAACTCAATACTTACCTGAATGTGAACGGCGACTCCGGCACGGTAGAAGGCAAAATGCAGGTAGGTAAAGGCTCGCTGAATCTGGGAGGTCAACTGAACTGGAAAGATCTCCGGCAGCCTACCGGCAACATCACACTCCAGGGGCAGGATCTGGATATCAGATACCCCGGCATCGGGGAAATCAGAATTTCACCCGATCTGAAACTGGCACTGTCTGAACACATTGCATTGACAGGCATTATCCGAATTCCCTGGAGTCGCATTGATATCAAGAGCCTTCCGAAAAATACTGTTTCCGTCTCAGACGACGTTGTCATAATACAGGAAGGACAAACTTCAGAATTCCAGAAGCAGGCCAGCAAACTGTTTTCGATGAGGGTACGGTTAGCACTGGGAAAAGATAATCGGATGGATGCTTTCGGTCTCAAAGCCGGGCTCGCAGGGCATCTGGATCTGCTTCAGCTTCCTGACAAACCCCTTGAAGGAAACGGCACAATCACACTGTTGGAAGGTCGTTACCACCAGCTGGGCCAGGATTTACTGATCAAAGAAGGAAAAATTATTTTCCAGGGGCCTATTGATTCTCCCTATCTATTGGTCAATGCCATTCGCAATCCGGAAACGATTGAAGATAATGTCGAGGTTGGCATTAAGGTCAGTGGCTCGGTAAAAAAACCTGATTGGGAGGTTTATTCCAGCCCGGAAATGCCACAACAGGAACAGCTTTCCTATCTGCTGCGAGGCAAGAGTCTGGAAGGGGAAAGCAGTTCCAGTTCCAGCGCCCAGTCAATGCTGGTGGGCCTCGGTGTTTCTCAGCTTGGCGGCATCGCCACCTCTATTGGTGAAACCTTTGGTTTCAGCAATGTCTCCCTGGATACGGAAGGTAGCGGCGAGGAAACTCAGATCACCATTGGCGGCAACATAGCCCCCGGTCTTCACCTGCAATACGGCGCGGGTGTTTTCAGCTCGGTCAGTGAAGTGAAAGTTCGCTATGAGCTGATGCCCAGGCTTTATCTACAGATCGTCAGTGGTCTGGCTCAGGCTGTGGATATTTTCTATCGTTTTACCTTTACTCCTGATTCTGAAAAAGGGTCTTAGTAATCACGCAAAAGAAAATTTGAAAGGTTTCAGAGTATCAAGCGTTACTGATTGTTCTGACTGCCAGATGTCATAGTTGTGCTGCATGATCAGCCAGCTTTCCGTAGTTCTGCCAAGCACCTTGGAAAGCCTTCTGGCCATCTCTGTGGATACAGCGCTTTTTCCCTGCAATACTCGGTTCAAAGTTGAGGGTGAAACCTCAAGGGCTTCAGACAGCCGTCTACAGCTTATATTTGCTGGCTCCATATAGGTTTGCCTAATAAACTCTCCAGGGTGGAGTGGGTCGTGTATTCTCATTAGTGGTAATCCTCATACCCGTAGAAAATGCGCATAATGTTGTGCCGCAAGATCGACCAAACGCTGTCTCGACTCTAGACTGCCCCAGGCACAATGGGGAGTGACGATCAAGTTTGGCAGTGACTTCCTGAGCAGGATATTCCCATGTCTGGGGGGCTCTTCTGTCAAAACATCAAACCCTGCGCCTCCCAGTCGCCCGGCCTCCAGCGCCGAGACCAAAGCACTCTCATCAACTAGCCCACCTCTGGAAGTATTGATCAGAATGGCCGTGGGCTTCATCAGCGCGAGCCTTCTCTGGTCAATCAGGTTGGCAGTACTTTCACTCAAAGGGCAATGCAGGCTGACGACATCTGACTTTTTTAAACCTTCGTCCAGCTCAATCCTGTCTTCAGCGGTCGTTCCTGAACCGGGAACCTTTGCCTTCAACACATTCATGCCGAACGCTTCTGCCAGTCTGGCTGTAGACCTGCCCAAATCACCATAACCGACAATTAACAGCGTTTTGCCTGCCAGCTCCATGATCGGATGATTCAGCAGACAGAAATTATCGCTTTCTGCCCAGGCACCATTCACCGCATCCCGGGCGTAAGCAGGGACAGAGCCTGCCAGAGCAAGGATCAAAGCCATGGTGTGCTGGGCAACAGACGCAGTGCTGTAACGTTCGACATTTCGGACTTGAATACCACGCCGGTCACAGGCGGCAAGATCGATATTGTTGATTCCTGTCGCCAGCACGCCAATATACCGGAGGTTGGGCAGTGAAGAGAGCATCGACTCATCAATCACTACCTTGTTGGTAAAAATCGCTACGGCATCACGGCAACGTTCAACCACATCCCCTGGTTGACTATGGTCGTATATTTCCAACGGTACCGGAAACTGATGAAACGCTTCCAGAGACACTCCATCACCCAGAGTCGCCCGATCTAATATGACGGCATTGTTTTTCGCACTCACACGGTTTACCTCTGGAATCTCATTTAACTTTTCTGAAGACAGTGACCTGCTATCCTGACGGTATGAAAACAGATTCTATCGGGAGGTCTCCATGGAACCTGCTCATCACACAATCAATGATCTGTTTGACCAGCTTGGATTACCCAGCAGCGATTCAGACATTGCTGCGTTTATCGAAAAGCACCAACGGATGCCTCACCAGATAAAAATTGAACAGGCCGACTTTTTTTCAGACAGCCAGCAAGCCTTTATAAAGCAGGCATACCACGAAGACGCTGACTGGGTTGTAGTGATTGAACATCTGGACGCTCTGTTGAGGGAAAAAGCCTCCTGAAACCACCGGATTGCTATAACTGCCTTTGACGAACCGCCTCGAACAAACAGACACCTGTCGCTACAGAAACATTTAAACTGCTGACTGACCCAGCCATGGGGATAAAGATTAATGAATCACACTTATCCCGGGTCAGTCTTCTCATACCCTTACCTTCAGCACCCATCACCAGAGCCAGAGGCCCCTTGAGGTCGGTCTTGTAAATATCAGAAGCACTTTCACCCGCAGTTCCGATCATCCAGATGCCACGATCTTTCAGCCATTCCATGGTTCTGGAAAGATTGGTTACCTGCACCAGCGGGACGTTCTCGGCGGCGCCACAGGCCACCTTTCGAGCCGTGGCATTCAGGCTGGCGGATTTGTCTTTGGGTGTAATCAGGGCATGAACCCCTGCGGCATCAGCGGTTCTCAAACAGGCACCCAGGTTATGAGGGTCGGTGACACCATCCAGTATCAATAGAAAAGGCGGTGCATCCAGTGTGTTGAGAAGATCTTCCAGGTCACCTTCCCGGTAGACTTTCGCCTGTGCAACACGGGCCACTATGCCCTGGTGTACGCCTTCAACTTTCGAGTCCAGCCGGCTGCGCTCGACGAAACGCACCGTCACTCCCTGGTTGCGGGCTTCCTCCACCAACGTATTAATGCGCTTATCCGTGCGACCTTTCTGGATCAGCAGTTCCAGAACTTTTTCCGGAGAATGCTCAAACAGGCTCTGCACGGCGTGCAGGCCAAAAACAACATCATCACTCATTACGGGAATTCGTATGCAGGGTTGGAGTTAGGATTGAGCTGCATATTAGCAGAGCCAAAGGTTTCAGTGGAGGGTTGACACTGATCAAGCTCCGAACCGACAATAAAGACCGTGCCAACCACCCTTCGAACGTGCATCCTGAGCGGAGTCGAAGGGCGCTCAGGGTGAACGGAGTCTGAGGGCCATTGATAGAAGGAACCCATCAATTACATTGAAACTAGCCTTCCGATTTATAGAATGCATAAAAGTTGTACGTCCCTCCATCGGAACAGTGAAGATAGACCGGTGAAAATTTAAAATTGTCATCCTTCATAGTGTATGCCCCATAACCATCGCATTGGATTGAACCTACACCAGGGATCAATGAAGGGCCATAGTACGCGCCATCCATACACTCTGAACCGAATTCGCCTCCAGGGCACGCATGAATCGCGCATTTCATAAAATATTCGCCCTTAAATTCATCAAAGTCTTTACCAGCTTGGAATTTTTCACAAACGATATTTACGCCACTTTTAATGCTAGGAACAAGCAGTCTGTCCTCGGTTGCCGAGGCATTACCGCAAAATGCCTGCAACATCACCATCGCTCCGATAGTTAACAAGATAAACGAAATTAATTTTTTCATGACTTCTTAACCTCACTGCAACAATTTTTAAAAGTCGGCTCCTAACCGGTTTTGACAGGCTGCTTTACCAGCAGCTCTAACAAGGGCTGAAGCACACCTTTTCCCCCGTTTCTCCCCCGTTTCTCCACGTTCATGACCATCTAACCATCGATCCGCACGGCGAAGTATAGCCTGTTAAAACCGGTTAGGAGCCTTGATTATTTGAGTGCTGGTTGTAATTGACTGTCCGACCAGAAACTAACTGGCAGGAAGCACATGAAAAAAAACAGCAAAGAAATGACAGACGCTACCGCCCAAAACAAACACATGCCAAATAGCATGATTAAAAGGCAACTTCTTCCACAGGTAAAAAACAGCCCCCAGGGTATAAGAGAGACCACCCGCTACCAGCCAGTAGATGCCATCCAGCGATATCTTGCTGGCTAACTCTTTTGATGCCAGGACCACCAGCCAGCCCATCAAAATATAAGTGGCGACCGAAAACTTTTTAAAGCGTGACCCAAACCAGACTTTAAAAACAATGCCGGCCACAGCCAGCAGCCAGATAATGGCAAACATGGTCCAGCCCAAAGTCCCCCTCATGCTGACCAGCAGGAAAGGGGTATAGGTTCCGGCGATCAGAAGATAGATGGAGCAATGATCCAGCAGTTTGAAAACCTTTCTGGTCTTCTCATGCTGAAGGCTGTGATAGAGCGTAGAAGAAAGAAAAAGCAGTACCAGTGTTGCACCGTAGATACTAAAACTGACAATACGCCAGACATCATGCTGTTCGGCAGCGTACGCTACCAACAGGGTCAAACCGGCAACACTGAACAAGGTGCCCAGGCCGTGGGTGATACTGTTGGCAATCTCTTCAGCCAGGCTGTATCTGGCCATCAGGTTATTTCCTGTGTCGGTGTTAGCTGACATCTTAACGCTCGGAGCGGACTGTCGAAGCCAGATAATACTCAATTACACATCACTTCGCTTTTCTTTTTCTTGGCTGCCTGCCGGTGGACTTGCTACCAGCAGGTTTTGCTGAAGACTTTTTGTTGGCTTCCGGCTTTTTAGCGGCGGATGGCTTTTTACCAGCTGATGGCTTTTTACCAGCTGATGGCTTTTTACCAGCTGATGGCTTTTTACCGGCAGATGGCTTTTTACCCGCTAAAGGCTTCCCATCTTTCTTGTCAGTGCTTTTAGCCTTGGCTTTTTGCTTGCGGCTGGGTTTTCGCTGTTTATCTGCTGGCTTCTTGCCTGACTCTTCCGACTTTGCCGCATCCAGCAAGGCTCTTTTTGCTGCCCGGCTCTTGGCAACATTGGCCAATGGCTTGCCACCTTTTGACGGACTTTTTCGAGACTTGCGAGAACGAGAGGGTCTCAGTGCAGTGCCTGTCGATAACTCAAAATCAATTTTCTGATCATCCAGATTGACGCTGGCCACCGTGACTTCAATATCATCACCCAATCGATAGCTTCTACCGGTTCTCTCACCCACCAAACGATGATGAACCGCATCGTGGTGATAATAATCACCTGGAAGACCAGTGACGTGCACTAGCCCTTCGACATAAACATCATCCAGGGCAACAAACAGACCAAAACCGGTCACCGACGCAATAACACCGGAATAGGTTTGCCCGATGTGCTGTTGCATATACTCACACTTCAGCCAATCCATTGCATCCCGTGTAGCTTCGTCGGCCCGGCGTTCAGTCGCAGAACAGTGCTCCCCCATAGCCTGCACATCATTGCCATCGTAGGGATAAATGGTCTTTTTGTTCATTTCCCTGGCACCGGCACGAACGACGTGACGGGTTTCAACAGAGGAACGAATGATATGACGAATGGCCCGGTGCACCAGCAGGTCGGGATAACGACGAATCGGCGAAGTGAAGTGCGCATACTCGTCAAAGGCCAGCCCGAAGTGACCCTGGTTATCCGAGGTGTAGACCGCCTGACTCATAGAGCGCAGAACCACGGTCTGAATCACCTTGTAATCGGGACGATTTTTGACCGATGCCAACAGAGCCTGGAAGTGAGCGGGCTTCAAGTTGCCCGCAGGCAGCGATAAACCAAGACTGGCAATAAAGCTGTTGAGATTCAGCCGCTTCTCCATAGTCGGCCCTTCGTGCACACGATAGAGACCGGGAAGCTTGTGTTTCTGAAGGAATTTAGCAGCGCAGACATTGGCGCAAAGCATACACTCTTCAATCAACTTGTGGGCATCATTGCGGACGGCAGGAACAATTTTTTCAATTTTTCGGTTACGCCCGAAGATAATCTGTGTTTCTACCGTTTCAAAATCAATGGTGCCACGATCAGAACGGATACTTTTCAGAACCTTGAACAGGTTATAAAGCTCTTCAACGTGGGGAAGCACCGCTTTTCGTTCGCGGCGCAGAGCCTTACCCTCATCACTAAGCGGCTCTGACAGCATTTCCCAGACCTGGGTATAAGTCAGACGGGCGTGGGAGCGAATCAGCCCCTCGTAGAACTTGTAACCGGATATTTTACCTTTGCCACTGATGGTCATTTCGCACACCATGGCCAGGCGATCCACTTCAGGATTCAGAGAACAGAGACCATTCGAAAGGACTTCCGGCAACATGGGAATAACATGCCCTGGAAAGTAAACAGAAGTGCCCCGGTTGTGGGCTTCCTTATCCAGCGCTGTACCGGGCTTCACGTAATGGGAAACATCCGCGATGGCGACGAATAAACGCCAGCCGCCGTTTTTTTTGGTTTCACAGTAAACGGCATCGTCAAAATCACGGGCATCTTCGCCGTCGATGGTCACGAAAGGTGTTTCTCTGAGATCAACGCGGTGATTTTTGTCCCGCTCAGCCACTTCTGGTTTGAACCGGGCTACCTGCTCTTCCACTTCAGGAGGCCACTCATGAGGAATGTCATGGGTGCGTAATGCCACTTCCACTTCCATTCCGGCATCCTGTCGTTCACCCAATATTTCCTTGATCAGGCCAACAGGTTGAACACGTCGGCCAGGCTGCTCAAGGATTTCAACCAGAACATACTGCCCGTGACTTGGCATCAAAGGGCCGGGCTTAATACGAATTTCGCGATCAATTCGGGAATTTTCCGGTACGACAAAAACATTGTCGTGTTCTATGTAGAAGCGACCCACCAGCTGGGTGGTATTGCGCTCTATGACTTCAACTATCTGACCTTCACGTCGTCCTCTACGATCCACACCGGTTTCACGAATGACCGCACGATCACCGTCAAAAGCCTTGCGCATTTCACGCCATGAGAGGTAATAGTCTTCTCCACCCTCATCAGGAATAAGAAAACCATAGCCGTCTTTATTACCCTGAATACGCCCTTTTACCAGATCCATTTTACTCAGCAGGCCATAGGTGCCCTTGCGGGTTTCCAACAGCTGACCGTCACGAATCATGGCTTTCAGGCGGAATAACAGCGCTTCCTGCTGCTCAGGCACCGTCACACCCAGCTCACGGCACAGTACTTTATGGCTCGCCGGAGCCCCCCTGTTTTCCAGAACTTCCATAATAAATAGACGACTGGGGATAGGGTTGTCGTAGCGGGCCGCCTCATCAGCAGCCTGGGAATCCAGTTCTTTCCACCCTTTTTTGGGCATAGGGTTTATCAACCTCTTGGTGATCAAATTATATCTATAGGCAGTGTAACCCTGATTCGGGTAACCAGTGAGCATCTTTGCCTAGTATGCCCATACTTGCAACAGAATTCCTACCACTGGTGCGTTGGGACACAGGGTGATGTGTTGATTCAAATCAATATTGCGCCACAGACAGGCGATTAAAATATTAACCATCAAGAAAAAAGCTTTCTACACCCAAACATAAGGGATCATCATGAACAAAAATCTTCTCTCACTTACTGTGGCTGCTGCTATTGCCGTTTCTGCTGCATCGGCTCAGGCTTATGAGGCCGGAGATTTTATTTTCCGAGGCGGAGCAGCCAGTGTCCAGACGGATGTTGACAGCGGGGGATTAAAAACCAACGGGGTTGAGGACAAAAACGCTACAGCCGACGTCGACAATAACACTCAGCTGGGACTCTCCTTTACCTACATGCTGTCAGATAAGTTTGGCGTTGAGCTGCTGGCAGCGACACCGTTCAAGCACACTCTGGAAGGAAAAGGTAGTCTGGCAGGACTAAACCCAAACCATCTAGAAAACCGGAGTTTTACCACTCTGACAGATTGTTTGCCCTTAGGCGCTCTTCTTCATCATTAAGAGAATCTTTGACCCAGAGTCTGTCAGCTACTTTTTCAGGATTTCGGTTTATACGTTCAACGAATTTTTTTGCGGCTTCGAGCAGATCTTCTGCCGTTTTATGGCAGTGATGGTATGTAACATCTTCCCGGAACCAGCGCCATAAGGCTTCTACAGGCATAAAGTCAGGGCTGTAGGCTGGCATCTGGATAATGTTCAAATTCAGGCGTAGCCCCGCGTCCCTTACAAAGTGTGCGGTATGCCATGATGCACCATCCCACACAATGTCGATTTTCCTGTCAGGGTTCTCCTGCCTGATTCGTTCCAGAACATTAACGGTGTGCTCTTTCCGCCCACAGGGATAAGGCCACATTCTGACCTGACCAAAATTGTAGTAATAGATTCCGTAGAAGGTGATCTTGTCAGCCAGCTTTGGAGAGTGTGAACTGACCCAGAGTCTTTCGCCTTTACGGGACCAGCCATAGCCAATATCGGCATCTTGATGAATATGAGCTTCGTCAATGTAGACCAGCAGGCGTTTCTGGAAAGTGGCTTCTGACAGCAACGGCTTTAAAGTTTCAAGAAAGGTAGCCCGTTTTACCGAGTCAGCCTTGTTGAGCAGTTTTTTGGCTTTCTTCCATGAATACCCCTGCCGTTTAAGAACCTGTCGTATGGTCTCACGGCAACATCGTACCTGAAAGCAATCCCAACACCATTGAACCAAGTATTTCAACGTCCAGCGAGGTGAGTTAAGAGAACTTTCCTGGTTAGCTGCTTTTTCCAGTGTCCGGTCAATCAGGCAAGCAGCAGCTTTACTGATAATTTGACAAAGGGGGCGGCCCCCAGTCCGCTTATAAACCATAGCCTCCGGCCCCTTTGAATTGTAGCGGTGAATCCAGTCAGTGACCGTTTCGAGATGCCGCCCCAATTGCTTGGCAACCTGAGTTGCAGAAGAACCCTGTGCCACTTGATAGAGCGCAGAAAAGCGCTCTCGTGTACGTGGGTGAGCTGCATGTATGGACTGCTGGAGCAGACAATCTTGTGTCTGCTGCCACTGTTGAGGGGAGACTTTTAATACCATGGGTAAGCAAGAAAAAATGAAAACTATCTTACTTATAGCGACGGGCTTGGCATGTCGTAGTGGGCGTAGTCATACAGGTAAATGAACGACTGTGATTGCGCACCTTCCCTATACCGGGGTGCGCTAGGTACCAATCCATTAAACTCCGGTTTTCTAGATGGTTTGGGTTTAGGGGATTTTGCTGAAGTCAAACACCTGCCTCCTACTGTCAGTCTGCAATACTACCCAATGGACAAAAACTCAAGGTTCCAGCCTTACCTGGGACTTGGCCTGAACTACACCGTTTTCTTCAATGAAGACTTCAAAGGTTCCGCCAGTGATACCTTCAGAGATCTGGATTTGGACAACTCAATGGGCTTGAGTGGACAACTGGGCTTTGACTATCAACTGAACGAGAGCTGGGCCTTAAACGCTGCTGTATGGTACATGGACATCAATACCACAGCGAACTTCAAGGGCACTGCCGGAAACCGCTACAGTCTGGACGCAGAACTGGATCCACTGGTTTACATGGCTGGTGTTTCTTACAGGTTCTGATGGAAAAGCAATCCCCGCCAGTGAACCTGGCGGGGGAACGGATCAGCCGAAAGGCTGTTCCAGAATAATGGTTTCTACACGATCCGGGCCGGTAGAAACGATGTGGATCGGTGTTCCCACCACTTCTTCCAGACGACGGATGTAGGCACGGGCATTCTCAGGCAGATCATCCAGACTCTTGGCTCCGAAAGTAGACTGGCTCCAGCCAGGCACTTCTTCGTAAACCGGCTGAATCGCTTCGTACTCTTCAGCATCCACAGGCGTGGTGATGGACTCACCCTGGGCATTCTTGTAGCCGGTGCAGATTCTGATGGTTTCCAGACCATCCAGCACATCCAGCTTGGTCAGGCAGAGACCGGATACCGAGTTGATCTGTACCGACTGACGCAGAGCCACAGCGTCAAACCAGCCGCAACGACGGGGACGGCCAGTAGTGGCACCAAACTCATTGCCTTTTTTGGCCAGGTGCATACCTACATCGTCAAACAGTTCGGTCGGGAAGGGACCGGAACCGACACGAGTCGTGTAAGCCTTGGTGATACCCAGAACGTAATCCAGGTACAGAGGGCCAAAACCACTGCCGGTAGAAACACCACCTGCAGTGGTATTGGAAGAAGTCACGAATGGGTAGGTACCGTGGTCGATATCCAGCAGAGAGCCCTGCGCGCCTTCAAACAGAATGTTGTCACCCTTGCCATGATGCTCATGAACCTTGTCGGTCACGCGCTCAATCATAGGTTTGATCTGTTCACCCATGGCCAGTGCTTCATCCAGGGTTTTCTGGAAATCGACCGGGTCAGCCTTGTAGTAGTGTTCCAGGGCAAAGTTATGATATTCCATCACTTCTTTCAGCTTCTGGGCAAAACGCTCAGGGTGCAGCAGATCGGCAACACGCAGTCCACGGCGAGCCACCTTGTCTTCGTAGGCAGGACCAATACCACGACCGGTGGTACCGATTTTATCTTTGCCCCGTGCCACTTCACGAGCCTGGTCCAGAGCAATATGATAGGGAAGAATCAGCGGGCAGGATGGGCTGATACGCAGACGTTCACGGACAGGAACACCACTTTCTTCCAGCTTGTGAATTTCTTTTAGCAGGGCTTCAGGTGACAGCACCACACCATTACCGATATAACATACGACGCCTTCACGCAGAATACCGGAAGGAATCAGGTGCAGAACGGTTTTTTCACCGTCGATCACCAGTGTGTGGCCGGCATTATGGCCGCCCTGGAAACGCACAACCGCTTCTGCCTGCTCAGTCAGCAGGTCAACGATTTTGCCCTTACCTTCGTCACCCCATTGAGTGCCCAGTACGACAACAGTCTTACCCATGGTAAACGGTCTCTTACTTTCTAAAATAAACAGACATGACAAAGTGCAGTTCAAACGATTTTCTGAACTGACTCTCATGCATTTCTGCGACAGGGCTATTCTACAACCCACTCTCCGTCACGGCAGACCAGCTGCCGGTCGCAACCCGTGCCCGCAGCGTCTGTCTCTTGTTCAGGCAGTTGGTAAACAACCCGTTGTCCCTGTCGACGCAGCTTCTGCACAGCAGCAGGATCTGCATTAACAGGAGCAAATATCATCATTCGCTCTTCACCAGCTTCCGGATCCAGAACCGCTTTTCGCTTGATTAACGTCTTCAGATCTGTGCTGAACCCGGTAGCAGGACGTCCTCTACCAAAGACTCGCCCAATGCCGTCGTAGCGACCACCTTTGGCAATCGCCTGACCCTGTCCGGAAACATAGGCCGCAAATACAACGCCTGTATGATAGTTATATCCGCGCAGCTCAGCCATATCGAGGTAGAGGTTAGCTGACGGATAAAGCTCAGCGACCTTGCCGGCAATCACTTCCAGCTGGTCGAGTGCTTTAAAAACAGCCTCTGGCGCCTCTTTCAGTAACGCTCGGGCATCATTGATCACACTGACGTGACCGGTCAGGGAGGTCAGCGCTTTAAACATCTCCGCCGTGCCCGAACAGATTTTCCAGCCAGCCAGCAGTTCAGATACTTCACAGGCGGCTTTTCTCTGCAGCGCGTCAAACAGTTTTTGCTCCTGTGCCTCGCTCAGCCCGGCGTATTCCACCAGCGAACGATAAATCCGGACATGACCAAGATCGAGGTTCACAGACTCGATACCCACCGCTGCCAGTGTCTCCAGCATCAGGGAAATGATTTCAATATCACTCTCAACACCACCATGGCCGTACAATTCAGCACCCAGCTGAATAGGTGACCGGGTGGCGCCCAGCGATGCCGAACGAGTATGAAAAACAGTGCCTGCGTAACAAAGCCGAACCGGCCCTTTTTCGGTCAGGGTGTGGGCGTCAATTCTGGCAACAGCGGGCGTAGCATCGGCCCTCAGCCCCATGGTTCTGCCCGTGAGTTGGTCCGTTACTTTAAACGTTTGCAACTCCAGGTCACGACCCACGCCGGCGGTCAGTGACTCCATAAACTCCAGATGAGGAGGGATCACCAGTTCATAGCCCCAGCAATCGAATAAATCCAACATCTCACGACGGAGCATTTCTGCCTGACGGGCTCTGGGAGCCAGAATTTCCTCAATGCCATCTGGCAATAACCAGCGATCTGAGACGGTCATAACAGCCCTCTTTGGTCCGCACAGGCACACAAAAAAACCGGGCTAAACCCGGTTTGCGGTATCATACCACTGGCTGAAGCAGAGTTCACGACCCACTATCGATTATTTATCAGTCTCAATGAGCCGTTGAGAGCAGTACGATTCCCCACACCCAAGGTTAGGTCCGCCAGAATAAATAAAACAGTTTTAAATTTAGAGTCTATGGTTAGGCCTCAGCAGTCAATCTATGGACAAATTTAACCATGAAAACTGTAAGATCTTTCACAATGACTCGTCTGTTGCTGTTATTCATTCTGTCTGTCATTTTGCCGGTTACCGGTCACAGCTCTGCCATTTCCAGCCTGTTGAGCTGGACGGGATGGGGGAGTCCGTTCAAATCCTCAGAGACATCAGGAACGATTAACAGGATGTTGTTTATGGAGGGCAGTCCGCCGCTTCACCTCGTTTACGATGCCAAAAAGAGTGACGAAACAAGCAAGACAGCTGAGCTGGAGAACAACCAGCTCTATATCAACCTGGATAGCAAGTCAGGCGATACCTTTCATTTTTGTTTCAGGTCAGCTAACGCCTTATCGACGAAGCACTATTCCTCCCACTACCCCTCCCCACCCGTGATTACCAGGACGTCAACGGGACAGAGTTTACCGGATATTCAGGTTGGGGAAGTGAGACGGGCCGAGCTGACAGCAGACCCTGATCGCTGGCAATATGAACATTTAGCGAAATGGCGTTTACCCGCAGGCAAGGCATCATTGGTTCTGTCGGTTCAAGACAATAATAATGAATGGAGTATAGAACCGGAATGCAGCGGTATTGTTTCAGAAAGCACCGGTTTTCCACCATCGTCGGATGGCGACACTGCCGGTAGCCATTCTTACGGCGATAAAAAGCGATCATCTGTCGATATTGTTTTCCGAAACCCCAAAGCTTCAGAAAACAAGCTCAGCAATCCTGGCGACACCAGCCGTTCCAATGCGCCTTTTGCAATACCCGCAAACCCGAATATCGCCGATAACAGCGAGTCATACACAAGCTCTGGTGGTGGTTTTGGTGGCAGCGACGATTTAGACGATCCATTTAAAAGAAGGCCGGGAGGTGGCATGGCCCCGCTTTACTCTTTTGAAGTGATGAGCAAGCTGGTCAGCAGAATAATTCTGGTGCCTATCCCTGGCGCTAACGAAGGGACGGTTAAGAAAAAACAAGCTTGGAAACAAGTGTGGGACACCCAGATTGTTCTCAAAATCAAACGGGGCTGGAATGAGCAGACCATCCTTATTTCACAACAACTGTGGGACAAAATAAGGAGAGCAAACCTTGAACGAAACTCTGGACTTTTTCTGGCGATGTCCCAGAATCCGGATAATCCGGAAGCCGCATTTGACCATTACCTGAACAGCAATCCGGAACAGACGGAAAACTACCATGGTTATACAAAACAAGCGTTCATTTTAAGCCCTAAACAATTACTCAGCGTGTCAGTCTTTCCGGGCAGCTGCCCGACGGGGGTCAGTTGTCCGAAAGGAGAAGGAACTGAAAAAATTACAAAGGGTGTTTCCGGACTTGATTTAACCGACCCTCCCTCCTACGCGGAATCTCAGGCAGCCGCTTATCGACGCACCTCTGGTGGTAGTGGCAGTGGAAATGAGGGAGGCGATGGTTTTGATGGGACCCCAAAAAACGGGGCTTGCCAAAAGTGTAAACAATTTAAACACATCTACCGCAATGACATGTGCTTCGAGTGCGCTAACAATGCCATGCGTGTATTCGAACAAAGTCTTAGCGACCCAGCTCCTGTTTTAACAACTAAGAAAATACCCGTCACAGTGGCAAAAGTGGTTGATACTTCAGCCATCAAACTATCAAGATGGCTCGAAAAATTGGTAGATACCGGGCAAGATGGGAGATATTTTCAACATATCATTCAATGCAAAAGGTATGAACTTTATAGAGTTCTCACTGAAACTCTTTTGCAGTATAAAGAAAGCATGAAAACATTTCATAAGTACTGGGTTAAACTTTCCAGAAATGAATTATCTACTGCCGAATTAATTCTAAAGGTCGGCGAACTGGCCAGCAATAATGGAATCAACAGACATGCCGAGGTGGCAAGAATTATTAAAACACTGGCTCGTCACCGGGAACACCTTGAGACGAAATACCATTTCGATAGAGTTAAAGAAAATAAATTAGCCGACATACTGAAAGAAAGTAATCTTGTGACAGCTAATGATCTTTACAATCTTGAATACCGATTAATAGGCCATCAAAATAAAAAAGAATTAATCGATTTTATTTACCAGATACTTCAACAAACCAGTCATTTGCTAACAGACGCAACAGTTCCTTCGACAAGTTACACACTCATGGAATTAAGCGAATTATCCAGAGAGCTGGGTAAAGATTATCTTTTTGGCCTTCCCATTTATAAGGATGGAAATCTAGACATTAGCCCCTGGGGTTGGGATCAATATAGTTTTATTACCCAATCTAACAGGTACCGAGTAGAAACAAACACAAAACTTCATACACTTGAAAGCTTTGGTCATTTTATTTCTGAGGGTAATCCATCCACGCCTGAACAGGTTAAAGCCATATTGACCGGTTTAGCTATTTTAAGCTCAACACTACCGGAAACTGGCGGTTTCAGACAAAAACTTTCTACGGAACAACGTGTGCTTTTCAGTAAGTTTGCCGAAACTGCCAGGAAAGAACTTGTTAACTTCCTGAACTTAACAACTCCAGATCAAAAATATGCGTTCATAAATAGTATGTTTTTCATCTTTGGCGTAGTTCCCACGGAACTGGCTGATCAACTGACTCAGGAACAGGAACCCGGTTTTATTCCGCAAGAGCAAGCTGCTGCTGGCGCAGTGGCACATCGTCCGCATAAGCAATCACAGCAATCAAAAATAAGTTCGCCGCGCATTCATATGGACTCGCCTTTACCAGATGATGTACTCCGGTATCTTGCTGATGAACTAAGCACCAACTGGAAATGGTTTGCCTGGAATACGGGAATTTTAGAGTATTATCAAGTAGAGACTATTGATGCTGAGAATCATAGAGTTCAACACAAAGCAATGAAAATGCTAGATATGTTGAAGCACAAGAGAGGAGGGCTTACCTTTGGATACGTGCTTAATGTTCTAAGAAAAATAAAACTGAATTTGATTGGCGACAAGATAGCAGGTGATTACGGTCTGCCAATCACTCGATAAATTACTTTCTCCTGTTTCCGATTTTACCGTTTTGGCACTCTGCCCACCTGATCTAAAGAAATCAGTGGGCAGAGTGTCAAAACACTTGCCTGAGGCCTGACCGGCTTACTTTTTGCTGCCCGACTAATCGTTCCCCTTGCCGGGTCGATCACGACCAGCTGTCGATTATTTTCCCAAGGGCAGGCCAACAATAATAAAAAAACTGCAAATTTAGCGTCTATTGTTAGGTCTCGATAATCAATACATGAGCAAATCCAATTATGAAAACGGTTAGATTTTTCACAATGACTCGCTTGTTGCTGTTATTCATTCTGTCTGCCATTTTACCGGTTGCCAGTCACAGCTCTGCCATTTCCAACCTGTTGAGCTGGTCGGGATGGGGGAGTCCGTTCAAATCCTCAGAGACATCGGGAACGATCAGCAGAATGTCGTTTATGGAGGGCAGTCCGCCGCTTCACCTGGTTTACGATGCCAAAAAGAGTGACGAAAAAAGCAAGATAGCTGAGCTGGAGAAAAACCAGCTCTATATCGACCTGGATAGCAAGTCGGGCGATACCTTTCATTTTTGTTTCAGGACAGCTAACGCCTTATCGACGAAACATTACCCCTCCCCACCCATGATTATCAGGACTTCAACGGGACAGAGTTTACCGGATATTCAGGCTGGGGAAGTGAGACAGACCGAGCTGACAGCAGACCCAGGTCACTGGCAATATGAACATTTAGCGAAATGGCGTTTACCGACGGGCAAGGCGTCATTGGTGCTGTCGGTTCAAGACAATGATAATGAATGGAGTATAGAACCGGAATGCAGCGGTATTGTTTCAGAAAGCACCGGTTTACCATCATCTTCTGATGGCGATAAAAAACGATCATCTGTCGATATTGTTTTCCCTACCCCCGAAGCTTCGGAAAGCAGGCTCAGCAATTCTGGCGATACCAGCCGTTCCAATGCACCTTTTGCAATGCCCGCAAGCCCCAATATCGCTGATAACAGCGAGTCATACACCAGCTCTGGTGGTAGTTTTGGTGACAGCGACGATTTAGACGATCCATTTAAAAGAAGGCCGGGAGGTGGCATGGCCCCGCTTTACTCTTTTGAAGTGATGAGCAAGCTGGTCAGCAGAATAATTCTGGTGCCTGCCCTTGGCGCTAACGAAGGGACGGTTAAGAAAAAACAAGTGTGGGACACCCAGATTGTTCTAAAAATCAAGCGGGGCTGGAATGAGCAGACCATCCTTATTTCACAACAACTGTGGGATAAAATAAGGAGAGCAAACCTTGAACGAAATGCTGGACTTTTTTTGGCGATGTCCAGAAGCCCGGATAACCTGGAAGCCGCATTTGAACATTACCTGAACAGCAATCCGGAACCAACGGAAGACTACCGTGGTTATACAAAACAAGCGTTCATTTTAAGCCCTAAACAATTACTCAGCGTGTCAGTCTTTCCGGGCAGCTGCCCGACGGGGGTCAGTTGTCCGAAAGGAGAAGGAACTGAAAAAAATACAAAAAGTGTTTCTGGACCTGGTTCAAGCGAACCTCCCTCCTATGCCAAATCTCAGGCAGCCTATTATCAAGCTACCTATAGTGGCAGTGGCAATGGTAATGGTAATGGTAATGGAGGAGACGATGGTTTCGGTTGGACGCCAAACAGTGGGGTTTGCCAAAAGTGTAAACAAATTAAAAGTATCTACCGCAATGACATGTGCTTCGAGTGCGTTAACAATGGGACAGTTGTATTCGAACAAAGTCTTAACGACCCGCCTCCTGTTGTAACGACAGAGAAAATACCGGTCCCCCTGGTTGACACTTCAGCCATCAGGCTATCACAATGGCTCAATGATTTGGTACGTAAAGGGGAGGATACGATATTTTTTCATAATGTCCTTCACTACAAAAGCCATGAACTTTATAAAGTTTTCACTGAAACTCTTTTTTTTCACAAAGAAGCCCTGAACACATTTCATAAGTACTGGGTTAAACTTTTCAGAAATGAATTATCTACTGGCGAGTTGATTTTACAGGTCGGTGAACTGGCCAGTCATCATGATGTTGATAAGCATACTGAGATAGCAAGAATTGTTAAAACACTGGCTAGTCACTGGATAGACATTCTGACTGAGTCTTCTTTATTTACTATTAAGGAAAATAAACTAGCCGACATACTGAAAGAACGTAATCTTGTGACAAGCAATGAGCTATACAACCTTGAATGCCCAGTAATAGATGAGCAAACTAAAAAAGAATTAATGAATTTTATTTACCATATATTTCAACAAACCAGTAATTTACTAACACATGAAATAGTTCCTTCAACACGTGACACTCTCTTTCGATTAAACGAATTATCCAGAGAGCTGAATAAAGATTATATTTTTGGCTGTCCAGTTTATGAGGATGGACAGATAGACATTTTACGCTGGGGTTTTGCACGGCATACTTTTACCACTACATCTAACCGGCACCTAATAGAAAGAAACACACAATTTCAAACACTTGAAAGATTAGGCCATTATATTTCCGGATGTAATTCATCTACACCTGAACAGGTTAGAGCCATATTTACCGCTTTGGCTATTTTAAGCCCAGTACTACCGGAAACTCACAGTTTCATACAAAAACTTTCTGATGAACAACGTGAGCTTTTCAGTCATTTTTCCGAGACTGCCAGGAAAGGGCTTGTTACATTCCTGGACTCAATAACTTCAGATCAAAAAAATGCGTTCATAACTAATATGTTTTTTGTCTTTGGCGTAGTTCCCAAGGAACTTGCTGATCAACTAACTAAGGAATAAGAACTCGGGTTTGTTCCGCAAGAGCAAGCAGCAGGTGATTACGGCCTGCCACTCACTCGGTAAAGGAGTTTCTCTTGTTTCCGACTTGACCGTTTTGGCATTTGCCCACTTGATTTAAAGAAATCAGTGGGCAGAGTGTCAAAACACTTGCCTGAGGCCTGACCGGCTTACTTTTTGCTGCCCGACTGGCTGTTCAGGTAGTTAAAGAAGTCATTATCAGGCTCCAGCAACAGGATGTCACTTTTGCTGTTAAAGGACCTTTTATAAGCCTGGAGACTACGATAGAAAGCATAGAATTCAGGATCCTGACGGTAAGCCTTGGCATAGATTTCAGCCGCCTTGGCATCACCATCACCTCGAACAATCTCCGCTTCTTTAAAAGCATCCGCCTGGATAACACGCTGTTCCCGGTCGGCATTAGCACGAATGCCTTCAGCCATTTCCTGACCTTTAGAGCGGTACTCCTGGGCTTCTTTCTCACGCTCGGAAGACATACGCTCGAAAACCGAGTCACTGACCTGAGGTGGCAAGTCTACTTTCTTAACCCGGACATCGACGACCATGACCCCCAGCTCTTCCCTGGCCACTTTATCCAGATTGCTGGTGATATCGTTCATCAGTTTGTCACGCTGACCCGATACCACTTCATTCAGTGTCAGACCACCAAACTTGTTACGCATTCTGGATTCGGCACGCTGGGAAAGCAGCGTGTTGGCACGGTATATATCACCAGCGGTAGCCTTGTAGAACTTGGATACGTCCGCTATGCGCCACTTGATGTAAGAGTCCACGATAACGGCTTTCTGTTCCAGCGTCAGAAAACGCTCCGATGGCACTTCAAGGTGTTGCAGACGACCATCAAAAATACGCACGTTATCCACAAACGGGAATTTAAAGTGCAGCCCCGGCTTGAGATTCGGGTTCACCAGTTGACCAAATCGCAGCTGCACGGCGCGCTCACGCTCGCTGATAACAAAGAGACAGCTCCAGGCCAAAACCAGGATGACCAGACCGGCGATCAGGGCTGTAAAACCTTTCTGATTCATCGACTAACCCTCCCACTGGTACTACGTGCACTGTTCACTCGCTTGTTCAACTCCTCCGCAACACGATTACTGATGTCAGACAACTCCTGACTGCTCAGCTCAGGTGGCTGGGCTGGCGTGGATGTCTTGCCCTGGGTCAGTTTATCCAGCGGCAGGTAGATCATGTTATTGCCACCCTTGACGTCCACCAGCACCTTGCTGGAGCTCTTCAGAACTTCTTCAACCGTTTCGATGTAGAGACGCTCACGTGTTACCTCAGGTGCACGTTTGTACTCTGTCAACAGCTTGGAGAAACGATCCGATTCACCTTCGGCTCTGGCAACAACCTCGTCACGGTAAGCATTCGCTTCTTCGATGGTTCGCTGAGCCTTACCACGGGCTTCAGGGATAATCTTGTTCGCGTAGGCTTCCGCCTTGTTCTTGGCTCGCTGCTCATCTTCCCGGGCACGGATTACATCATCAAAAGCCGCCTGAACTTCTTTCGGAGGCTGGGCACTTTCAATGTTGACCTTACCAATGCGCAGGCCGGTACCATAGTTGTCCTGGTATTCCTGCAAACGGGCACGGACCTCCTGCCCCAGAACTTCACGACCCTGGGTCAGTACCTGGTACATCTCGGAGCTGCCAACCACATGACGCAGAGCACTCTGGGTTGCCTGCTCAAGACTCATAAGAGGCTTGGCAACGTTCAGAACATAATTTTTAACGTCTTCAATGTTGTATTGGACAGACATGGAGACTTCAACAATATTCTCGTCTTCAGTCAGCATCTGCTGTCTCAGGTTATAGGTACGAAGTTCAGTCACCTTTTCCTGATACTTGGTTTCAAAAGGCGGGAAGTACATATGAAGACCCGGACCAACGGTCTCGGTATATACTCCAAAGCGCAGAATAACGGCGCGCTCTTTTTCGTCGACGGTGTAAACTGCGTTCCAGAGATAGGCGACAATTGCCAGAACAATGATGCCAATAAACATTCCTGAAGAGGAACCGGAGTTACCGCTTCCTCCACCTGAACTGCCCCCGCTCTTGCCACCACCAAACATTGAGTTCAGCTTGTCCTGCAGTTTGCGGAATGCTTCGTCCAGATCCGGCGGCCCCTGATTTTTGCCACCACCCTTATTATTTCCACTACCCCATGGATCCTGGCTGTTTCCACCCGGCTCGTTCCAGGCCATATATGTCTCCGTAGAGTCAGTAACTTAAAAAAATCCATAAGGCGGTCAGCCTGACGGACCTGTTGTGGTTCTAGCCCAGATTGTAGAGTTTGGATAGCAGGAAGTGCAAGCTCATATTAGTAATCGCCGCAGCTTCCTGCACGCTCACTGTCTGTTCAGTGGCAATAATCCTAACGCTCTGTCAGGCAATCTGCCTGCAATCCTTCCTGTTTCGAGACCCGCTCGAAGTCATTTCTGGGCATACGAATATCCAGCAGCAGTTCACCATGATCAGAATATTCTTCTGACTGGATGGCACCCATCTGGTATAAACGGGCCCTGACTTTTCCCTGATCGGCCCGAAGTAGCAAACGCCCCTGAACCATATCATTGCCCAGCAGTTCGGCAATGGCCTGTTCAACCAACTCCAGACCGGCGCCGTCTTTTGCCGAGACCCAGACCCTTTCGGGTCGTCCATGATCATCACGCTGGATTTTAGGCTCTACCTCAGCCAGCAGGTCAATTTTGTTATAAACCTGTAGCGAAGGCACATCATTGGCATCAATTTCTTTCAGAACCTCATGCACTTCCCTGATATTTTCCAGACGCTCCGGGTCATGGGCATCAATCACGTGCAACAGCAAATCAGCCTGGCGCGTTTCTTCCAGAGTCGCTCGAAAGGCTTCCACCAGTTTATGAGGCAGGTGTCGGATAAATCCCACCGTATCGGCCAGAATGACCGGCCCCAGATCGGCAAGATCCAGCCTTCTCAGCGTTGGGTCCAATGTTGCGAACAACTGATCCTGCGCATAAACATCCGACTGAGTCATGCTATTGAATAACGTGGATTTACCGGCATTGGTATAACCCACCAGAGAGACCTGTGGTACTTCTGCCCGCTTCCGGGAACGGCGCCCCTGGTCACGCTGTTTACGCACTTTTTCTAATCGGCGGGTAATACTCTTGATTCTCGCCCTCAGCAACCTTCGGTCAGTCTCAAGCTGGGTTTCACCGGGTCCCCTCAGACCAATCCCGCCTTTCTGTCTTTCCAGGTGAGTCCAGCCACGGATCAAACGGGTACTCATATATTCAAGCTGAGCCAGTTCAACCTGCAGCTTACCCTCGAAGGTTCTGGCTCGCTGGGCAAAAATATCGAGGATCAGCCCGGTGCGATCAATCACACGGCATTCCAGCGCTTTTTCAAGGTTTCTGGCCTGACTGGGCGACAGGGCGTGGTTAAACAGAACCACTTCAGCTTTGTGCTGTAAAACAGATTGACGAATTTCTTCAACTTTGCCGGGACCGACAAAATAGCGGGGAGAGGGAGACCGGACATTTACCGTGATAAAAGCGAGGGTTTCAACGCCTGCGGAACGCACCAGTTCCTTAAATTCCTGCGGATCTTCCCGTTCCTTGTCTTCACTCATATCCGGATGAACAAGGACTGCACTTTCACCACCTTCATGGCGTTCAAAAAACAAACAGAACTCCTGACATTTTTTGCTTTTGCAATGAACTCATAAACGCCAAAAGGCGCTACTAAAGCGCCTTTCAGTCAACCAGCAAAAATCACTCTTGCTCGTCGTGCTCGGGCATACCTTCCTGGCCCTGCATTGGCAGACGTACCGGACGGCTTGGCACTACAGTTGAGACTGCGTGCTTGTAAACCATCTGGCTAACAGTATTCTTCAGAAGGATTACGAACTGATCGAAAGATTCGATCTGCCCCTGGAGTTTAATACCGTTTACCAAGTAGATGGAAACCGGCACGCGCTCCTTACGCAGCACATTAAGGTAAGGGTCTTGTAGAGAATGCCCTTTTGACATTTCTGTACTCCTTATTAATTCTCGGGTTTTGAATAGCTTTTGTTCACTTCTAGGTGGGCTATTCGCTTGACCGGCAGCACCAGTACCTGATTGTTCTTTCTGTATACACAGCCCAGAAATTTAGCTGGGCAACAGTAAGCGATGCCCCGCACTGCCATCAATAGGTAATACTAGCTACTCATACCGAACCTGCAGAAACTATTACAGGTGCTTACGTACCAGTCTTTTCCAATGCACTTTGTCAATGCCTTAACTAATACAAAGCCGAGGAGACTCGTACAGAAATCAATCTCTCATTATTCCCTAAGTAAGGGCAGGCTTCAGCCATTTCAAGGCCTCTTCCAACCGATTTTCTGACAAACTGTCCAGCCAGTGAATATCGGGCCAGCTTCTAAGCCAGGTTAGCTGCCGTTTGGCCAGTTGCCGGGTAGCAACCACGCCTTTCTCTACCATGGTGGCATAGTCCATCTCTCCTTCAAGATACCCCCAAACCTGACGATAACCAACCGCCCTGATGGAAGGCAGTGAAATATCCAGGTCTCCCCGCTCGTACAAAGCCCTGACTTCATCCACAAAGTTCTGCTCCAACATCAGTTTGAAGCGGGTTTCAATGCGCTGATGAAGCACTGAGCGATCTCTGGGGGCTATGGCCAGATTCACAACATTATAAGGCAGTTGACGGGTTTCCTGCTCCTGATGCCACTGGGAAAGTACTTTGCCTGTCGCATAATAAACTTCCAGGGCTCTTTGCAGACGCTGGGTATCCGTTGGTTTAATGCGACGGGCAGCCACTGGATCAACGCTTTGCAGCTCCTCATGAAGTGCCTGCCAACCCTCAGACTCAGCCCGGCCCAGCAACGTTTCCCTGATCTGTGGATCCGCCGCAGGCAAGTTTGCCAGACCATCCCGAAGTGCCTTGAAATAGAGCATGGTACCTCCCACAAGAAGAGGTATGTTTCCCTTATTAGTAATTTCCGTCATTTCCCTGAGAGCGTCCTCACAGAAGTCGGCTGCCGAATAAGGCTCGGCAGGATCCCGGATATCAATCAACCGGTGCGGAGCCTGCGCCAGTTCCTGGGCAGAGGGTTTGGCCGTTCCTATATCCATTCCTTTGTAGACCAGTGCCGAATCAACACTGACCAACTCACAGGGCAGCCTCTGTGCCAACTGGATCGCCAGATCCGTTTTACCAGAGGCAGTGGGTCCCATCAGAAAAATAGCCGGTGGCCGTTTTTCTTCAGGAGCGACAGTCTGTGTATTCGGTTCGGATGTCATAAAAAAACAAAGCGTTATCAAAAAAAACGGGGAGCTGAGTGTACCTGAAGCGTTCCCGGTATCAAAAGCCATAGACTGAATACTTGTGAAAGAGTTCCAAAGGCCTGGCCGGGAACGGCAAAAATTTTTTTTACCAATTTGTTGCTACCACAGTAGGGCAGTCTATTCTCGAACAGAGTCCTGATTTTATTTTATTGGAACGTGTAAACAATGGAATGACTGACGTAAACTGATCCACAACAAGGGTTTCTCATGAAAGCAGTCCCGTTTTTAACTCCCTTTTGCCGAAAAATACTTTCACTGGCAGCTCTTTCCTTAATGCTATCCCCTGTCCAGGCTAACGAACTTTATAGCCAGTTTTATAGCTTTGGAGACAGCATCTCAGATACGGGAAACCTGAAAATCGATTATCACGGGCGGAAAGTGCCACTCAAGTTCTCAGACAAAACCCTGTACAACCAGAATGTTGCCGGCACCATGGGGTTTAATCTTCGCCCCTCTATGGATGGCGGCAATAACTTTGCTGTGAGCGGTAACTCCAGTGAGGAAATCCTGTTATCCGTCACGTCTGATAAACCCTACACGCCGTTGAACCTGGAAATTTTCAAGTCCCAGAAGCAGAATACTTTCTTTATGAGAAACCATGGCCAGGCAGATAAGAAAGCCATGTACATGATTCTGGGCGGTAGCAATGACGTCGAATTTGAGAGGCTCGGGCTTCGTACACCCCTGCAAGTCGCCCGGAACCTGATAGCCAGTGTCAATGCGCTCCATAGCTATGGCGCTCGCTATATCTTTATGCTCAATGTTCCCAATCTCGGAGAAACACCGGGAGGAGAGAAATTGTTGGCTGACAAACGCTCTGCCATCAGAACCTACAGCAAAGACATTGATAGCTCCGTCCTCAAAGAACTCAAAAATTCCAATGCCAATGTCTTCTATATGAACTTGTACGGACTGCTTAAAGAAGTATCTGATAACCCGGCAGCCTATGGTCTTGTTAATCTTCCCCCTGAAAACGTAGATATCACCTGCATGGTTAAGGGCGAAAACAGCGTTCCGTGTATAAAGCCCGACTCCAGTGTTAAAGGTGGTGACGAGAGAAAACGCGTTATAACAGGCGTTGCAAACCAGTCCGTATTCTGGGACGGCCTGCACCCCTCCAGCTATATGCACAAGATAGGCAGCGATTATATTTTGTCGGCTGTCAGAGGGGCTACCGAGGTCGGCGGCCTGCCAAGAATTGCAGACTCTCATTCCACCACACTGGATGGCAGCATTTTTAACGAGCTGGCACAGTACCGCTGGCGGGACGTGGCGCCAGGCACCCTGTCATTCTTTGGCGGTGGCGGAGCTGGAGTAGAAAACCAGATTTATGATGCTGTTGATAAAAAAGCCGACGACAACAAGGGCTATGCAATCCACGCCGGCCTTCACTATCAATTGACAGAAAGCCTCAAGCTGGGGGTCGCTATACAAGGTGCTGAAACCCGTTACAAGCCTGAGCAGTCCGACTTTAAAACCACCAGTGTAGGTGGCAGTCTGTTTGCCAGTTACCAGGGGGAAAGGTTTTTCTCCAATGCCGCAGTAAATTATCTCGACCTTGATTACAAAAATAAGCGCGGTTTCCGCTTGGCCGCCCTGACACGTAAAGAAAGCAGCTCCACTTCTGGCAAACTCTATGGTTTAACGCTGGATGCGGGCTACGCACTCTACGACAACGGACAACTAAAAGCAGGCCCTGTGGTTTCCGCCAGCTATCATAAGTCATCGGTGGATGGCTTTGCCGAGTCCGGAGACAGCCTGTCCGCCCTGGTATTCGGTGATCAGGAGCTGGACTTCAAGAATGCCGCAGCCGGTGTCTTTCTTGATGCTATAAACGACAAAACACGTCTTGGCCTTCAGCTTGATTACAACAAAGACCTTAATAGTGATGACGTGAGAACCGTTAACCTGAGACAGAAAAAATTTTCCCGCATGGCCTATCTACCCGCTGATATCAGCAACAACGATGCCTGGCGAATGAAGGTGAGAGTAGGACATTCCCTGACACCCGACGTAGAAATTTATGGCAGCTACCAGTTCAGCAAGGCGATTGACTATCCGATCGATTATCAAGCCCTGCAAGTGGGCATTTCCTGGTCCATGTAAGCGTTATCCGTTCGTCCTGAGCTGATTGAAGGACGGACGGAACCTGTGAGGTTAACGCCCCCGCAAAAACAGTTTGTCCAGCTGGTCCAGTGTTAACAGCGTCCAGGTGGGCCTTCCGTGGTTGCACTGTCCACTGCGCTCTGTATGCTCCATATCCCTGAGCAGAGCGTTCATTTCTTCGATGGAAAGACGACGGTTAGCTCGTACTGAGCCATGGCAGGCCATTGTTGCCAGCACTTCATTAATCTGACTTTCCACACGATCACTGGCACCGTGTTGCATCAGGTCTGAAACCACATCACGAACCAGCTGCTCAACGTCCGCATTGTGCAACATCACCGGCACCTGACGAACCAGCAGCGTTTCTGGCCCCATACGCTCAAGAGTCAGTCCCAGTTTCCTGAAGTACTCATTATTCTCTTCAGCACAGGTCGCCTCACGGTCACTGACAGCAATGGATTTTGGCACCAGCAGGGGCTGGGCTTTAATGCCATCGGCATGCCAGGAAATTTTCATCCGTTCATAAGTAATGCGTTCGTGGGCGGCATGCATGTCCACCAGAATCATTCCCTGCTCATTCTCAGCGAGAATGTAAATACCTTTCAGCTGAGCGATGGCAAAACCCAGGGGCGGAATATCGGCTTGAACGGCTTGCGCATCGTTGACGGCTAAAGGCTGACCTTCCTGAGGAGCATTGTGCTCCGCAGCACCAGAAGCATAGAGTTCACCGTAGGCTTTAATCTGCTGTTGAACCTGTTCTGGCATAGGTGTTTCTTTTAATTGTCTGGCACCTGCCGATGCCGACGGTGATCCCGACGTCGCACCATGAGCATAAGAAGAAGCGCCCGGAGCCGGGGACAGCTGCATACTTTCCTGACTCTTGAACTCGCCACCTTCAACACCGGAAGCCCGGGTTTGAGGTTGTGAAGAAAGTGGTGAAGAAAGTGCGGCTGAAGGCAGTTGATCTTCCGGAGACACCTCACCCAAGGCACGATGCAGGGTACTGAACAGGAAATTATGGACCATTCGGCCATCCCGGAATCGAACCTCATGTTTGGTGGGGTGAACGTTGACATCCACCAGCGCCGGATCCAGTTCAAGATACAAGACAAAGGTTGGATGCCTGCCGCCGTAAAGGACATCACGGTAAGCCTGACGAACAGCGTGTGCCACCAGCTTATCCCTGATTACCCGGCCATTGACAAAAAAGTACTGAAGATCGGCGCTGGACCGGGAAAAGGTGGGCAACCCTACCCAGCCCCACAGCTTGAGCCCTGACACCTCAACATCAACAATCACCGAGTGTTCAATAAACTTCGGCCCACACAGGGCAGCGACCCGACGATCTTTCTCAGCCTGAGTGCTACAGGGTCTGAGCTGATGAATACTGCGCTGGTTGTGTCTTAAACCAAATCCCACATCAAACCGGGACAGGGCCAGACGCTTTACCACTTCTTCAAGATGGGAAAACTCGGTTTTTTCCGTGCGCAGGAATTTACGTCGTGCCGGGGTATTAAAAAACAGATCCTTGACTTCGATGGTGGTACCCACAGGGTGAGGCGCGGGATTGACAATAGCCTCCATATCACGCCCTTCGGTACGAACCTGCCAGCCCGACTCCTGACTCTCAACCTGGGACGTTAATGTCAAGCGTGACACCGAACTGATGGATGCCAATGCTTCACCACGAAAACCCAGGGTGCCGACACCTTCCAGGTCTTCCAGTTCGGAAATCTTGCTGGTGGCGTGTCGCGACAAGGCCAGTGCCAGATCATCTTTACCAATGCCATGTCCGTCATCACGAATACGGATCAGTTTGACGCCCCCACTGTCTACGTCGACATTCACTCGTTTCGCACCGGCATCAAGACTGTTTTCCAACAGTTCTTTAACAACCGACGCAGGACGTTCAACCACCTCACCGGCAGCGATCTGGTTAGCAAGGCGGGTATCGAGTAAACGGATAGGTTTCATAAAAAGGGGTCAGTCAGTCCGGTTTTATTGCCGGAAAGACTATCAGCCCCCGTCGACTTTTGCCAAGCCCTTAAAACAGACTGGACAACAAAGTGGGTGTCCAGCTCATGGCAAAGTCGGTCACCGCAGGCATGGCATTATGGTCGAAGTACAAGGCCGCAATCTCATCCTTGAAATCCTTGATGCGCCAGAGTGCCAGCATGGCTGGAATAAGCCGATAACCCGGAATGGCGAAGCCCAACAACTTCAGTGCTGACAGTGACGGGCTGGCAGAACCACAAGCCTGTGCCAGCTGAAGCATACGACGGCCCATGTTTTCATTGACTTCATAGTGAACCTGATCTTTCACCACGCCCTTAAGCCGTGTCTCCAGCCGCTCTAACCTCTCTTCTGAAACAACGAGGGTTGCAGCCCCCTTCACTTTGCTTCCTGCCGGAGACAAAATACCCACAGCTACGGTGAGAAACCGCCAGACTTTATTTTCAAGCTCTACCGTGGGCATACCGGTCAGCACATCGATCACCTGAAGGTTTTCCGGTTTTTTTTGTCCTTCAGTTTGTTTTGCCAGAACCTCAGGTTCTTCGGCGGGCCTGAAGGGTTCTCCCCAGGCTTCGGGCGCATTTTGTTTTGCCTTCTGTTTCCAGACCTGCTCCGGCACCAGCAATCGCTGTCTGACACCAACAGACCGAAATCTGGAAGGTGGCACCGAATCAATGCAGGGGTACTCGGTAATCACCTCATAGGATTCCAGCAAATCTGGCCCATGGACTTCAGGCTCTTCAAGATCAGGGGGGGAGAGCGTTAGATTTTCAAATTCAGCAATAGACCGATCATCCAGTCTGGTAATGGCATCGCTGAAAACCCGATGCCCTGGCTGGTTGACCCGGTTATGCTTATTTAAAGGATGATCCTGACACCCATGGTCAGACAGTTCATCGGTTGATAACCGATTCTGACTAGCAGGTAATGGGTGAACTGAAATTCTTGTATGCATAGCCATATCTCCCTGGGATTTTCCTCACAAGGGCACTTTATGGGAAAAACTCAGGGAAGTGACTGACCAGCCTGTCAGCAGTGCTGACATTACCTCCAGATTTTTTTAATTCGGAATAACCAACGTCTGCCCGGTTCTGATCGTATCTGAGCGGCTGATATCATTGGCTGTTTTCAATGAACTCAAACTGATATCAAAGCGACTGGCAATCTCTGACAAAGTATCACCCGCCCGGATCACATACTGGTCTGGACGGGTATCTATTTTACCCTCAGCCTTGAGGCTGGCGAGCAGACTGCCGGGTGGCGGCTTATTAACAAAGTAGCCTTTCACACCTTTGAATATCTGTCGGGCCATGGCACGCTGATGGCTTCGGGTTTTCAGTTTACGGCCTTCTTTGGGATTAGAGATAAAGCCGGTTTCCACCAGAATAGAGGGAATATCGGGCGACTTAAGCACGACAAAAGCCGCCTGCTCCACCTGTTTTTTGTGCAGCCTGTTAATCGCACCAATATGCTTCAGTACCTTATCACCAACTTCCAGACTGGAAGACAGCGTTGAGGTCATGGACAGATCCAGCAAAACCCCCGCCAGAACATCGCCTTTGTCACTCAGAGAGATGCCCCCTTCACCACCAATCAGATCCGATGAGTTGGCCCTGTGAGCCAGCCAGCGGGCCGTCTCTGAGGTGGCTCCGCCAATGGACAGCGCGTATACCGAGGCACCATTGGCACTGGGGTTGGTAAAAGCGTCGGCATGGATGGAGATAAACAGGTCTGCCCCTGCTTCACGGGCAATACTGGCTCGCTCACGCAGGGGGATGTAGTAGTCCCCGGTTCTTACCAGCACAGGCTTGAAGCCGGGTTCTTTTTTCAACAGCGCGGCCAGGTCTTTGGAAATGTTCAGCGTGACGACTTTTTCATGTCCGCCACCATAGGCCAGCGCGCCAGGGTCTTCGCCGCCATGACCGGCATCAATGGCCACCACAATATCTCTGTTGGAAGGGGGTTTGACGGGCTGTTTTACCGACTCTGTCGTTTTTTTCTGACCATCAAAGAGATCAACTACAAGGCGATAGCCGTAGGTTGCATTGGGTGCCAGCAGGAAGCTTTTGCTGGTGACCTTATTCTTCAGATCCAAAACAACACGCAAATCTTTTTTGTTTCGAACACCATAACGAATCTTGCTTATGGGGGTGTTGCTGAGGCGGGGATTAGCGACATTTTTGGGCTTTTGAGTGCCACGGATATCCAGCACCAGTCTTCTGGGGTTGTCCAGAAAGAACTGCGAGTGAGCCACGTCGCTGGAGACATCAAAGACCAGACGGGTTTTATCGGGAGAACGCCAGACACGGACATCATCCACCTGGGCTGCAAACAATGGCAGAGGCAGAATCAACAGGGCAGCAACAAAGAACCTCCTTATCCTTAACGACATTCGCCCTCCTGCCATCCCTGCAGCTTTTTCAGCTTTTGCAGCTTTTTCAGCTTTTGCAACATCGCCTGCCCACGTTCGGTCCCTGCTTTGATCAGGGCCTTACGTCCGGGCAGGTGGTAGTCCAGTTGTACTTCCAGATCAGCGTCCGGCAGAGCCCCTGCGCCTTTGCAGGGCCACTCGATCAGACAAAGACAGTCCTCTTCAAAGTAATCCCGTCCCCCGATAAACTCAAGTTCTTCAGGGTCAGCCAGTCGATACAGGTCAAAATGATAGACCTGTTGATCTCCAATGGTGTAGGGCTCCACCAAGGTATAAGTCGGGCTTTTAACCGCCCCCTGATGACCAAGACTGTGCAGAATCCCCCGGCATAACGTGGTCTTTCCGGCCCCCAGGTTACCCACCAGATAAACGACAGCGTGACCACCGCTTACTTCAGCCAGCTTTTTGCCCAGCTGAACCATTTCCTGCTCATTATCAATCAGCAGCTCAATCCTGCCTTCCATACACTCACTATTTGTTTACGGGAACGGATGTCCGTTCATTGCTTGTTGTCTCTATAGCTTGTTGTCTCTACAGCTTGTTGTCTCTATAGCTTGCTATTTTATTCAGCTGGCTTCTTATATGAGGAACCGTTTCCAGCGCCAGCATGCCTCTTTCACCCTGAAGTCCGGCTAAATGGTCTGCGGCTGTCGCATGTAGCCAGACGCCCAAAGCGGCAGCAGCATGAGTCTCTAACCCTTGGGCGGCCAGTGCAGCGATCACACCGCTGAGTACGTCTCCCATACCCGCTACTGCCATACCCGGATTACCCTCGGAACACAGATTCAGGGTTTTGCCGTCGTATACCAGTGTGCCCGCTCCCTTTAATACCACCACTGCACCGAAGCGGCTAAACAGTTCTTTCGCAGCCTTGACCCGGTCGGCATTAATGGTTGCAGCCCGGGTTTCCAGCAGCCTTGCCGCTTCACCGGCATGGGGTGTGAGAATCATCGGGTACTTTCGATGTTTAAGCAACGCCGGATCTTCCGAAACGAGATTGAGACCATCGGCATCCACCACCACAGGACACTCAGCTTTCAGTACTTCAGTAAGCAGCTCACGGGCCCATGGATCTTTTCCCAGACCGGGCCCCACCACCAAAAGATTTTTCCCTGCCATAAGCGGTCGCAGATCTTCTGCCCCTGACACCGCTGATGCCATTAACTCTGGACGACGGGCGGCCAGGGCCAGCAGATGTTCCCGACGAGTCGCTACGGTGACCCGACCCGCACCGCAATACAAGGCCGCTTCTGCCGACATAATGGCGGCCCCGGGCATCCCCTGATTGCCAGCCACCACCATAACATGCCCATTGTCGCCTTTGTGTAAATCTCTGGCCCGGGGCTGAAGCCAGCGACTCAGCCGGGCTTCTGACAATCTCAGAGCTTGAATTGGTACGGCGTTATAAACCTCTGCCGGTACATCCAGATCAGCAAACTCAACCCGCCCGGACAGCTCTTTTCCGTGGCCTGAAAGCAAGCCCAGCTTTATACCAATAAAGGTTACGGTGACATCTGCTTTTATGGCAACGCCCAGGGCAATGCCTCTATCCGCACAAAGACCGGACGGAATATCCACAGCCAGAACCGGTCGGCCCGATTCGTTGATTCGAACGACAATGTCTCGATAGTGACCCTCAACCTCTCTTGCCAGCCCCGTTCCCAGCAGGGCATCGACAAACACATCACCGGACAGTGGGGTCTCGGGTGCATAAGGTTCAACATCAACCCCTTCTGCGATACAGGCTTCATAGGCTGAGAGGGCGTCGCCAGACAGTTTTTTGGGGGAAGACAGGCAAGTCACTGAAACCGCAATCCTCCGTTTGGCGGCGAGCATGGCTACCAGATAACCGTCGCCGCCATTATTCCCGCCACCGCAGAAAACCTGAAGCCGTTTGCCGTGAAGCAGGTCTGGCCAATGATTCATCAGGCAGCGAAAAGCCGCACGGGCCGCCCGATTCATTAGTTCAAAGCCATTGATCTGAAACTTATTGATCGCCGTGTCATCCAGCTGGCGGACTTGTTCAGCGGTATACAGCCGATCACAGATGCTAACTTGAGTGCTGTCGTACATAAGTGTTCACCTTTGCCTCTGTACGAAATCTTAACCTAGTATTGATGACCATTCTTCACAAAAACCGGTGTGTTAGAATGCTTTTCCAGATTCCCCTATTCTTTTCTGGCAGCAATTTATCAACGTGTCCACATCCAATCACTCTTCTGCAAGCCTTGATTATCAACAACTGGTTGACGATATTCGCCTTTGGGCCCGGCAATTAGGCTTTCAGCAGGTAGGGATTACTGAACCCCGAATCCCGGAGCAGGACAAAAAACAGTTTCAGCAGTGGCTGGAACAGGGACTGCACGGTGACCTGGAGTACATGGAACGGCATAAGGAACTAAGGTGCCATCCTGAGCAGCTTCACGAAGGTGTTATCCGAATCATCTCTGTCAGAATGGATTATCTGCCTGCAGAAACCGAGACCATCAAAATTCTGAATGAGCCGGAAAAGGCTTACGTCTCCCGTTATGCTTTGGGACGTGATTACCACAAGCTGATTCGCAAACGCTTAACCCAGCTCGGCAAAAAAATAGAAGCGGTGGTTGGAGACCATGGCTACCGGGCCTTTGTTGACAGCGCACCGGTGATGGAAAGACCCCTTGCCCAGCAGGCCGGTCTGGGCTGGATGGGCAAACACTCGCTGATTATCAACCGTCAGGCCGGTTCTTTCTTTTTCCTGGGGGAACTCTTTACCAATTTACCCCTGCCCACGGATCAACCTTATGAGAAGAACCATTGCGGTCGTTGCAGTGCCTGTATGGATATTTGCCCCACCAGCGCCATTATTGAGCCCTACAAAGTGGATGCCAGAAAGTGTATTTCCTACCTGACCATTGAGAACCGTGGCCCCATACCCGAAGAGCTGCGCAGCAAAATGGGCAACAGGGTTTTTGGCTGTGATGACTGTCAGCTCACCTGTCCCTGGAATCGATTTGCCAGACATACGCAGGAAAGTGATTTTCAGCCCCGTCATCATCTGGATAACAGTGATTTGGCGGATCTCTTTCTGTGGACAGAGGAAGAATTTCTGGAGCGCACGGCCGGGTCACCAATTCGGCGTGCAGGTTTTGAATGCTGGTTGAGGAACCTGGCGGTAGGTCTGGGTAATGCCCCCACTACCGATAAAGTTATGTCGGCGCTGCACCAGCGCAGGAACTATCCTTCGGAGCTGGTGAAGGAGCATGTGGAGTGGGCGCTTGCACAGCACAGTTTATGTTCTCGTGGCTAAACTAAGTTCAAATTATAACGGGCACTTCTTCCACCCCCCGGCATGCGATTCAAACAGCCCTTCTCAACCAGGTCGCCAAGATCACGTGTAGCCGTTGCTTTGGAACATCCAGTCATCCCCATGTACTTTTTGGCGCTCACCCCAAACTCAAAGCCATCCGGACCGGCCTTAAACACTTTATTGATGGCTTTTACTTGCCGATCATTTAGTCCAGATTCTGGGTGGGCTTCCCAGAACCTTGATTTCTTAAGGACAAAGTCAACCTTTTTCACAGCGTCTCTTTGTGCCAACAGAACCGATTTGCAAAACCAATTCACCCAGGCAGTGATGTCCAAATTTGCTTGGCTTGCCTTGTTCAGCCCGTTGTAATAAGCGTTCTTGTCTTTCTCAATAATGGTCGACAGGCTAAGCAGCGGTGGCCGATCAAGATCTTGAGCCAGCGCCTGTTCAGCGATTGCCCGACCAACACGTCCATTACCATCATCAAACGGGTGGATAGACTCAAACCATAGGTGGGCTATTGCTGAACGGACGGGACCTGGAAGCGCTTCTTTCTGACTGGGGTTTAGCGGACTCGAATCGTTATACCAACTTAAAAACCGATCCATTTCAGCTGCCACTTGATGTGCGGGTGGGGCCTCGTAATGTACCTTTTCGTAACCGATAGGCCCCGATATCACTTGCATAGGGTCTTCCGATGTTCGCCATTGACCCACTTGTATTTTGTGTCGAAGAAAGCGGTTCTCTTGCTCAGGTATAACCAGCTGATGCCAATGAAACAGCTTTTCTTTTGTCAGCTCGGCTTTAAAGGTTTTGCGGACATCCACCATCAGCGCGGCAATACCTTCGGCACGGGGGTCCGCAACCCGGGTAGGCGGGTTGCTTAGTCCTAAAAAGTTTTTGATGGAGGAGCGTACATCCTCCCTGTCCAGTCGTTCCCCTTCAATCTCGCTTGTATTAATTGCCTCACTGACCATGAGGTCTATGTAGGCCTCGTATTGGAGCGAGTCCTTAAGCTGCCCCATTCCACCAGACAGCCGACCAGCTTCCAAGGCGTATTGATAGAGAGCGTCACGAGACTGCGCATCATCGTAGGTGAATTTTGGCCAGTCAGGGTGCTGCCAGCTGTATTTCATAAGTTGGTCCGAGCCGATTGGGGGTGGCTTATCGGCTCAGTATAGTTAATATTTTGAGCCGTTTGCAGTAGCATCAGCGCAAAAGCAGTTAGCAAAATCGTCGTAAACCCTCGCCCAATCGGGCGGGGATATAAGACGGGAACGCGAGGAGCGTTCCGGTTGCGTGTTTGTACGGAGTTGGCTATATTCAACCTCGGTCTGTCCCTATGCAGGGACTCACGGTGACGAAAACCAAGCACTGTTAAAAAAAATACATAGCAGAGTTAACTGCTTGTTGGGCTAGAAGACCCGCGAAAGTCGTTATTGAAACGCATCGCAGAGGGAACCGTATAGATACCCAATAAATCAAACAAAAGACCAAACAAATAACCGAGGGGCACCCGGTTACTGCTGATGGAGGCTTCTGTGTAAGTCCAGCCGCTATGGGCTGGCAAAAGCCTGAGAAGTCAGAAAGAAGCCTCGCCTTACAAGGCGGGGAGTGTCACAGTACAGGGCTTATAACCTCTGGAAACCACCCCCCGAACGCTGCCCATCCTGATGCTCAACCTTGGGTTTCTTTGGCTTCTTGCGTTTGGGTGGACGAGTATCCAGTTTCGATTCTGGCAGTGCATTCACAGGCTTGAAACCAGGGATTTCCTCCCGATCAATCACCTGACGCGTTAACCTTTCAATCGCCACCAGCTCTTTAAATTCGTCGGCACACACCAGGGAAACTGCCTGTCCGGTGGCACCGGCCCTGCCTGTTCTGCCGATCCGGTGCACATAGTCTTCAGCAACATTGGGCAGATCAAAATTAACGACCTGCGGCAACTGATCAATATCCAGCCCTCGTGCAGCAATATCGGTAGCTACCAGAATTCGAATCGCACCGCTTTTGAACTCAGCCAGCGCTTTGGTCCGAGCATTCTGGCTTTTATTGCCGTGAATAGCAGCCGCCTGAATCCCCTTACTCTCAAGATGCCGTGTGAGCCGGTTGGCACCGTGTTTTGTCCGGGTAAATACCAGCACCTGATGCCAGTCATTCTCCTTGATTAACTGGGTCAGCAGAGCGGCTTTCTTACTTTTATCCACAGGGCAGATGCACTGGTCTACGGTTTTAGCGGTGGCGTTTCTTGGTGTAACCGAGATCTCTACCGGCGAGCGCACCAGACCTTTTGCCAGTTTACGAATATCGTCGGAGAAGGTTGCCGAAAACAGCAGGCTCTGCCTGCTTTTGGGCAAGATCGCCAGAATCTTGCGAATATCATGAATAAAGCCCATGTCCAGCATACGGTCAGCTTCGTCCAGCACCAGCACTTCCAGCTGTTTGAACTTCACCGCGTTCTGGTTGTATAGATCCAGTAGCCTGCCCGGTGTTGCCACCAGCACATCGACACCTCTTCTCAATCTCATCATCTGGGGATTAATCTTGACTCCGCCAAATACCACGGTCGAGCGAAGAGGAAGATGACGGCTATAGGTTTCCACACTTTCAGCCACCTGAGCCGCCAGCTCACGGGTCGGTGTCAGAATTAACGCCCGCACCTGATTGCCCCGAACACGGGGTCCTTTTGCCAGCTTTTCCAGTATGGGCAGGGTAAAACCAGCCGTTTTTCCGGTACCCGTTTGGGCGGCGGCCATAACGTCATGACCTTCAAGCACTGCCGGAATAGCCTGAGACTGGATGGCGGATGGGGTATCGTAACCCTGCTCTGTGACAGCTTGGAGGATGGGCGCTGATAACCCCAGTGAGTCAAAGCTCATGAAACATTCTCGGTCTCGGTCGGTGTCATTCAGCAGAACCGGGCTGAAGACATGGAGGGGTCGGCAGCTTACCGTATATGTCTGGTTTAAGCTATCGGGCTGTTGCTGTCAGAGCTACAAACTTCTCCTGTGAACGCGCACGGCAAACACTGCATTGCTGGATAATAAGCGTATTGGCGTACAGCCTTGCTTTTGTGAGTTTGTATGCCATACTGACAAACAAATAAACATAGGAGGGACTAGGTCATGGCTCAAAGTGCAGCTCGTAAAGAGACCAGGCTTGTTGCAAGAGCATCCTATGAGGTGCAGGAAATGATACAACGGGCGGCTGACTACTCCGGTGCAACCCTGTCACAGTTCTTGATCGACTCAGCAATGGAAAAAGCACGCACGGTGATTGCCGAAACTGAAGCTATCCACTTGTCAGGAAAAAGTGCAGACGCCCTCCTGGAAGCCTTGGAAAATCCACCAAAAGCCAACTCTAAATTGCTGGAAGCTGCCGAGAACTATAGAGGCTCTGTGAATGCCTCTGACCATTAAAGAAATAACACGGCAGCACAAGAGGAAGGCATTTGATTGTGGCGCTCCTGAGCTGAATCAGTTTCTCCGGCAACAGGCTCGGCAAAAGACTGCCCAACACATCTCAAAGACCTACGTTGCTTGCCAGCATGATACTCCAACAGTCATTAACGGCTATTACACGCTGACCGGATGCTCTGTTATGACTCCGCCATCAGCTCATAGGGATTACAGGCAGTATCCACACCCTCTGAGCGCAGTTAAACTGGCACGATTGGCTGTTGACAAGCAGTGTCAGGGGCAAAAGCTGGGACAGCGATTGTTAATTGATGCCATAAAGCGCACTGTGATTGTATCGCAGCAAATATCGACTATTGGCCTGTTTGTTGGTCCAATGACTCCGGAAATTGTGCCCTTTTATCAGCAGTATGGATTTTTGCCTGCCGATCCTGACGATTCAAATCGTTTGGAAATGTGGCTGCCCATAGGTACCTGTTCAGAAGTGGCAAATGCCATAAAAAACCCATAACTTGAACACAAAAAGGTCAGGCTCCTAGGTTGAAGACTCAGGACCGAATAAAATGCTGACGATAAAAACGAAGCTCTTCAATGGATTCACGAATATCTTCCAGCGCCAGGTGAGTGCCTTTCTTGGTAAATTGCTTCAGCATTTCAGGCTGCCACCTTCTTGCCAGCTCTTTTAACGTACTGACATCAATATTGCGGTAGTGGAAAAACTCATGAAGCTCTGTCATGTAGCGGATAAGAAAACGGCGATCCTGACCAATGCTGTTCCCACACATGGGTGACGCACCGGCTTCGGAATACTGTTTGAGAAACGCCAGAGTCATTCGCTCGGCTTCGGCCAGACTGACCTGGCTCTCACGGACTCTCTGGGTCAGTCCCGTTTCACCGTGGGTTTTGATGCACCACTCATTCATATTGTTAAGCACTGCATCGCTCTGATGCACCGCTATCACGGGGCCTTCAGCAATAAAATTCAATTGACCATCGGTAACAATGGTCGCAATTTCCAGAATTTGGTCATGTTCAGGATCAAGACCCGTCATTTCCAGGTCGATCCAGATAAGGTTGTCCGTTTTAGCCATCAAACACCCGATTTCCTGTAGAGAGATGTGCCTGTAAAGAGATGTGCCAGCCAAGTTGCAGCGAATAGAACCCGGAGCTGAGCATTGGCAATAGCCCCGGGGACAATCCTGTGACATTTTCTGAGAAAATAATGGCAAATGAAGAAAGCCATGGCTGACTTATTAAGTCTAACCGATCATAATCTCTCCGTGAAATCCACACTCGCTTCCAACTGGCCGCTCCTTCTCTTTACTCAGTCATCAGCGAGACACAGGCTATTTGTGGCGCTATGCCATGAACAGCCGGAATCCTATTCAGCAGATCAGGTAAAACCTTGAGCAAAGCATGAGTAAGCGCAGACTAACGCGCAAACAGAAATGGCGCATAGAGAAAGTCCAGCAGGAACGCATTGCCCGTGCCCAGAAGCGGGAACAGCAGATTGAGCAGGAAATACAGGACGATAACCTGGGGCCTGAGCAACAGGGTCTGATCATTGCCCACTATGGAGCCACTCTGGATATTGAGCCCTTGGGCCAGCCCGGAGCCATTCGTCGATGCCACCTGCGAACCAACCTTCCGCCGCTGGTCACCGGAGACCGGGTGGTATGGCGCCCGTCGCTGAAAGATGAAACCGGAGTGGTAGTAGCCCTTGAAGATCGCACCAGCCTGCTGACCCGGCCCGACAACCATGGTCGAATCAAACCCGTTGCTGCCAATATCGACTATATTGTGCTGGTTATAGCGCCTGTCCCCATGCCTCACACCAATCTGATTGACCGTTATCTGGTGGCTGCTGAGACCGTAGGCATCGAGCCGGTTCTTTTATTGAACAAAATCGACCTGCTGGATGATGAGGGCATGGCACTGATGGACGACATGCTGTCAGTTTATGAAGACATTGGTTATAAAATCCTCCGGGCCTCCACCCGCTCCGAAGATGGGCTGGCCCCGCTCAAGGCTCTGCTGGATCAGCATGTCAGTGTCTTTGTTGGACAGAGTGGCGTGGGCAAGTCCTCACTGGTCAATGCCTTGTTACCCGGTGTCGATATCCGTGTTGGTGATTTGTCCGAAGCCACCGGCAAAGGTATGCATACCACCACCGCAGCAAAACTGTTCCGCTTCCCTGCCGGTGGCATGTTGATTGACTCACCCGGCATTCGGGAATTTGGCCTGTGGCATATTGATGCTCAGTCAGTGCTTGAGGGCTTCAGAGAATTCAGGCCCTATCTGGGTTATTGCCGGTTCCGGGACTGTCAGCACGAGAAAGAACCGGGCTGTGCACTAAAACAGGCTCTGGAAAACGGCGAAATTCTGGAAGAACGAATGTTCAGCTACAAACAGATTGTGGACTCTCTGGGCGTCTGATGAAGCGGCAATAACGTAAACTTTCACCCCATGAACCATAACGAGCCAGCCATATGAATCCGTTAGACCATCTGCCACTGATCCTTGAGGCTGAACAGCTGGTGCCTCTACTGGGGCACAAAGACCTGCTGATAGTCGACCTGTGTAACCCACGACTGTACGAACAATCCCATATTCCCGGTGCCATCAGTGTGGCGCCACAGAACATGGTTTCCGGCGTACAACCCGCTACCGGCAAACTGCCCGCCGTTGAACAGCTCAACCAGATGTTCTCTGACATTGGCTACCGCAAAAACAAACACATTGTTGTTTATGATGACGAGGGCGGTGGCTGGGCAGGTCGCTTTATCTGGACTCTGGATGTGATCGGACACCGGCAATACAGCTACCTGAACGGTGGTGCCCACGTCTGGCTGAATGAAGGTCATCCCACCGAAAGCACCCTGAACCGCCCTGAACCCACACAGGTTGACCTGAAGGTTGATGACTCCGTGATAGCCAGCAAAGACTTGATCATGGATTCGCTGGCAGACCCGGACACCGTGATCTGGGATGCTCGATCGGCGGCTGAATACCTGGGCGAAAGAATCTTCGCACAAAAGGGCGGCCACATCCCCGGAGCCGTGCACTTTGAATGGACATCGGCCATGGATCTTAACCGCAACCTGCGAATTCGCAGCAACATCGCCGATGTTCTTGAAACGCTGGGCATTACCCGCGACAAAAACGTGATTACCCATTGTCAGAGTCATCATCGTTCAGGGTTCACCTATCTGGTGGGTAAGTCGTTGGGGCTGTCTATCAGAGCTTACGATGGTTCCTGGTCAGAGTGGGGGAATCTGCCGGATACTCCTGTTGAAGCATAACTGCGTCGTTTAGTTATAAGTGCGTATCCCGACTGTCTATTTTAGTGCTTACTTGTGAGACGCTGTTCTCATCATTACAATCCAATCTCATTCAAAAACAGGACGAGTCCTGACTGTGAAAGATCGATTATTTGCCATTAGCCAATATTTTCTGCCGCACCACCTTATTTCACGGGCGGTTTACGGCTTTGTTGAGAACACCTGCCCCAGGTTCAAGAACGCGCTGATCCGTCGCATCATCCAACAATACGATGTTGATATGAGCGAGGCTGAGCGGGAAAACCCTGAAGATTACCTTCACTTTAACGATTTCTTCACCCGTTCCCTGAAACAGGGTGTACGTCCTCTGTCTGAAGACCAAAGCCTGATCGTCAGCCCTGCCGATGGCGAAGTCAGCCAGATCGGTAATATCGAAAACGGCAGGGTTTTCCAGGCCAAAGGGCACGACTACAGCCTGATTGAACTGCTGGGTGGAGACGATGATCTGGGTCAGGAGTTCATGGGTGGAAAGTTCGCCACCATCTACCTTTCTCCCCGTGACTATCATCGTGTTCACACACCTTTTGGTGGCACGCTGCGCAAAATGATTCACGTTCCTGGTCGTCTGTTTTCAGTAAACCAGAACACCGTTGAAAACATCCCCAACCTGTTTGCCCGTAATGAACGGGTTGTGGCTATTTTTGACACTGAGCGCGGCCCCATGGCGGTGATCATGGTAGGTGCCATGATTGTTGCCAGTATCGAAACCGTCTGGGCTGGGCTGGTCACCCCCGTCAGGAAAAATGTTCGTACGTTTAACTACGGCGAAAGTTCAGCGGAACAAGTCTCCCTGAGCCGGGGTGATGAAATGGGTCGATTCAAGATGGGCTCTACCGCTATTGTTCTCTTTGGCAAAGATCAGGTTGACTGGCTTGAGTCGTTCGAAGCCGGCTCGAAGATCAAGATGGGAGAGGCGCTGGCCGCACCAGTGAACTAGATGACTATTAAACTTGGCGTTGTGATGGACCCTATTGAGTCCATCGATTACAAAAAAGACAGTACTCTGGCAATGCTGGTGGCAGCCCAAAAAAAAGGCTGGGAACTGTTCTATATGCAGCAGGAAGACCTGTATCAGTCAGAAGGTGTCGCCTATGGCAGTATGCGTCCTCTGCAGGCCCGCTACAATCCGGAAGATTTTTATACTCTGGGAGACCGGGAAGAGCAGTCGCTGGGCACTCTGAATGTCATCCTGATGCGTAAAGACCCTCCTTTTGATATGGAGTTTATTTACAGCACCTATCTGCTTGAACAGGCCGAGGCCGCAGGCACGCTGGTGGTTAACAAACCCCAGAGTATTCGTGACTGCAACGAAAAAATGTTTGCCACCCTGTTCCCACAGTGTACGCCTCCGGTCATGGTGGCCCGCAGTGCAGGACACCTGAAAGCGTTTGCCGAGAAACACGGCGATGTAGTGCTCAAGCCGCTGGATGGTATGGGAGGGTCGTCTATTTTCAGAACTCACGCCAATGACCAGAACTTCAGTGTGATTGTTGAAACCCTGACCCGGCACGGGCAACAACAGGCCATGATCCAAAAGTACATTCCTGAGATCAAGGCAGGTGACAAACGCATTCTTTTGATCGACGGTGAACCGGTGCCTTATGCTCTGGCACGTATCCCGGCTGAAGGTGAACTGCGTGGCAACCTTGCTGCGGGCGGCAGTGGTGTGGGTCAGAAGCTGACTGAAAAAGACTACTGGATTGCTGAGCAGGTGGCGCCGGTACTGAAAGAAAAAGGTCTTCTGTTTGTGGGGTTGGATGTTATCGGAGAATATCTGACCGAAATCAATGTCACTTCGCCCACCTGTATACGACAGTTGGATGATCAGTTTGGTATTAGTATTGGTGACCGGTTGATGGATAAGATTGAGGAAAAGCTGTCGGTCCTGTGATCGAAAAAAGGGGGGATTTCTTTATCCCCCTGTTCATCAAAAACATTTCATTCCATTCTAAATCAATCAGTTTTATTTGATGCCCTCGATAATTTCATGATTCTATAAAACTTGGATTCCAGACTATAGAAATAAGCCCTACCTTCGTTGCCTAAAGTGAGCATAAGGTTTTCTTCTAGTCTGTAGATATTGCATTTAATTTCAACAGCCAATTGAAGAAGCAAAGACTTATCATGATATTTTTTAAAAAGAGATTTTGCCAAGGTAAAACGAGTTTCATTATCAACCTCTCTAATATGAAATTTTCTATTAAACTGAGTTGCAGCTTTAAATCCATCTTCGATAATCTTTTTATCGGCGTCAGATCTATTAGAAGGATTTTTAGCTCGATCAATAGCAGCATCCATAGCCTTATTCAGAATATCATTTTCAAGTTTACTCTTCATCTGGTGAGCACGAGTTCCAAAAACGTTCATACCAATTTCATCAGATCTTTTAAATGCGTCAAAAACTGCACCAATAATACGGCTAAAAATATTTTTCCTGCCTGTTTCAGCTGTGACATCGATCTCAACAAATCTATATTGATCACTACTGGGGCGGACAGAAACATGATAGTTTCTTTTTGCTTGCAACGAGTAAAATGTTGCTTTTTCCTCGCTACCTTTGAACCCACCAATTCCATCAATGAGTGTGCGATCATGCATCATATCATCCAATCTATTAATGTAAGTCGCAGCTGAACATCCTTGAATATTCATATCAATCACCTCCGTGGCAGTTAATCAACATACCTATCACTTAGGATAAGTAATAAATATGTTTTAAAAAGATATAGAAAAATCATCCTGACTATAATGACAACTCTGTTGGCAAGACTAACAATTAGTAATGAGTGCAATATCGCCCCGCTCTGGTATGCACATCAAATTTCTCTGCCGGCAGGTAACATGTCCATCCATTCTTTGTCCTCGTCGGTCATGGCCAGACGTTCAGCCGGACTTCTTTCAAGCAGGGCTTCAAGGGTTAACTCTTCTTTGACGGGGGACAAGACAATCTTATTGTCTTCAACGGACAGATTCAGCCTTGACCCTATTGTTATCCCCAAGGTTTTCAGTACGGCTTTGGGTATAGTGACGATACTGGCTCCGCCGGACTTTCTGACAGCTATGGACGACATGGTATTTTCCTCCTGATGTTTTATTCAGGTATAACCACGATCAGGTTTTACTCAAGTAAAATTTTATACATTCCATCGCAGAGCGAGGCTGTCGCAAAACTCTGGTTCCCATGCTCCAGCGTGGGAACCCATACCTATCTCGCGCTTTAGAGTCTGCTTTTTAGGGGAGGTATGCATTCCCACGCAGAGCGTGGAAACGAGTTAAATCACTCAAGTAATTCTCCCAACCTTAGCCTGGCTGTTCCAGCCTGTACTACATAACAATGCACCTTATAATCTTCCTCAACAAAAGCTTTTTTTCTACTTATCGACTTCTTCTTAGTCATTGGCCTTCCAGTATGTACGCAAACCCTTTTAAACTTCAACTCTTCCTCTACCCCATGCCATGCTTTAACGAGAGAAAGCAGGTACTTGACAAAAAGTTCTGAGTTTTTAAGTTGTAGACTGACTTCATTCACTCTGGGTTTGTTGGACTTCATATCCCCGAGAACAGCAACTAATGCCCCCTTAAGCCTTGTCAAAATAACAAAATCACACCCTTTATTAATTTTGTCATGTTGAACATTCAAGTAGCACGAAAGTTGTTTAAAACAGGAGCCTAATGTTCCGGATGGCTGATGATCAAGAGTGAAAGCTATATCTCCATCAGCAAGCCCCCTTATCTCCAAACTCTTGAGCTTGGCATCACGTCCTGTTTCTTTAACAATAATCGTTCTTGTGCCTGAATGTTCGACCACATTCAAGGTAACCTCTGGCGCAAGCAATCCAAGACACTCAGGTATCATAAACGACATCCTTATGTTTAACTCATCTGATAATAAATAGCGTCTTGCAAATTATTTGCATCTTCGATCTTTTCATCAAAAACATCGGTATCAATGCCATCCTCAGTAACCTCAACCTGATGAACTTTATGATCAGAGTACACTGTATACGCCTTAACCTGTTCTGGTCGCAATATATCTTCTTTAACCATCTTATGTTCTTTCATGAGGTTGGACCGCCCCTTGAAGTCGGCATTAAGCATGATTCTGTTATTTATTTCCCGCACCAGAAAATCACTGTGCGTGGTCATAACAACTTTGATACCCGCATTAACCAGCCTTGCCAGCAGCTTGGCCATTTGCCTTTGCTTATCTGGATGGAGATTCAGTTCTGGCTCGTCAATAATCAGAACACTGTTTTTTTCAGCTATAGAATTGATATACAGATCCAACAAAAACAGTGACTTAATCGAAGAAGAAGCCAGATAGATGGGTAGAACTGTTTTATCCCTGTTTCGTTCTTTAACAGGTTGATACAAAACCTGATCATTTACAGTATTAAAACTACCACCAATAATCTCTCTTAAAGCATCAAAAACAGGCTTGTATTCACCTGACTTATCTTCTTTAAGAAAACTTTTTTGCTTAGCAATAGTATCAGCGTCACGAACAATATCGATATTATCCTTAATAGGTTCTGCATATCTGGAGCGCATACTGTTCAACAGCCTGAATGGATTAATCCCTTTCTTGCTGCTATCGGACAAATGCTCAACCAGAATATTCTTGCTAAGGTCCAGCTCTTTATAGAAAAGAGAAATGCCAGTCCTTTCAGAGGTCAGTACAAAAGGAGTCAATAGGCAAGAACCAAGAAGAATCCTGGCCAACTGTCGCTCTACAATATCAGCAATAGCACGCTCAGGCAGGCCAGAGTCCGCACCCTGTAGTGTGATAATGAGCGTATCATCTCCTGACTCTTTTGAGAGAATCAGCCTACCTTTGCTACCCAGCCTTACTACCCAATGAATTTTTTCATTCAAATCGAGCGTGTAATTTTCGAGTTTGAGACCTACTTTGGTTTTCGACATCAGATCGGAATCTGTATTGAAGTACTTCCCAAGATTATGACTAAAACGATCAGACATTTTCTGAAGGATCCGGTCAAGTTTTCCTGCATAACCTGACAAAGAGAGCTTTGCAGTTCCATGCTCCTGAAGATCCTTAAAAAGCTTCGGCTCAAGGTCAAATGAAGCGACAAAAGGATAATGTTTCAACAAACCATATATGGCATAGTTGAGCCAGGTTTTACCGACATTATTTGGACCACAGATCAAAGTCATACCTCCCAACTCTATTGACCCTTGGTCCACATACCCCAGATTTTTAAATGTAAATTTCATCGCCCTTCGCTCAAAGGATATTCACAATAATGAGTGTGCTGAACTTTCTCAAACTTCAATAATACACAATTATCGCTACCAGTAGACAAGTAAGGTAGTACAAGCCCCCAAACCCTGCAGGCAGTACTTGCGCCCCCCATTTTCATTGATGACAATGCCCAAATAGCTGGTAATGTATTGAGATAACCTTCCAGCTTGAGGAGGTTCCTTTGTAAAATCGAGGATGCAGCTTTCAAGAGGCCCATTCCGTCAATGACGACCGTTTCTTCCGCCGACCGTTTAGGCTTTACCCTGTTCATGGCAGCCGCTATTCATGCCGTGGTTGTGCTCGGTCTGTCTTTTGGCCTTGAAGACCAGGTGCCACCTCCGAAAACGCTTGAAGTCACCCTTGCCACGTACAAGAGCCAGAAAAAACCAGACAATGCCGACTTCCTGGCTCAGCTCAATCAGCAGGGCAGTGGCACACTTGAAAAGAAAGCCACACCCACAACCGATCGCAAAGTCGATATACAGGACAACCAGATCAGCGAAGTTGAACTTCAGTCTCAGGAAGCTGCCGCACCTGAAACACAGGTAAAGAAAACACCTCAGGTCGTTACCCGGGCTGAGAGCGAGAAAAAGGTTCAGGACAGTGAAGTCATTGAGCAACCCGTCCCTGAACAACCCAAAGAAGCCGAGCCCCGCAAGCACATAGATCTGCGTCAGGAGATTGCCAGCCTTGAAGCCCAGCTCAGTGACCAGCGCCAGCAATATGCCAAGCGCCCCAGGGTGAAACGACTGACCGCCGCTTCTACCATGCTTGAGCCTGGTGCCGCTTATAAAAATGCCTGGAGACAGAAAGTCGAGCGTATCGGTAACCTGAACTATCCTGCCAAGGCTCGCCAGCAAAAACTCTATGGCGAACTCCGTTTGATGGTGGCGATTAACCGCGACGGCACCCTGTCTGATGTCAAAATTTTAAAATCTTCAGGTTACAAGGTTCTGGATGACGCTGCGATCCGGATCGTAAAGCTGGCGGCCCCCTATGCGCCATTCACCGATGATTTGCGGGATTACGACAAGGTGGAAATTATCCGTACCTGGCGCTTTGAAAGAGGTGATAGACTTTTCAGCCAGTAACGCCAGTGACTCACTTATCCAGCACTTTATTTGCCATCAGGTATTTGCCATCAGGGCCGTTTGCCTTAATACTCCTTCTATGAGCAGTAAAACCTTTCAAAGCCTCAAAAACCATTTCCTGATTGCTATGCCTCGCATGGCTGATACTTCTTTTGCGGGTACTTTAACGCTGGTTTGTGAACACAGCCCCACCGGGGCAATGGGCATCATCGTTAATCGTCCCACCGAACTGACGCTGGGTGAGATTTTCAGCCAGGTAGGCATCAAGGATTCAGACAAATGCTTCCTCAGCCCTGACGCTATTTATTCCGGTGGCCCTGTGGCGGTTGAAAGAGGCTTTGTGCTTCACTCTGGCAACGATCAATGGCAGTCCAGCCTGGAAATCAGTCAAGGGCTTCAGCTAACCACTTCCAGGGACATTCTCCTCGCCATGGCCCGGGACGAAGGCCCCGATGATTCACTGGTGGCCCTGGGCTATGCCGGCTGGGGCAGTGGTCAGCTTGAAAAAGAGCTGTCTGATAATGCCTGGCTCACCTGCAAGGCCAGTCAACAGATTATTTTCGAAACACCTTTCCAGCGACGTCTGGATGCTGCCGCCCAATCGCTGGGTGTCGATCTTCGACTGCTCTCTGATCAAATTGGCCATGCCTAACGCTTCACAACATAAGACCACCTTTAGACAACGAAAAGATGACTGAAAAAAAACTGAATACCCTGATGGGCTTTGACTTTGGCACCCGCAATATTGGCGTCGCCATCGGTCAGGTTGTGACCCGAACCGCAACAGCTCTGCCTTCTATCAAGGCAAAAGACGGTATTCCAAACTGGGACGATGTCACTGCGCTGATCGCAGAATGGCAACCTGACGCAGTGGTGGTCGGTATTCCTCTAAACATGGATGGCAGCGAGTCCCAGATGTCGATGCGCGCCAGGAAATTCGGTAAACGTCTGCATGGTCGTTACAACCTGCCTTTCTATGAGGCTGATGAGCGTCTAAGCTCTTTTGAAGCCAAAGACTGGGCAAACAAACTGGGTCATAGTGGGCACTATGGCTCTGATCCGGTCGATGGTATGGCGGCACAAATCATACTGGAAGGCTGGATGAGTTATGAGAACAACCCGGTGCTCTAGCACTTTTGTCACTCTGTTTATTCTGTTGGGTTCCCTGTGCCTGAAATCTCAGGCTAATGAGAGGGAAATTATTCACCCGCTCTGCTTTGAGCCTTTTACGGGCCTGGGAAAAACCAGTCAATCGTCGGGTAATAAAACCATCAACCTGAACAACTGCCAGAATAAATACATCAAGTATCCTTTCAAGCAGCCTACTGCCTGGCAGGCTGTTTTCGAAAAAAATGATCAACCCAAAGATAACAGCGAAACCGGCTTACCGACCTATGCCAGCTATAAACTGATTGGACAGATGGAAAACCGGCAGGTTCTGATGAGTTACTCCGCCAGTTACGGTGACAGCGGTAAATTCAGCCATGCTTTCATTGTTGAGGGTATCTCACTGCAAAAGCAGGTTGCTAATAACAATACACTGACCCAGACGTTATTCGTTGAAGGCGGTGATCGCTGCTTCGGAAGTATTGAACGGCTGTCGATTATTTCGCCACAGAAATTTGAGATCCGCCGCAAAGTAACACCCAGCGCCCTCGTGGGTTATGGGCTGACTGCTGACTACGCACTGAGAGTCACAAAAGGCCTGTCAGATTGTGCGTTGTGCTGCATAGGCAGTTTAGTGGAACAGGTGGATATGAAAGGCAATACAGAACTCGTGAATGTCATTCTACTGCCAAGAGAGTTACGTGAAACGGATACCGAACAGGAACGCTGCCTGAACCGTCTCACCAAAACGGACACCCATACCAATCTGTTAACCCACGAGGATCTGAAAACGCTTCAGCATAATTACATCAACGAGTGTCACGAGGGAATTGCACCCTCCCTCAATGGCTATTAAAAATGTTCCGGATCCCTGGCTTTTTCCTGGGCCACGTCCCTGGCAATCAGGCCTTTTCTCACCAGCTCGTGGAGACACTGGTCCAGTGTCTGCATACCCAGGGCAGCACCGGTCTGAATGGCAGAGTACATCTGGGCAATCTTGTCTTCGCGGATCAGGTTACGAATAGCAGAGGTGCCGATCATAATCTCGTGGGCAGCGACGCGTCCGCCACCGTTTTTCTTGATCAGGGTCTGGGAGATAACCGCCTGCAGGGACTCTGAAAGCATGGAGCGCACCATGGCTTTTTCTTCTCCGGGGAATACGTCCACCACACGGTCAACGGTCTTGGCGGCGGAGGTGGTGTGCAGGGTTCCGAAAACCAGATGACCCGTTTCTGCAGCTGTCAGGGCCAACCGAATGGTTTCAAGATCCCTCATCTCACCCACCAGAATAATATCAGGGTCTTCACGCAGTGCTGAGCGCAGTGCATCACTGAAACTGCGGGTATCCCTGTGAACTTCCCGCTGGTTTACCAGGCATTTTTTCGAGGTGTGGACAAATTCAATCGGGTCTTCGATGGTCAGAACATGCTTATGCTTGTTCTCATTGACGTAATTCATCATGGCCGCCAGACTGGTACTTTTTCCGGAACCGGTAGGCCCGGTCACCAGCACCAAGCCACGGGGCTTCAAGGCAATATCCTTGAACACCTGACCCATGCCCAGGTCCTCCAGTGAGAGGATTTTAGTGGGGATAGTACGAAAGGCGGCGCCGGCTCCACGACTGTGATTAAAAGCGTTAACACGAAAACGGGAAACACCGGGGACTTCAAAAGAGAAGTCTGTTTCCAACTTATCTTCGTAGTCTTTTTTCTGCTTGTCGTTCATAACGTCATGGATCAGGCTAAGAACGTGCTTGTGATCCATGGGGGGTACATTAACCCGGCGAATATCGCCATCGATACGAATCATGGGTGGAAGACCGGCTGAGATGTGCAGATCCGAAGCGCCTTGCTTGTAACTGAAGGCCAGCAGTTCGGTTATATCCATGAATTTTCCCCCCTGAAACCCGGACGCAGGTAAAATAGACCGGAACACCCCTTTATCTTCGACCGAAATACCGGTTTCTTGTTATTAACGCACTACGTACAGACTGATGACCTCATTAAATAGTCAATTCGATCAGGTTTTTGCAAGAATTCATAAAGCCGAGCAAGCCAGTGATCGGGAAGGCCAGGTGAAGCTTCTGGCAGTCAGTAAAACCAAACCCGCAAACATGATTGCCGAGGCCTGGCAGCTGGGCCAGAGGGATTTTGGCGAAAACTATGTACAGGAGGCTGTGGATAAAATCACCCAGCTCAGTCGTCTGAAAGGGTTGGTCTGGCACTTTATCGGACCCATCCAGTCCAACAAAACCCGCGATATTGCCTCTCACTTTCACTGGGTGCACAGTGTCGATCGCTTTAAAATTGCGCAACGACTGAATGATCAACGCCCGGAAAAACTGCCGCCCCTGAATATCTGTCTTCAAGTCAATATCAGCCAGGAAGAAAGCAAGTCCGGAGTCACTCTGGCAGAACTTCCTGAGCTGGCAGTGGCGGTATCTCAACTACCGAGATTACGGCTCCGTGGGCTAATGGCAATTCCCGCACCCCAGGCCGAACAAAGTAAACAGCGGGCGCCTTTCAAAAAGGTGGCCGATGCCCTTGAATCTATTAACCGTGAGCACCATCTAACTATGGATACATTGTCCATGGGAATGACCGGAGACCTGGAAGCAGCCATTGCTGAAGGGGCTACCATGGTTCGCATTGGTACGGCTCTTTTCGGGGCCAGGAGCCATAAGGAATAAGGAATGACCAATAAGACCATTGCCTTCATCGGTGCTGGCAATATGGCCACCAGCATTATGGGTGGATTGATTGAACACGGCTGGCCCAAAGACCGGATATTCGCTTCCTGTCGGACAGAAGCAAGCGCCAGAAAACGTTCCGAAGAGCTGGGCATTCAGGCATCTACCAACAGTCAGAAAGCGACAGCAAAAGCAGACATTGTGGTGCTGGCCGTTAAACCCCAGGTGATGAAAGCGGTTCTGACTGAACTGGCACCCGTGCTTCAGGAACGAAAACCTTTCATTATTTCTGTGGCCGCCGGTATCCGCCTCGACAGTCTGGATAGCTGGAGTGGCGGAGGGCTGCCGGTTGTCCGCGGTATGCCGAATACGCCATCCCTGTTGCATTGTGGGGCAACCGGTCTGTTCGCCAATACTCAGGTGACGGATGAACAGAAAGCCATTGCCAATGAGATTTTTTCACCCATTGGTATTCTTCACTGGCTGGCAACAGAAGAACAGGTCGATACCATTACCGCCCTGTCAGGCTCCGGCCCTGCTTACTTTTTCCTGTTCATGGAAGCTATGGCAGAAGCCGGGGTCAGGCTGGGGCTGGATCATGAAACCGCTGAACGCTTTTCATTGCAAACCGCTCTGGGAGCTGCAAACATGGCTGTTCAGAGCAATACGGATGTGGCCGAGCTGCGCAGAAGAGTCACCTCCCCCAACGGCACCACGGAACGAGCCTTGCAAACCTTCCAGAAGGAAGGCTTTGAAGCCGTGGTGTACAAAGCGGTTAAGGCCGCAAAAGAACGGGGTGCAGAGCTGGCAGAAGAGTTGGCTTAGTGTATTATGACTGCTTTATTTAATATTCACGGCTGTTTAGACACGAAGGATTTTTATGTCAGCACTCTCCTCCAGCCTCGTCTTTCTGATACAGACCCTGGGAGGTCTGTACATCATGGCTGTTCTGCTGCGCTTTCTGCTGCAACTGGTTAAGGCGGACTTTTATAACCCCATCTCTCAGGCCATTGTCAAAGTCACCTCGCCACTACTGAACCCTCTCAGGAAAGTGATTCCGGGAATGGGCGGCCTGGACCTGGCTGCTCTGGTCCTTGCCCTGCTCTTGCAAATACTGCTGGTTTACGTGCTCTTTATGGTCCAGGGTCTGGCCACTGCCGCGATTCCTTTTCCCCAGGTTCTGATTATCAGCCTTAAAGAACTGGCGGGAGAAATCCTGAACATCTATATGTTCAGCCTGATCATCATCGCCATTGCCAGCTGGGTAGCACCCGGCAGTTACAATCCGGGCCTGTTGCTGTTGCATCAACTGACTGAGCCCCTGAGCAGCAGAATCAGACGAGTGATTCCCCCCCTGGGAGGACTGGACTTTTCCCTGATGGTGCTGGTTTTAATCATTATTACCCTGAAGAATTTTATTGCCGCTCTTTAATTCAGTTCAAGGAACGCCCAAAACCTCTGGCTTTTTTCTAGAGGTTTATTGCCCTGTGGACGTTTATTCGTGACTGGCAAGGTGTCGGGTCACAGCAAAATAAGCGTTATAGGGCAAGATTCTGAGCATCCCCATCATCATGCCAAACACCGTCGGAAATCGAATTTCAAAATGTTTCCGACTCAAACCACGCAAAATAGCTTCCACTGCTGGCTCAACATCCATTAGAAAAGGCATTTTAAAGGTGTTTTTATCCGTCAGAGGGGTTTTCACAAAGCCCGGATTGATCAATTTGATCTCCACACCTTTCGGTTTCAGGTCAATGTGCAGAGACTCAGCCATATTGATCAGAGCCGCCTTGCTGGCACCATAACCGGCGGCAGCCGACAAACCACGATAACCGGCCAGCGACGCATTAATGGCAAGTGTTCCCGACTGCTGAGCCACCATTATTGGGATAAGTGCGTCCAGACAATGACAAACACCCATCACATTCAATTCGAAGTGTTGACGCATGTGGGTGGACCTGAACTCCACGCCTGCCGTTTTGATGAAGGTACCTGCATTTAAGATGGCAATATCGACCCGACCAAATCGCGTCATAATCACGTCGGCTGCCCGCATCACTTCATCATGACGGGTCACATCAACGGGCAGAGGGTAAATAGTCCCTTCCAGAGTCAGTGCCTCACTCTGTAGCTGATCCAGCTTGCCGGAACTGCGAGCTGCGGCTACGACCGTGCCACCCTGGCGGGCCATGGTTAAAGCCAACTGGCGACCGATTCCCTGACTGGCACCGGTAATCCAGACCACCTTGTTTTTCAGGGACGGGAGTTTCTTCATGGTTCCTTCCCTGGTTCGACACCCTGATGTTGCAGTTTTTCCAATGACGAGGAACTAATCAGTGAATGATCTTTACTGAAGTGGAAAGTGAGGGTGCCCAGAGCGAGTCCCCATTTGCTGACCCTGGCAATATTAAGAATCTGGCCGTTTTCCTGCAAGAACAACCAGTCATCAAACTTCACTCGCCAGTTGAACCCCCTGATGGGTAAATTCATTTCATACGTCCAGTTAAAGGTATTTCCCTGGCTCGCTCCTGTGGCCAGGCCGATCACATCGTGCGCCTGACCCTGATACTGACTATCAGCCAATATTTTTATCTGCCAAAGTCGGTGGGATATATCGCCATTTTGATAAATAAAATGTTCATCCAGCATTAGAACACTGTCTTCTACCCAACCTTTCATAATGACTTCAAAACGGTTTCGTATTTTGCCAAAGCGATCTGCAAAATCACCCTTGGCATAGGTGACACCCTGAAAATACTGTTCAATGGTTAAAACGGGTTGATCCCGTGTGTATCGTTCCTGCATTGCTTCCCGTATTGCATCCCGCATAAATAAGGCCTCCCTGCTGCTTATAAATCAGGCTTACTGATCTGATAAAGTCGCACGTCGATACTGTCCTGTTTAAAGCCCGCTTCACAATAAGCGAGGTAGAACAGCCACATGCGTTTAAAATGCTCGTCAAAGCCCAGAGTCATAATCTCCGGCCAGTGCTGCCTGAATGATTCAGCCCAGATTGACAGTGTTCTGGCGTAGTCACGACCAAAAGAATATGTGTTCTCGATGGCCAGACCTGCCTGGTGACATTGGTCATGGATCACCTGATCCGTCGGGAGCATACCGCCCGGGAAGATATAACGCTGAATAAAGTCGGCTTCTGCCCGGTAATCGTTGAAGCGTTCTTGATCAATGGTAATCACCTGGATCACAGCCACCCCGCCGGGCTTGAGAACATCAAACACTTTCTGAAAATAGATGGGCCAGTGGTTTTCTCCTACGGCCTCCAACATTTCTATGGAGACAATGCGGTCATACTGCCCCTGAATATCCCGGTAATCTTTTAGATGAACATTGAAACCCGCCTGCTGCTGAAGTGAATGACGGGCAAACTGTAGCTGCTCTGTGGACAGGGTCACTCCGAAATAATGCTGTCCTCCCTGCTGCTGTAATAACCGGGCAAAGCCTCCCCAGCCACAACCAATTTCCAGCACAGAATGCTCTGGCATTGTATCCAGCCAGTTCAGTATCTGATGGTATTTATTGGCCTGAGCCTGCTCCAGTGTTTCATCGTTATCATTGAACAGGGCGCTGGAATAGGTCATGGAAGGGTCCAGCCACAACCGATAAAAGTCATTGCCCAAATCATAATGGGCAGCAATGTTACGACGACTTCCTGAACGACTATTGTTGTTTAAAAGATGGCTCATCCGATTCAGTTTTCGAGACAGCCAGGTTGAGGAAAATTGTTTTTCTATCTGCTTCTCATTGACCATGCCCCAATCCAGTACAGCCTGCAGGTCGGGCGTATCCCAGTCCCCTTTCATATAGGATTCAGCCAGTCCGATCAACCCCCTGCTGGCCGCCCTGAGCAGACTAAAAGGGCGATTAATCCTGACTTGGGCTATCGGTACGTCCTGTACAGGCAAACCTACTGGTATCAGGCCGTCTTTTTGCTGTAACTCAATACGGCTCAGCGAGGCATTCTCCAGTCGTTTCACCAGCCACTTTATGGTATTTGATGCACCCTGCCCGCTGGACAAGCCATTCTGAGGCAGGGTTTTTCCTGAGATGTCCAACATTTATACCCCCTGTTTCCCGTACTTTTTTTGCCCACTGGTTCTTGTTATTTTGCCTGCATTTGCCAGTTTTTCATGCCACCGGTGTGTGGTGCCACGACTCCAGCTGAAGAAACGATCTTTTGGAACGTGGCGAACCACTCGAATTCCCTTAATAAACAGCCGAAAAGCCTCCCAATGAATGGCCAGAGTCACTTTAAAAGCCTGCAATGGCAGAACCAATAACTGCCTGAGAATATTCAAGTCACTGAGCACCTGTCGCTCACCTTTGAGTACGGCTGCAAATAACCGGCCTTCGGCATTGTGAAGATGAATGCCCAGCTTCAGGGTTTGATCGGGCAACTGTGCCTTGAAACGGTACTCACAATCGGTTTCAAAAAAAGGTGAAACGTGCAGTTGTTTTTTGACGGACTGGTGGAAGCTGGTCTTGTTATCCTCATTCTTTGCTATGGGGATAACGTAACTGTGTCGTTCACCAAAAGTGTTCGATACTTCATAGATAAGGGCAGATAACTTCTCCTCTGAGTCGAGACAATAATAGACCGTCAGAGGATTGAAGATGTAGCCAAACACTCTGGGATAACACAACATAAAGATTCGCTCAGGCGTCGCTATATCGTGCCCCAGCAGAAGCTCAGTGGCCTGGGTTTTAAGACAGCTTCCAGAACCATCACCAAAATCCTTTGGATATAAAGAGAGCAGATTAAACCGGCTGACTGAAAACAGCTTGAGCTGGTCATCAAGCTGCTCCAGCTCATCCAGATCAATAAACCAGGAAGCGATACGATACGAGAAGCGATGCTTGCGGGGTTGAATGCGGTTATGCATTAACTGCCCCCAGTAGATTGCTGACTTCATACCTGCCTCCTGACGCTGCCGTCCGTACCACTGCACGAAGCAAAGGTGACCGGTCTTTTCCCGATACCATGTTCGGGCCAGGTCAACCTGTCGTTCTGGTTTTCAACAGACCAGGGCCTTCGTTTTCCGCCCAGCGCTTCGGCCACAGCCAGCCCGGACTGAAGGCCGTCTTCATGAAAACCATAACCAAACCAGGCCCCACAGAACCATGTACGATTGTGGCCCTGTAACTCCCATAACCTTGACTGCGCCTCCAGGGCATTTCGATCAAACACAGGGTGGTCGTAGAGGTAGCAACCGTGAATGTGCCCGGGCTCTCTGGAAGGATTCAGGGTGACAAACAGAGGAGGGCCTTCCAGATGTTGAAGCCGATTCATCCAGTAAGTGACGGAAGGTCCTTCATTGGCACGGGTGCCAAAATAGTTCCAGCTCGCCCAGGCTTTTTTTCGGGTGGGCATCAGTCGTTCATCACTGTGCAAAATGGCCCGGTTTCGTTGAAAGCTGAAGGATCCCAACAGTAACTGCTCCAATTCGCTGGGTTCGCTCAACATGGCCAGGGAAGTATCGGCGTGACAGGCCATGACCACATGATCAAACTCGTGGATATCACCCTGCAAATCGGTGATGGTCACCCGGTCGGCATGGCGTTTGACCTTCCGGACACAGCGATTCTTGATGGCCAGACCGCTCATGTCACCCAGAATGCGGCTAACATATTCTCTGCTACCGCCATTCACGGTTTGCCATTGAGGACGGTCTGTCAGTTGCAGCAGACCATGATTCTGGCAAAATCGCATAAAAGCCAGGGCTGGATAATCCAGCATTCGATCCGAAGGTGTTGACCAGATGGCGGCTCCCATCGGAATCAGGTGATCGTCAATAAATCGTTGGCTGTAGCCCCGATCGGTGAGCAGCTCCCGAAGAGTGACCGATGGCTTCAGCTGTTTCATGACATCGGCGCTGGACTGGTAGAATCTGAAAATATCCATCAGCATTCTCAGAAATCCGGGCTTAACAACATTTGACCGTTGGGCAAACAATCCGCTCAGGCTGGTTCCTGAATATTCAGTCTGCCCCTGATTCATGGAAACAGCAAAAGACATATCTGTATTGACAACCGGTACATCCAGATAGTCAAAAAAAGCCGTCAGATTAGGATAAGTTTTGTTATTAAAAACAATAAAGCCGGTATCCACTGGAATAGACTGGTCACTGTCCTGAACCATCACCGTGTTACTGTGTCCGCCGAAGCGATCATCTTTTTCAAACAGGGTGACATTGTGCTGCTTAGACAGCAGCCAGGCGCTGGACAGCCCGCTGATGCCTGATCCAATTACAGCAATACTGAGTCCTTTAGCTGTCATAGAGCGACCTGTGTAAACGATAGTATCAATAATCTCTACGCTTTAACGGTTTATTCGGATCACTGAACCTGGCTTCCAGATGATCCAAACCAGCCTTGTTTACGTAGGCAGAGACAAACAGGCTGAACACACGATATTCTGATGATACGTCCATCTATGAACAAAAGCACAATGGATTCAGAAAACAGTCGCTGTGACATGTCAGGCAAACTCAAGCAGTCATTGGTTGATCTTGGCTGCTATCGGGACAAGCAGACATTTGCGCTCCTTTATGATTTTTTTGCGCCCAGACTCAAAAGGCACCTGATGACTAAAGGTGCTCACGGAGAGATGGCTGAAGACCTGGTTCAGGAAACCATGCTCTCCGTCTGGAGACATTGCAAAAGTTACGATCCCCGTAAGTCGACAGCTTCTACCTGGATATTCAGGATAGCCCGCAACCTCTGGATTGATCGACTGAGAAAGGAAAAGCCAGATTTGATGACACCTCTGGATAATTATCCGGAAACCTGTTTTGAACCGGCCATGGCAGAGTTTGATTCAGAAAAGATCAAGTCCGCCCTGAAGGGTTTGCCTCAGCAACAGGCCCAGCTGGTGTACAAAGTGTATTACGAAGGAAAAAGCCATCGTGAAATTTCTGAAGATATGGACATGCCGTTGGGCAGTGTGAAATCAGGCTTGAGACTGGCTTTCAACAAGCTTCGTAATCAAGCAGGAGAGGTAACATGACAACCCATCACCCTGACCTCAGTACCCTGATGAGTTACTCAGCAGGCAGTCTTCCTGATGCTGTTGCTACGGTGGTTGCCGCTCATCTGAGTGTATGCAGCCGTTGCCGCCAGCATGTTCAGGAAGCAGAACAGGTCGGTATCCGTTTACTGGAAGAGTTAGAACCAGCAACCTTGTCGGCCCATGCTAAAGACGACATTCTGGCTCTACTTGATAAGACTGAGCGGGCCGCCGCTGACAGCAGGGAAGAGCAGAATATTCCGAATGACTCCGATGTTCCCCCCCTCCTCAGACCCGTTTTGGGCTATTATCTGGACGACCTGCACTGGAAGTATATGGCACCCGGACTGAAGCAATTTATCCTGCCAGCATTCGGCAGTAACCTGAGATTGTTAAAAATTGCGCCAGGCACCTGTATGCCTTCCCATGGGCATACCGGCTCTGAGCTCACCATGGTATTAAGAGGCTCCTACACCGATGAGCTGGGACGATTTTGCGCTGGCGATGTCGCCGACCTGGACCCTGACGTTCAGCATCAGCCAGTGGCCGACACTGACGAACATTGTATTTGCCTGATTGCTACTGATGCCCCTTTACGATTCAACGGGCTGGTACCCAGGCTTCTGCAACCTTTCTTTCAGATTTGAGTGAGTTATTGATTTTTACCAATGCTTCAGGCGACTTATGACGTATTTAAGTTACCAAACTCCGCGTAAAGCATCGCCCAATCGGGCGGTGATACAAGCGGTCAGTACGCAGTACTGATAAGAACTATCATGCTTTACGGAAGCCTATGTTTTCTGTAAAGTGATTCCTATGAAGACGAAACGAGCCTACAAAGAACGATTCTACCCAACCCCTGAGCAAGCACAGCTACTTGCCCAATCATTTGGTTGCGCTCGTTTCGCCTACAATAATACCCTTCGATTTCGTACCGATGCCTACTACAAAGACGGAACCAGTATCTCTCATGCTCAGGCTGAAAAGAGGCTTGTCACGCTGAAGGCAGAGTATCCATTCTTAACCGATGTTTCCAGTGTCATTTTGCAACAAACACTCAGGGATCAGCAGGAAGCCTTCAGGAACTTTTGGGATGGAAGAGCCAAGTACCCCAAATTCAAAAAAAGACATTCGAGGCAAAGTATACGGCTGACAAAGGCTGCTTTCAGGTACAAAGAAGGCAAACTATTCATTGCCAAGAGCAAAGAGCCGTTGAATATTCGCTGGAGCCGACCACTGGCTTCTGAGCCTTCCAGTATCACTATCATTAAAGATCGTGCAGGCCGGTACTTTGTGTCCATGCTGTGCGAGTTTGAAGCTAAACCAATGCCTACCATCAATAAGACAGTAGGCATTGATTTAGGTTTAAATGATCTATTCATCACTTCAGACGGTGAAAAATCCGGTAATCCAAGGCACACCAAACGCTACGAGCAAAAGCTCGCCTATCTTCAGCGTCAGATGTCAAAAAAGCAAAAAGGCAGTAGCAACAGAGCCAAAGCAAAGCTCAAGGTTGCACGACTTCATGCCAAGATTGCCGATTGCCGGATGGATGCCACCCACCAGGCATCCCGCAAACTCATTAACGAGAACCAAGTTGTTTGCGTAGAGTCTCTGAACGTGAAGGGAATGATCAAAAATCCAAAACTGACGAAACATATAGCCGATGCAAACTGGGGAGTGTTTGTCCGCCAGTTGAAATACAAGGCTTATTGGGCGGGTAGAGATCTGGTTAAGATAGACCGTTTCTTTCCAAGTTCCAAACGCTGCTCCAGTTGCGGATTTATCCATGAAAGTCTGCCGTTGTCTATTCGTGATTGGGAGTGCCCAGAGTGCAAAACCCATCACGACCGGGACATTAACGCAGCAAAGAATATCAAAACCGCCGGGCTGGCGGGGTTAGCCTGTGGAGCGACTGGAACGGGGATAGAGGCTTAAAGCCCCTATCTAGGGAAGGCGTGTTGAAGCAGGAAGGTTCTTGGAGCGATCTAAGAACCCTCGCCCGATAGGGCGGGGAGTGTCAGAAAGGCTACCAAGGCACTATTGAGCCACAGGTTGAAACAGGATCCCTTTACGGCAAGCTGGCCTTTATCCGTGACTTGGTGACCTACGAGGCTGTGACACTCTCTGAGCTGGAAAAAGAGTTCAGGACGGCGGTTGATACTTATCTTAGAGAATGCATTGAGCTCGATAAAGTACCGGATAAACCTTTTAAAGGTTCCCTGAATATCCGGATTGGCGAAGAACTCCATCGCGTTGCGGCGACTGTTGACAGCGGCATGTCTCTGAATGCCTTTATCTGTAGCGCCATCAGGGAAAAGCTGGAACGGGATTTTAACACCAGGGTCTGATATCCAGTGCTTTCAGCAACCTTAACACCAGGGTCTGATGTCCAGCTCTTTCAGCAACCGCGATAATCATCATCCCGGCATGACTGAACATCAGATACCCTATTTGTTGACAATGAAACATCCAAGATTATGCTCTTACAATCATTCTGGATAAACGTGCAACTTGTAGTATTGATAAAAGGAATAAGCACAGGACCATAGCTGTGTAGACATGAAAAACAATATCAGGGCTAGTCGTTTCACTGAAAAAATATACAGCTGGAATACAAACAAGGAAATATCCTGTAACTATCGATATAAAGGAGAAAAATGTATCTTTGAAATGCGTAAGTATAATTCCCGAGGTGGCCTGTATTGAATCAAATATAATCGCTATTAACACAAGTGGTAACGTATTTTCAAAAAGCATTGTAACACTTTCATCAGATGTGTACTGCCTAATGAGCCAACTTTTTATTAAGTACAAAGACAGAGCAACCATGATCGTAATTAGAGTAATATTCAATAAACAAGCATATAACCAGCAGTGAGCTTCTTTATCTGATACAAACTTATCTGAATCTCCCAGTCTCGATAATTGTGCCTGCCCATATGCAATAGGAAAAATAAACACAATTGAAGCAACATTATTAAGTATCCCAAATGCCGCAACATATGATTCTCCCGCTTGCGCAATCCAAATAGCTAACATTGACATTGCGGTAAATTTAGTAACCACTGCTGCTGAGATCGGAATCCCAATAATAAAACTTTGCCTGAGCGTCGATAAACTAAAAACAGGTAATATTATTGGACCTCTTCCTCCGAATTGCCTCACATAGAGTAACATCCCATAAGTGAGAGAAAATATATAGCTCAGAACCGTTCCTACCGCAGCTCCTTTCTCTCCCATTGGCTCCCCTCCAGTTAAACCAAACACAAGGGGAACCGTGATCAATACATTAACCAGGAACGACAAGACACTTATCTTAAGTAGAGGCTTTGTATATTTACTCACGATAAATAGGTTGGTCACTACCATACTCAAGGAGAGTGGGATCAGGCCCCACATCAAAATTTTCAGATAATTATAGGCATGTGCACTTAACTCTATCTCAAAGCCAAAAAAGAATAAAAACGATTTTAGATTAACAATAATCAGACACAAAGCAGTGCTCACACAAAGCGCAAGAGCACCTACATTGAATACGACGCGTGCTTTTTCCCTGCTATCAGAGGCGGAGAAATACTGTGGAATCATACTCCGTAATAATCCGTTCACAGCTGTTACGAAAATAACGAAAATACTAGTACCAATAACTGCTGAAGATAATGCTAGTATTGAGAACCTTCCGAGCACAACTGTATCTATTACCCCTGACAATATACTAAAGCTTAAGGATATTAAAATTGGAAAGCTGATTTTAGCTGTTTCTAAAAGATCACGTTTGAAATAGGCATAGTATTTCGCCATTCGTACATATAGAGTCATTATTATCACTTCCCCTGTATTAGTCACGACCTGATCTGACACTGCCCTCTCCAAAACTGAGGGTTACCAGTTTAAGTTGGAAGTGCCACCAACTAAAGTAACCCTCAATGAATGAGAAAAACCATCCTGACTGACATCATCTTGCTGAAATTACGTGATACTCCAGCAACCCCCGATGTTGCATCCAGCGAATAAACCAGACCAGCAATCTCAAACGAATCCAGACTTTTGGACGAGTAACAGGCGACAGTTGTCTATAATGCTGCGAGAACCAGAAGCAGAAGCCAGAAAGAACATCCTGACTGATGTCGACGCATTCAATTTTTTCAAAGCCAGCTTCTTGCAGATGGTATTCATACTTCTGCTGAGTCATTAAGCCTTCCACAGAGATGCCACAGGATCTTGCCAGCAGATTGACCATTCTCTGCTCCATCCGATCCTTGAAGGGGCGGCTGAGCACCATATCAGTCAGGGTGAGGCTACCGCCTTCCTTAATCACTTTTCTGGCATTGTTGAAAAAGCGTGGTTTGTTATCAAAGTGGTAAGCGCAATCAAGGGCCAGCAGTTTGTCAAAAGAGTCTGCGTCCAACTTGGCCAGCTCTGCTTCATGACCTCTGACCAGCTTTAGCTGATCATAGTGATGACACTGATCCTGGGCACCTGCCAACAGCTGTTCCGTTTCTGCCAGGGCGGTGAGGGACTCAACCTGATAGTAATCGAGCCAGACCAAAAGCTGATCGTAGCTGGAAAAACCAACATCCAGCACCTTATCCTGATTGGAGAGACAGGCTTTATCGGCAAGAAGACCTGCCAGCTCAGAACACGCCTGGCCATAATCGGAGGTTTCACGCCAATAACCGATCAACCTCCAGCCGGAAGAGGTGGATACGCCACTGTTCAAAAGCCACTGATCAGCCTGCATACCCCGCTCGCCACTGGAAGAAGGCCACCAGATACTGATGATAAAACTGATCAGTTGGGATAAAAGTCCCGACATTACCAGCCAAGTTAGCAGGACGCCGGAAAGAAATGCGAAAATGGTCATAAATATAAATTATTATTCCTTGTGGATAAGCCTGCATGTGCCTGTAGTACTCAGACAGGTACCCGATAATAGAGAGATCCTTCTGCTATTACCAGAGGCAAACTTTTTCTTCCTGTGAATAGAAACTCGATGCATAAAATGTTTATAAAAATTCTACTCTTTGTTCTGGCTCTGGCTGGCTCCGCTTTCCTGTATCTGAAATTCAAACCGGTTGAAAAGCCTGTCAGCCCGCTTCCCGAACTGACCCAATTGTTGGAAAGAGCCGAGATTCAGTCTGAAGCACTCACCCTGCCAAAAGCAAAGCCCATTCATTTGGCAGACTGGCAGCTGCTGATGCAACAGGTGGCTGACCAGAACGGTTTGCAGATTGGCGTCAGAGAGGGCAATGCCCTGCAGGCTGAAATCTACATCAAGGAAGGATCGGTAGAATCCTTTGTGAACGGGTTTGCGGATATGTATGCCAGAGGGCTGAGAGTTCAGAGCATACGATTGCTGGAAGCCGGTGAGCCAGGGCAGGTTAGGGCTGAAATGGTGAAGTTGCTGGTGAGTCCTTAGATGACAGTCTTATCTTTACTGGCCGTTTGAGCCGTCAGTTTACTGTTAGTGAAAAGAAGGTCGACAGGAAAATGAGGTTCTTCTCGTTGTCTGACAAGTGACTCGATAGCGTCTTCATTGGCAATGTGAGTCATCAATGCTGGATTTTCTTTTCAAGAGAAGAGACATGTCTGGTTGCTCCAAAGTCGGTATTTATTTTCGCCTGAAGAGGGTTTTCAAAATTAATCGCTCCTCCGCAGTTCAGTAATTATCGCCCGAGCAAATTGATTAATGGTCAACACATGTCGGGCATCGGCGCTAATGGTGGCTAATCTGAGTGGATCCTCGTCTCGAATAGTGGCTTTTTTAACCCATAACCCCTCTCTCCCAAGACCATAAATGTGCGCCTCATTGTCACCCGCGGCGATGGTTACCAGATGGCAACCATCGGCACTGAAGGTGGCTGACCGGAGTTTACCTTTGTGGTTAATGGTGACTTTTGGTCTCCATATTCCATCGTCATCCCGACCATAGATTTGTGCGGTGTGATCGTCACTGGCGGTCACTACATAACGGCCATCAGCGCTGAAGTGGGCTAAGGTGATTGCGTCCTTGTGTTTAATGATGGCTTCTTTTTTCCACGATCCGGGGGTTTTCTGAACATAGATTTTTGCCTTCCCATCTTTACCGGCAGTCACCACACGTTTGTTATCGGTACTGAAGTTGGCTGAGTAGACCCGACCACCATGATTAATTGTTTGTATTTTTTCCCATGATCCGTCGTCCTGCAGGTCATAGATTGTTGCCGTACCATCTTTGCTGGCGGTTACCAGATGATTGCCATCGGCGCTGAAGGTGGCAGAGTAGACTTCATTCTTATGGCGAATGACGGTTCTTACGTTCCATGATCCATCTTCTTCCCGACCATAGATGGTGACAGTGTTATTATCTGAATCAATGACCGACAGATGACGTCCATCGAAGCTTAAGCTGGCCGACTTGACTGGACCCTCATGATTAATGGTGGCTGTTGGTTTCCACGATCCATCGGTCCCCAGACTATGGATTCTCAGCCCTCCATATTTATCAGCAGTCACCACATGGCGACTATCGGCGCTGAAGTTAGCAGAACAGATTATAGATTCATGATTAATGATGAGTTTTTCTGTCCATGATCCATCGTCAGTCTGACCACAGATTTTCGCTATGAGATCATCACTGTTGGTCACCATATGACGGCTATCACGACTGAAGATGGCGGATTTGAGCCAACGGGGATGTGAAATGACGGTGTTTTCTGCCCAGGATCCATCGATTTTCTGGCTGTGGACTTTCACCGTTGCATCCGCACTGGCGGTCGCCAGATGGTCGCTATTGGCGCTGAAGGTGGCTTCGTTGACAAAACGTCTATGCCAAAACTCGATTTTTTTTACTAACTCAAACGTTTCACATTGAGCCATCAGTTTACTGTTAGTGAAAAGAAGGTCGACAGGAAAATGAGGTTCTTCTCGCCGTCTTACAAGTGACTCGATAGTGTCCTCATTGGCAAATGGCCGCAACCAGTTACGGAGTTTTTGCTCATCACTTTTTGCCGTAGCGATAGTCTTGAGTTGATATTGGTGTGGAGCAGGAAACCGGCGATACCAGATTTTTTCCACCGTCTTATTGTTTTTAATAAATGTGTGAAAATGTTGGCATACCTTAGCTAAACCAATAATCTCCCGAAAACTCAAATGGCTGATAATCATAGAGGTCGGTACGTCGGGCAAACTGAGGAACAACGATTTGTTTTTGTCATAGACAGTAACCTCCCTGCCTGCACTGACACCCCTTGGTGCTTCCTGTGTTTGAGGTTGCTTAGGTGGTTGTGAGTCATCAATGCTGGATTTTCTTTTCAAAGTAGGAGGCATGTCTGGTTACTCCAAAGTCAGTATTCAATCTCGGCTTGAGAGAGTATTCAAAACCGATTCATGAAAGTTGGAAAGGGTTTCAGAATAAAAGTTCATAACATTAAGGTCAGTGACGCTGACTAAATTGCAAATAAGCCCCCCTGATCTACAATAATTTCGGCCAAACCAAAGAACTGGTCTGGCTGCCTGAGTAGCCAGTTGTAACCTGCTACAGCGGCAAAATAGAAAATTTGGGACAATTTAAAAATGAGTAATATGGCCAGAATTGTGGCATTGGTTTTATTTTTGACGACACTTCCATTGGCGGCCAGTGGAGGTACTGAAACACTCATCCATGTTAATGAACATCCAGTAGGTACGACGATTTCGAACCAGGGAATATCCCACTTATTAAAACCACAGACCCACCTTCTGGTACAACAGGATTCTTATACAATCGCTCGACAGGTGTTAGATTCACTGCGCACTTCTGCCATTTTTGTTGTTATTGCATTTGTACCCTATTACATAGCCGCCGCCAGAGAAGTGGTTCTTAAACAGCAGTCAGGCAGCCACTCTTTTATAACGGATGTTTTCGCAGCATCGGCAGTGACAGTAGAGTCAGGGATCGGTGCATTTTTTACACTGCTTAACCTGAATTTTTATTTTAACTATCTGACTTCCACTGTGTCTGACTACGTCGACAGGGAAAACAAAATCCTTGCCTGTGACGCGCACCTTCCCCGCAAAGGCTTCATGCCTGTCTACCCTGAACACCCTTGGCTGGCCAGTCATTACTATCAGCAGGTTGTATTCCCCGAAGATCAAAAGCCATTTCTGGAAATCAATGTACTGGAAAATAATGACGACATTGATCCCCCTGATGACATTCCAGAATGGCTCCATTTATACCAAACGCTTTCTGACAACCGTATGGATAAGCTGACTATCCAGATTGATGAGAACCATAACAACCTGCTAAAACTGATGGTCAGTGGAGACCAGGTTTCTGAAGAAATAAACCTGCTTATTGATGCTGAAACGGATGTTCAATGGGATTTAGAAACCATCACAACCGTCTGCTCACACTTTGAAGAGGCTAAGGTTTACAGTCTCTTTCATGGAGAAACCTTAAAGGCTGTTAACCGGGCTATTGAAAACGCAATATTGGGGAGTGCCACCGAAATGATGGTGTTTTCCCCATCTTTAACCGATGTGTTAAACAGTCAAAAAGGCGCTGCGGTTATTAGCCTGAGTACCAGCCAGAATAACCCGGTATCACGACTGGTTTACTCTGACCATGATCTTTTTAGCCACCATCAGGGCTTTTTACTGCTCACTGACTCCAGCCAGCATTCAGAGGATCTGTTTTCACTGGCGCTCAGTACCACATCAGACAAACTGGCCATGGGTATTTCGTCACAAAAAATCTGGCAGCAGCATCATATCAAGGACCTTGTGTCATTACTTCAAATGGGAACCGGGCACTTATTTTATCATTCCATGAATAGCCATCTGGCAAGGTCGTCTAACCTTGGGTCAGCTCCATCATCTCAACAGAGCCATTCCTTTAAAAACAGCCTGACCAATATTCGAGAACCGACAGAATTATCGCAACGTTCGGTGGAACCCGGTTTTTTGAGATCCTCAATCGATACTTTCGAAAGGATGATAGAAGCGGGAAAATGGTCTTTCCATAACGAACTGTATAATCTGCATGAAAAAATTTTAAACCGATTTGCTCTGTTCATGCTTGAACCGTCAGCTGATGGTGCCAGTTCATCGAAAAAAATACGACTGGATCAGACAAGGTACCCCAGGCAGAATGCACAGGGCCAAGAGGAAGAGCATGTTTCTTTATTAAGAAAATTCAGAAGGCTGCTACTAAGTAAATCCAGAAAGAAGGTTGATGAGCATACAAAATATGGTGATAGATTTATAATGGTAAATGATGTATTTGATAAGCGTCTTTTAAAAAAGGTTAAAAGAAAAATAGACAAAGATCGCCGATTGTTTGATGTGGATTTTATCAAAGGTCAGCTTGAAAAACACTTATTTATGGGGGGGTTCTTCATACCGAAAAATGATATTTGTGATCATGTGTTTCTGCAATTAATTAATGGTAATCTACGGTTTTATATGGAATTGGCATCCAAATATAGAAACCTGATCTGTCATTTTGACGAAAATGGCAAGATCATAGAAAAAGAAGAATTCAAAAAACGTATTGTTAACACTTCTTCAAAATCTGTTAAAAAGCTATGCTGTCAGGCATTAGAAAAAATGTGTGATTCATTTGGTTGGTCAGGTAATAAGGTTGAAAATATACGGTTTATTATAGTGCGTTATCCCCTGATCCATCCCGACAGGTTTGAAGGGTTCCCGTTACCTCACAAAAATATTAAGGATTTGCTCTGGCATCGTGATCCGGCGCAGGCAAGCTTTGTTGTACAGCTAAGTGACAACGATTGTGAAATAGAATATTCAGGTGGTGGACTTGATATTGGACGATCTTCAACGCGCCGCTTGATTGTTGACTCGCCTGATGAAGGGACGGAAGAAACACATGGTTATAAATTAAATTTCGGTTATGCCTTTACTAACGAGAAGCATTTGGTTCATCGGGGTGGAAATATAAACTTCAAATGCAGCAATGATAAGAGCAAAGTAGGAGAAAAATGCATCATTATTGTATCGGCTGATTACTGGTAAGTACTCAGCTATTTGGAAACGAATATTTCTAGCTTATTGGGCAGGTGCTCGGTCAGGCTCCTGGTAACCTGCTACAGCGGCAAAATAGAAAATGTGGGACAATTTAAAAATGAGTAATATGGCCAGACTGGCAACATTGATTTTATTTTTGACTGCACTTCCATTGGCGGCAAGTGGAGGCACTGAAACACTCATCAACGTCAATGAACATCCAGTAGGTACGACGATTTCGAACCAGGGAATACCCCACTTATTAAAACCACAGACTCACCTTCTGGTACAGCAGGACTCTTATACAATCGCACGACAGGTGTTAGATTCACTGCGCACTTCAGCCATTTTTGTTGTTATTGCATTTGTACCCTACTACATAGCCGCCGCCAGAGAAGTGGTTCTTAAACAGCAGTCAGGCAGCCACTCTTTTATAACGGATGTTTTCGCAGCATCGGCAGTGACAGTAGAGTCAGGGATTGGTGCATTTTTTACACTGCTTAACCTGAATTTTTATTTTAACTATCTGACTTCCACTGTGTCTGACTACGTCGACAGGGAAAACAAAATCCTTGCCTGTGACGCGCACCTTCCCCGTAAAGGCTTCATGCCTGTCTACCCTGAACACCCCTGGCTGGCCAGTCATTACTATCAGCAGGTTGTATTCCCCGAAGATCAAAAGCCATTTCTGGAAATCAATGTACTGAGCAATAATGACGACATTGATCCCCCTGATGACATTCCAGAATGGGTCAATTTATACCAAACGCTTTCTAACAACCGTATGGATAAGCTGACTATCCAGATCGATGAGAACCACACCAACCTGCTAAAACTGATGGTCAGTGGAGATCAGGTTTCTGAAGAAATAAACCTGATTATTGATGCTGAAACGGATGTTCAATGGGATTTAGAAACTATCACAACCGTCTGCTCACACTTTGAAGAGGCTAAGGTTTACAGTCTCTTTCATGGAGAAACCTTAAAGGCTGTTAACCGGGCTATTGAAAGCGCAATATTGGGGAGTGCCACCGAAATGATGGTGTTTTCCCCATCTTTAACCGATGTGTTAAACAGTCAAAAAGGCGCTGCGGTTATCGGCCTGAGTAGTAGCCAGAATAACCCGGTATCACGACTGGTTTACTCTGACCATGATCTTTTTAGCCACCATCAGGGCTTTTTACTGCTTACTGACTCCAGCCAGCATTCAGAGGATCTGTTTTCACTGGCGCTCAGTACGACGTCAGACAAACTGGCCATGAGTATTTCTGCACAAAAAATCTGGCAGCAGCACCATATCAAGAACCTTATGTCACTGCTTCAAATGGGAATCGGGCACTTATTTTATCATTCCATGAATAACCATCTGGCAAGGTCGTCTAATCTTGGGTCAGCTCCATCATCTCAACAGAGCCATTCTTTTAAAAACAGTCTGGCCAGTGTTCCGGAATCGACGGAATTATCGAAAGGTTTGGTAGAGTCTGGTTTTTTGAGAGTATCAACCGATACTTTCAAAAAGATGATAAAAGCGGGTAAATGGTCTTTCCATAACGAACTGTATAATCTGCATGTAAAAATTTTAAACCGATTTGCTCTATTCATGCTTGAACCGTCGGCTGATGGTGCCAGTTCATCGAAAAAAATACGACTGGATCAAACAAGGTACCCTAGGCAGAGTGCACAGGACTCAGAAGAGAATGTTTTAGCAGATATAGCCGGTAGCAGCCATTTCGCCACGCCATCGGTTTTAGGGGAAAGGACAGTCGATAAAAATATAAAATATGGTGATAAATTCATTCAGGTAAAAGATGTATTTGATAAAGATCTTTTAAAAAAGGTCAAAAGAGAAATAAGCGAAGATCGCCGAATATTTGATGTGGATTTTATCAAAAAAGGGTTTTTAGAATCCTCCTCTAAAGATTATTTCAGAATTCCGAAAAATAATATTTTTGATTATCTAGCTCTGAACCGCCTTAATGGTAACCTACGAAATGTAATTAAATTGGATGACGAGGTAGAAGAACTGACCTGTCATTTTGATAAAGATGGAAAGATAAAAGAAAAAGAAGCATTCAAGAGAAATATTATTTACACCCGTTCGGAATCTGTTAAAGAACTATGCTGCCAGGCATTAGAAAAGATGGCAGATTCATTAAATTTTTCAGGTAATAAGTTTGACAATATACAGTTCTATATAATGCGCTATCCCCTAATGCATCCCGACAGGTTTGAAGGGTTCTTTTTGCCTCACAAAAATATTAAGGGTTTTCCTTGGCATCGCGATCCGGCACAGGCAAGTCTGGTTGTACAGTTGAATGACAACGATGGTGAAATAGAATATTCAGGTGGTGGACTTGATATTGGACAGTCTTCAGATCGCGGCAAGAATCTTCACTCGCCTGATAAAGGGACGGAAGAAACACATGGTTATAAATTAAATTGCGGTTATGCCTTTACTAACAAGAATTATTTGGTTCATCGGGGCGGAGATATAAACTTCAAATGCAGCAATGATAAGAACAAAGTAGCAGAAAAATGCATCATTGTTGTATTGGCTGATTACTGGTAAGTACTCAGCTATTTGGAAACGAATATTTCTGGCTTATTGGGCAGGTGCTCGGTCAGGCTCCTGGTAACCTGCTACAGCGGCAAAATAGAAAATGTGGGACAATTTAAAAATGAGTAATATGGCCAGACTGGCAACATTGATTTTATTTTTGACTGCACTTCCATTGGCGGCAAGTGGAGGCACTGAAACACTCATCAACGTCAATGAACATCCAGTAGGTACGACGATTTCGAACCAGGGAATACCCCACTTATTAAAACCACAGACTCACCTTCTGGTACAGCAGGACTCTTATACAATCGCACGACAGGTGTTAGATTCACTGCGCACTTCAGCCATTTTTGTTGTTATTGCATTTGTACCCTACTACATAGCCGCCGCCAGAGAAGTGGTTCTTAAACAGCAGTCAGGCAGACACTCTTTTATAACGGATGTTTTCGCAGCATCGGCAGTGACAGCAGAGTCACGGATCGGTGCATTTTTTACACTGCTTAACCTGAATTTTTATTTTAACTATCTGACTTCCACCGTGTCTGGCTACGTCGACAGGGAAAACAAAATCCTTGCCTGTGACTCGAACCTTCCTCGCAAAGGGTTTATGCCTGTTTACCCTGAACACCCCTGGCTGGCCAGTCATTACTATCAGCGAGTTGTATTCCATGAAGATCAAAAGCCATTTCTGGAAATCAATGTACTGAGCAATAATGACGACATTGATCCCCCTGATGACATTCCAGAATGGGTCAATTTATACCAAACGCTTTCTAACAACCGTATGGATAAGCTGACTATCCAGATTCATGAGAACCACACCAACCTGCTAAAACTGATGGTCAGTGGAGATCAGGTTTCTGAAGAAATAAACCTGATTATTGATGCTGAAACGGATGTTCAATGGGATTTAGAAACCATCACAACCGTCTGCTCACACTTTGAAGAGGCTAAGGTTTACAGTCTCTTTCATAGAGAAACCTTAAAGGCTGTTAACCGGGCTATTGAAAACGCAATGTCGGGCAATACCACTGAAAGGATGGTTTTTTCCCCATCTTTAACCGATGTGTTAAACAGTCAAAAAGGCGCTGCGGTTATCGGCCTGAGTAGTAGCCATAATAACCCGGCATCACGACTGGTTTACTCTGACCATGATCTTTTTAGCCATCATCAGGGCTTTTTACTGCTCACTGACTCCAGCCAGCATTCAGAGGATCTGTTTTCACTGGCGCTCAGTACCACATCAGACAAACTGGCCATGGGTATTTCGGCACAAAAAATCTGGCAGCAGCATCATATCAAGGACCTTATGTCACTGCTTCAGATGGGAACCGGGCACTTATTTTATCATTCCATGAATACCCATCTGGCAAGGTCGTCTAATCTTGGGTCAGCTCCATCAACTCGACAGAGCCATTCTTTTAAAAACAGTCTGACCCGTGTTCCGGAATCGACAGAATTATCGAAAGGTTTGGTAGAACCCGGTTTTTTGAGCACATCAAGCAATACTTTCAAAGAAATGATAGAAGCGGGTAAATGGTCTTTCCATAAAGAATTGTATAATCTGCATGAAAAAATTTTAAACCGATTTGCTCTGTTCATGCTTGAACCGTCGGCTGATGGTGCCAGTTCATCGAAAAAAATACAACTGGATCAGACAAGGTTCCCAAGGCAGAGCGCAGTCGATAAAAATATAAAATATGGTGATAAATTCATTCAGGTAAAAGATGTATTTGATGAAGGTATTTTAGAAAAGGTCAACGGCGAAATAGAAAAAGATCGTCGGATGTTTGATGTGGATTTTGTCGAGAATATTTTAGATAAATGCAAAAATATTGCTAATGGTAAAATTCCGGAGAATGATCTTTTTACTGATATAAATGTAGGTATTTTTGGAGAAGGAAACTTGCGCTCTCTAATTAGATTGGATTCTGACAATAAAGTCTTAAATAGCTATTTTGATAAAGATGGTAAGATGATAGATAAAGAGCTATTCAAGGAAAATATTATTCAAACCCGCTCGGAAGCCGTCAAAGATCTATGCTGCCAAGCATTGGAAAAAATGGCTGCTTCATTAGATTGGTCAAACAGTTTGGTTGAAAAAATACATTTGTATATAATCCGCTATCCCCTTTTCCATCCTGACAAGTACAAAGGGGTCTTCTACAGATCTGGTAAGGTTGAGGATATGCCCTGGCATCGCGACGATGCAGAGGCCACTCTGGTTGTACAGTTGAATGACCACGATTGTGAAACAGACTATTCAGGAGGTGGGCTTAATATTGGCCGTTATATTGGCCGGTCTTTAGACGAGATTTTTAAATTCCCTGATGATGGTACGGAAGAAAGCTATTTTTATGAAAAAAATAGCGGTTTTGTCTTTACTAACAAGGCTGGTTTAGTTCACCAATGCCAAGATATGGTCTACAAAATCACTAATGATGAAACAAAAGTGGTAGAAAAATGCATAATTCTTGTACTCGCTAAACGAGTAATCAGAAAAATTGGTATAGGAAAATGACTTGCACCCTTGATCGTACTGGAAGGATGATCGTTGTTTTTTGAATGGGAAAATAAGCGCATGGACGTGCTGAATTAATTGCAAATAAGCCCCCCTGAACTACACTAATCCCAGCCAAAACAAAGAACTGATCTGGGCTGCCTTTTAACCTGTTAAAGCGGCAAAATAAAAAATGTGGGACAATTTAAAAATGAGTAATATGGCCAGAATTGTGGCATTGGTTTTATTTTTGACGCCACTTCCATTGGCGGCCAGTGGAGGTACTGAAACACTCATCCATGTTAATGAACATCCAGTAGGTACGACGATTTCGAACCAGGGAATATCCCACTTATTAAAACCACAGACTCACCTTCTGGTACAGCAGGATTCTTATACAATCGCACGACAGGTGTTAGATTCACTGCGCACTTCTGCCATTTTCGTTGTTATTGCATTTGTACCCTATTACATAGCCGCCGCCAGAGAAGTGGTTCTTAAACAGCAGTCAGGCAGCCACTCTTTTATAACGGATGTTTTCGCAGCATCGGCAGTGACAGTAGAGTCACGGATCGGTGCATTTTTTACACTGCTTAACCTGAATTTTTATTTTAACTATCTGACTTCCACTGTGTCTGGCTACGTCGACAGGGAAAACAAAATCCTTGCCTGTGACGCGCACCTTCCCCGTAAAGGCTTCATGCCTGTTTACCCTGAACACCCCTGGCTGGCCAGTCATTATTATCAGAAGGTTGTATTCCCCGAAGATCAAAAGCCATTTCTGGAAATTAATGTACTGAGCAATAATGACGACATTGATCCCCCTGACGGCATTCCAGAATGGGTTCATTTATACCAAACGCTTTCTAACAACCGTATGGATAAGCTGACTATCAAGATTCATGAGAACCACAACAACCTGCTAAAACTGATGGTCAGTGGAGATCAGGTTTCTGAAGAAATAAACCTGATTATTGATGCTGAAACGGATGTTCAATGGGATTTAGAAACCATCACAACCGTCTGCTCACACTTTGAAGAGGCTAAGGTTTACAGCCTCTTTCATAGAGAAACCTTAAAGGCTGTTAACCAGGCTATTGAAAACGCAATGTCGGGCAATACCACTGAAAGGATGGTTTTTTCCCCATCTTTAACCGATGTGTTAAACAGTCAGAAAGGTGCTGCGGTTATCGGCCTGAGTGGTAGCCAGAATAACCCGGCATCACGACTGGTTTACTCTGACCATGATCTTTTTAGCCACCATCAGGGCTTTTTACTGCTCACTGACTCCAGCCAGCATTCAGATGATCTGTTTTCACTGGCGCTCAGTACCACATCAGACAAACTGGCCATGGGTATTTCGGCACAAAAAATCTGGCAGCAGCATCATATCAAGGACCTTATGTCACTGCTTCAGATGGGAACCGGGCACTTATTTTATCATTCCATGAATACCCATCTGGCAAGGTCGTCTAATCTTGGGTCAGCTCCATCAACTCGACAGAGCCATTCTTTTAAAAACAGTCTGACCCGTGTTCCGGAATCGACAGAATTATCGAAACGTTCGATAGAGCCCGGTTTTTTCAGAGCATTAACCCATGTTTTCACAGAAATGATGAAAGCGGGTCAATCGTCTTTCCATAACGAACTGGACAGGCTGCATGTGAAATTTTTAAGCTCATTCGCTCTGTTCATGCTTGAGCCATCGGCTGATGGTGTCAGGTCATCGAAAAAAATACGACTGGATCGGAACTCCGGGCAGGACGCACAGTACTCAAAGGAGGATGTTTCAGCAGAAAGGGCAGTTGATGAACATATAAAATATGGTGATAAATTCATTCCGTTAAATGATGTGTTTGATAAAGGTCTTTTAAAAAAGGTCAATTGGGAAGTAGGTCAAGATCGCCGGTTGTTTGATGTGGATTTTATCAAAAATGAGATTGATAAAGCCCTTTTCCCTGATTTTTTATTGATACCTGACAATGATATTTTCGATCATATGGTTATTGATATTGTTAACAATAACCTACGGAATGTGATTAAATTGCATACCGAGGAAAAAGCGCTGACCTGTTATTTTGATAAAGATGGAAAGATAAAAGAAAAAGAAGCACTCAAGAGAGGTATTACTCACACCCGTTCGGAATCTGTTAAAGAACTATGCTGTCAGGCATTAGAAAAAATGGCAGATTCATTAAATTGGTCAGGTAATAAGGTTGAAAATATACAGTTTTATATAATACGCTATCCCCTAATGCACCCCGACAGGCTTGAAGGGCTCCGTCAGCCTATCAAAAATATTAAGAGTTTGAGATGGCATCGCGATCCGGGACAGGCAAGCCTCGTCGTACAGTTGAATGACAACGATGGTGAAATAGAATATTCAGGTGGTGGACTTGATATTGGAAGGTCTTCAATTCGCGGCAATCGTATGGATTCGCCTGATAAAGGGACGGAAGAAACACATGGTTATAAAATGAATAGCGGTTATGTTTTTACTAACGAGGAGAAATTGGTTCATCGGGGCGGAGATATAGACTTCAAATGCAGCAATGATAAGGAAAAAGTAGGAGAAAAATGTATCATTACTGCATTCGCTGATTACAAGTAAGTACTCAGCTATTTGGAATCGAATATTTCTGGCTTATTGGGCAGTTTATGAAATATCCGGGCTAGCCGTTTGAGAACCTGTCGCATAGTCTTACGGCAACATCGTACCTGAAAGCAATCCCAACACCACTGAACCAGGTATTTCAACGTCCAGCGTCGTACGTGGGTATGCCGCATGTATGGACTGCTGGAGCAGACAATCTTGTGTCTGCTGCCACTAAGTACCAGTCTGACAAACTCTGATTTTCTAACTGGGTGCGATTTAGTGCAACGGTTTCGCATTTTACTGCTACTCTTGCTGATGCTTGGAAACATCAACAAATACAGACGGCAGAGAGCTTCAAATGTGCAAAAACACAACACGTTGCCTGGTATGGAGCGCCATCACGTTTCTCACGAACTCTATTCGCAGCTTTCTTATGCATCGCCATGGCTTGATGCATATCCCCAGTTCTATGACTGGATTCAGGAGCCATTTAAGAGTGAGTAATCCAGCCAGACGGGTGACATTGATTTTATTTTTGACGGCGGTTCCATTGGCGGCAAGTGGAGGTACTGAAACACTCATTAATGTCAATGAAAATCCAGTAGGGACGACGATTTCGAACCAGGGAATAACCCGCCTATTAAAACCACAGACCCACCTTCTGGTACAACAGGACTCTTATACAATCGCACGACAGGTGTTAGGTTCACTGAGAACTTCAGCCATTCTTGTTGCTGTTTCCTTTTTACCCTATTACATGGCCGCCGCCAGCGAGGTGGTTGGCAAATACCCATCAAGAGGAAGCCGGTCTTATGTAGCCGATTTTTTCGCATCATCGGCAATGGCATTGGAGTCACAAGTCAGGGCATTCTTTACATTGCTCAACCTGTATTTTTATTCTAACTATCTGACCGGTACTGTGTCTGACTATGTTGGCAGGGAAAACAAAATCCTTGCCTGTGAATCGAACCTTCCCCGCAAAGGGTTCATGCCTGTCTACCCTGAACACCCCTGGCTGGCCAGTCATTATTATCAGCAGGTTGTATTCCCCGAAGATCAAAAGCCATTTCTGGAAATCAATCTACTGAAAAACAATCTACTGAAAAACAATGCCGACACTGAGCTCCCTGACGATATTCCAGAATGGGTTCATTTATATCAAACGCTTTCTGACAGCCGTCTGGATAAGCTGACTATCCAAATTCATGAGAACCATAATCACCTGCTAAAACTTATGGTCAGTGGTGAACAGGTTTCTGAGGAAATATACCTGACTATTGATGCTGAAACGGATGCTGAAACGGATGCTGAAACGGATGTTCAATGGGATTTAGAGACCATTACAAACGTCTGTTCACACTTTGAAGGGGCTAAGGTTTACAGCCTCTTTCATGGAGAAACCTTAAAGGCTGTTAACCGGGCCATTGAAAACGCAATGTCGGGCAATACCGCTGAAAGGGTGGTTTTTTCCCCATCGTTAACCGATGTTTTAAACAGTCAAAAAGGCGCTGCGGTTATCAGTCTGAGCAGTAGCCAGAATAACCCGGTATCACGATTGGTTTACTCTGACCATGATCTTTTTAGCCACCATCAGGGATTTTTACTGCTCACTGACTCAAGCCAGCATTCAGAAGATCTGTTTTCACTGGCGCTCAGTACCACATCAGACAAACTGGCTATGGGTCTTTCGTCACAAAAAACCTGGAGGCAAGATCATATCAACGACCTTATGTCATTACTTCAAATGGGAACCGGGCACTTATTATATCGCTCTATGAATACCCATCTGGCAAGAACGTCTAACCCTGGGTCAGCCCCATCACCTCAACAGAGCCATTCCTTTAAAAACAGCCTGCCCAATATTGGGGAATCGACAGAATTATCGAAAGGTCCGGTAGAGTCCGGTTTTTTGAGAGCATCAACCGATACTGTCCAAAAGATGATAAAAGCGGGTGAACTGTCTTTCCATAACGAACTGTACAAGCTGCATAGGGGATTTTTAAAATCATTCGCTCTGTTTATGCTTGAACCATCGGCTGATGATGCCAGTCAATCGAAAAAAATACGACTGGGTCAGACAAGGCACTCCAGACAGAGCGTTCAGGACTCAGAAGAGAGTGTTCCAGCAGATAGAGTCGATAGTGACACGGCCGGTAGTAGCCATTTCGCCACGTCATCGGTTTTAGGGGAAAGTACAATTGATGAACAAATAAAATTTGGAGATAAATTTATAAAGATAAATCAAGTATTTAACAAAGATCTTTTAAAAAAGGTCAACGGAGAAATAGGCAAAGATTGCCGATTATTTGATGTCGACTTTATCAAAGAAGGGTTTTTAGAATCCATGTCTGGTAAATATTTCAGAATGTCGGGAAATGATATTTTTGATCATGTAGCTCTGAAAATTGTTGGTGGTAACATATATAATGAAATTGAATTGAATTCCGAGGAAAAACGCCTGATCAGTCATTTTGATAAAGATGGCAGGATAAAAGAAAGAGAAGCCTTCAAGAAAGATATTATTTATACTCGTTCAGAAGCCGTTAAAGAGCTGTGTTGTCAGGCATTGGAAAAAATGGTTGTTTCATTAGGTTGGTCAGGTAATGAGGTTGAAAATATACAATTTTTAATAATGCGCTATCCCCTAATCCATCCTGACAGGTTTAAAGGGTTCTTAATGACTCCCAAAAATATGAAGGGTTTGCCTTGGAGTCGTGATCCGGCACAGGCAAGCCTGATCGTACAGCTGAATGACAACGATTGTGAAAGGGGATATTCAGGCGGTGGAGTTAATATTGGATGTCGTTCTTCATCTTTTTTTTCTTCAGCTTCATGGTTTGTCGATGGCCCACCTAAGGAAGGTACGGAAGAAGAGCATCTTCTTGAACAAAATAGGGGTTTAATTTATACCAACCGTGAGGGTTTAGTTCACAAGGAAGCAGACATAGACTGCGAATTCGGCAATGATGAAAAAAAAGTGGGAGAAAAACGCATCCTGCTTGTATTGGCTGGTTACCGGTAATCGATCAAAATACTTCTGGATCAGATAAGCTACCCCAGTCAGGGAGGCTTTTCAATTAATTGCAAATAAGCCTCCTGATCTACAATAATCCCCGCCAAACCAAAAAACTGGTCTGGCTGCCTTGTAACCTGCTGAAGCGGGAAAATAGAAAGTTTGGGAAATTTTAAAAATGAGTAATATGGTCAGACTGGTGACATTGATTTTATTTTTGACGGCGTTTTCATTGGCTGCAAATGGAAATACTGAAGCACTCATCCATGTCAATGAAAATCCAGTAGGTACGACGATTTCGAACCAGGGAATACCCCACTTATTAAAACCACAGACCCACCTTCTGGTACAACAGGATTCTTATACAATCGCACGACAGGTGTTAGATTCACTGCGCACTTCAGCCATTTTTGTTGTTATTGCATTTGTACCCTACTACATAGCCGCCGCCAGAGAAGTGGTTCTTAAACAGCAGTCAGGCAGCCACTCTTTTATAACGGATTTATTCGCAGCATCGGCAGTGACAGTGGAGTCAGGGATCGGTGCATTTTTTACACTGCTTAACCTGAATTTTTATTCTAATTATCTGACCTCCACTGTGTCTGACTACGTCGACAGGGAAAACAAAATCCTTGCCTGTGACTCACACCTTCTCCGCAAAGGATTTATGCCTGTCTACCCTGAGCACCCTTGGCTGGCCAGTCATTATTATCAGCAAGTTGTATTCCCCGAAGATCAAAAGCCATTTCTTGAAATCAATGTACTGAGCAACAATGACGACATTGATCTCCCTGATGACATTCCAGAATGGCTCCATTTATACCAAACGCTTTCTGACAACCGTATGGATAAGCTGACTATCCAGATTGATCAGAACCATAACAACCGGCTAAAACTGATGGTCAGTGGAGACCAGGTTTCTGAAGAAATAAACCTGCTTATTGATGCTGAAACGGATGTTCAATGGGATTTAGAAACCATCACAACCGTCTGCTCACACTTTGAAGAGGCTAAGGTTTACAGTCTCTTTCATGGAGAAACCTTAAAAGCTGTTAACCGGGCCATTGAAAATGCAATGTTGGGGAGTACCACTGAAAGGATGGTTTTTTCCCCATCGTTAACCGATGTTGTAAACAGTCAAAAAGGCGCTGCGGTTATCAGCCTGAGCAGTAGCCAGAATAACCCGGTATCACGACTGGTTTACTCCGACCATGATCTTTTTAGCCACCATCAGGGCTTTTTACTGCTCACTGACTCCAGCCAGCATTCAGAAGATCTGTTTTCACTGGCGCTCAGTACGACATCAGACAAACTGGCCATGGGTATTTCGGCACAAAAAATCTGGCAGCAGCATCATATCAAGGACCTTATGTCACTACTTCAGATGGGAACCGGGCACTTATTTTATCATTCCATGAATAGCCATCTGGCAAGGTCGTCTAGTGCTGGATCAGCCCCATCAACTCAGCAGAGCGATTCTTTTAAAAACAGTCTGAACAGTGTTCCGGAATCGACAGAATTATCGAACGGTTTGGTAAAGCCCGGTTTTTTGAGCGCATCAACCGATACTTCCAAAGAGGTGATAAAAGCGGATAAATGGTCTTTCCATAAAGAATTGTATAATCTGCATGAAAAATTTTTAAACCGATTTGCTCTGTTCATGCTTGAACCATCGGCTGATGGTGCCAGTCCATCGAAAAAAATACGACAGGATCAGACAAGGTACCCCAGGCAAAGCGCAGTCGATAAAAATATAAAATATGGTGATAAATTCATTCAGGTAAAAGATGTATTTGATGAAGGTGTTTTAGAAAAGGTCAACCGTGAAATAGACAAAGATCGTCGACTGTTTGATTTGGATCTTATCAATGAAGTGTTTGATAGTATCTTTTCAACTTTTGAAAAACAAATAGCTAAGAGTGATATCTTTGATTGCACATATATAAGATTTGAATCTTTTATAGAACCTGAAAATAGTAACATAGTGTATTCATATCTTTTGCATGGCTTAGACGGATATTTAGTCTGTCAATTTGATGAAAATGGCAAGATAAAAGCAAAAGAAGCATTCAAGAGGACTCTTCAAACCCGTTCGGAAGCTGTTAAAGAACTATGCTGCCAGGCATTGGAAAAAATGGCTGTTTTATTAGATTGGTCAGGTAATGAGGTTGCCAGGATAAAGATTTATATAAATCGCTATCCTCTATTCAATCCTGTCAGGTTTAAAGGTTTATCGTTCACTCCTCAGAATATTAAGAATATGCACTGGCATCGTGATCAAGAGGAGGGTAGCCTGGTCGTACAGCTGAATGAGCACGATTGTGAAACGGAATACTCAGGTGGTGGACTTGAGATTGCCCAGTGTTTAGCTTCTGATCCTTTTATGACCCCGCTTGAAGGTACGAAAGAAGAAAACCCTTATGAAAAAAATGGCGGATATGCTTTTACTAACGAAATGACTTTGATTCACCGTAGTCAAGATATAGAGTTTAAAGGCATCAATGATGAAAAAGAAGTGGCAGAAAAACGAATAATCGTTGTAGTGGGTAGTAAACTCCGTCCCTAAAGGAACGGGCTTGCAAAAGCCTCTCATTTTGAGATTGACTTGATAAAAGTACTGAGCACCGTGTCTTGATTTACATCCTCAACTTAATGACAGGATTCAGGAGTGATTTAAGAGTGATTAATCTAGCCAGACTAGTGACATTAATTTTATTTTTGACGGCACTTCCATTGGCGGCCAGTGGAGTGACTGAAACACTCATCCATGTCAATGAAAATCCAGTAGGTACGACGATTTCGAACCAGGGAATACCCCACTTATTAAAACCACAGACTCACCTTCTGGTACAACAGGATTCTTATACAATCGCACGACAGGTGTTAGATTCACTGCGCACTTCAGCCATTTTTGTTGTTATTGCATTTGTACCCTACTACATAGCCGCCGCCAGAGAAGTGGTTCTTAAACAGCAGTCAGGCAGCCACTCTTTTATAACGGATTTATTCGCAGCATCGGCAGTGACAGTGGAGTCAGGGATCGGTGCATTTTTTACACTGCTTAACCTGAATTTTTATTCTAATTATCTGACCTCCACTGTGTCTGACTACGTCGACAGGGAAAACAAAATCCTTGCCTGTGACTCACACCTTCTCCGCAAAGGATTTATGCCTGTCTACCCTGAGCACCCTTGGCTGGCCAGTCATTATTATCAGCAAGTTGTATTCCCCGAAGATCAAAAGCCATTTCTTGAAATCAATGTACTGAGCAACAATGACGACATTGATCTCCCTGATGACATTCCAGAATGGCTCCATTTATACCAAACGCTTTCTGACAACCGTATGGATAAGCTGACTATCCAGATTGATCAGAACCATAACAACCGGCTAAAACTGATGGTCAGTGGAGACCAGGTTTCTGAAGAAATAAACCTGCTTATTGATGCTGAAACGGATGTTCAATGGGATTTAGAAACCATCACAACCGTCTGCTCACACTTTGAAGAGGCTAAGGTTTACAGTCTCTTTCATGGAGAAACCTTAAAAGCTGTTAACCGGGCCATTGAAAATGCAATGTTGGGGAGTACCACTGAAAGGATGGTTTTTTTCCCCATCGTTAACCGATGTTGTAAACAGTCAAAAAGGCGCTGCGGTTATCAGCCTGAGCAGTAGCCAGAATAACCCGGTATCACGACTGGTTTACTCCGACCATGATCTTTTTAGCCACCATCAGGGCTTTTTACTGCTCACTGACTCCAGCCAGCATTCAGAAGATCTGTTTTCACTGGCGCTCAGTACGACATCAGACAAACTGGCCATGGGTATTTCGGCACAAAAAATCTGGCAGCAGCATCATATCAAGGACCTTATGTCACTACTTCAGATGGGAACCGGGCACTTATTTTATCATTCCATGAATAGCCATCTGGCAAGGTCGTCTAGTGCTGGATCAGCCCCATCAACTCAGCAGAGCGATTCTTTTAAAAACAGTCTGAACAGTGTTCCGGAATCGACAGAATTATCGAACGGTTTGGTAAAGCCCGGTTTTTTGAGCGCATCAACCGATACTTCCAAAGAGGTGATAAAAGCGGATAAATGGTCTTTCCATAAAGAATTGTATAATCTGCATGAAAAATTTTTAAACCGATTTGCTCTGTTCATGCTTGAACCATCGGCTGATGGTGCCAGTCCATCGAAAAAAATACGACAGGATCAGACAAGGTACCCCAGGCAAAGCGCAGTCGATAAAAATATAAAATATGGTGATAAATTCATTCAGGTAAAAGATGTATTTGATGAAGGTGTTTTAGAAAAGGTCAACCGTGAAATAGACAAAGATCGTCGACTGTTTGATTTGGATCTTATCAATGAAGTGTTTAATAGAATCGATACAAGTTGTAAAAATCAAATACCTAAGAATGATATCTTTGATTGCCCATATATAAGATTTGAATCTAGTAAAAGACATGAAGATAGTAACATAGTGTATTCATATCTTTTGCATGACGTAGGCAAATATTTAGTCTGTCAAGTTGATGAAGATGGCAAGATAAAAGCAAAAGAAGCATTCAAGAGGAATCTTCTAACCCGTTCGGAAGCTGTTAAAGAACTATGCTGCCAGGCATTGGAAAAAATGGCTGTTTTATTAGATTGGTCAGGTAATGAGGTTGACAGGATAAAGATTTTTATAAATCGCTATCCTCTATTCAATCCTGTCAGATTTAAAGGTTTATCGTTCACTCCTCAGAATATTAAGAATATGCACTGGCATCGTGATCAAAACGAGGGTAGTCTGGTCGTACAGCTGAATGAGCACGATTGTGAAACGGAATACTCAGGTGGTGGACTTGAAATTGCCCAGTGTTCAGATTCTTATCCTTTTATTATCCCGCTTGAAGGTACGGAAGAAAAAAAACCTTATAAAAAAAATGGCGGATATGCCTTTACTAACGACATGAGTTTGATTCACCGTAGTCAAGATATAGAGTTTAAAGGCATCAATGATGAAAAAGAAGTGGCAGAAAAACGAATAATCGTTGTAATGGGTAATAAAAGAAAAGCAGCAAAATAGACAATTCAGGAGCAGTCATTTTGATAAAAATGGCTGCTTAGATTGGTCAGATAATGATGCTCCAGCGTGGGAACGAGCCGTTGGTGTCTTGCAACAATCACAATCGGGCAGGGTAAGAAATAGCGAAAAGTCATTGCACATTCAAGCCAACACTGGAACTATTGGCTGGCCTAACAAAAATTAATGCAAAGGAAGTTTTTCTATGTCCGAGGGGGTTTTCAGACGGTGTGCTATCACCGCCAGTCTATTGGTTGCCTGCTTTAACGTGCAGGCAGAGGTCGTGAATGTCAGTGATGATCTGGCTCCGGAAGCAGCGACAGGGTTTGAAGAAAAGAGTCTGGTAAAGGCCAGCAAACACATGGTGGCAGCGGCCAATCCGCTGGCTGTCCAGGCAGGCGATGAGATTCTCAGAAAAGGCGGTTCGGCAGCGGATGCTGCGATTGCCGTTCAGCTGGTACTGAACCTGGTTGAACCACAGTCGTCTGGTATTGGCGGCGGTGCCTTTACTCTCTACTTCGACGCTGAAAAAAAACGTCTGATCACTCTGGATGGCCGGGAAACAGCTCCTGCAAAAGCAACACCGACCCTGTTTCAGGACGACACCGGCAAACCATTACAATTTTATGATGCCGTGGTTGGGGGGCGCTCGGTAGGTACGCCAGGTACCGTCAAACTGCTGGAAGAGATGCACCAGCGTTATGGTAAACGTCCATGGTCTGAGCTTTTCCAACCGGCCATTAAACTGGCGGAAGAAGGCTTTATGGTTTCTCCCAGACTGGCCAGCCTGATTGCCAAAGATCAGGAAAAACTCAGCCGTTATCCGGGCACCCGCCAATATTTCTTTGATAAAAAAGGACAACCGCTTCAGGCGGGAACGCTTCTGAAAAACCCTGAGTTTGCCAGAACCCTGAGGCTGATTGCCAGCGGTGGTTCAAAAGCCTTTTATAAAGGAGAGCTGGCAGACAAGATTGTCAAAACCGTCAGAAAAGCCGAGGGCAACCCCGGAGTGCTTTCAAGAAAGGATCTGAGAAACTATCGGGTAATAGAGCGTACGCCGGTATGTTCAGCCTATCGCCAATATTCTATTTGCGGCATGGGTCCTCCCAGCTCAGGGGCTACCACAGTGGGACAGATTCTGGGCATTCTGCAGTCGTATGACCTGGCCAGCCTGGGATCTGAGAATCCGGAGTCCTGGCGTCTGTTTGCCGGTGCATCAAGACTGGCTTTTGCAGACAGGGCCCGTTATCTGGCCGACAGTGACTATGTACCTGTACCTGTCCAGGGACTTCTGGATAGTCAATATCTGGCAGAAAGGGCTAGACAGCTTCAGTCCGACCAGCCTCTGAAGACCGTGAAAGCAGGCAACCCCGCCTGGCAGCACGCTTCGCTTCAGGCGGATGATCAGTCCATTGAACTGCCCTCTACCAGCCATATTTCCATTGTCGATGCCGAGGGTAACGCTCTGTCCATGACAACGACAATTGAGAACGGCTTTGGTTCCCGTTTGATGGTGGGCGGTTTCCTGCTGAACAATGAATTGACTGATTTCTCCTTTGCCAGTCATGACAATGGTACGCCTATTGCCAATCGTGTTGAACCTGGTAAAAGACCAAGGTCTTCTATGGCGCCTACTATTGTTATGAATAAAGAGGGAGATCCTTATATGGTGATCGGCTCACCCGGCGGTAGTCGTATTATCAGTTATGTTGCCAAAACTCTGGTTGCTCACATTGACTGGGGAATGGATATTCAGAAAGCTATTTCCCTGCCCCATCTGATCAATCCAATGGGTGTTTATGAGCTGGAGCAAGATAGCGATGCAGAGCTTATGAAGCCGGCGCTGGAAAAGCTCGGTTATCCCGTCAAGGTGAGGGAACTGAACAGTGGCCTGCACGGTATTGTGATAACCGAAGAAGGTCTTGAGGGCGGCGCTGATCCTCGACGTGAGGGAGTAGCGATGGGGATTTAGTGGCGGTCAATAATTGACCTTCCAGTTAGAGGATGGTTTAGGCTGAAACCCTGAACCATCCTCTCTTATTTTTGGAATAACGCTAATGCAGAAGCTGAAAACCCTGTTCTTGGGAACTACTGTTTTAATGTCGTCCATGTTGGCTCAGGCTGAGGCATCATTCCCGACCGTTGACGTCTACAAAATCCCTGCCTGCGGCTGTTGTACAGACTGGGCGAAACACATGGAAGAGCATGGCTTTAAGGTCAGGTTGCATGATGTACCCAGCACCGCCATGTTCCGTGCCAAGGGCGGTATTCCAACAGGAATGGAATCCTGCCACACGGCTTTTATTGGCGATTATGCCTTTGAAGGTCATATCCCGGCTGAAGACATCATACGTTTGCTGACTGAAAAGCCTGAAGGGGTGAATGGCCTGACGGTTCCGGGTATGCCCATGGGTTCACCCGGTATGGATTACGGCAACAGCAAAGAGCCTTATCAGGTGGTTAGTTTCACTGAGGATGGCAAGTTGAGTGTGTTTGCTACTCATTGACTTGTGTTTAACCCAAAGAAGCCCTTCTATGGGCTTCTTTGGATGATGAGATTGGAACGAGTTTATTGACACCGGTTTCTAAACTCGATGACGAGTAACGATATCATCTTCGACGCTGATAACCAGTCGCTTACCAAGAGCATGAAGCACTTCCTCTATGCTCTGGATTTTTGACCCGGCATTAGGATCAAGCAAAGTTCTGATAAACTTCTCATTCTTTCCAACCAGTGCTGCAAGCTCTGTTTTCTTATGACGCTTAGCCTTGTGCTCGTTGTAGATAGCAGCCTTGGCAGCAATAAGGGCAGACGGCGAAACTGGAAAGGTGTTAACGGCCAGCATGTCACCGGGAACAGGTAAAACTTCATCGTTTTCTATAGTGGTTGCAATCAGCTCATCAAGGCAGTCAGCAGCCTCGCCAAGAGCTTCTTCTATAGTTTCTCCATCGGTACAACCCCATCCGAAGTCGTAAAACTTCACTAGATAACGACCGTCTTCATCACAACTGACGGTAGCAGGATACTGTATTCTCATGGTTTTACCTCCGGGAGCTTTATAGCCCCTCTATATCACCCTTATTTAATCCGAGGTCTTCTAACATATTTTTCAAAAGCCCAGCCCCGATTTCTTTTTTTGGGTCTTTCAAGGTGGTCTTTCGATCTCCGTAATAAAGTGTCCCGTGAGACCCCTTTCCTCTCGCTTTAAGCAATTTGAGCTGTTCATCTCTTAGCCTTGCCAGTTTTTTAAGCTTCTTGAGTAGTTCGTTTCCGTTCATGCCTTTATTATAGGGCATATATGATCCGAAAAGGTCAATTATACGGTTTTTTTTATCCGAAAAAAGGTGGGAGGGACACCGGCTTAAGGTTAAAGAATTCCCCTCGAAGAGATTTTATTCAGAATCGGCGTCTTTTCCCTCAACCAACCGGTCAATGATAGGGCAGTCCGGCCTATCGTCCCCATGACAGCACTGGGTGAGCTGTTTCAGGCTCTTACGAATCACCTGCAGCTGACTGATCTTCTCCTCGACATCGACTATTTTTTGCAGGGCCAGTGATTTCACATCAGCACTTTTACGGTGCCTGTCATTGTAAAGTCCCAGAAGGTCTGAGCACTCTTTCAAAGTAAAACCCAATTCTCTGGCGTGGCTAATAAAAGACAGTTCTCGTAGGTGCGATTCATTATAATCACGGTAACCATTGTCTAAACGGTGAGCCGGTGAGATCAGCTCCAGACTTTCATAGTAACGAATGGTTTTGGCGGTCAGCCCGGTGGCCTGTGCTGCTTTGGAAATATTCATCACTCAGATCTCCCTGGCGGTGGGCCTGAACCGTCTCAGACGGTTGGCATTACTGACGACAGTGACCGATGACAGTGCCATGGCAGCGCCTGCAACCACCGGGTTAAGCAACATACCCGTGAGAGGATAAAGCACTCCGGCTGCAATGGGGATGCCCAGAGAGTTGTAGACGAAGGCGCCGAACAGGTTCTGCTTTATGTTTTTAAGGGTTGCCCTGGACAGCTCAACAGCATCAGCCAGTCCATGCAGCGAAGCGCGAATCAGGGTGATGTCGGCTGATTCAATGGCAACATCGGTGCCTGTGCCAATGGCAAAGCCAACGTCGGCACGGGCAAGGGCTGGAGCGTCGTTTATGCCGTCACCGGTCATGCCGATTTTATGTCCTTTTTCCTGCAACTGTCTGATATAGCTTTCCTTGTCTTCAGGCAGGGTTTCGGCCCTGAAGTCATCAATGCCTACCTGTTGAGCGACAGCAGCAGCCGTCAGCCTGTTGTCACCCGTCAGCATCATGACCCTGATGCCCAGTTTATGCAGCCTGTCGATAGCCGCTTTGGAGTCTTTTCTTATCGGGTCGGCCACCGCTATCAGCCCCGTCAGCTGTTGATCCACTGCCAGATACATGGGGGTTTTTCCCTGATTGGCCAGCGACGCTGAAATGGATGCCAGGGGCGTGACATCAATGTGATTAGCAGCCATCAGCTTGTCATTACCCAGCATCACAGACTTTTCGTTAACACGCCCGGTCACTCCCTGACCGGTCACCGCATGAAAATCCGATACCGGTGAAATTAACAACGACTGTTGTTTAGCCGAGCCGACAATAGCATCAGCCAGAGGATGTTCCGATGCGCTTTCAAGACTGGCGGCTATCTGCAGAATCTGGTTCCTTTCTTCCTCTGTGTCCGCTGTGGTGCTGATCCGATCGGTTACCTTGGGAACACCTTCAGTAATGGTTCCTGTTTTATCCAGCACGATCGTGGTCAATTGACTGGCCTGCTGCAAAGAATCCCCCTTGCGAATCAGCATACCCAGTTCCGCGGCCTTGCCAACACCAGCCATCACCGACATGGGCGTAGCCAGACCCAGGGCACAGGGGCAGGCGATAATCAAAACCGTGGTGGCGACGACCAATGCGTGAGCCAATGCCGGTGCAGGGCCGAATAAGAACCAAAGCGTGGCTGACAGAAGTGCGATGACCATCACAACGGGTACAAATATCGATGAGATCTGGTCGGCCATCCGGGCAATGGGCATTTTTGAGCCCTGGGCTTTTTTTACCAAGGCAATAATATGGGCCAGAGCCGTTTCGCTGCCGACTTTTTCTGCCCTGAACAGCAAACTGCCATTTTTATTCAGAGTCCCTGCTGAAACGTCGTCGTCTGGTGTTTTTTTCACGGCCAGTGGTTCGCCTGTGAGCATCGACTCATCCACCAGACTGCTGCCTTCCACGACGATGCCGTCTACTGCGATTTTTTCTCCAGGCCTGACTCTGACAATGTCGCCTTTTAAAACCTGATGTGTAGGAATATCCATTTCCTGTCCACTGCGCACGACTCTGGCTGTTTTTGACTGAAGCCCTAACAGTCGCTGAATCGCCTGACTGGTTTTGCCTTTGGCTCTTAACTCCAGGGCATGACCCAGATTGATAAGACCAATAATCATGGCACTGGCTTCAAAGTAAACATGGCGAGCGGCAAAAGGTAGCAGCTGAGGAAACAAGACGACGACCATAGAATAGAGCCAGGCTATGCCTGTGCCAGTGGCGATCAGAGTGTCCATGTTGGTGTTGCCATGCTTCAGGGATTTCCACATGCCGGTAAAGTAATGCCTGCCAGAGAACACCAGGATAAACAGCGTGGCAAGGCCGACAACCCCCCAGGCAAGTTGCTGAGAGGGCGTGTTGACGCTCATTTCACCGGTGACAACACCCCAGATCATCAGGGGAAAACCCAGGCTCAGGGCAATCGCCGTATGTTTTAGCAGGTGGCGATACTGTTTTTTATCTTCCTGCTCCTGGTTTGCCTGAATAGAACATTGTCGTTCAGAGTCGCAAGGCATCATTTCAGCTTCGAATCCGGCGGCTTTCACGGCTGAAATCAGAGAAGAAGGGTCGGCTCTGCCTTCGACCATGGCGGTTTTATCAGCAAAGTTAACACTGGCTTCATTCACGCCAGTCACAGCTTTCAGAGCCTTTTCAATTTTGCCCACACAACCGGCACAGTTGACTCCGGACAGGGCCAGCTGAATCTGTAGAGATTTCATGATCTTACTCTCGGAGATCAATTTTAAAGGGAAACTGAGCACAGGATAACCCTTACCCTGACTGGAAGGTAAATGGTTGTTTAGCAGCTATTTGTAACCAAGTGACCACAAAAATGATACAGGTCAATTTATGCAACGCCATTAATCTATTATGGTAACCAGTCACTCCCTCCTTGTTGATAAAAAGCAGTTTCCTATGAGCACACCCGAACACCTGTTTCCCAAGCATTTCTGGTGGGGCAGCGCGACTTCCGCTACCCAGTGTGAAGGCGCTTCCCGCGAAGGCGGCCGTGGCCCCAATGTCTGGGATTTCTGGTATGAAAAAGAACCTGAGAAGTTCCACCATCAGGTAGGCCCCTGCGAAGCCTCTACCTTCTACAAAAATTACAAAAATGATATTGCCCTGATGAAAGAGCTGGGGCACAACTCGTTTCGTACTTCCATCTCCTGGTCTCGCCTGATTCCAGCCGGAACCGGCGAGGTGAATCCCCAGGCCGTGGCTTTCTACAATGACATGATTGATGAATTGATCAGGCAGGGCATTGAACCGGTCATCAACCTGTTCCATTTTGACCTGCCCGTTCCGCTGGTGGAAAAGGGAGGCTGGGAATCCCGGGAAACGGTTGAGGCTTTTGCTGAATACGCTGAGAAATGTTTTGAACTCTTTGGTCACAAGGTAAATTATTGGTTTACCCAGAACGAACCCATTGTGCCAGTGGAAGCGGGTTATCTGAATGTCTATCACTGGCCCTGCGTCGTAGATTTTAAAAGGGCGGCACAAGTCGCTTACCACTCCATTCTGGCCAATGCCTGTGCTATTGAGCGTTATCGAAAAACCGGGCTGGCAGGAAAGATCGGTATCATCCTGAACCTTTCACCAACCTACGCTCGCAGTGATTCCCCTGAAGATCAGAAAGCGGCTCATATAGCCGATTTGTTCTGTACCAGGGCATTCCTCGATCCGGTCACCAAAGGAACTTACCCTCGTGAGCTGGTGGCGTTGCTGAAAGCGCACGGTCAGCTGCCAGACTATGACAAGGCAGATCTTGAGATTATTGCTGCCAACACCATTGATGTCCTGGGCTTTAATTACTATCAGCCCCGTCGAGTGAAAGCCAGGGAAGTAGCCCCCGCTGCCGATGCCCCGTTTGTTCCTGAGAATTTCTACGACTTTTACCAGATGCCCGGTCGCAAGATGAATGAACACCGTGGCTGGGAAATCTATGAGAAAGGGGTATACGACACCTTGCTTGATTTGCGGGATAACTACGACAACATTGAAGTCTATATCTCCGAGAATGGTATGGGTGTTGAAGGTGAGAAGCAATTTGAAGTCAATGGTCAGATACAGGACGACTATCGCATCGACTTTATCAGTGACCATCTGAAATGGATTCACAAAGCCTCCGAAGAAGGCTCCAGAGTTCGCGGCTATCACCTGTGGACGTTTATTGATTGCTGGTCCTGGCTGAATGCTTATAAAAACCGTTACGGTTTTGTCAGTCTGGATCTGGAAACTCAGGAGAGAACCATTAAGAAGAGCGGTCTCTGGTTCAGGGATGTCGCCCGCAATAATGGCTTTTAAGCCTGGCGTTTATGGTTAATGAAACCCCGGTTATCCGGGGTTTTTGTTACCCGTCGGTAGGGAAAATAATTCCCAGTGTTTTACGGGCTTGTGTGATGATTCGGTTAACTTCACGGGTTTTTGCCAATCCGGGATGATCAACGGTGTTGCCTTCAATCAATTCAGCAAAAGCAGCGGCTTCGTATTCCATCGTATTTTCTGCCTGCTTTCGGGTCAGTTTTTGCACCGGGTGGTCACGCGTTATCAGGCTGACACCTCTGCATTCAGAAATAAAGTCGATCAGTAAAGTGCCCTGTTCACCCTGAATTTCACTGGGAATATGCCCATCGCTGACTTTGGAGTGAGCAATCAGCACTTCGAAATCCTGATAATGAAGTGTCAGAGAACCTTCTGCGTCCACACCTGATTCCAGCAGGTTGCCGTTAGCGGTAAAGCTTTGTGGGGCTCCAAACAGCTCTACGGCGGCGCTCAGAGGATAAATGCCAATATCCATCAGAGAGCCATTGGCAAATGCGGGGTTAAAGGTATTGGGATTTTCTCCATCCAGATAGCGCTGGTAGCGTGATGAATACTGACAATATGAAAAGTAGGCTTTGCGCAGTTTACCCAGTTTTGGCAGGGTGTTTTTGCAGATTTCCATATTGGGCAAGTAACGGGTTTTCATAGCTTCAAACAAAACGACATTGTTTTGTTTGGCCAGTTCAATCAGTTGATCGACTTCCGTAACGTTTGAGGCAATCGGTTTTTCTGCGATGACATGTTTGCCCTGTTTCAGAAACAACCTGGCCTGAGGAGCATGAAGAGCATTAGGGCTGGCGATATAAACAGCATCAACATCCTTGTTAATGGCCATAGCTTCCAGATCGTCATAGCATTGGCTGACGCCATACTCAGCAGCAAATGCCCGGGCGGTTTCCAGTTGGCGGGAGTAAACCGCCTGCAAAAGGAGTTTGCCCGTTGCCTGCGCGGCCTTACAAAAATCGTGGCTGATCCAGTTGGTTCCTATGACGGCAAAGCGAATCATGGCTGTTTCTCTGTGAGGTAAAGTTCGTTGAAGTAAGCCGCTACGCGGCAAAAAAATCACAGTATTGTCTAATAACTCCTGATACCACACCAATTCTGATATGCCTGAATAACAGGAATGCTTATTCGTTATAGCGAAATTATTGAAAACCAGCTTGACTTAATGCATTTTCATAATAGTCAAACCAGAGTGTACTCCAACCCATTTGCTGACATAGATCGAGAAGATCATATTCATCATTGATATTGTTGTCTGTTATTATTTCATGTGTGTCTTTATTTATAATCAGACCATTCCAAATCATGTTCACCAAGTTTGGATATACTGACTGGCGGCGAATATGATGAAACTCAGAGGTTCTTTTTATTAGTTTAAAACCTGTGAGTTCATCACAAACTATATTGAACTGTTTTATTCTGCTTTTCTTTAATTCTCTCTTTACACTCGTTATGTATTCATTATATCTAAGGCGATAAACTTCAGCAGAATCTGAGTCTCTTACAGATTTCCCTATATTTTCAGATAGTCGGAGATAATCTCTTCTCTGATTAGAGATTGGACTATCAATTATTTCATTAAGTCGATAAATTACAGCCGAGTAGTTTATACAAATAACACCCCCAAAATTAACTTTATCACCTGAAGGTATTCCGTCTACAAAGTAGCTAGATGTTGCTTTATCTGTCCTCCATATTTGAAAAAGATATTCTTCATTTATCCATACCTTGCCAGTCCCATCCACAAGAGTACCATTTGTCCAAGCGTTTAGTGTACCTTGTGCTGATGTTTTATTAAGATTGTTGCCAATATTATTTTCTAGATCAAAGTTAGGTTTGCTATTTTTGAATAAAATCGTTAATTCACTGCCTCTTTTATTATTTTGCATGCTTTAACATCCTTTCATAGAGGCTATTTAATACCTCTGTAGCTTTTTTTGCATCGGAATGCTGGCTTTTTTCAGGATTTATCTTCTTTATTATCTTGTTTCTCCAAGCCTTAGCTTTTTTCTTATCTTTGTAGAAAGAAGGTGCTATTTTTAATGCATTTATCTGAGCCTCACCAGTTAATACTGCTAGATAATAAATTAATTCACTCTCCTCACTTAAAAAATAATCGGACTGATAGCCTGAAGGGGCGTTCAAGCTATCATGATTTAAATCAAGCTTATCTAAAAGTTCAATAACAGAAGAAATGATGGTTTTTTGTTTGTCTTCATTTATATTAAAAATTAAATCATCTGACAGAGAATGATCTGGTTCATTTTGTTTTTCCATTTCCATTTAAACCTCAATTTAAAGTTGTACGTACTATACCACATTAATTCTGATGTGTCTGAATAGCAAGAATACCAAACATTAATTCAACCGAAAAAAAAGTTCGAAGAGCTTTACCAAAGACGGCTCGCTGCACTCAAGCTACAAGGTGAAAATAGTGGCTGATACAGTTGGTTCCTATGACGGGAAAACGAATCATGACTTCTTTCTCTGTCAGGTAAAAACGGCAGGCTATTCTCGTTCAGGCTTTTGGTGAGTGCCAGCGTATTTTGCTGGCTAAAGAGCATCGAGCCAATTTAGCTCAATAGATCCACGATGGCTTTACCTACGCCGTGTGCGCTGGCTGGGTTTTGACCTGTGATCACGCGGGTATCGACAATCACCAACTCTTGCCATGGTTGGACTTTAGAGTAGCGTGCTGCGCTACGTGCCAGAGACTCTTCCAATAGGAATGGGATGTCGTTTATGGTACCGAAGTCGATTTCCTCTTCGCGACTGAAACCCGTCACCGACTTAGACGCAAGCAGCTTTTCGCCATTGCTTAGTGTGATAGGCAGAAGGGCACCCGGACCATGACAAACGGCTGCCACAATACCGCCATCTTCATAATGTTTTGCGGAGATGTTTGCGAAATCTTCGTTGCTCGCCAAGTCAGAGAGAAGACCAAAACCACCTGGATAGAAGACCGCATCGTAGCTGTCACCGTTGATTTGTGATACTGGAATGGTGTTGTTGATGCGGTTCTGGAAATCATCATCAGCTAAGATGCTCGTGTTTACCGCATCACCTTCAATGTTTGTTCCATACAGTGGTGCTTGCCCGCCTTTGATGGAAGCAATGTCGTAATCGAAGCCAGCACCCAGTAATTCGCTGAGCGCGTGAGTTAGCTCTGGTGCGTAAGTTCCGTTTGCCTGGTCGGTTTCACCAAGAGTTGCATGGTTCGTCACAATAATGAGTACTTTCTTCATAATGGTTTCCTTATTGGCTTGCGTGTATTTGTTGTACACCTTCATAGTAATTGCTAAACAAATGAGCAACAATGCAATTAATCGACAAAACATTATTGCCATATAGCAAAGGTGAGTATGGACAGTTTTGAAGGCATCAATGAGTTTGTTACGGTTGCTGAGAGCTTAGGGTTTTCTGCAGCAGCGAAACAATTGGGCTGCAGCACCAGTCACGTCAGCCGCCAGGTCACAAGATTAGAAGAGCGGTTAGGCGTTGCCTTGTTAGCGCGTTCGACACGAATGGTGAGCTTAACAGCAGCAGGGCAGGCGTATTATCAGCAGTGCAAAGAGCTAGTGATTGGGCTTCAACAAGCCAATGAGCAACTCACCACACAGCAAACTCAATTGAGTGGCACATTACGAGTGAGTGCGGCTGGTGCGTTTTCTGAAAACCACGTTGCCCCTGCCTTGATGACGTTCGCCAAACAACATCCCAATCTCACGGTAGAAATCAACTTCAATACCAGCATAGTGAACTTTATTGAAGAGGGTTGTGATTTTGCCATTCGTTACGGAAAATTAAGTGATTCAGGCCTGGTCGCAAGAAAGCTGGTGGATCGACCAATGGCAGCTGCTGCCAGTCAGGGTTACATTGATGAGCATGGTTTACCGACTCACCCTGAGCAGCTCAAGCGTCACAGTTGCATCATCGCCAACAAAAACGTTTGGTTGTTTGAAAAAGATGGCAAGCCGTTAGATGGAGTGAAAGTGCAAGGCAGATGGAAGAGCAATAATGCCCACACTGTTTTGCAAGCCTGTGCAGAAGGGTTAGGCGTGGCATATCTACCAAAGAGCAGCTTTAACGATGCTATCTCGTCTGGTCGTTTGGTTCCAATTCTTAAGCCCTATTGGGGAAGCGGTAATAGTAGTTGGATTGTGTATCAGAATCGTCATTTTCTGCCACTAAGAGCGAGATTGGTTATCGATTTTTTACTCGACCACTTTGCGGATTGGCAGGGGTGATCAGGTGATATGGCAAATCCTGAACAATCCTCATCAGTTCTAGCTGGGAAAAGTGACTGTCCCCTCGCACCACCTAAGCAACCTCGAACAGAGGAAGCACCAAGAGGTGTCAGTGCAGGCAGGAAGGTTGCTGTCTTTGACAAAAATGAATCTTTATTCCTTAGTTTGCCCGACGTACCAACATTTAAGATTATCCGCCATTTGAGTTTTCGGGAGATTATTGGTTTAGCAAAGGTATGCTCACATTTTCACCAATTTATTAAAACCAATAAAACGGTGGAAAAAATCTGGTATCGCCGGTTTCCTGCTCCACACCAATATCAACTCAAGACTATCGCTACGGCAAAAAATGATGAGCAAAAACTCCGTAACTGGTTGCAGCCGTTTGCCAATGAAAACACTAGGGAGCGGGACTGATCCTTCGAGGAAGTGATTTTCCACATAGAGAATGGCGGCCTGCTGGATGACATTGCCCACCCTAACCAGCAAACCTATTCGCATCAGCGGATTTTTGTGGTGAATGTACAAGGTTACGTCTGGCTGGTGCCTTACGTGGAAAGTAAGCAGGAGATCTTTTTAAAAACACTGATTCCCAGCCGCAAACTTACCAGCAATTCCCGCTGTTTTTTTAAGCCTTTGAGCCGCATAGCCTCCAGCGCACTCAAAAAAAAACACTTCGCAGACTTTTTAGCTCTATATTGAAGGCATGAAAACACTGTCGTACTTTTGTGATCACAGCCATGCCCAAAGTCAGCAAACACCTTAACGCAGCAAACCTAATCGATCAGGTTTGCAAGTGCCTTGATGAGATTCCAGATCACCGGCCTAACCATTGCCCTAATGGGATTCCCTTTCCCAACTTTGCAAAATCCGCTTTTGCCATGATGCATCAGAAGTACGATTCCCTTCTGACCTTTGACTCTGACCGTGCCGACCCGGTTATTCTTCATAACCTGGCGACTATGTATCACGTCCAAGATCAGAAAGTACCCTGTGATACACGCATGAGAGAAGTGCTTGATCCCATTGAGCCTGCACAGTTTCGCAAGCCCTTCAAGAAGTTATTCTCCCTGATTCAGCGTAACAAGCTTCTTAAAGCCTTCGAGTACCAGTGTGGTGACTTGAAAGACTGGTACCTGATGCCGGTTGATGGCACCGGCCTCTTCTACTCAGGTAAATGCCGATGCCAAGAGTGTTGTGTAAAAAACAAGGGGAAACCCAATGAAGCTTACTACCACAACTTATTGGGCGGCTGTATTGTTCACCCGGATCAAAAAGTCGTCATGCCCTTTGCCCCAGAGGCGATTGTTCAACAGGACGGCGACAACAAGAATGACTGCGAACAGAATGCCATCAAGCGCTACCTGGCGCACGTCAAGAGAGAGCACCCTCATTTAAAACTGGTCATACTCCTGGATGGGCTTTTTGCTGACAATCCTACTATTGAGTTGATCAAGAGCTATGGCTGGCACTTCATCATTGTGGCTAAAGATGGCAACCACAAATCCCTTATCGAGGCGATGGATGCGCTGTGTGACCAGGAACAGCTCAGTTATCATAAAATCATTGATGAAGAGCAAGGAACCAGGCACTGGTTTCGTTTCGCTAATGATGTACCGCTGAATGCCTCCAAGTTGACCCAAAATGTCAATGTCCTTGATTACGTGGAGACAGACAGTGAAGGCAAACGCCACACCTGGTGCTGGGTCACAGATATTGAGTTAACCAAAGATACCGTTGAAGCTGTCATGAGAGGAGGTCGTTGCCGCTGGCACATCGAGAACCAAACGTTTAACACCCTGAAAAACCAAGGCTACAGCCTTGAACACAACTATGGTCACGGGAAGCAGCACCTGGCAACCAACCTGGCTTACCTGACGTTCCTGGCCTTCATGGTTGATCAAATCCAGGAAATGGCCAGCCCGGAATTCAAAAAGGCGCTGAAGGAGCGAGCGAGGGGCGTCCGAACGTACCTATGGAAGGTGATTACACGGGTATTCCTGTCCTGGATGCTCGAAGGTTGGGATGAATTGTTCGATGCGCTCATATATGGCATAAAGCCTGGTAGGGTTCAAATTAACACTTCATAGAAAAGTAATGTAGCCAAGGTTTTCAGGGGACAATAGTACTTGTTAATGTACCTGGGGTGCAGGGTTTTTGCTGGCCGCTAACTCCTGAGCACGAATTTGAATAAAATACTTACATTGTCGTATTAAGTGCGGGAATCGCTGCAAACTTACCCGTGACTATTTGGGAGATTGAACATGAAAAAAACCACACTGGATAACGAGGAACAGACGCTGCTCGATGCCCTTGAACAAGGTGAGTATGAATCCGTGATGACGCCCGAGCGCAAGGCAATGCTGGAAGCAGCGGCCAGTCAGACCTTTAAAAAGGATAAGCGTATTAATATCCGCATTTCCCAACATGACCTGATGGCAATTCAGTCACGGGCCCAGCGGGAAGGGATTCCATACCAGACACTAGTGTCCAGTATTATCCATAAGTACCTGTCCGGCGCTTTGCGGGACGTTTCAACGCAGCCTTGAACAGTCACTGAACCCCGCCCTTTTTCCTTCACCCCCAGGGAACCCCGGGGGGACCTGATCAAATTTCCCATTTCACACTGACAGCAAAGTTTCTGCCGGGCTGGGTATAACGGTTAAGGCCTTCATAGGTAGTAGGAAGACCCCGCACATCATCCCACTTCCAGTATTTTTTGTCGGTAATATTGAACATACCAGCGGTCAGGGTTACGTCTTTGATGGGCTTGTAGTAAGCGGTCATATCGACAATGCCGTAGCCGGGTGTTGCGAACTGTTCGCCCCCTGCTTCACTCTCGTCTGAAGCAATATCACTGTTAGAGATATCGTTTTTATCTTTAGCGGCCACCAGCGTCCACATCAGCTCCCCACCCCAGTTGTCACTGGGTGCGTCATAGGCCAGGCCAATAACAGCGGTGAGCGGGGCAATACTGTTCAGAGGATCGTCTTTAAACAACTCTCCCTTATCATTGGAAAAAGTCCCCTGACCTTCACTCCAGGCGACAGCTGTCTTAAAGCTGGTGCCAGTAGGGGCTCCCATGGCTTCGTCCAGCCAGAGCTGCCCCTTGAATTCAAGCCCCTTGATGGTGGTGTCATCGAGATTCTGATATTGGAAGCGGGCCTCTCTGTTCACTATTCCAAGGGGAACCAGTTCAATAAAGTCATCATAGCGATTGTAAAACGCCGTGATTTCTGCACTTCCAAGTCGCCCATTGGCTCTTAATCCCACTTCAATAGAGTCACTTTTCTCGGGCTTAAGGTTAGGATTGGGCATGACATGGATGCTGACTGGGAGCGGTACGATTTCTTCAAAGTACATCGCAAATAAATCCGGTGTACCAAAGCCCTGGCTGTACTGTGCAAACCCGGAAAACACGTCTGTGAATTTATAAACAGCCCCCAGCTTTCCAGACCAACTGTCGTATGATTGGTCTTTATAAGCTTTCTGGTAATATTGATCCGTTTCAGTTTTGGGTGAAAAACTGTCGTAACGAATACCGGGGGTTACGGTCAGACGATCATCCAAAAAAGATATTTCATCCTGAAGATAGAAGCCCGCAGAATCAACGGTGGCCAGCGGCGCATAACGACTAATGTCGTTTTTTTCGCCCGCCGGATTCTTAACGTAAGTGGTCTTGTTGAGATTATTCTGCTCTTTTCTTTCCAGCTCCAGACCATAGCTGATAAGGTGATCGGACCATTTGAAGTCCAGCCATTTGGTCATGTTCAGACCCAACTGCCAGCTGGTTTCCCTGTAGACGTAATCCTTGTGTCTTGCCTGAGTTTCCCATTTCGGAAAGCTCCCGGTTTCGACCTGCATTTCATCATAGGTAATCTGATTGGTCTCAGTTTCCTGCCAGTTCAGAGTCCACTTGAGTGTATCGAAAGCCGGTGCAAATGCTTCCCACTCATGGAACAGGCCAAGGCGTTGACGCCGGGTTGAGTCATCGGCATTAAACTTGCCGTAAGGAGAAGGATTTCCCGTGGGCTGTGCGCCGACCATGGACAATAAATCGGTCTTGGAGTTGAGATCACGCCACTCGGCAGTTAACCCCACACGATGATTGTCGTTCACTTGATACTGTAATTTACCCAGCACGTTATTGATCCCGATATCCTTGGGATCGGCTTCTCCCCTGGCATCTCCCGTCACATCAGCGCCACCATGGGTCCGGGTTTCCTTGGCATCACGGCGGGTATAGATCAGCAGGCTCTCCAGGTCACCGCTGCGATTGGCAAAGGTTGCTGTTTCGGTAAACGCACTGTCGGCAGAGGAGTATCCTCCCTTCAACGATACATAGCCGTCATCCCCTTCGTGCTTGAGAAAATCGGCTGGATCTTTGGTGACAAACGCCACCACACCACCGATGGCATCACTGCCATGAACGGTGGAAGCCGGGCCTTTTAAGACCTCAACCGCCTTGATGGTTTCCAGGTCAATAAAGTTTCTCTGGGACCGCAGAAAAATTTGGGTGGAATCAAAAGCTTTGGCCTGATCCACACTGTCTACAGTGATTTTGACCCGGTTGGCATCCATCCCACGAATATTGAAGCTGCCTGCACCGGTCCGGCCATCATCCGTGACCGTGACTCCCGGCTCGTAACGCACCAGGTCATCAATGTCATTGACCATTCTTTTTTCAATGTCATCCGCTGTGGTGACATCCACACTGCTGGCCACTGAATCCAGATTCTGCTCAGTCAGGGTCGCTGACACAGTCACCTGATCCAGCAGAGTGGGTTGTGTGGAGGGCAAAGCATCTTCTGCCTGTGCTGTAGCAGTGGCTACCGCCATAATGGCCAGGGCCAGATGTGTTTTTTGAATTGCGGATAGGCTCATACAACTTCCTGAGACTCAAATGAATTGGCTCTTCTGCAACCTGAACTCTACCACTACCGGCAGGTGATCCGAGAGTAAAAAAGAGGTTTTTAAAACTGAAGGCATAATACCACCCATTGCCGACCATGGTCTGACAGTATGGTTTTTATTGCGCTTTCAGTTTCTGTTTCTGCTTGATCATCTTGTTGACCCCAAGCTTCAGCGCCGACTGAATAACCTGCTTTTGAATAAAGGCATCATACCTCTGCTGATATTTATCCATTTGCCTGTCCAGCATGTCACGGGTGTAGAGCCGACCCTTCACCACAACGGCTTCGATGGTATTCAGGGCAGCAAGGTTTTCCCTGGGATTCTCTCGGTAAATGACAAAGTTGGCGTTAGCGCCGGGCTCGAAGCTGACCGGTTGCCCAAGAAACCTGGCCGGGACCGTCGTCGCTGCTGCCAAAGCCTGCTCTGGCCCCAGACCAGAATCGGAAAGCAACTCAATCTCCTTGATTAAGGATGCGCCAGGAACAACCCCCGGAGCCATGGTATCGGTCCCGGCATGGATAGGCACACCCGCTTCATAAAGTGCTTTGACCGTCGCCTGCATTGTTGTCAATACATCTTCAAAGGCCATTATCTGGGCTTCGTTCATAAAACGTGCTGCGGTGATTCCCTCTTCTGAATCCCAAAGGGTATCCCGATAGTAATCAGGCAAAAGCTCGTTTGCTTTGTCTGCTAACATGGCTTCACGATGTTTACTGGCTATGACCCGTTCGATAGTCACCAGCGTGGGTGTGACAGCACTTCCCTGTTCGACCAGTGCCGATATCATGGCTTTTCTGCGTTTTTCGTCCATATTCAGCCACTGCATACGACCGGCGACGTAGTTGTCCGGATTCTTTGCCGCAGGAGGAAAGCCCCTCAAATGCTGAACATCGTCCAGCTTCGCTTGCGCGGCATTCATACCATGAGGAACATGCCCAACCAGCTGCATATGGTATTTATGGGCGGCTACACGCAGGGCGTCCAGCACATCAGGCTGAACATGGTCGTATACTTTGACACAGCTGTTACCCTGCTCAGACAGTGTTTTTACCACCTGGTCAGCGTCTTCAGGCCTGCTCACAACCAGAGCAGAGTCCCAGACCGGATCAGGCCCGTCAATCATACGACCACAGCTTTCTATATTCGGACCGGCCATTGTGCCTTTGGAGATCAGGGCCCGAAGCTCGGAGGATTGACCCGGCTTCATATCGCCCATGGTGCGAATCGTGGTCACGCCATGATAAAGATGCAAAAAGGCAAACAGTTCATTTTGATCGGGCAGCGGCAAATGATTCCAGTGGGCGTGCATATCAATTAATCCGGGCATTACAAACATACCGGCGTAGGGATCATTTTCGTCAGCTTCAGCCTTTTTGACACGGGCAATGGTTGCCCCTTTAACCTCAAGGCTGACCGGAGCGGTTGCCGGTTCTCCGGGAATCACCAGCTCGACGTTGCTGAGCTTTAACCCTGGCTCGGGAGAAGGCAGGGCAGCCGGTAGCTGAATCTGTATGGCTGCAACGGCAGCCAGTGCAAGCAATAACACCATAATGGGTAACAGTATTTTTTCGGGACTGTGAATGCCTTCAGCATATTCCCAAACCCCTGTCGTTGAATATGGGTAGAAATCTCATTATTGCGCAAGGGCTTACGACGATTTGCTAAACGTTAAAGTACCAGTTGACTGCCAGTACGGAAGCAATGGTCAGCAGGGCGCTGCCAAAGGTTATAAGGTATTGCCGGTTGATGGTGGTATGGATTTCGGTTTTCAGTTCGGCGTATGTTCTGGAGTTTTCCATTTTCAGTTCGTAGTAGCGAGCGTCTGACTCGGCTTTCTGTTTTTGGTAGCGAGCCTCTGACTGGGCTTTCTCTTCGTAGTAGCGAGCGTCTGACTCGGCTTTCTGTTTTTGGTAGCGAGCCTCTGACTGGGCTTTCTCTTCGTAGTAGCGAGCGTCTGACTCGGCTTTCTGTTTTTGGTAGCGAGCCTCTGACTCAGCTTTCTCTTCGTAGTAGCGAGCGTCTGACTCGGCTTTCATGTCGGCCATTTTTTGATCACTGCGAGTCTGGTACTGCAAGATGGCCTCCTGCATGATAAGCACGTCTTTCTTGCTGGCATTGTGATCCGGGTCAAGGGAGGCACTGACTTTTGCCGCCAGCTCCTCGTCAATACCAATGTTTTTCAGTTCTTTGAACAGCGTTTTTGACACACCCGAATCCTGCTAATTGATGGAAGAGATAGAAGCCTAGACCATAGATGACTTTAACAACAAACCGTCTGGGCTGATTGCCCCCTTTTAGCAAATGATAACGATTTGCATTTAGTTTTAGTTTTACCTATTATCCTACGCCATCATCACGAGCACTTCGGGGTTTTAAAATAAAGTGCTTGTGTGACTGACCTGATCCAGATTCATAAAAAAATACACATAGGAAAACAATGACGTTTACTAAAAGTAGACTGGCAATGGCTGTCATGGCAGTGACTTCCAGTTTTGTATACGCAGAAAATACACCCCAGACTCAGGCAACCCTGCTCAATCAAGTGACAGTGACGGCTACCCGATCTGAAAAAGACATCAACGATGTTGCCCGGACGATCGAAGTCGTAGACCAGGATCAGATCCAGCAGGACCAGCCTGAATCAGTGGCTCAAGCCGTCAAGGCGTTGCCAAACGTCTCCGTCCGTGGTGGCCCGCGGGCTAATTCCCAGAGTATTAACATTCGTGGCCTGGAAGGCACCCGTGTTTTGCAGATCACCGATGGTGCCCGCCAAAACTTTGCCAACGGTCACCGTGGTACTTATTTCACAGACCCGGAGTTGTTGAAGTCTATTGAGGTAGTGAAAGGCCCATCCAGTAACCTGTGGGGTTCAGGTGCTATCGGTGGTGTTGTCGTACAAAACACCAAAACAGCCGAAGATCTGCTGGCACCCGGTAACACCCTGGGTGGTTATGTATCCCAGGGCTTCCTGAGCAACAACCATGAATCCCGGACCCGTGCCTCTCTTTACGGGATCACCGACCGCTTCGACTGGTTGCTCAATGGTTACTACAACGACGGCGGTAACTATAAAACAGGCACCAGTGGCCAGGGCAATGGCGACGAAATAGAACACTCCGGCTCCCGCGAACAGGGTGGTATGGCGAAACTGGGCTGGCAGCTGAATGACGACAGTCGTCTTGAGTTTAAGGCTCAGCAAGCCCAAACCAATGCCAGGGTACCCAGCAATCCAGCAACAGCCGTGGCTACCGATTCGCCATTGATCGTGCAGGAATCTGCCCATACCAACGTGTCCGCAGCCTACCTTCTTAATCCAGACAGTGCGCTGGTCGACAGCAGGCTCCAGCTGTTTTACAACGATACCGAATTTGATGAGTATCGAATTGAGGACAAGCAGACTGACAATACCCGCTACAAAACTCTCGGGACAGCGTTTACCAACGTCTCAAAACTGACTCATTTTGAATTAACTTACGGTCTGGATGCCTACAAAAACACCATTGAGACAGTCAGGGATGATACAGGTAATGAAGGCAATCGCCCGGAAAATCTGGACGGTGAATCCACCACTGCCGGTGCGTTTGTACAAGCCGATATTCCTTTGGCAGAGGCATGGACTTTGCAGACCGGCGTCCGCTATGACCGCTTTGAAGCCCGGGACAACCGCTCTGAATCCGATATCGAGGAGAAGAAACAGTCTAACCATGCGATCTCTCCTTCTGCAGCCCTGATCTGGGATAGCACCGACTGGCTGACGCTCAGCGCAAGCTATAACGAAGCGTTCCGCGCCCCCAGTATGGAAGAGATGTTTTCCACAGGGACTCACTTTGCTGCCGGGCCTTTCGTCAACAGGTTTGTTCCTAATCCGGATCTCAAACCCGAAGAAGCTAAAAATAAGGAAATTTCCGCCCGCATGAATTTTGCTGGCATTCTGGGCGATGATGAACTGACCCTGACTGCGAATGTCTTCCAGAATGATGTGGATAACTTTATTAACATGATCGTTGAAGGCACAACGACCACCTGGAAAAACGTTGATGAAGCTGAATTGAAAGGCTTTGAGCTGGCCAGCCAGTATCGTTACCAGGATATTCAGTTTGGCCTGTCCTATGGTCAGACCCGGGGAGAAAATAAAAAGACCGGTGAGTACCTGGATCACATTCCGGCCGACAAAGTCGTTGCCGATGTTGCCTACCTGATGCTACAGGGCGACCTGAAGATGGGCTCCCGTTATACCCATGTTGGTGCCCAGGAAAATATCCGTGCCGACTATGACAGCATGAGTTCCTACGGCAGCTACGATCTGGTTGACCTGTACCTGAGCTATGAACCAACCACCAGCGCTCTTAAAGGCATCAGAACCGATCTGACCGTCAGCAACCTGACCGACGAGTACTACATCACGGCCTGGGAAACACTCCACGAGCCAGGCCGCAGCATCAAGCTGAACCTGCGATATCGGTTCTAATACATCACTTCAATGAGTTTGATGTGAACAATCCACGTTCATCCTGAGCGCCCTTCGACTCCGCTCAGGGTGAACGGAGTTTGGGTGCCTTTTCTGCACAAACCCTTCGGCTTTTCTCTACATAAGGACATGATGTCCTGATACCCGAATCATTAACATGTGATGAATAATAGCCTTGCAAAAACAGTAAAACGGTACGGTCAAAAACGCATTTATTGCCCCAAATCAAATAAAGTTCAACGCATCACAGAAATGCGAATTATTATCATTTAATTTATTGAATACATCTTAAAGTTGCAGTAACCTTCATCCGCCAATGAACAAGTAAACTAATTATGTCTCGAACGCTGCTACTCACATTGATCATTTCCATTGCCACTCACGTCGCAGCGGCGGTCTACCATGGTCAGCAGGAAGATCAGCAGGCTGAAGTAGCCCAGGGCAGTATCAAAGCCCCCATCAGTATGACCTTTTCTTCGGTACAGCAGGCGGCTGCACAGCCGGAGCCTGTCAAAGAAGAGCCTGTCAAAGACACCCTTGAACCAGTGGCAAAAAAGCCCGAGCCCATCAAGCAACCAAAGCCGAAGAAAAACGTCGTCAAGATAGCGGAACCAGAGCCGCAGCCTGAAAAGCCCGACATCAAAAAAGAACCGGAAAAGGTGGCCGAGAAAAAACCTGAGCCACCCAAAAAAGAAGTAAAGCCTCAGGATGAAGCTCCCGCTGAAACTCAGGTGGTCAAAACAGCCACCGAAAAGACGGAAGTCGAAGGCCTCAGCAATGAGCCGGTTTTCGTCTCTAAACCCGCTATTCGCAAGTCCGTACCGCCCAAATACCCACGCATCGCGCAACGCAGAAACCAGCAGGGCGTTGTTATGCTGGAAGTTGTGGTGGACAGCCAGGGTCATGCCATGAACATAAAAGTACTGGAGTCATCCGGTTTCGAGCTGCTCGACCAGTCTGCCATTGAGGCCGTTGAAGACTGGCAGTTCGAACCACAGAAACGCAACAACCAACTGGTGGCTTCCCGGGTGCATATTCCCGTGGCATTCCAACTGAATTAACCGCCTCTGGTTCACTCCACAGGCGACAGAAGACTTTTAAGATAAAAGACAGGTATTAATTGATGTTACTGGAACAGATCTCATCCCTGGGACTTATGGGCTGGCCCCTGACCATTATTTCCTGCATCAGTCTGGCCCTGATTCTGGAAAGGCTGATTACCTTTACTCTGCTCCCCAGCCTCAACAAAAAAAGCATGAACACCCTTCTCAATGAAGTGCGCGGCTGCTCCAACTGCAACAACAGCCAGAACAAACTCTGCAAAAACCTGGTTGCCGGGAAAGGGGTTCGCAAGGGCATCGCTATTCTGCTGAGCCACAATGACTGCGAAAAGGAAATGCGTGAAGAAGTGGCTGGCCTCTGGCTTCTGAAACAAAAAAACGCCCTTCATGCCTGGCTGAAACCCCTGATGCTGATTGGTATCCTGGCTCCGATGCTGGGACTGCTCGGTACCGTCCTTGGCCTGATTGGAATGTTCCAGGGCATTTCTGAAATACACGGCCCGGTCACACCGGACGTTCTGGCGGGCGGCCTCTGGGAAGCGATGTTCACCACGGCATTTGGTCTGATGGTGGCCATTCCATCCCTGGCAGCGGCTCACGGTTTTGGCATCTGGGCCAATTACTATGTATCGAAGCTGGAGTTCGCCCTGAATCACGCCAACCTGCTGCTGGAAGGCGTGAAAATGAACGACGATGGTATTGCCCTTAATCAGGAACCCGGCACCTGCCCCGAGGCTGTTGCAGCATGATTCGTATTTCCAATAGCGACGAAACCAACGCTTCGTTCAACGCAGCAGACCTGACACCTCTGCTGGATGTGGTTTTTATCGTCATGGTGTTCCTGCTGTTCACCGCCAATGTGCAAACCCTGAGTCTGCCGGTGAATCTGCCTGAAGCCAGCCGTGAACAAGCCGCCCTGACCGAAGAACCGAAAACACTCACGGTGAGTATCCTGGCAAAGGGTCAGCCCTGGGCGCTGGAAGATCAAAAATACGACAGCTTTAAAGTGTTTAGTCAGAAGTTGCTGGCCCAGGTCAAGGAAGCACCAGACACCACGGTGCTTGTTGCCGGCGATCAGGAAGCGCCGCTGGGTAATCTGGTTAAGCTCATGATGTTTTTAAGTGAACACGACATCACCGCCGCACAAGTGCTTATGGAGGAGGACTCTCGATGATAAAAAGGTCTGGAAAAAGACTTCCAGTTCCTCTGCTGATGGCGGCTCTGTTGTCATTCTCCATAATGACAGCGGACGCTCAGGAAAATCCTTCAGCGCAAGATTCAGCGCAAGAGAAGCGCATTATTTCTGCTGGCAACGGCATTACTGAAATCATTTACGCACTGGGTGCCGGTGATCAGCTGGTGGCTGTTGACCTGACCAGTAACTACCCTCCGCAGGTGAATAAACTGCCTAAGCTCGGTTATCACAAGCAGCTGTCTGCCGAAGGGATTCTGGCACTCAAGCCTGACCTGCTTATCGGCACCGACGACATGGGTCCAAAAGCCACCCTCACGCAATTGGCAATGGCGGGGCTGGAAGTGGAATCCCTGGCCACCGACCACTCTGCCGAAAGCCTTCTGGAACGCATCCATTCACTGGCGGACCTTCTGGATAAAGAACAGGAAGGCAAAGCCCTCTGGCAGTCCATCGACCATGACCTGAAGGCGGCAAAGCAACTGGCCATTGGCAGGGAGAAGCCCAGAGTCCTGTTTCTGCTGGCTGCTGAAGGCAGAAATCCTTCCGTTTCCGGTGCTGGCACTGAAGCCAATGCCCTGATCGAACTGGCCGGCGGTTTTAATCCTGCCAAAGCTCAGTTCAACAGTTACAAACCTCTGGCCAATGAGTCGCTTTTGACCCTCGCTCCTGATGTGATCATCTATTCGAGTCTTGGTCGTGGCCTGACCGTGGAACAACTGCTGGCCAGCCAGCCTGTTTTGAAACAGACACCGGCAGGTAAAAACGCCCGTGTCATTGCCCTGGATGGTCGGTTGCTGTTGGGCGGGCTGGGCCCAAGAATCGGCGAAACCGCCCTGAACCTGGCCAAGAGCTTTTACCCGGAATCCTGATCACTGTCATTGAGAGCAATAATGAACCGTAGTCGTAAATCAGCACTGCTGCTGATATCGCTGGCAGTAGCCCTGCCAGCCGTTATTATCCTGTCGGTGGGCACCGGTCCGGTTTCCATCTCCCCTCTGGATATTATCTATGTCCTTCTGGATCGTCTGGGAATTACTGACAGTCAGGTGCCTGAGCAGACCCGACTGATTGTAGAATCCATCCGCACGCCAAGAACCCTGATGGGGATCATGGTGGGCAGCGCCCTGGCCATTGCCGGTGCGTCCATGCAGGGCTTGTTCAGAAACCCGCTGGCAGATCCCAGTATCATTGGGGTATCCAGCGGAGCCGCCCTGGGTGCCGGGATCGGAATTGTGTTAGGTGCGCCTCTGTTTGCCGGTTTTCCACCATTACTGATGGAGTACAACGTCTCCCTTCTGGCCTTTTTCGGTGGCGTTCTTACGACCTGGATCGTGTATAAGATAGGGACGACCAATAACGGTACTTCTGTCGCTACCATGCTGCTGGCCGGTGTCGCCATTTCTGCACTGACCGGCGCAGGTATGGGAATACTGACGTATATGGCCGACGATAACACGCTCAGAAGCCTGGCCTTCTGGTCAATGGGCAGCATTGGTGGTGCCAACTGGAACTCAGTCCTGCTTTGCTTCACCCTGCTGGGTCCTGTGGTTTTCATGCTGTGCCGTTACGGACAGGTTCTTAACGCCATGCTGCTGGGTGAATCCGAAGCCAGACATCTGGGCATTGATGTCCAGAAAACCAAACTCAAACTGATTGTGGTCACGGCCATGGCAGTGGGTGTCTCAGTTTCTGTGGCCGGTATTATTGGCTTTGTCGGGCTGGTGGTGCCTCACCTGATTCGCCTGATGGTAGGGCCTGATCACAGAACCCTGTTACCCGCCTCAGCCATGCTGGGTGGTGTGCTGCTGCTGGCCGCCGACATGATCGCCAGAATAGTGGTCGCTCCCGCAGAACTGCCTATTGGTATTGTCACTGCCCTGATGGGGGCGCCGTTCTTTATGTCTCTGCTGTGGCAGCAACGCAAGAGGATTGCCTGATGAGTTGTCTCAAGGTTGAACATGCCACAGTGCAGATCGGTGAAAAGATACTGCTGGATGATGTCAGCATCTCTGTCGCTCCCGGCGAAGTGGTGACGGTACTGGGCCCTAACGGGGCGGGTAAAAGTACCCTGATGAAAGTCATCAGCGGTGAGCAAAAGCCTTCGTCAGGAAACGTACTGTTAAACGACAGAAGCGACTGGAAACTGCAACAACAGGCTTTGATGCTGGGCGTTTTACCTCAGTCTTCCTCCCTGAGCTTTCCCTTCACGGTCGAAGAAGTAGTTATTCTGGGGCGCATTCCCTGCTCGACAGACCGGACAGAGAACCTGGCTATCGTTGAAGCCGCTCTGACTGAGGTCGATGGCCTGTACCTGAAAGATCGTCAGTACACCACCCTTTCCGGTGGTGAACGACAAAGGGTGCATATGGCCCGGGTATTGGCCCAGATCTGGGAAGAGTCGGATTTTGGCAAACGTTACCTGCTGCTGGACGAACCCACCTCAGCACTGGACCCGGCCCACCAGCAACTGACGCTGAAAATGGCTCGCAGACAGGCTGAAAAAGGTGTGGGTGTCCTGGTCATTCTGCACGACCTTAACCTGGCAGCCCGTTACTCAGACCGTCTGGTGATTTTGAAAGAAGGGGGTATGGCTGCCCACGGAACACCCCATGAAGTGTTGACTGCCGAAACGGTGCAAGCCGTGTTTGATGTGGATGTTACGATTTCACAGCATCCTGTGCATAACTGTCCTTTGGTGATTAATAACTAGTGCATACAACCCCCCTCGTTCCCACGCTCTGCGTGGGAACGCATACCGGTAGTGCGTCACGCTCCCATGCTGGAGCATGGGAGCAAGTCACTTATTCATGTCTAAAAATTTCTTAAAGACTTCTAAATTGAACTTTTTCTGTTCGGCTATCATTATTTCGTTTTGAAGCATCCGTTTTTCTGTTTCTATTTGCCTTTTGTGAACTACTCGCCCCTAAAGGAGCGAGCTTCCAATACTAAGCAAGCTACCGGAGTAGTTACCGTTCTTTTCTTTTTTGACGTTTCACTGCGAGCTGCGGAAGAGGGCTTGCCCTTTCCCGACTTACGGTTCGCTCCACGTCCTTTAGTCAGCACAGGAATTCCTTTGCCAACCAACTCCGTTCCAGAGTCCATGAAAAACTTAATTGCTCGTTTCTTGATTACGATGCTGGCGTTTCTGTCAGCGTTGTCAAAGTGTCCACATTGACCGCAAAGAAACAGTTCTTGTGTCTTGCGGTTGTCGGGGTGAGTGTGACCGCAATCAGCACACTCTTGACTCGTAAAGGGTGCAGGCACTTTGAAGACTGCTTTGCCTGCTCTTGCTGCTTTATATCGGGTGTAGGTTTCCAAGAAGTGCCATCCTACGTTGAGAATGGCCTTGTTCAGTCCGGCTTTTTGTTTCGCCTTGTTGGAGATGAACTTTCCATTTTGATCTTTTTTTGCTTTTGGCCTGCGAGTCATTTTTGAGGTTTTCAGATCCTCGAAAACAATGACCTTGGCCTTGCTATCGACCATTTTTCTGCTGGTTTGGTGGCAGAAGTCTTGCCGAATGTTGGCTACTTTCTTGTGCTGCCTGCTAATCCTGTTCTTTGTTTTCTGACGACGGTTAGAGCCTTTGGTTTGGCGAGACAAACGGCGCTGAAACCTCTTCAGGTATCGCTTGCGCTTATCCATGTTCTTTGTCTGGTTTTCTGTAAAGTCGTAAGGCTTAACACCAGTATGAACAGGTATAACAACACCTCGGTCCACGCCGATAACATGCTCTTCCAGCCACTCTTTGGAAGCACCTTTAAGGTATTCCAAATGCTCTTTTTCTGTTGCTGGTTCTTCTGATCCATCGTCATAACAGAAAGAAACAGAGTACTGACCAGCCTCTTTCCTAATGTAAATGGATTTTGGTTCGTTGAATGGACGGTGAGTTTTAAACGACAAATAACCAATATTATTGGTCTTTGTACCAATGAAAAGACGGGTTACACCATCTTCACAGATATCGAACCGGAACACTTCATTGGTGAGATAAATGCTGCCCTTGTCGGATTTTGGCTTCTTCTTTGGCTTACCGCACTGGCCATTGATGTGTTTTTGGTAGGTCTTATACCAGTTGGTAGCCGAGTTTCTGATTATCTGACTGGGACAATCGGATAACCAGGGTGATAACTCTTCGCTTTTGAATTGGGCTGCCTTTGTGTCAATAGGGGCATACGCACCTATGGGGCAGTATTTTTTTGCGTAAGTGCTGTAATAGCGATGTTCATCACATTTCGCATTCCAGATAAACCGAGCGCAACCCATCCACTGAGACAGAACCAACTTTTGCTGATCTGTTGGATTGGCTTTGAGTCGGATACCTTGAAGCATTACATAACCTGTTGAATTGAATGGCTTCATGCTAGTCTGGCTAGAAATATCTGTCAAATATGAGGTTTTTATGTACGAATGGAGATCGGGTAGATCATGTGTATTTAGGAATAACGTACATCTAGTATTTGTTACTAAATACCGTAGAACCGTGTTCACTGAGAAATGATCGACCGGCTACGAAGCGACTGTCACAGCAAGGCTAACGCCTTGCAAGGGCTTGACCCGCCTCTAAAGAAGCGGGATTGCGCCCTTAATTTCGTTCAAACTCTATAAAATTCGATGTTTCTGGCGGCCCACTTTCCTAAACACTTCGGAATCAAGCGGTGCCACTCATCCTCATTTTCTGTATGTTTATCCATGTTATCGAGATAGATTTCCAGCCAATATTGCTCGTCTTGACCTTTAGACAATAACTCTGAAAATTTCCTGGTTGTTAAGGGGCTAACGACAATGTTTTGATGACGCAAACAGTGCTTGGCTATCGTTAATTTACTCTTTTCCGGGCATTCTTCCCAGAGTTGATGAAAATATTCCCGGCACTCTCTAAGGTGCGATTTACAAAAAGAAGCTTTGCACTTTTTCATTGTAGCCAGAGGCAGGCCATCTGTTTTCAGGGAAGACATTGAGTTATTTTCTGCACTTTCGCTACTGACCTCAGGAATATCTTTCAAGCAATCGTCATGCTCATCGGCGCTGTTGGCAATGTTGGCAATGTTGGCAATGTTGGCAATGTTGGCAATGTCGCCAAAGTCTATGTATTTATCATTGGATTCAGGGAACAAAATAAGGTTGATAACATTTAAGATCAATGCCAAAACTGCTTCCCGGGAAAAATCATTGTATTTGAAGTGTTTGAGGGAACATAATTGTTGATCCAATGGACTTCGATCAATGCTCTCATAACATCCTTTTTTCAGGAAGATGCTTCTGAACTCAAAATACACCTCTTTAAGATCTTTTATTTTGCCATCATAGAATTCCTTGTTATTTTCAACAAAACTTATTGCATTGGCAGTATTTTTAAATTGAATGGAAAAAAGATTATAAATAATAACACAAAGCTGCTTTGGATAAGTGCGTTTAATTTCATCAATATGTTGGGACAGAATGTCCCTGCTTAAATCATCCAGCGGTGTTGAGTCGGAGCATAGACAATTACTTTTCCCCATCACATCCAGCCATTGCTCCAGATTGAACTTATTGTTCTGATTAACACACGACCGATATAGGATTCGGGAAAGCTGGGGTGTATTTTTAAATACCTGGCCGTCCTCACCAGGATTGTAAAAACGAACATTGTCTAATACCGATGATGAAAACCGCTCACCTTCAAAATAACATTGGTTGAAATAGCTATCGTCAACAATGGCTCTGTTTAACCGCTCTGTATTAAATTGACATTCGCTAAAATTAGCCTGCAGTACTGTCCCCTCCATTGAACAGCGGCTGAAATTAATCTCTTTTATACAGCACTTTTTATTTAGCGTAAGACCATCCAGGGAATCCAGCTTGCACTCCAACAGTTGCGGGTTTTGCTCAAACAGCAACTGTATTTGCTCTTCGCCACAACACTTGACAAGCGCTTTGATGCTTTCGTGATACTCGCTGTCTTTAGAGATTAACTCGTAGTAGAAGATTGACCAGGATTCCCGAAAAAGCTGTTCCAGCGGGCGTCCGTCGGGCCAGTGACTAAAACGCTTCTTCAGTGTACCCAACAATTGCCGTTGTCCTTCGAGGGAACTCATCTCAAGTTTGTCCAACTCGTCAATCAAGGACACAGGATTGGAAAAACGGGTCTCTTGTGACGCAGTGTCTTCAATCTGTCGATAATCGTAGAGTGACCACGTAATAATTTTCTCATTACGTGCAAAGGCCTCCAAACCTGAGAATTCATTCTCATATTGCCCTTCATTTCTATAAATTTGTCCATCCATTCGGCCCAGTGTTTCAGAAGTCAGGACCAAAGACATGGCCCCACCCGCTCTGTACCTGGAATTATCCTTCAGCCCCTCCATGACTCGGAAAAATGTGTATTCTGCGTCGCGTCGCATCCTGTCTGCCACATCCTGCGCACTGACAGGATTAGGACCTATCCCAATCTGACCACGCCGTTCAAAAGAGTCCAGGGCACCTTCATTTTCCAGGCTGATCCAGAACAGTTGACTGTTCTGTTCCTGCTTTGCATAAAAGTTTAAATTGTGCCCGAGGCAGAATTCCCTGGCGGGGTTTGCCGAAATGCTATAGGGAAACCCCGGACGGAATTGCACCCAACGTCCTGCGCGAATCAGAGAATGCCTATCCCACTTCAGTTCTTCATCACTGAGATTCAGCAACCGTTTAAGAAACGCTTGTTTGCGGCTGTTGTCCGGAGTATTGATAGCCGCTGCCACGGTACGGTTCATATCACCAAGGCAGCCGTGGTAGTCGGCCAGGGCATCCAGCCATATCTCCTCCAGATCGTTGGTATCCGGCCTTTCCCCGTCAATGCCCAACTCTGCCAGCTCCCTGAACAAGGCTTCAACCACCGTTTTACTGTGTCCCGGAAAGGTGAGGGTCAGTTGATTTTCAAAACAAATGGCTTCAGGCAGGTTCGGAGGAGAAAACAGAATACTGCCGCCTTCGCAGACAGTCGATTCAAGCACAACAGCCCGAACCGGTGAGGTGGTCAACCGGGCTTCCTTCAGTTGTTCCGGACTTAAATAACCAACGCTCTGGCCAGTCAGTTTGGCAAAACCATGGCTGAATTCAGCCAGTTCTATTTTCACTTCAACCTCTTCGCCGGTTCTTGAACTGACTCGTGCAGGAAAGACAGGGGCGGGCAGTGGCGTTTTAATGGCTGGCAGCTTTGCAATATACGGCACGTCGGAGATTAACGACGCCCGGCACTTGTTAGCAATGTCTTGCAGAATCATCACGGTATCATTAAGGGTGGCGTGATCCTTTTCGTGCCATCGTGTTTTATCTTCAGCTAACTGCTCGGCCATGCCCTTACAATCATTGGCCAGGCTGGTCAGGTCACTGCGCCAGTCGCGGTAACGGTGTTCCAGGGCATGTTCAGGATCATTCAGGGCAAAGTTGGTATATTGAACCCGGTGCGCCAGACGGTGCAATCCCTGCTCCAGAGCCAGGTTATCAGCCAGTTTCTTGCCCGCTTCCCGGGACAGCTTGAGGAACATCCGGGTAATAGGCTGGCCATTGGCATCCAGTAACTGGCTGATTCCGATCTGCCTGCCCTGAATATCCTGCCCTTTGACCGGCAGCCAACCGCCGCGGATACCCGATGCCTCGATCGACTTATATTCCGCCATGGATACCCGCTCACCCGCTTCCAGACTGTTGGGAAAGCGGGTGGTCAGCCAGGCAATGCGATCGTGAATGGTTTGTCGTAACCAGCTGCGGTCACCGGGCAGAAAACCGCTGTGTTCGATCAGCTGGTCCAGCGCCTGCCAGTCAACCTGACGCAAGATATCTTTCAGGGTCTCGCCCAGTAAGTCATCCTCTAATGGCGCAAGGATATCGACGCAAGGGTTATAGATCGGTAACGAGTTCATGGGCGGAGCCTTAGGATCCCGAAGTTTTTGCAGCAGCACCGGCATGGAGGAAAAGTCATCCGCTTTGGGGTCAGGCTCTGGTTTCTCTGGGCACGGGTAACGGGTCGCCATCCCGGCATAATCCCAGTGGAACATAACCGGCTCCCCTTCCGGAGTTAGTTCAATGCCTTCCCAGGCACTGTTCACCATATTTTCGTTACCAACAATCACATTAATCAGCAATAACCGGGCCCACTGCTCTGGAGACAAAGAGCGCAGCGTCGCCTCCCCGCCTTTGAGCTTACCCTGCCATTGTTCGGGAACAGGACTGACCACATAAAAATGCCCCTGCTCTTCATGGACAAAACTCTGAGGTACGGTAATGCCCAGCAGCCCGGCAAGATTAGCCATCAGTAGCTGGTTGCGGGCACTGAGCTCACAGCTCGCCGGTTTGATGGAATAAACCTGTTGGCTAATGGGGTCGTTGTAAAGCCCTGCTGGCCAGGTGCTGCTCTGGCATTCTTCCATGGCAGTACTTTTCATAGCAGCATTTTTCATAGCAGCATTGTCCAGGATCAGTTTTGCCAGAGAGAAAGACGATGTCGGTGGTTCTGCCAGCTGTCCGGCATAAGGTGCAATCAACTCCCGGACAACACTGGACTGCTCACCTATGCTAAACAGCTCATAACTGAAGGGAGAAGGATGGTGCTCCCACTGCTTTTTAGTGTTTTTACACAGGCTGTGGTCACCGATTCTGAAGAAATAGTTGCCGCTTGTTTCACTGTCCTGCAACCTGGTCCGGTACCAGAGGTCACCCTGCCTGCCAATCACCTGGCAGACTTCCTGAGCCAGCGTGCGCCAATGTTTTCTCTGGAGATCATCCTGACTGGCAACAAAGCACTCCAGCCGATCCATGTAAAAGCAGTCTCTGACCCGCATAACCTCCAGCGTATCGGCATCATGGAGCAGGCTGCGCAGAGTCTGTATCTCCGCTGGCAGATTCCAACAGCCCTTCGGATTATCCTTGTGGAAAATGGCTTCACCACACTGCCAGGCCAGGGACTGATCTATGCCTGAGTTGCGCAGGTGTTCCATCAGGTTGTCGGCACTGGCCCGCTCCCAATCCTTCGTATCGTTCCCATCGCCTTCACGGCCCGTATCGTGAAACAGGCAGACTTTGATCAGCAGCGGTATCATTTGGTCGGGAAATTCCAGCGCCCTGCGGTCGCCGTGCAGTCTACGCTGTTGCAACAGGGCGACTGCCCAGATTGCCGCCCGACAACTGTGCTGGAGACCATGAACTTCGCGAGCAATGCACCCGGCAGGCGGTGAGATGTGTGATGGGCGATAAGGCTGAAGCAAGGCCGTTTTCGCTACCTGGGTAGATTCGATCAACGATGGATCAATGATCGGAAAATGGGTGGATTCAGTGTTTGTGTTAGTTGTTTTCGGACACTTTTTTACCGGTTCACTGGTCGGCGTTGCCAGTGTTGTCGCGCTGATTTGTGAAGTAATATCAGCAACGGTTACTTTACGTTTATGTCCGTCAATAGGGGTGGCCTGATCCCACTTTTCAGGAGCAGCACCGGGGAGCATAGGCTCTTCACGTGTACTCACTGTCCTAGTGGCAAAAGCGACGCCTGTCTCACTATTGTCAGGTGAACGGGTACAGCCAGCAAAAGGTTGGTGTTCTGTTGTTTTAATAGGAAGCGGATCCATTTTTAGCCCTCGCAACGATCCCTGTTACAGCAATCCGATTAAGACGAACCTGATCGAATGTGAATTTGACTTTTTATCCAACAATTAGTTCCTTCCATGGTCAGGGCTAAATCCTAATGGAAGTGCCAGTTGATCACAAAGACGCTGACAATGGTGGTAATCAGGCCGAGAAAGGTAATGATGTATTGTCGGTTGGAAGAGCCCATTTCAGTGCGCACATCGGCTATTTCTTTATGCAGCTCCGTACGCAGGGTAGCGATATCCGAACTCAGTGACTGATAATTGCGCTCACCCTGTAACTGAATCTGCATGATGGCTTCCTGCATAATCAGGATATCTTTTTTACTGGCATTGTGTTCAGGATCAAGGGAAGCACTGACTTTGCTGGCCAGCTCTTCATCAATGCCAATACGCTTTAGCTCTGAGAATAACGACTTTTCCATGACCACCCCGAAAAAAACTGAATTACAGCGTAGATCAGGGATGACATTATGACCACCTAAAAAGAACCTTAAATTCGACTGGTATTCGACTGGTATTCGACTGGTATTCGACTGGTATTTTCCTGATTTTGTGCCATCCTGAAATGCAGTTTTCTGATCGCTTGTCACGATTTGCTTGTCACGATTGTCACTCTGCCTATGCTGTCGCTGAACCATTGACGACTCCTTGCCCAGTACCTGCTGTGCTCTCTCCGCTTCATCAGAGAGTGAAACCACGATCGCTTGGGCTTTGAGAGTCATAACCGGCCTGTCCCTGCTACTGGCTCTGTAACCTGATACCTTCTCCTGAGGGTCCTGAGCATGATGAAGTTGAAACATTACACGATCTGGTTAATCGCTGCTGTATTCCTGTTACAGGCTCTGTACTCACGGGCTCGAAGCATTGCAGGTGCATCATGCAACGCAATGACGCTGCCTGATGCGACGGCGGGGAAAGACGTGTCGATCGTGAGCCAGAATGCCGTAGGTTCAACCGTTGCCGTGCCCACTGGAGTCTTGACATCCTCCCCGCCGTGAATGACGGGGATTTCTACAACTTCTGCAAGCCGAGCTTACATCCCCGTGCTCAAAGTACAGGGTTTTACGCTCATACGATAACCACTCTACCCATAGCACTGGCTCTGTAACCTGATACCTTCTCCGGGGAGTCCTGAGCATGATGAAGTTGAAATATTATCTGGTCTGGTTAATCACAACCGTACTTCTGTTACAGGCTCTGGATCTTCAGGCCACTCCCGCTAATTGCAGTACTTTTGCAACGGATCGTTCTTCATCAGATGGGTTAAGAGGCTGTTGGCTAGCGAGAATAACTTTCCCGGACGAAAGTGCATTGTTATCGCTACCAATTCGACTATAAATGTCAATAAGGTGGTAGAAGACACTCCTGAGAACACCATAATGCTACTCTCCTCCGCCCCTTCGGTTAGTCCGGTACCCGGTAAAAAGAGTGAATCTAAACACTATATTAATGGTCCCATCACGTTGAAAAACGGCCACGAGATTATAGGGGCTCCTGATGACGGTTTTGAAATCGTCATCGAGGATCGGGTGACGTTTTATGGCGAAGAAATGATCAAAATTGGTAAGCAAAACAGTTTCACGTTTCCAGAAATAAGAGATAGTCGTATCAAACTCATTACTTTCAAGCCTATGAATGCTTGTGGGGGCGGCCTAAACAGCATTATCGATGCAAAGTGTTTTAACCGGAAACTGATTGTAGAAGACAACAAATTCATTTTTCATCAACGGGAGGCTGTCCTTCTCCTCGTTTGTAGCCAATCAATACAACCTATCAAGGGTTTCGCTTTCACGGGTCCAATCCTGAAGTTTACCAACAACGTGATCACAAGTGAGACATTCATATTTACAGATGGTATACGAAGAGTCTTCCTTCCAGAGACGGTATTATTGGTTAATCTTCCTAACGTGAAGGGCGAGTCAGATACGCTCCACTTCTCTGGAAACACACTCAGCGGCAAACTAGCCCGGATATTTCATAAACTGCCCCGAATCTCGCGCAGGACTTTGTCGCTCTAAGGGATTTTGCGAGGGAGCGCCGTACCGGGGAGTACGGTCGACTGAGCAAAACTCCCTTAGAGCGGCAAAGGACAAGCGAGATCGGGAGCACGTTTATGAAATATCCGGGCTAGGGACTGTAGGTCGGTTTCACCTTGGCTCCGGAACCGATATGAAGATCTTCAACAATACTGTCGACATTGACAATGACGGTCCGCTATCGATTGCTGGTGGACGTCGACGTTGGCGATTAGGTGGCTTTTCGCTTTCAGGTCTTGAGAATAACAACAATAATGAAAAACCTCCTCTCTTTAAAGTGGCCGGTAATAATATCAAAGTCACACATTCAGTTTTCAATATCGAGTCGCGAGTTGCAGTGGATCTTGCCTGTAATAACCTGACTGGGGAGCGACCATGGTTTCAAGCTCGAAGGCAATATCCCCTGATAGCCATTGAGCCATCAAAACAGCAAGCTCAGTGTGGCGGAACACTCACCAATATCTGGAAACCCAGACGTGACAACCCCTCTGCTCGTGCCAACGACAGCTTGATAAACGTCGAAAATCGATTCCTCTTTACCACTGTCCCTCCAGACCCCGTTTTTCCTGATGACTGCCCCGCCTGTCCAACCGCTCCTGCCTGTCCGAGCACGCCGCGTCCGACAGTCTTGTGCGACTTTCTTACAGGGCAGTCCATGGGTGTTCAAAAAAAGCTAGACCAGTATAAAGATCTGTTTAGTGGACGACAGTGTGTTGTTCTCAGTGCCGACCCGGCACAGGATTTAAGTGCGTTAATCAAACGGACTCCACCGAATGCCGTCGTATTATTGTCCTCCGAAACGGTCTCCGGACCATCAGCGACTTCCTCCGGATCATCAGCAACGTCCTCCGTACCATCAACGACTTCCGTGACGGGTAAAACGCCGGTTGAATACTTTACTGACCACGAAATCTCCCTAAAGGATGGTCAGGCTATTATTGGGGCTGCTGATGATGACTCTGAAATCGTTATCAGGGACCGGCCAGGATTTAAACACCATCATTTGATCAGGGTTGGAGCCAAAGACGACTTCCAGCTTAGCGATACCAGAGACAGCCATATAAAACATATTACTTTTCGGCCAGCTCGAAATGATGGACATCACCCCATTGACTCCATTGTTTTCGCAGAGTGCTATAACCGGAAGCTGATGGTAGAAGACAACCTGTTTCATGGCCCCGCCCGGGCAGCTGTTACCCTTAATTGCGCGAAATTTCTGGATGCGTCGGCTGCTAATTGGATCCAGGGCCCGAACTTACGGTTCGCTAATAACAGGATCATCGGTGAAAAGTACGACTCGATGGTCGACCAACGTGTTCCCCATGACATTCTCAATCAAGGGTTATTTATTCATCTTCCTGCCATTGTGAAACAGTCGGGGCAATTATCTGTTATTAGCAACACATTCGAGGGCAATATGGATCATGCGGGTGTGTTAAGGCTGGCGACCGGAAGCTATATCAGGGTACGTGAAAACCTCATTGACATTTCCAATGTCGGCAGCGCATCTGGCGACTCTATTGACAAGGGAGGGTTCGTTCTCTCAGGGCCCGTAAAAGATACCGTCGTTCCTGCTGTTTTTTATCTGGCTGGCAATCAGATCCGTGCCACACAGACAGCCATAGCGGTCAAGGGAGAGCTTGCGCTGGCCCTGGTTTGTAATCACCTTCAGGGTACCAGAGCCTGGCACCAACCCCAGCAACAATTCAGCATGAAAGCTCTTTCAAAAATGCCGAAAGACGTGTCGAACGTGTGCCGGAACCTGGTAAGTTCAACCGCTCTGCCAACGACGCCACCGAGTGGCAACCGCTTGGCTAATACCTGGACAGCCATCAATGACTCCCTTGAGACTCCCTGCTGTGGACTGACCAACTTCGAAGGTCAATTCGTCTTTGACACAGAAGTTTGCCAGCCCGGCACTGTTACGTGCCTTACCGACACCGACGCGACAGCGGCTCCCACTTCATCATCAGCGGGCACCACCGCAGTCACTACGGCTTTGGGAATCATAACCACCCTGTCCATATTACAGGCTCTTTAAGCTGATGGCTCTTTAAGCTGATGCATTGGCCTCAAGCTTGTCGCTGACTCAGTGCACAGCAAGCCACCGCTGTGCTCCCGCAAAGGTGCCTGTACTTTGGGACGGGTAATCGGTAGAAGGAGGATGCCAGACAGTGCCGCTGTGGATGGAGCATTCCGCAATGTTCGTTAAAACCGTCTTTCATCACCCCTGTCAGGAATACACCGACTCGTAAAAAATGCCCAAAATTTGAATGATCGTCCACTGCCTTTCCTTCAAGCCGACCACATGCTCCTCCTGACTATTGACCGTCAATACACTAATCCCTTGAAAACAGAAAAATACCCATCTCGCCGTTGGGTTCTGGCAAGGCTTTTTTTTCTGGTCTGGAAATACACGACTCTGCTTTTTCAGTTCCTGCCTTATTCTGTGCTGGATAGCAGCATAGACCATCAGGCACAGAGTCATCACCATTAACAGGGCTTCAATGCGTTCCGCTTTCTTCAGATAGAGTGAAGAAACCAGAAAATCCGGACTCTTCAGGAACCGAAAGCCACCTTCAACCTGTTGTTGTGACTTGTAGGTAGACAGCAGCTCAGAGGCATTCAAACTATCTTGATCCAGTTCATTGGTGCCCAGGATAAAACAACCCAGTGAGGCCTGTGCATTCTCCCTTTTCTCGCAGGAAACAAAGCATTCGGCTTGCACAAAGTACTCGAAGTGATCAGGCTTGCTATCCGGCGATGGTCTTCCTTTGCCGGAATAACAGGGTTTACAGATAACCTCAGGCTCTGTTTCACTTTGACAGAGTTTTGATTGTTTCTGCCACAAGGCAAAAGACTTCAATGCATCGTCCCGGCACAGAAAGGCTTTTTTACTCAGCTTCTCGAGATCGCGGGCCTCTTTCAGTGACTGCTTCTGCATCTTTCGGCTCAGTGTTTTCTGTTCATTATGCCTGCGCTTTTTGTTGAGAAACAAGAACCATCGTTGTTGAACCTCCCCATAGCAGGAAGGCACTTCAGCTGAGTAATAATCTTCATAGCCTTCAACAGGCTCCAGTGACATCGCTGGCGCTTTGCAGGCCAGATCCTTTACATCCTTGATATTCAGGGGCACCCGGGAGATAAACAGCTGCTTTTGCTCGTCAAGCGACTGAAGGGTTTCTGCGACATACATGGCGGCATCAGCAACCAGATAGCGGCTATTCAAGGCAGCCTTAAAAGACGACAGATGATTTTTAATAATTTCCTGAAAATATGTTTTGTCGTTTACATTGCCGCTGGCAGGAGCCATGAACACAGGGATACCCGCCTCATTTTCGGTCATACAAGAGCAAAGCTCTGCCCAAAAAAGTACCAACACTGGCCTGGCTACTCCAAACCATAGCGAAAGTGGGTGGCTGGTGTGACTCCAAACGAACAGGCATTCCGGGATGGTTAGTTGTTTGGGAAGGCTGGGCGAAACTGCAAGACCGTCTCCACACCTACCGGGTAACGAGGGGTGTGGAGATCTGACTAAGAGACAGCCTTCAGGGCGGGGTTCAGTGACATACCTATAAGCATGTTTTAGTTGATCGATGAAAGGCTGCAAGTCATTTTCGATAAACAACAGTTTTTGACCGGGGTCAAGTTTTCATCAAACTGATACAAATGTGCGAACAATCGTTCAAATATCAGATACTGTCATCAACGGCAATTGAATATAGTGCAATCCATTCCAAACTTTCACACAGATTGCCAATGACAGCCCACGACCCTCAAGCTCAGAAAGTGTCGTCTGGAGACAGCCCTTCTAAAGTCAAAAAGATGTATACCATTGCCCACACCCATTGGGATTATGAGTGGTATTTCACCCAGAATGAGTCGCAAATCCAGCTCGACTATCACATGGACGAGCTGCTGTATGCGCTGGATGCCAACCTGCTGCAAAGCTATCTGCTGGATGGCCAGACCAGCCTGATTGAAGACCATCTCAGTAATTGCCCCCAGAACCGTGAAGCCATTGCCAGGCAGGTAGCAGACAAGCGACTGCTGATTGGCCCCTGGTACACACAATCGGACCTGATGATTGTGGCGGGTGAAGCCATCGTCAAAAATCTCCAGACCGGTTATCACTACGCGCAAGCCATGGGTCACTCCATGGACATCGCCTATGTTCCGGACTCCTTTGGCCAAAGTCAGGATATGCCAAAAATCTTTAATGGGTTTGGTCTGACCCGCTTTGTGTTCTGGCGTGGGCTGTCCAGCCGCAAGAGTGCCTATCGTGAATTTTTGTGGCAAAGCGAAGATGGTTCTGCACTGACCTGCTACAACATTCGTGAAGGTTACTACCCCGGCGGTGCGCTGATCTGGGGGAATGAACACGATATCCGTTCTACCGCCGACACCAACAGCCAGGCCTCGCACTTTGATTTTGGTGTCTTTCCCGTCGGGGGCGACCAGCGTTATGTGGACTTCGACTTTAAAGCAAAAATAGCCAGGGCCAATCGTGAAGTTGCAGAGTATGAATTTATAGAAAGCGACTACGGACAAGTATTCGAAGCGATCGACACCGACAAACTGGCAACGATCCACGGCGAAATGCTGGACTCCGAGAACTCCAAAATACATCGCTCCATCTACTCCTCACGCTACGACCATAAATATATGAATGACCGGGTAGAGCGCAAGCTCATCAATACCCTGGAGCCTCTGATGGCCGTGGGAGCCGCCCTGGGGCTGGAACACAAGCGTGGAACCCTTGACAACATCTGGAAAGGGGTTCTGAAAAACCATGCCCATGACAGTGCCTGTGGCTGTAATACCGACAAAACCAACTACCAGATTCTAAACCGGTTTATTAATGCCGATGAGCGGATTGATGCCCATATTGATTACCTGATTCGCAAGATTTCTGAAGCAACGCCGCAAGACAGTACCCTGACACTGTTCAATACTTTGGCTTACCCGTCAGACAAGAAAATCACAGCCACCATCAGTACCAAAAAGCCTTGTTTTGACATCACCCTGAAGGGTCAGAGCATTCCTTTTGAAGTGGAAGCCATCCGTAAGGTCTACAACGGTTCCATCAAACGGGACGAAAGCGAAAACGATCCAGAGTTGTATTACTACGAGACTGATATTGCTTTCAGACAGGCAATGAAACCGCTTTCTTATTGCAACCTGAACGTTGAAGAAGGGGGGCAGGAACACTCCGTTACCCGGCAGGAAATGGTTCTGGCGGCTATTGAAGATGATCACTACCAACTGACAGTCAGTAACGGTCAACTGAACCTTAAAGAAAAAAGCACAGGCAGACTGCTCAACAACTTGATCATGCTGGTCGATCAAGCCGATGACGGTGATACCTACGATTACTCACCGCTGGTGGGGGACGAGCCTCTGGCATTCGATTTTACCGATGCCGAATGCTCTGCCGAAGCCCACTCGCTCACCCAGACCCTGACAATCAGAAGCAGCATTGAATTGCCGGAAGCGATTGCAGGTCAGATGCGCAGCAGTACGTTGAAAAAACTGCCCTACAGCCTGCAAATTTCTCTGGAAAACAACGGTCTGCTGCAATGTCGTTTGCAAGTGGACAACACTTGTAAAGATCACCGCCTGAGAGTTCGGATTAATACTGGTATTCAGGCAACGACGTCTTTTGCTGATACGCCATTCGGCTGCATTGAGCGCCCTGTTCGTCAAACTGAAATGGATAACTGGCAGGCGCTGGGTTGGAACGAAGAACCCACCGGCATTTATCCCATGCTGAACATCGTCAACCTACATGATGATCAAAGCTCTGTCACAGCCTTTACCCGTGGCATCAAAGAATACGAGATCACCGGCGACCAGGGACAATTTATTGAATTGACCGCTTTCCGAAGTGTTGGCTGGCTCGGTAAGCCAGAGCTTCAGCGTCGTCCCGGTAAGGCATCAGGCAATGAATACCGCTATATCCCGACACCGGACAGCCAGCTTTTGCAAAGCCTTGAATGTGAGTTTGCCATCAGTCTGGACACTCAATTCCACTTCGCAGAACTGCGCAAACGGCAACAGAACTGGACGACACCGGTTCTGCACTATCAAAAGCAGGAGTTGAACCGTTTTACCGGCCCTCTGAAATATTTTGTCTCCAACCGTATGCGCCGTGAACTGGACAGTGAATTCCAGTTGTTCAGCAAGATAGAACTCAGCGACCAGCTGGTCAGTTCTTTGTTCAAGCTGGCAGACGATGGCCGTAGCTATATTCTCCGCCTGCTCAATGCCAGTAATGAGCAACGGGTAAGCGCAACCATTGAATTCAACACAGCACCGAAACGGTTAACGGAGACCGACCTGACCGAGCGTTCTCAGCTGGCCGTTTTCGACAACACGATCGACCTGGACACCATGAAACCGGGCGAAATCAAAACCTTCCTGATTGAACTTTGAGAGTGACTGATGAGTAAAAAAGTCCTTGCCATTACGGGGTGTGCCGCGGGCATAGCACATACGTTCATGGCGGCAGAGAGCCTTGAGAGCACTGCCAAAGCCATGGGTTACGAGGTAAAAGTAGAAACCCACGGCACCATCGGTGTTGAAAATGAATTCACTGCCAAGGAAATTCAGGAAGCCGATGTCATCATCATTGCCGCGGACATTGATGTCAGCCTCGATCGTTTTATCGACAAACGTGTTCTGAAAACCTATGTAAAAGCGGCGATTGAAGATCCTGAAGGTCTGATCAAACAGGCTTTTGAAACCGCCGAAAAACACTCGGTAAAGGGTGAGACCGTCGGCAGTGTTTCCCTGGGCAAAACCAACAACAGCGCCGTAAAACATCTGATGAGTGGCATCAGCTACATGATTCCGATGTGTATCTCGGCGGGTCTGTTGCTGGCTATTGCCAACATTTTTGCCTTCTCTGCCGATGAAGCCGGTAACCTGGTGAACTGGGGGTTTGATGTAGAAACCGCCAGCGGTCTGTTCCTAAGCAAACTGTTTGCCCTGGGCCAGATCGGCTTTAAGTTGATGATCCCGCTGTTTGCCGGATTCACCGCTTACTCGATTGCGGACCGTCCGGCCATTGCCCCTGCCATGATCGGTGCTTACATCATCAATGATCCGGCCTTTCTGGGCACAGAAGCCGGTGCAGGTTTCCTGGGTGCCATCATTGTTGCCTTCCTGGCCGGTTATATCGTCAAATATCTGAAGCAAATCCCCTGGCCGAAGATCATTATGCCCATCGTACCGATCATGGTGATTCCGCTACTGGCGACATTTGCCGTGTTTGTCGTGGTGTTTTACGGCATTGGTCATCCAATCGCTGCCATCATGACCGCTATGTACGATGGCCTGAACTCTTTGTCTAACGCTTATGCAGCGGCTCCGATTCTGATTGGTGCGCTGATTGGTGCCATGATCGGCTTTGACCTGGGTGGGCCGGTTAACAAGATTGCCCTGATTTTCGGTACCGCGGTATTCACCGATACGGTGGCCAAGTACGGTATCCAGGGCGCAAACTTTGTACCGGGCACTGCGGCCCAGGCGGCGATCTCTGTGGCACCTCTGGGCGCCTGGCTGGCGACCAAGTTGTTCAAAAATCTATTCAGCTCCGACCAGACTGTTATGGGTAACAACGCCATGGCCATGGGTATGGTGGGCATCACTGAAGGTGCGATTCCTTTTGCGGCCAGTAAGCCACTGGTATTTATCCCCGCTAACGTGATTGGCTCCGCTGTAGCCGGTGCTTTGGTGACTGCATTTGGTGCCAAATTCTACGGTGGCCTGGGTTCGCCGCTGGGTACCTTTGTCGGTTATATCGAACAGCCCATGCCATTTGTGCCCTGGATCTTCTCTATTTGTGTAGGCATCACAGTAACCGCCTGCATCATTGGTTTTGGTCTGAAACAGGCGCAGAAAAAAGCCCTTAGAGAAGCCGCTAAAGAAGAGAAAGGAGAAGTTGCTCATGCTTAAGCAAGAAAATGTCATTCTGGATGTTGCTGCATCCTCCAAAGAAGCCTTGTTCGAAGCCATCAGCAAGGTGGCCCTGGAAACTGGTGTTATTTCCAACGCCGATGCCTTTGTTGAAGGGCTGAAAGCGCGTGAAGTCTTCGGCTCTACTGGCTTTATGGATGGCTTTGCCATTCCTCATTGCAAGAACGCTGTCGTGCAGGAACCCACGGTTTTCTTCATTCGTTTGCAGGAAGGTCTTGAATGGGGGCTGGCGGACAACACCGCTGCTCAATATATTTTCTGCCTGGCCATTTCAGATACTGACGACGGTGAACAACTGAAAGTACTGAGCAAGCTGTCACGCAAGCTGGTTCATGCAGACTTTCGCAGCCAGCTGAAAGCCGTTACTTCGACGGCTGACATTGTTGAGATTGTGAATCAGGCTATTGGCTGATTCCGTCAGGGCTGCATGATCCGCAGCCCTTAACCAATACGAGGGACGGTTGATATGTATCTTGCCATCGATCTGGGCGGCACTTTTGTTAAGTACGGAGTGCTGGATGAACAGGGAAACATCAGGCTGAAAAACAAGTTCCCAACCCCTCAGGGAGAGATTGAACCGCTCTATGGAGAGATCCGTCGTGTATTTGATCAGGTCTCTGCAGAGTTTGAAATCAAAGGTCTGGCGATCAGTGCTCCCGGTGCGGTAACTGAACAGGGGGTGATTCATGGTATCAGTGCCATTCCCTGTATTCATGGCCCCAATATTCGGGAAGATCTTCAAAGCCAATTCAATATTCCCGTAGCCATAGAAAACGATGCCAACTGTGCGGCGCTGGCAGAAGTCAGGGCGGGCAGTGCCAGAGGCTATGAAGACGTGCTGTTTGTGGTCTGTGGCACCGGTGTCGGTGGCGCGGTTATCAAAAAAGGACAACTGCACAAGGGTAAACATCTTTTGGGCGGTGAGTTCGGAATGCTGGTTCAGTACGACCATAAACAGGGCCGTATGGAATCCTTCAGCTGGCTGGCCTCCACGGGTAATATGGCACGCAGGGCTTCTGAAAAACTGAACCGCGAACTGTCGGGTCAGGAGGTGTTTGAGCTGGCTGCGTCGGGTAATCAAACCTGTCAGGAAGAGGTTGATGCTTTCTACGCCCACCTTTCAGTTCTGCTGACCAACCTTCAGTGTGTTTATGACCCTGAGTTGATTGTGGTATCAGGAGGGGTTACTGAACGGCCTCAGTTTGGTGAAGAGTTGAAAGCTGCTTTGGACACCATTAATAGCAAACGAGACGTTCTTGCCATTGAGACTGAAGTGGCTGTTGCTGAGCATAGGAATGATGCTAATTTGTTGGGGGCGTTCTTTAATCTGAAGGACAAGGTCGGGCATTTTGGGAAGTATTTAGCCTGACAAATCTCAAGCTCTGCTTGACTATTCCGAAATGACTTACTAATGTTCAGTTAGCTCATCCACCATGCTGTGGAAGGAGTAACGAAGGCGTCACATAACCAAGTGTGACGCCTTTAGTCTTTTCAAGCCAACTAAATTTCCTGTCCCTGCCAGTATCTTACGTATTCCCTCTGGAGTTTTCGTTTTGTGTGCTCCCTATCAACACAATAGGCCGTCCACGGCAGGATGTAGTCTCTCCGGTCAGCGAGGATCACCAGATATTCATGACTTTCCAGCCAGAGTAGAATTCTGGTTTCATTCCTGCGACGCTGGTTCCTCCATACCTTAATTGAAGTATCCTCTGAATGGTTTATAACCGATGCTGGCCAGCGTATGCGTTCCATTCGTCGTATATCAGGCTGCCGGTCCTCCTCCACCTCACCTTCGGTGATCATATGCCTGAAGGTTGCTTCTTTACCATCCGCAGTCAGAGGGTGGCGTTTTAACGCAAGCCTGCGTCCTTTAAATGAAGGTTTGGAGCTTACAAAATCTGCTCTGAATAGCTGATAAACAGCCTCATAAAAAGCATTCCAAGCGCTGTAATTTTTACGGCGAATGAGGGGTGGAAGCCAGTCTGGTTCAGCGATATCAGGCATTAGCTCCCCCGTTTGGTGTCCACTTCAACAGGTTGCTCTTGTTCTCTTTCAAAAGAGTGGATCGTGTAAGGTTGTATCTGGAACGTTGTTGCATCCGCTTGACCACCTGATGCTTGGCCACGCTGTTAAATTTTCCACGATTAGCGTACATCACAGTCCCTATCAACAAATCAGCCAACTGCATAAGATCAACATGTTTTGATTCAACCAGTTGCACTCTCTGGACAATATGATGAGAAAAATCATAAAGATTATGACAAAGAGCGTCATGCAGTTTACGAACCTTGTTACCCCCCTGAGTATCTTTAATATCCAAGTAAATCCGATAATGAGCCTGAGGATCGAAAATAGCCTTCAACATGGTGAAATACATTTTGTAGTACCAAGTGTCATGATCCTGGCTGAACAGGTTATGATTAAGGACGCTTTTGTCAGCTATAACTCCACGAAAATGCAAATCGTCGTCGTCAAAAAAATAATCCAGGATATCAAGATAAAAAGTCAGTTTGGCCGGTGAAACACTGGTCCATTTAATTTCCATCTGTGGGTTAAGGTCGTGCTTCTGGCGAATTTCCCTCAGCCTCCGGGCTATTTCCTTGCGCTTGCTGACTGGACACCAGACGGCTCCGAGTACCATAAAGGGCTGTCTGTCGTTTTCCAAATGACAGGATTCGTCGCAATAGACGTTATAAAGCTCGCTCAAGAAAATACTCCCGTTGTTTGTCATGATAACCTGTATTCGCAGCAGGTCTTTTTACATTTGTAAGATAACACCCACCATCTTGCCTGAAGCACTGAGATTATCTGACGCTCCCCCTTTAAAACGCAAAAAACCTGCAACCGTGGCCACTCGCTACGTATTAGAATGGGCACTATTGCAAGTCTGTGAGTCAATGTAGCAAGACGATCGAAGAACGCAAGCTGTTCAAAAACTACCGTGCTTTTCAAAATCCAAGTTGCTCGTTCCCACGCAGAGCGAGGGAACGAGGGGTAAAACCTGTAGGGCGGCGAGTTTGGAGTGCTGGTTCAGTACGACCATGAACAGGGTCGTATGGAGTCCTTCAGCTGGCTGGCCTCCACCGGCAATATGGCACGCAGGGCTTCTGAAAAATTGAACCGCGAACTGTCGGGTCAGGAGGTGTTTGAGCTGGCTGCTTCCGGTAATCAAACCTGTCAGGAAGAGGTTTCGGCCTTCTACGCCCATCTGTCAGTTTTGCTGACCAACCTTCAGTGTGTTTATGACCCTGAGCTGATTGTGGTACCAGGAGGGGTTACTGAACGGCCTCAGTTTGGTGAAGAGCTGAAAGCTGCCCTGGACGCCATTAATAGTAAACGAGATGTTCTTGCCATTGAGACTGAAGTGGCTGTTGCTGAGCATAGGAATGATGCCAATTTGTTGGGGGCGTTCTTTAATCTAAAGGACAAGGTCGGGCATTGAGATGTAAGACTGAAAACCAGCCAGCCAACTTGCAGCCCCCTCTTCAACTGCTATCCTCAAACCTCGAACAAAAAACCACACAGGAAAGCAGTGTCACTGAACCCCGCCCTGAAGGACGGGGCTTGTAAAAGCCTCTAATTCAGAAATGTAAGTGACCAGACTAAGCCACTTCGAGTGGCTACATTAAAGGCGAATGTATAGTTACCTTGGGATGCTTCACCAGTCCCAAGCTCTAAGGATAGTGGTTAAACAGTGTATTGAGGGTTAATCACAGTGCTGCTATCAAGAAACCGCCTATTAACATTGTCGAGGTGAACTTTACTGGCGAAAGCCTGGTTCGGTGCGTAAGCGCCAAAAATAGAGTGATGGCTTGCCCTAACGGGCAAGTCAACATTCCTCCCCGCACTAGAAGCACGGGGTATCCAGTTGAGGAAAAACGATGAGCCTTGAGGCAAGAGTCGCAACACTGGAAGAACAGGTAGACAAGCATGACCGACACTTTGACAAGGTGGCAGATAAACTAGAAAAGACTGGCTGGTACCTTGACAAGGTGGCAGATAAGCTAGAAAAGATTGACCGGCGTCTTAGCGAGCATGACCAGCGTCTTGACAGGCTCGACAGCAAGCTCGCCTAGAACGCGGTTTTACCTCGCTCCCATGCAGAGCGTGGGAACGAGGTGAAGCTCAGACCTGCTGGCCGACTTATCCCCAGGGATGGGGGGTATCCCACCAAGCGCCTGGAGCGCGACTGGGAGGGAGCGGTTGATGGCTGGAGAATGGTATCCGTTAAATGGAGTGAACAGTTATGAGTAATTTATACGAAACTGATTATCATCAGTGGCTTGGTCAACAAGCAAATTTGTTAGCTAATAAACAGTTTAGTGAACTTGACCTTGATAACCTTATTGCGGAATTGGAAATGAGTAGAGAGGATGAAATTGACAAGCTGGAATCCTTTCTTGTTAACCTGGTGCTTCATTTACTCAAATGTGAGTATCAAACGACCGTGTTGAAAGATGGGTGTAATACACACTTTATTCCTAGCTGGTTAACCAGTATTAGTAATCGTAGAAGTGATATTCAGCGTGTGATTAAGAAGCACAAGAGCGTACAGCACGTTTGCGAAGAAGCGTTGGCCAATATTTATCCCGAAGCGAAACGGCGTGCTATTAAACAGATGAATAAGCATGTTCACGCGAATCAAAAGCTCACTCAAGATAGCTTTCCTAATGAATGCCCTTGGAGCTATGAACAGGTTATAAATGAAGATTGGGAACCACTAAACGGAGTAAACATTTATAAGTAATTTGACTCGCTCCATGCAGAGCGTGGGAACGAGGGGTAAAGCTCTGTTGATTATTCCGATATGACTTACTAATGTTCAACTAGCTCATCCACCATGCTGTGGAAGGAGTAACGAAGGCGTCGTATAAACAAGTGCGGCGCCTTTATTCTTTTAAGGCTGAATACCTTCTTTAAACGTCTCAAAAAATTGGCTGGGATGTATTGATTAGAAGTCATTGGCTTGATACTCCACATCAATACGATCTTTCAATTCACCTTCATTTATTTAATCTGACGCTTTTACGTCAATTTCCCAGTCAACACCAACATTTGAAGACCAAACATTGATCGAAAATTCGTTTCCATCCGGGTCTTTAACAGTATCGTAGTTCTCAGCAACACTATCCCGACTCCTGTCGGCTCTAAGCACTGGAGAAGGTACACTAACAATATAGAATTCCTTACCATCAAGGCTGATGATCAAATAGCCACCAGAAACCGGGGGCATGCAATCTGTACCTTCGATCGTAAAACTCATATTTTTTCCTCTTTTCGTGCCTGCCATCTTGCCTGAAGCATTCAGGTTATCCAGCTCCCCCCCCCACTTAAAACGCAAAAAAACCTGCAACCGTGACCACTCGCTACTGATTAGAATGGGCACTATTGCAGGTCTGTGGGTCAATGCAGCAAGATGATCGGAAAACGCAAGCCGCTCAAAACTGCCGTACTTTTCAAAATCCAACTTTGTTACAATGCCCGATCGGTAAAGATAGTACGGATCCATGCATGAGCCAGCTGTTACATCAGTTACTGTTTGACCAAGCTGAAAAAGCACCTCTGTCCAGCGCCCTGGGAGTGAAATCTCAGTGGTATGATTATGTTTCGGTTGCCCGGCATGTAAAAAGTGTGGCCTCTGGCTTGCAGAGCCTGGGTTTATCCAGACATGAGAGGGTGGCGGTTTACCTGCCAAAAACTGCTGAAGCGGTGTTCAGTTATTTTGGAACAACGGCTGCCGGTGGTGTCATGGTGCCTGTCAATCCGGTGTTAAAAGCGCCTCAGGTGTTGCATATTCTGACGGACTGTAAAGCCAGAGTTCTGATCACCAACAAGGCTCGCTTCAAGCAGATGGAGGCCAGCCTGACTGATTGCCACGATCTACGTCATGTTGTGTTGGTGGATGGGCACGCTGAAGAGAATAACAGTACTCAGGTTATTGCCTGGTCTGACTTCCTGAAGGAAGAGAACGCCTGGTCTCAGCCGCCCGCGATTGATATGGATATGGCAGCGATTCTCTACACCTCCGGAAGCACCGGTAAACCCAAGGGAGTTGTACTGTCTCATCGTAATATGGTGACCGGCGCTTACAGTGTTTCTGAATATCTTGAAAATACCCACCGGGACCGGCTTTTATGTGTACTGCCGTTTAGTTTTGACTATGGTTTCAGTCAACTGACCACTGCCTTTGCTTCCGGTGCCAGTTGCTATCTGCTGGAATACCTGTTGCCTGGAGACATCATCAAACAGGTGGCTCAACAAAATATTACCGGCCTGGCCCTGGTGCCTCCCCTCTGGGTGCAACTGTCTGAAATGAATTGGCCTGAAGAAGCCTCAAAAAGTTTGAGGTATTTCACCAATTCTGGTGGTGCGATGCCATCGTCAACCCTGGCTGCGCTCAGAAACAAAATGCCGCAGGCTTCACCCTATTTAATGTATGGCCTGACGGAAGCCTTTCGGTCCAGTTATCTGCCACCAGAAGAAGTCGACCGTCGTCCGGGCTCTATGGGCAAAGCCATTCCCAATGCTGAGTTACTTGTTATTAATGAAAGCGGACTGCCCTGTAAACCCCATGAGCCGGGAGAACTGGTTCATCGGGGAAGCCTGGTGGCACTGGGCTACTGGAATGATACTGAACGAACCAGAGAGCGCTTCAAACCCGCCCCTTTGTCTATTCAGGAAATCCCAACGCCAGAGCTGGCGGTCTGGTCCGGTGATGTGGTTACTCAGGATGAAGACGGTTATTTGTATTTTGTTGGACGCAAAGACGACATGATCAAGACATCGGGCTACCGGGTCAGTCCCAGTGAGCTTGAGGAACTGATGTACACATCGGGCATGGTAGCCGAAGTGGCCGCTATCGGTGTCCCCCATCACCGGCTGGGGCAGGCTATTGTGCTGATCGTGGTATCAGCGACGGATGAGCCTGTTGAAGAAAAAGCAGTGATCAAGCATTACCAGAAACACATGCCATCCTATATGGTGCCCTCACGGGTTATTACTCAACCTTCATTAGCCAGAAATCCTAACGGCAAGATAGACCGCAAAGCCCTGGCTGCAGAGTATGAACATCTGTTTGTATCCGGAGAAAACAAATGAGCAAGCAGCATGATCGTCTGCAGCGAATTGCAGTAAAAGACAATGTTCTTCAAATAGCGGGTCGCCCTGCAAATCAACTGGTGGCCATGGCGGGCGGAACACCCTGTTATATATACGACAGAAATGCACTGACTGAGCGGGTACAATCGCTGCGCTCAGTGATGCCCTCTGACTTAAAGCTGCATTATGCGATCAAAGCGAATCCATTGCCTGCTGTTGTTTATCATATGGCAGGACTTGTAGATGGCCTGGACGTGGCCTCCCAGAGAGAAATGGTGGTAGCTATAGGTTCGGGTATTGATCCTGAAACAATCAGCTTTGCCGGCCCCGCAAAAAGAGTCGAAGAACTCAGGGCAGCTGTGGCAGCCAATATCGTGATTAATGTTGAATCCAGCCTGGAGCTGGAAAGGCTTTACCAACTTTCCTCTGAGTTGCAGATAAAGCCCAGAATCGCTTTGCGCGTTAACCCAGACTTTGAACTCAAGTCGTCCGGCATGAAAATGGCCGGAGGGCCAAAGCAGTTTGGTATTGATGCAGAATTAATGCCTGACGTGTTATCTGGGCTGGATACCGAAAAAGTAGATTTTTATGGTTTTCATATTTTCTCCGGATCCCAGAATCTAAAACCGGATGCGTTGATTGAGGCTCATGCTAAAACCTTTGAGCTGGCTACACGACTCTGTGAGCTGGCTCCTGCTCCGGTCCGGCATATCAACATTGGTGGCGGTCTCGGGATTCCCTATTTTCCGGGTGAGCAGATGCTGGATGTTGTGCCCGTTGCTGAGCATCTTCAAAAGTTGATGGACGCACGCACGGGCCGATTCAAAAACGCTGAGATTGTTATGGAGTTGGGCCGATACCTGGTGGGCGAAGCGGGTTACTACCTCTGTCAGATTACCGATAAAAAAGTATCCAGGGGCCAGACGTTCCTGATGACCGATGGCGGGCTGCATCATAATTTGTCGAACTCTGGCAATTTTGGTCAGGTGATCCGGAAAAACTACCCAGTCCTGATTGCCAATCGAGTCACATCGGAAGAGAAGGAAACCGTTGAGATTGTAGGGCCGTTATGCACTCCCCTGGATATTGTTGGTGCCAAGCTGGAGCTACCGGTGGCAGAGGTGGGTGATCTGGTTGTGGTATTTCAGTCTGGGGCTTATGGGGCTACGGCTAGTCCTCAGCAGTTCTTGAGTCATCCTGAAGTGAAAGAGATGTTGGTTTGAGGCGGGGGGCTTAATATCAACAGGTTTGTGAATAAAGCAGGAGAGCGGGTATGAAAACTGTTCAGGTAAAAGTATCTGACTTTCGGGAAAACTTGCAGGTTTGGCTTGCCCGGGTTAACGACGGTGAAAGTCTGGCTCTCTCTGAACATGGCAAAATTATTGCCCGTGTTATACCCGAATTTTCCGAGACAGGAAGGGAGAATCAGGCAAGGGGCAGGCTGAGCATTATTGCTTCTCAGTGTCAGATCGGAGACGTCATCTCTCCACTTTGGGAAAGCTGGGATGCTCAGCCAGATTATGGATAAAAAGCCCACAGGGCTTTCCCACTCACCCACATGATTAGGATTTTTTAGTGTAATGTCTACCGTGGATAAACCAAAAGCTAAGGTGCGTGAGGCTATTGCTGAGGATTTTGCCCAGGTTTATCCTCTGTTAAGGCAGCTGAACAGCACGCGATTTACAGAAGCTATATGGAAAAGACTGTTTACGAATCTGTGGGGGCAGGAGAATTGGTCACCCGGTTACGTGCTTGATACCGGTGAAAAGATAGTGGGTTTTCTTGGTGGGTTCTATTCTGAGGAAACGATTGAGGGGCAGAGGCAGGTTATTTGCAACCTGACGGCGTGGGTTGTTGATGAAGACTATCGCAGCTCCTCCATGATGCTGTTGATGCCTTTCTTACGTAAGAAGTCGGTAGTGCTCACCAGCCTGACGTCCTCACCTGAAGCTTACGCCGTTTATAAAAAACTGGGCTTTAAGGATCTTGATACCAGTGCCAGGGTTATTTATCCATGGCCGTCTTTTATGGGAGCTGTGGAGCTGGTAACTGAGCCAGAAAAGGTGAGAAAGCTACTGAATGAGCAGGACCGCCGGTGCTTTGATGCTCATCTCTCCTTAGATGTCTGGCAGTATGCGATCAGGAAAGGGAACCGGGTCTGTTATTTATTGATCACTCGTCGTTTAAATCGGGCTCATATACATCGGGTAGGTGATATCGAGCTGTTCAGAGAAACCATCGGCCAGGCAAGCAGGCCTCTCTGTAAAGCAATGAGTGTGAGAGGATTGCAGGTTGATGAGCGCTTTCTTGCCGGGAAAAAGCTGCTGCTCTCTCGCTCGAAACAGTTTAGCCAGCCGAAGCAGTACAAAGGGAGTATTTCGGCAGGCGGGGTGAATGCCAGTTACTCGGAGCTGGTGGTGTTGGCGACGCTCTGATGTGCTGGTTTTTTTGTCTCAGGGCTGCTTCAGAATAGAAAATGACTCAGGCAGCCCGTTCAATGTAGCCCAACAAACTACCCACCGTTTCGAAGATGGTGGCATCGATATCATCATCGGCTACGTTGATGCCAAAGGACTCTTCCATGGCGGTGATCACACCCACTACTGCCATAGAGTCAAACTCAGGGAGGGCGCCCAGAAGTTCGGTTTCTTCGTCAAAGCTGCTGGTATCGATTTCGAGAATCTCTGCCAACAGATTTTTCAGTTCTTCAATTTTTGCCATCTAAATATCCAGTGCTGCCAATATCGACAATAATAATGCGTTACTATCCGAGGCAGGCACTTTAATGTTTTTATAAAGTGCCTGCAAGATAAAATTTATTTAAAAAAATATGTATTAAAACGTATATAAATATTCTTGATTAAATTAATAGTCCGCTAACAAGTCCAACTAAAAATACAACCAAGGCTATAAGGATTTTTTGTTTTTTCTTTTTACGGCTTTTTTTCTTCTCATTTATATCCTGAATATGACTATCATAGCCGGTATGCGCTACAGCATCATTCTCTAATATAGCTGCGTACATTCCAAGCGATTTCATATTTGAAGATAAAGCGCTTTCTACAGAAGCTGAACTATTGGACTCATCAAGAAAGGAAGCGTAACCTCCTTTAATTGATAGATAATCGCTCTTCCTTCTTAATCCGGGGTTAAAAGAGAAACCTTGCCATTTGGGATTCGATGATAAGAGTTTGTTATACACTGTTTTATCACAAGAAAATTTTTCTCCTAGCGAATGGAATGGATAATCTCTTTTAATATCGTGATAAAAGCTTCTTAACCAGACCTGATATACATATTTATTACTTTCAAGTACTCTTAAAGAATCTTCAATAAACCCTCCACGATAAAACTCCCAATCATCTTCACAGTGGAAAATATAGTCTGTGTCGACCAACGAGTAAGCTTTATCAATAGACTTTATTTGGCCTAGCTTTTTTGTGTTAACAATGATAGTGCAGTATTTTTTAAATTTCTCAGGAATTAGTGATAGAACTGCATCATCACCGGAATCTTCTATGATTATTAACTTTCTAATTGGGCAAGTGTTATTACTGAAAAAGCTACTCAGAGTTTTCTCTAGTAAGTTAAAGCGGCCACAGCTTGTTATTACTAAAGAAACATTACTTTTATCTGAAAATGAAGAGGTTTTCATGACTTTATTTTTAAGAAACTCTCTTTATGAATTGTAAATAAATTTTAACATTCTAAACAGCTAGAGGTTAAAGCCAAGGTGGAGGAAGAACTCTTTTTATTTGGCGTCTTATGTTTTTTTCAACCTCCTTCAACATTGTCGTTTCTCCTGGCAATCTTCGTTTAATCCCAAGATCTTTTAATAAGGGAAACAGATCTTCTCTAATAGAAGATGATTCAAGGGCATCGTCAGTTAGGTGTACATTTCGTGGATAAACAGCAAAAGTTTTTAAATCTTTATTTATATAGCCTCCCGTCATGTAATCATCAACTGGCATATATAATGGATATGCATGCTTTAACAGCTTTTTGGCCCCTTGTTCTGTGACTAGATAAGCTGTTGTACAGGAACTTTTATTGGTAAATTTTACAATTTTTGATTTTTTGGTGAGTTGGGTTTTATGCCAGATAGAAGGGAGGCATTCTCGATAAAACATCATCATTAAATCCCAAGAGACCGAGCTTTTTTTTATATTCTTGAGGCACTCTATGGATTCTTGAGTTAAAACAACATCTGACTCCAGTATCAATGCACAAGGTATCTGCTCATCAACAATTTTTTGCCAAATACTGGTATGACTCAGATAACACCCAATCTCTCCAAGAGCCAGAGGACGACCCCCATGCTTAATAGATTGACTTTCAGAATACAGATTTTTCTGATCGTTACTAAGTTCGTGCCCATCAACTGCATTCGAGAATTCAAAGTTGACACCTTTTAATGTTAAATGCTCAGCAACTTCTATACGGCGATCAACTTCCCTTTCCATGCATATAACAAATACGGGAAAATCAATAAGAGTAGAATTTATTGGGTTAGACATTTTCTTTTGTTTTCATATTAAGTTTCTTGTTTGAAGAAGCAAGAATGTTTGCAACAAACATCGGTATTGTCAGGACAAAAAGTAGTCCACCAGGGTACTCATAAATACGATGCCCATCAAATTGTAATGTAACCATCATACCTAGCACTACCGCATCCCAACTACTTATTTTCGATTTTTTTATAATTATTTCATACGGTCTTTTTAATAAGCATACAAGCAATAGAACCAGCGCAATGATGCCACCGTAAAATGTTGCGTTAATGTAAATCGAATGCCAGTTATTTATGACTGTTTCACCTACCATATTGCGAGGGCTGGCTGCTATACCATGACCAAAAAACAAGGTGCTTGGTGACTCTGTAATTCTTGTGATAGCGTTAGCATAGATTTCAAATCTATGGGAGTCAGCTCTTTCAATCAAACTACTAAAGTAGTCAGAGTAATATAACTCAATAACAGTTATAACTGTTAAAAAAGCAATCAAGCTTATTGAGAAATAAACGAAAAAGCTCTTAAGAGAATCTACTTTTGAAAAAGCAACAATAATCATGCCAGCTAACAAGCCTAGAAGAGCCCCTCTTGATGAAAGGGATAGTGTAGCTGATGCAAGAAGCAAAAAGCTGATTGAAAATAAGAGAAGGTGAATTCTATTTCGTGCATGAAGAACATGAAAAAATGAAATAATAGCTGCTGAGGAAGAAAACCAAGCAATAGGATTGCGATTATCAAAGACCCCAAAAATAACATCAGGAAGTCTTGTATCAATAACTCCCCACTTATAGTAAACCGCTGAAAGTAATATCAATGCTGCTAATACATAGTAATAATCCAGTTTTCTGAAACGTTCCAACTGATATCTACTAATGTTAAATATAAGAAACAAAAGAGCCAGTGTGGCCAGCATTTTCGCAGCCATGTTATTAATTTTGTCACTATCTGACCATAACAGACTAAGAGCAAACCAGGCTGTTAGGAGAAGAAATAACTGAACGAACCGATCCTTCATGAAAGGGTTGAAGTCCTTCCACCTTATGCATATAAGCACAGGTATACAAATCCAGACACGATAAAAGTTGACCACAAGCTTTCCGTAATCAGTAAAAGTGGGTACAAATAGAATGGCAAGTAAAAAATACCAGCACCACTGCTCTGAAACTTTAAATTTAATTAAACTGAAATAGCTAGATAGTCTGGTCATTTAGATTTAAACTCCGTACGGAAAAAGACCTCATTAGACTTTACTCCACGCCTATAGAATCCTTCAGAACCAAAGTAGCTTTTCTTTCTTTTAATAAGTTTTTCTTGTAGAAGAATACGTAAATATTTTTTAGGTGTAGGCGATGTTCTCAGGTCATGCATCATTTCCAAAGCACAACTTTTCTTTACCTGTTGTTCTCGAGATAATGAAAAAGAAAAAAAGCGATCAATTGAACTGTTCTCTGGAGGAAGACCTGTGAGGCTTCCAGAAGGGCCAAACGGCCATTGGTCAGTTCTCTTGAGATGATTAACATAGTAAAACAGTTCTATGTTAGATGTATTCGACTCTTCCAATGCTTTCTGTACAGCAATCGTTGTATAGTGATGATCGCTATGACTGTCGAGTTCAGGGTGAGGGGTGACAATAATATCAGGTCTATAGTTTGAAATAACTTCTGAGCAGTCTCTTATCAAATTGCCCCAACTACTCTTACAATCTGCATCTGTAGATAGCTTTAACTTATTAAAGCTTCTAAATACTTTAGTATTATCAAGATTTGCAGAAGTAGATCGAACACTTCTCTCAGGATTTTCAAACATTTCTTTTAAAGTGCCGTCAAAGTAACCCAGGTTAATAGCTTGCCGAGAAGGTAATCCCGCCCACAATGGAACAGTAACACTATCAAAAACTCTAAGCTCTCCTTTAATTCTTCCCGGGCTTATCTCTTTACCTGTCAAATCGAACATGCTATCAGCCTCTGACTCTCCAGCAGTGACTGTTACAACCATACTCTGATTAGAACTATAAAGCCCATAAGCAGCTATTTCTGAATCATCAGGGTGAGGTGACATCACCAGGATTTTTTTATCTTTCAAACATGGGTTTTTAAAAGCTATAAGTTCTAATTTTGTTCCTGTTAGTTTGCAATATTTTGGAAACAGGGAAAGCTGTTCCTGTCCTACTTCGAAACTATGGCTGATATTGAGATAACGACTTCCTTTTGCGCCACGCTCAAAGTACTGTCTGTTTGAAAGAGAATCATTGTCCTTGCCGATAGAAATAAATGGATCAAATATATAGCCAAAAAAATTCGATTTTAAATTAATGCTTAGCAGTATTGTAAAATCACCGTTTTGGAACTTTTCAGGAACTGATAGTTTGTTCTTTTCTAGATACACTGTTAGTTTTTCAGCACTAGAGAATGAGAAGAGCTGATCTTCCTGTACGTTATATCGTATGTGATCTGCCCACAATACTTCATTCAAAATATAAAAACAGAGAACTAAAAAGAGAGCACTAATGTAATAATGACTATAAATCAGCAAGCCAGTTACGATAAGCGATACTAAAGTTGCAATAATTTTTATATTTTTTATAACCATTTTTTAATATAAGCCTTGATAAGCTTTCTAAAAAAGTTTGCTTTTAATGCGGTGGCTTTATTTAAAGAAAAAGCACTCCAATACTCTTCAATGGCATCACCATATTTTTTATTGAGATAGAGGCTTCTGAACTGATCAAGATGTTTGAGTGTTTTGTAAGCCTCTTTGTATTTCATAAATTCAGCAGGAATTTTTTCAGGGTCAAACAGTACCTCTGTAAGTATATTAGGTAGATCATGCAACTCTGGGTAGTATCTTCCACGCAAGCTGTCATCATGCTTTAGAATATTTGAGACATAATCATTGATTTTGATAACATTGAAATTAGCGAAAATATGGGCAAACAATGATTCATCTTCGCTTTGTGGTATATGATCAGGGAATTCGAAGTGCTCAAATATGTTTTTTCTGAAAAGTATCGAGCTACAAAGCATTGAAACTGTTTCATCAGTCACATAGTTTTTGAAGTTAACTTCTCTTGAGTCGCTTAGTTCCCATAAGCAGCGAGGCTTTCTCTGACCTTTCGCATTTACAGAATAGTATCTAGCAATAATGAAGTCGGCATCATGATTATTTTTTATGGCGCATCTGAATTTATCAATTGCATCTGGCAACAGTGTGTCATCACTATCCAAAAAAAGTAGATAGTCGCCTTTTGCCAACTTTACTCCTCTATTTCTTGTTACAGGCACGCCTTGGTTTTCCTGACTGATATAAGTGATATTATCATCCAGGGTGAGCAGTAGTTCTTGCATCACCTCGTCAGTATTATCAGTTGAGCCATCATTGATAACGATCAGCTCACAGTCATCGCCAATTTGCTGAGTGACTGATTTAATGGTGTCTGGCAGGAATTGAGCATAATTATAAGAGGGAATAATAATGCTGATAAGTGGTGATGAGCCGTTAGTCATATAAGCGTGTTTCGAACCTTATCTATAATGGGTTGAAAAAAAGGCTTTGCTTGATCTGAATTAACCCAGTTTCTCTCAAACCTATCGATGTCCCTAAGATATGATCTTATGAATAATTTCTTGAAGCGGAATGACTTCATAGAGTCAAGATCTATCATCAGTGTCTTATGATTTTCTACCATGAAATTAGTACTTTTGAAGTCTCCATGCGCTACAAGGACTTCAGGAAAAGTTAGTAAAAAATCTTCTACTTCTCTTCTGACGGAAGACCAATATTCATTCTTAGGTTGTTCTTCAAAATATTCAGACAGTGTTACACCGGGAATAAATTCTGTAATCAGGTAGCTTGTGTGAATCCAGGGGCCGGATCTTTGCTCTAACATAGCAAGTGGAACAGGACTTTTTATTCCAAGCCAATTTAATAGCTCTGCTCCCTTCCAACATACTTTAGCCCTGGAATCAATTATGCTCCGAGTCAGACTATAGAGCTTGCTTTTGCTATTGTAGCGCTTAACCACAACCTTTTTGCCATCCGGCAATGTCATTAGGCTTATCGTAGTTGCAGCACAGTGTCCAATCAACTCTGATCTATGCATAAGTTGATTGGGTTCTTTAAGCAAAGATTCCAGAATATCCTGATATTTACCTTTCCGTATTACTTGGAAATGGCTCCAGGATTTATTTGTGCTGAAGGTTTCATTATTTTCAATGCACCGATGTAAACTTTTTTCTCTGGCCTTTCTCAAGTGAAAAATATTTTTTTTACATTTATTGAAATCAATGCAGTGTTTTTTTTGAGTGATGAGAGATTTATTCCAGGCTTCTGGTAGGTATCGGTCATATCTTGGATATAACCTGAAAAGATGCTCACTTATATCCGTTGCTTCGTGCTTTTTTTTTCGACTATCAGCTACCTCTTGATAAGGCTCCAGTAAATATTGCTTATAATCAACTATTCGAACCAATAAGCTATCGAAATTATGGTAAGAGTGTATTTTTATTAGTGCATTAAGAAAACCACATAACCAATTGATCCGCTCATTGTCAGTTTTATCGAGTAGGAACTCATTTATATTAATAGAGCCTGAGCCGCTCATTATCTCCCCTCAAAAAACTTTAGGATTTTTCGGATTTGCTGTTTATCAGAATCGTCTAGTTTCTGGCGTTGCTTATAAATTTTATAAAACTTTAAACGTTTGGTTTTTGATAAAACATGCTTTGCTGTTTTATCCAGACATGCCAGGTCTTTGATGATGCCTCGTTTATAAAGTGGGTAAGGAAGCCTATCACCCGAAGGACAGTCAATTAATGCAATTTTTGGTTTATTTGATTGTGTTACCAAAATATTGCGCCAATGGAAGTCAATATGAATAAAGTGATGGTCATGAAGAGTACGCATAGCACTAGCAATCTGTTGCATGACAGATTTTAACCATGCAGAGTCATTTAATAGCAATGGAGCTCCGCTGGCTACCTGCGATAAATCCATGCTATTGGTCACTTCTTCAGTAATCAGTGCCCCTTGCCTCATCATGCCAAAGTACTTTTTCCTCACCATAAGCTACGACTTTGGCTGCAGGGATCTGAAAACTATGGAACAAAAGCATATTTTCCCATTCAGCTCTAATCCTGCTTCGCCCCATATAGCGCCGTAAACCTTTACCACCAGATGTATAGCGTTTTACATTGTAATTAGTGCCAGCGACGTTTACTTTAATGACATCACTGAGCTCGTCATCAGTGATGGTTTCACCTTTTAAATCAAAGACCTTATCAATAGTTGAGAAGACATTTGCAGCTGGGCTGTTTTGATATTGCTTGGAAATAGTCCAGAATGAAGACTTTAGCATGACAGAGTTCTTATAACTGAAAGGCCGAAGCCTTCATGATGATCAAAGTTAATAGTTTGGATGACCGGCTTTTCGCTCCATTCGTTTATAGAGTTTTGCCGATTTTTTATCTATTTTTTTCCACATCTTTTGCCAATAGGGAGTGGTGAGAGCATCCCTTAATGATAAATTTGTATAGAGTTTAATAAACCGAAAAATATCCCTTTGGGTAAAACCATAGTCCATGGCTGAAAAATAGAGACCAGAGAGATCCTTCAATCGCCACCGGTCTGGCAAAGAGCTTCTAATCTGTGCTCTATGTAAATCGATCAGAAAAAACTCAAGGGCTTCCAGGTTCAGGTCGGTCGTCTTCTTTAACATAAAGTGACAGAGGTAATAATCACGATGATTAATACCATTGTCATGCAATATTCGGCTAATATTGGCTAAATTCTTTGTGATTGCCTGCTTTACGATAAAATCTGGAGGTACTGCTCTCCACTTTTCACAGAAGTCTTCCAGAGTCCACATATCAGACAGCGCTTCAGTCACAATGAATGAATGCTGTTTGGCTGGGTTACAGCCTTTTTGACCAAAAGCAACTGGAGTCATTGTCTTTAAGCCCAACTCCTTCAGTCGATTCAATGCAAGCCACTCATCCAGAGCACCTAGTACTGGCTTTCTGAAGCGAATCAGTTCCCCAACAATCGCCTTCCAGCCAACACCTCTATGTACTTTTGCGAAATAATAAGAGCCGTTCAGCTGAAAGCGGAATGTGCGACGAGACTCTAGGGCTCGGTAGACTTCACCATCCATATTATCCAGTAATTGGTGAGGATCTTTACCTGACCAGGCTTGTTTAAAGTCATCTCTCAAATAAAGCATTATGTGTGGGCTGCTCTCTTTTTTGCCAAGTCAATTATATAATCAGCTGCTTTAGCATGTTGACTATATAAATCCGTTTCCTCAGCAAATTTCAATGCGTTCTTATGCCATTCAGCCCATTGTTCTGAAGTGAGCATTTTAATGGCTAGTTTATTGAATTTAGTTTGATTGAAAGGTGTACTGGCAACTATTCCTGACTCGGAGTCTGAAATATAAGGAGCATAACCACAAATATCGGTAGTCAACACAGGTAAACCGGCAGCTATTGCTTCCAGCAGAACCATGCCAGCACTTTCTGTGTAGGCTGGATGAATCAGTAAGTCAGCACTGAGCATCAACTGTTGAACATCATTTCTTCCCCCAAGGAAGTGGATATTATTGATACATCCTAGATTTTTTGCCTGTTTCTCAAAGTGCTTTGAACAATCGTCACCTAGTACTAAAAGAGTCGTTTTATCTAACAAATTGGATGGTAAACTGGCTAAAGTATTTATTGCCCGGTCCAAACCTTTCGTTTTAAAACTTGAACCAACAAGTAGCATGACTCGCTGAGTTTGATCGATTGCTAGTTCATTTCGATAATGTTGACGAATCAGAGCACGGTTTTCTACTAGTGTATTTTTTTCTATGCCTGGAGGTAATAATCTGAATCTTTTTTTAGGTGTGCCATAAAATCTATGGAATATCTCTATCTGATGTTGGGTCAGAGCCAGAATGAGTGCTTTTGAATTACTGGAAAATACGCTCTCTTCAAGACAGTAGTAGCCTTTGTAACGTGGTGTTAGTCGATACCACCAAGCCCGGTCATTTAGAGCCTTCTCCTTATAACAAGTATCCGCCGCATAATAAACATCCAGCCCCGGCATCTTATTAAACCCCACCAACGTCACTTCTGCCCGATTGGCCAACGCCTTACCGACCTGCCGCTGAAAACTCTGCATCCGAACATGGTTAGAATGACCGCTGACGTCAAGAAGCCGGATATCAAAGCCATCAGGTCGTTCACCCTGCCAAGCGGTGGTGAACACGAGAATCTTATGACCTCTTTTCTGGCACTCAAGGGCAATCCTCAGGAAATCTCTTTGCAACCCCCCAAAAGGAAAATATTTATAAAGCGCAAACGCCAATATCATGAAGCCTCCTCCTGAAGGAGCTTCTCCAGATAAGGCCAGACATAATCCGGTGTCATTGGGGTAAAGATTTCGGGGTCGGCTTTAGGGAGCTGGCTTTTTGGGCACTGATCAACGGTTAGATGAATCTGGGCGCTGCCATAAGCACCCACCCGTTCAGGGCGGGTCGGGCCATAAAGAGAAACAGCCGGTGTTTCCAGGGCAGCGGTCAAATGACCCAGTCCGGTATCCACCGCCACGGCTGCCTTAGCATTGGCTATGACGCCCGCAATACCGCCCAGGCCGAGGCGCGGCAGTACTTCAATATGATCGGAACTTTTTGCGATGCAGTTGGCGCGCTCTTTCTCTTTTTCGCTGCCCCATGGAATGACGATATGCATCCCGGCTGCCTGAACTTTCTGGGCCAGTTGACACCAGTAGGTTTCTGGCCAGTGTTTAGTCGGCCATGTGGTGCCATGAATAAATACGACGTAGGATTTGTTTTTAATCAGATCGTCATCGAATCTGGATTGGTCGAGCAGAAACTGTCCGGGTTGCTCGGGCAATGGGTAGTTCAGCGACTTGGCAAACAGCTGTCGTACACGCTCAACGGCATGTTGTTCCCAGTTAACCGTTTTTGGGAAGTCGTATAACTTTGCAGCAACGGGCTCTCTGGCTGAGTTTTTATCCAGCCCGAAATTTGGGCCTTTTGCCATGCGGGTAATCAGAGCACTCTTCAGCAACCCCTGGGCATCAATAACGGCATCATACTTTCTGGCTTTGAGATCCTTGCGAAAACGGTGCCATTCTCCTGAGCGGACGGTGTTCAGTATCGACTTTCGCCACCGGCGTACAGCGACCGGTATCACTTTATCGACGGCGGGGTGCCAGCGTGGGATTTCTGCAAACCCTTCTTCTACCACCCAGTCAAACTGGATGTCCGGTATCGCTGCTGCGGCATCGGTGAGAGCGGGAAGTGTGTGAATCACATCGCCCATGGACGTGGTTTTTACAATAAGAACTCTCAACCCTGAATCTCCAGGGTCTGTTCGCCAGACAGTCGTTCCAGAGCATCCATCACCCGCTCAGGGCCAAGCTGGTTCATACAATTCATGTGTTCCAGGGGGCATTCTCGTTTAAAGCAGGGGCTGCATTCCAGACCCAGCCAAAGTATTTCACTGTTGTCGTTCATTGGCGGGGTGTGTGCGGCGGTGGTTGAGCCATAAACAGCCACCAGCGGTCGGGCCAGTGCAGCGGCAATATGCATAAGACCAGAGTCGTTTGAAACCACAGCATGAGCCAGAGACATCAGGTCAACGGCATCGGCCAAAGTGGTTTGTCCTGCCAGATTAAAGCAGCGTTTTTGCAGGCTTACAGGCAGATAGCCCATGATTTCATGGGTGACAGCACGGTCTTTTTCGGAGCCGAACAACCATACTTGCCAGCCTTTCTGGGCCATCGTCAACGCCACTTCGCCATAGTAACCGGCGGGCCATTGTTTCGAGGGACCAAATTCAGCGCCGGGACAAAGTGCCAGGATGGGCGCATCATCCGATAGTTGATAGCGATGCAGTGCCCTGGCAACGTTATGGCGATCAACGCTCAAGGCGGGTTTCGGAAGAGGAGAAGGCAGCGGTGACTTTTCCGGATAGGCTAAGGCAACAAAGCGTTCAACCATCAGAGGGTATTGCGCTTTATCCAGAACTCTTAAGTCATTAAGCAGACCATACCTCATTTCTCCCCGCCAGCCCGTTCTGACAGGAATGCCTGCGAGCCATGGAATCAGGGCAGACTTCAGTGAGTTAGGCAGCAGAATCGCCTGATCGTACCTCTGCGCTTTCAGGTCCCTGGCGATTCTTCTGCGCAGGGTCAGGTTCAGGCTGCCATGCCCTACCGGCATATCGATCCCACTGTGAACTTCAGGCATTCGCTCAATAATAGGGCGGCTCCAGCCGGGTGCCAGCACGTCGATGATAGCTTCTGGATGTTGTCGTTTCAGGGCAATGAACAAAGTTTGAGCCATTACCATGTCCCCCACCCAGGAGGGACCGACAATCAAATATTTCACGTTGCAGCAGTTCCTGAGGACCGATCCACCGATCCACCGATCCGGATCTCTTGTAATTAGGCACGCTACCGCCCTCAGTGAGAGCAGGCAGTCACCGATGGCAGGGTAAGCGACTGGACAGTAGTCCAGCTTCAGTTCAAACAGGTAAATAAAAAAGTGGCGCAGATTATACGCCACTTTTTGGTTCAATAACTCAGTAATTGTTGCAACCGACTGAGTGATTTAACTCACATAGGCCTGCCACTCAGGGTAGGCTTCCCGCCTGCCCTGCACCTGGTCAAAGTACATGGTTTGCAGCTGTTCGGTAATGGGGCCGCGTTGACCACTGCCGATGATACGGCCATCATGCTCACGAATCGGCAGCACTTCAGCGGCGGTACCGGTAAAGAAAGCTTCTTTGGCAATATAGACTTCGTCACGGGTAATCCGTTTTTCCCTGACTTCCAGACCCAGGTCCCGGGCGAAACGGATAATCGTATCACGGGTAATCCCTTCCAGACAGGACGTCAGTTCCGGTGTGTAGAGAATGCCATCTCCTTTGACAATAAAGACGTTTTCACCACTGCCTTCGGCCACGTAACCTTCATTGTCCAACAGCAGGGCTTCTTCACAGCCACTGTCCAGGGCTTCGCGCAGTGCCAGCATGGAGTTCATATAGTTACCATTGGCTTTGGCCTTGCACAGGGTGATATTGACATGGTGACGGGTGTAGGAAGAGGTACGGATTTTGATCCCTTTCTCTTTGGCATCAGGGTCCATGTAAGAAGGCCAGTCCCATGCGGCGATGATACAGTGAACCGTCAATCCGTCAGCACGAAGACCCATGCCTTCAGAGCCCAGGAAACACATGGGTCGGAGATAGGCGCTGTCCAGACCGTTTTCGCGAACCACCTGCTTTTGGGCTTCCATCAGCTCTTCACGGGTGTAAGGAATGGTTATGCCCAGAATATGGGCACTTCTGAACAGTCGGTCAGTATGTTCTTCCAGACGGAAAATAGCCGGGCCTTTATCCGTATGGTAAGCCCGAACCCCTTCAAAGACCCCCATACCATAGTGCAGAGTATGGGTCAGAACGTGGGTTTGTGCTTCTCGCCATGGAACCAGCTTGCCATCAAACCAAATAACACCGTCTCTATCGGCGAAGGACATACGAAAACTCCCAGTGTGATCTAATTATCGCGTCATTGGAGCATACTTTGCTGATGATTCCAAACGGCTGGCGGGCCTTTGGATTATTCCATCCATTGTTGCCAAAGCCCTTCAACCTGTTGGGTGAAAGGTTCTACCAGAGTGGGTTCCACAAAAGGCAGCTCGTTTTGCAGAGCCTTTGAGTGAGCCGCTTTTCTCAGGCATTTGTAAGCTTCTCTCAGTCCCTGACCTTCACTGGCGGTGAGGTAACCGGCTTCTTCCAGTGACTCCGAAATGCGAATGTTATCCGGAAAACGTGCAACCTCGGGCTGAGCGTGTGCATGAGCTAATACAGCGTATTGCATCAGAAATTCGATATCAACAATGCCGCCGCGACCATGCTTTAAATGAAAGAGGGGTTGGCCTTGCTGATTCCGCCGGGACTTTGTCAGATGGTCTTGCATCTTACGACGCATCTTGATGACCTCTTCTTTCAAGACGACGGGATCCCTTGCCATCGCCAGAATGCTTTTGCGAAGTGATTCAAATTGTGCAGCCAGCTGCTTATCACCTGCCACTGCCCTGGCCCGAACCAGAGCCTGATGCTCCCAGGTCCAGGCTTCATTACGCTGGTACTTTTCAAAAGATGTCAGTGAACTAACCAGCATTCCAGAAGCACCGGAAGGACGGAGACGCATGTCGACTTCATAGAGTCTGCCGGAAGGGGTATGGGTGGTGAGGATGTGTATGATTCTCTGCCCCAGTCGTGTATAGAATGTGGAGCTTTCTATAGGGCGGGCGCCGTCTGTTTCTTTATGGGTGGCACCGTTATGCACGAACACCAGATCCAGGTCTGATCCCGGACTCAGTTCGATACCACCAAGTTTGCCGTAACCAATAATGATAAAGCCGGGGTTACAGGTAGAGCCGTCTTCACCGACAGGGTGTCCGTGTCGCTCAACCAGGGCTTTCCAGGCAAGGCCGACCACCTGATCCAGCAAGGCTTCGGCGATCCAGGTCAGGTAATCACTTTCTTTCATCAGGGGTAATGTGCCAGCAACCTGGGCTGCCGCTACTTTTAACAGGTGTGACATCTTGAAGTAGCGCAATGCTTCCATCTGGGCTTCCAGATCGTCTTCCGGAATATGAGTCAGTTGTTGCCTGAGGTCGTGTTCAAGTTCCGCTTTTTCGGGTGGGTTATAAAGGTCACCAATATCCAGAAATTCATCCAGCAGGGCCGGGTGCCGGGCGATCTGGTCTGCTATCCAGGGGCTTGCTGTGCACAGGCGGATCAGATGCTCCAGGGCTTTGGGGTTTTCCATCAGCAAAACCAGGTAAGCCGTCCGGCGCACCACACTTTCAATAAGAGGAAGGATGCGTGTCAGGGCCAGATCAGGCTGTTCGCTTCGACCGATATGTTCCAATAGCAACGGCATGAAATGATCCAGTCGCTCACGACTCTGGCGGCGGATTCGGGTGATGGCTTTGCCATCCCTGAGTGCTAACAGCCGCTGTCTCGATGCCTGCGGTTCTGAAAACGGATGTTCCTGAAACTGCTTTAATTCTTCGTCTTCGGTGAGGCTGCCCTGCCACAGCAGCTGCCAGTGTTCCTGGGCCGTCTGCTCTTGATCGCTGGCGACTTTCGGTACCGAGATGACTTCATCAAAGTGATGTGCCACCAGCGCCCTGTGATGATCCAGCGTATTCATCAGGGAAGACCAGTCCTGATGCCCCATACTAAAAGCAATTCTTGCCTGTTGCTGACCATCAACCGGCAGCTCCTGTGTCTGTCTGTCCTGTAGCGCCTGAAGAGCGTGCTCAATATCACGCAGATAGATATAGGCGTCAGTTAACGTTTGTGTGACCTCTTTCGGCAGGTAGTGAGGAGAGAGCAGACCTAGAATAGTGAGCAACCCTTTCTCCTGAAGACTTCGGTCACGGCCACCATGGATCAGTTGGAATGATTGGGCAATAAATTCAATCTCCCTGATGCCGCCAGGGCCCAGTTTGATATTGCCCTGCATGCCTTTGCGCTTCACTTCTCTTTGAATCAGGGTTTTCATATCCCTGAGGGCAGCAATAGCACTGAAGTCAATGTACTTTCTAAAGGTGAATGGCTTCAGAATGTTGAGCAGATTCTGACCTTCCGGGATATCCCCGGCAATGGCTCTGGCCTTGATCATGGCGTAGCGTTCCCAGTCCCTGCCCTGATCCTGATAATACTGCTCCATGGCGGAAAAGCTCATGGCCAGGGCACCGCTGGTACCATAAGGCCTTAGTCGCATATCCACCCGAAACACAAAACCATCGACGGTTTGACTGTCTATCACTTTGATCAGACGCTGCCCAAGCCGGGTAAAGAACTCCTGATTATCCAGGGAGCGAGGCCCACCCACGGTTTCACCTTTGTGGGGGTAGGTGAACATCAGGTCGATGTCGGAAGAAAGATTCAGCTCCTGCCCTCCCAGCTTGCCCATGCCGAGCACAATCATCTTTTGTGGTTGAGGGGTTTCTCCAGAGCCGCCTCCCATTGGGGTGCCCCAGGTTTTACAGGCTTCGGCATAGAGCCAGTTCAATGACTGATCGACGCAGGCATCGGCCATGGCAGAAAGATCCTGCGTGGTTTCTTGCATGGAGCACAGGCGGTTGAGGTCGCGCCAGATGATTTTGACCATCTCCCGGTTTCTATAGACCCGAAGTTGTCGCATCAGATCGTTTTCGTTAAGAGCTTGCTGAGTCAGCTGGCCAAGTGCCTGTTGATGCCTGCCCGGTTCGGGCGTTTCTAACGGCTGAAGTTGGAAAACCAGATCCGGATGCTTCAGGCATTGCTCAAAGGCAAAGTCGCTGCCCGCCCAGGTTTTATAAAGTTGGGCGAGAAATTCCGGAGATAGCGAGTCAGGGCTGTTGGCCAGATCGGCTGTTCGACAGGTCTCCAGGAACTGATCCCATTGGCTGCTGAGGCTGGTTTTTATCGGTGCAGGGCAGTTTATCAGCTCAGGGCTTTTCTTGGGCTCAGGGCTTTTCTTGGGCTCATGGCTTTTCTTGGGCTCAGGGCTTTTCTTGGGCTCAGGGCTTTTCTTGGGCTCAGGGCTTTTCTTGGGCTCAGGGCTTTTCATAGGCTCAGGGCTGTGATCTGGCAACTCCATGGATGGAAGATCTCCATAAACAGAAACGTATCAGGTTGAAAGTTTACCGTTTTTAACCTTATCTGGAATTAAATAGTTCTTAATCTTGTCAACCAGTCTTTGTAAATGACTAATGTCTTTTATATTTCTTACTGACCGGTAAACATATTTATATTTTTCTGTGATTTCAGTTGTAAAGTCTACGTAGGGTTCAGGGGGTTCGTCATTCTCAGTTGTCTGGCTGGCATCTGCATCGTTAAGGTTGCCATCTGCATCGTTAAAGCAAGCCTCCCAGAAAAGATCACTGGCTTCTTCTCGATTATTGGCGGAAAGGGCAAAGAAAATTAATGCCAGATTACCAACCGCCTCATACTTATCTTCTATGGATGAGTCTTGTTGAAGAATCATGTTTACACGCTCTATCTCTTGCCGGGCAATCTTCTCTACCAGAGTCTGGCGGTCTGCATTCAAGCCATCGATGACATCTTGTCTGAACCGACGCAGGTTCAGGCCTTTATGTGCATTTAATTTTATTAACGCCTTAGTCATACAGAACAGGGATTGACTGAAGCCAAAGCTGAAGCTTTAGATACAACTGGCACAACAATCAACCATATACTTACATTCTTCTCCCAGGGCATTACACACTGCAGGGGCAAGATGTACGTACTCGTCGCTCATGTCGTATTTTTTGTTGAAATATCTGTCACTCAGTAAATCCAAAATTGAACCAATGAAAAATTCATCTAAATCGCTCATATCGCTGCTATCGCTACTATCGAATAACGCTCCCAATTCACAAACGCCATGACAAGAATCGACGTAACAATTTAAACCAAAAGTATGTTCTCGTTGTCCAGAGCCCTCGTTACCACCACCAGAGCCGGAAGAGCCTGGATTGGTTGTAAAGGTGAACCCCCCAGAGGCTTGCTGACCGGATGATTTGTTTTGCGCCTTTTGTGGTTGGCTCTGTTGTTGACCATTTCCGGGCAGCATCATGGTGATGATCGTAAATGGATACTCCTGACTTGCCTTCGGCTTATCCATTGGGAGTGGTGAATAGGTGCTCCAATAGCTTTCAGCCTGGCAGATGGTAGACAAGCACCAAAGCAATAACAGCGGTGCCAGGAAAAACGAATTTTTCATCAGACCTCACTTTTTTAATGACCTTTTAAAAGTCCAGTAAGCATGGACGAAAAATCCAGGGGCATGGGGTTTATTCCATGCCGGAAAAAATGCGCACCAATAGATTTATTTTCTGTTGGAGAGGACTTTACCTTTATTTGTGAAACATTCGGTCTACGATACATAACGGCCTTAGAATGGATGACTAGTACATCATTTCAATGATTTTGATGTGAACAATCTACGTTCATCCTGAGCGGAGTCGAAGGATGTGGACTCCGAACCAACAATGAAGATTGTGCCAACCACCCTTCGACTCCGCTCAGGGTGAACGGAGCTTGGTTGCCATTGATAGAGGGAACCCATCAATCACATTGAAACCGTGTACTAGAGTGCCAACATGAACATTTTCAGTTCCGGGTCAGGGGTTGCGCTGTTGTCAGCCATTTATGCCTTCTCCTGTCATGCTTTCCCTACGGCTGGCTCGACGGACGATTCCATCTATACAGAGGTTTCAAGTTGTTCTGAATTAACCCTCAGTATTGATAGGGATGTATGCAGTCGCCACCTACCTGTTTTTAAGGCGTTTATCGGGGCAAAGAACCATCAGCTATCTCCGCCAACACCTTCCCCCGGCACTTCTTCAGGTATTCACCCGACTCTCCCCTCAATGTCTGAACCTATTCCTGAAACCGTCAAGATAATAAAAATATCCGCAACAACACAAAAACTGAGTGATGAGGTTTTTAAAACTATATATCCAACGTTGTTTATTTTTGATGCAGAGCAATCACCCGGCAAGGGACAACCCGCTGTTTATGAGTTGTCATTGTCAGAATTCATTAGTGACGATCGCAAAAGAATCCAGCGTTTTCATCTGCCGGCTAACTCGGCTTTTGTGGGGAACAAGGCAGATATTCTGCCAGAACTTGTGATTGAAGGAGGTCTTCAGGATCGTTTTGTGATGTCGGCCCCCCATAATAATTCTGTCTATTATCTGGCGAATATTAAAATTGATTCCAGAAATACCGGCGCCCGGTTTACGAGTGATACTGAAACAGCAGGATTAAAAAGGTTAGACAAGTTAACCACCTGGGAAAAAATAGCCGTAGGTGCTGGCCTGTTATTTTTTGATCAGGTTATTACCCAAACCTGGTTCCACCTTTCAGAAGGTATCAGGCAGGCCTGGATCAGATATACCAGTCAGGCGCTGGCAGCCACATTGGGTATGGGTCTTCCGGCGCTCCCGAATGGTATCAATGGATTGAGAAGAAGGTCAGGGCACGCCCGGTCAGGATTTCTGGATCAATGGGGGCGTCCAGATCTATATCAATCAGGTCATTTGTTAGCGACATCCTCCATTACCCAAGGATCTGTTGCTGATTTAGCCGCTTCCATCACCCAGGATGATCGTTGGCCCACCCACAGCCAAAATGCCATCACTACTGGTGAAGAACGGGCTGATCACTTTGTTACCCGTGATGGGGTGACTTTTGCGGGCACCCATTTGATCATCGACTTCTGGGGAGCTAAAAATCTGGATGACATTGATCTGATGGAACAAATGATGTGTGAGGCGGTTGAAAGGGCGGGTGCTACCTTGTTGGATATTCGCCTTCGTAACTTCGAGCCCAATGGTGGCATTTCTGGCTTTGCGGTATTGGCTGAGTCGCATATCAGTGTCCACACCTGGCCAGAGAGGGACTTCGCGGCGTTCGATATCTTTATGTGTGGCGATGCTCGGCCAGAGACAGCGGTTCCGATTTTAAAGGCCGCCTTTAATCCTGACTCGACTGATATCAGAGGGCTCTTGCGTGGGAGGGTGCGTTGTGAAAGCGAGTAGGCTTTTTCTCGATTCTTTCCAACCTGAGGATTCTTATATGTACTTTTAAAAGTACATATAGAGATCAGAAGTACGTAGATCATGGGTAATAACGGTAGGTATGGAGTTTAAAAAATGACTCCTTCCCACTCTCCAGTGAATGCACACCTCCCCAACAAGTCAGGGCATAAATTGCTATTGAGGTATCCCCCACCAGTGTTTTTTCTTACTTATCAGCAGATATGCCCAAAAATATTATGATCGCGCATAATAATGCAGCGGCTTTTGATGTATTTCTGTAACTTTGCTGCACCTAAGTACTGGTACTCATTGCGGCTTTTGCTTATCTTGTAGTTCAATTACTAAAGTTGATCGAAATCAATTTTCTGAAGGTTTAAACTCTGTCTTCTTATCACCAGATTAACTGTCCATCCGGGGCCGATCACTCGGCTGGAAGCCTGACGGCATGGTGGTCGAACATAAAGCTCAAGCAGGCAGGGCAAATTTTTCATTAGATAACTTTGGCGCTGGGAGTCACGACAGGGATGGTATTCGAGCTGTCCTTATGCGGGCTCCTGAGGCTTACGTCGCTTAATCATCGGTTGTTACTGATGATACGGACCGAAAAAAGCAGTCCATCGAAGGTAAGCCTCGACTATCCTGACAAACAGAATTTAACTGGCACATCGACGAAGAACGGCCACTTTGGAGTGTAGTTGTTCATCTCAGGTTGAGACGGTTTATCTCAACATTTCGAACAGGATACAGCGCTCAATTCTCGGAGCAAACTATATGCACGACATCGATCCCATCGAAACCCAGGAGTGGCTGGAAGCCCTGGATTCTGTTCTGGAAAAAGAAGGGGAAGACCGGGCTCACTACCTGATGACCCGCCTTTCCCAACATGCCAGGGCAAAAGGCACCCAGCTGCCCTACGCGATAACGACTCCTTATCGCAACACCATTCCGCCTGAGAAAGAAGCGAGAATGCCGGGTGACCTGTTCATGGAACGCAGAATCCGTTCCCTGGTTCGTTGGAACGCGCTGGCCATGGTCATGCGTGCTAACCAGAAAGACAGCTCTCTGGGTGGTCACATTTCGTCCTTTGCCTCCAGTGCAACCTTGTACGACATCGGCTACAACTACTTCTTCCATGGTTACAACGACAACCGTGAAGGCGACCTGGTGTACTACCAGGGACACACGTCTCCGGGTATCTATTCCCGGGCTTTCCTGGAAGGTCGTCTGAGCGAAGATCAGCTGGATGGTTTCCGTCAGGAAGTCGAAGGCAAGGGTCTCCCCTCCTACCCTCACCCGCACCTGATGCCTGACTTCTGGCAGTTCCCCACCGTCTCCATGGGGCTGGGTCCATTGCAGGCCATCTATCAGGCACGCTTTATGAAGTACCTGATCAACCGCGGTATGGCTCAGGAGCAGAACCGTAAGGTCTGGGCTTTCCTGGGCGATGGTGAAATGGACGAGCCGGAATCCACCGGTGCTATTTCTCTGGCGGGCCGTGAAAAGCTGGACAACCTGATCTTTGTGGTGAACTGTAACCTGCAACGTCTGGATGGCCCGGTTCGTGGTAACGGCAAGATCATTCAGGAACTGGAAGGCGTCTTCCGTGGTGCTGGCTGGAACGTCATCAAGGTCACCTGGGGTCGTCACTGGGATCAGCTGTTTGCCCAGGACAAAGACGGCATGTTGCAAAAACTGATGGACGAAGCCGTAGACGGTGACTATCAGAACTGTAAAGCCAAGGGCGGCGCCTGGACCCGTGAGCACTTCTTCGGTCGCTATCCTGAAACCAAAAAGATGGTGGAACACCTGTCGGACGACGACATCTGGCGTCTGAACCGGGGTGGTCACGATCCCTACAAGGTGTACGCGGCCTACCACGCTGCAGTCAACACCACCGACAAGCCAACGGTTATTCTGGCTAAGACAGTAAAAGGTTACGGTACCGGTACCACCGGCGAAGCCTCCAACGTCAGCCACAACGTTAAGAAACTGCCCATCGATGATCTGAAACAGTTCCGTGACCGTTTCGACCTGCCGATTAAAGATGAAGACCTGGCGGCCCTGCCTTACTTCAAGCCCGCTGAAGACAGCCCGGAAATGGTTTACATGCGCAAGCATCGTGAAAAACTGGGTGGCTTCATTCCTCAGCGCCGGGAGCAGTCTGACGTACACTTGCAGATTCCTGAACTGAGTGCCTTCGACGCCGTTCTTAAAGGCAGTGGTGAGCGTGAAATCTCAACCACCATGGCTTACGTGCGGGTGTTGGCTGCCCTGGCCAAAGACAAGAAGATTGGCAAGCACGTGGTACCGATCATCCCTGACGAAGCCCGGACTTTCGGTATGGAAGGTATGTTCCGACAGCTGGGTATCTACTCGGCAGAAGGTCAGATGTACGAGCCAGTGGACTCCGATCAGGTGATGTTCTACAAGGAGTCCAAACAGGGGCAGATTCTGGAAGAAGGCATCAATGAAGCCGGTGCTCACGCGGCCTGGATCGCTGCTGCGACTTCCTACAGCAACAACAACGTACCGATGATTCCTTTCTACGCCTTTTACTCCATGTTCGGTTTCCAGCGTACCGGTGACCTGGCCTGGGCTTCAGGCGACATGCAGGCTCGCGGTTTCCTGATCGGTGCCACTTCTGGCCGTACTTCCCTGAACGGTGAAGGCCTGCAACATCAGGACGGTCACAGCCATATTCTGGCTTCTACGGTTCCTAATTGCATCAGCTATGACCCGACTTACGGTTATGAGCTGGCGGTGATTGTTCAGGACGGCCTGCGTCGTATGTATAGCGACAACGAAAACGTCTGGTACTACATCACCACCATGAACGACAGTTACAAGATGCCAGCCATGCCAGAAGGCGACGGCGTCGTTGAAGGCATCGTCAAGGGTCTGTACTGCTTCGAGGAGAGCGCCGGTAAAGACGGTCTGAAAGTACAACTGATGGGCTGTGGCACTATTCTCGAAGAAGTCCGTGCTGCGGCGGATATCCTGCGTAACGACTTCGGTATTGAGTCGGATATCTGGAGCGCCACCAGCTTCAACGAACTGCGCCGTGATGGTATGGCGGCAGCTCGTCACAACATGCTGAACCCTGATTCCGAGCAGCAGACAGGCTGGGTTGAAGAGCAGCTGTCAGGTCGCAAGGGACCGGTTGTTGCTGCCTCTGACTATATGAAGATTTACGCTGACCAGATTCGTGAATTTGTACCCGGCACGTTTATTGCCTTGGGTACTGATGGTTTCGGTCGTTCCGATACCCGCGAGAAACTGCGTGAGTTCTTCGAAGTGGATCGTTACTTCGTTGTTATTGCCGCCCTGTACGGTCTGGTAAAAGACGGTGAACTGAACGTGTCGGTACTGAAAGAGGCGATGAAAAAGTTCAACATCGACGGCGACAAAGCTAACCCACTGTACTGCTGATTTCATAAGGTTATCCCGAATGAGCGATGAAATAATCAAGATCCCCGATATCGGCAGTGGCAGCGCAGAAGTGATTGAAATCTGCGTTGCCCCCGGTGATTCGGTTTCTGCCGATGACTCCCTGATTGTTCTGGAGTCAGACAAGGCATCCATGGAAGTGCCTGCACCCCGTGACGGCAAGATCTCAGAGATCATTGTCAAAGTAGGCGACAGTGTGTCTGAAGGTGACGACATGCTGAAAATGGTGGCAGATGCAGCAGCCGGGGAAAGCACTGTTGCTGCTGAAGAAGCTCCAGTGCCTGCGGCACAGCCAGAGTCGGCTCCTGTACCAGCTGCACCGGCTCCAGTGGCCGCCAGCAGCATTCAGGAAGTGACGGTGCCTGATATTGGTGCCGAAAACGTTCCGGTCATCGAAATCTGTGTCACTGTGGGTGACGAAATTTCTGAAGAAGATTCTCTGATTGTGCTGGAATCTGACAAAGCCAGTATGGACGTACCTTCGCCTTTTGCCGGTGTCATCAAAGAGATCTGCGTTAAAGAAGGTGACAAACTGAGCCAGGGTGATCTGGTGGTAAAAGTTGAAACCACCGGAGGGGCTGCACCTGTTCCAGCACCTCAGGCTGCCGCCCAGGCCGCTCCTGCACCACAGGCTTCAGCTCCCGCTCCTGCGGCGGCCAAAGCGCCAGAACCGGCCGCACCGACTTCTGTTCAGAAACAGGTAGAACTGGAAGAAACCAATCGTAATTTCCATGCAGGTCCCGCCGTTCGCAGGCTTGCCCGTGAGTTTGGCGTTACCCTTGGACGAGTAAAAGGCACAGGCCCGCGCAGCCGTATCCTGAAAGAAGATGTTCAGGCCTACGTCAAAGCGAAGCTGACCGAAGCGGACAAACCTCAGGCAGCCGCTGCAGGCGGAGCCGGCATTCCTCCGGTGCCAGCCCAGGATTACGCCAAGTGGGGTGAAATCGAAGAAGTCGCCCTGAATCGTCTGCGTAAGGTTGCCGCTCAGAACTTCCAGCGCTCCTGGCTGAACGTGCCTCACGTGACTCAGTTTGATGAAGCGGATATTACTGAACTGGAAGCGTTCCGGAAGGCTAATAAAGCACTAGCAGAAGCCCAGGGCACCAAGCTGACGCCGCTGCCTTTCTTCCTGAAGGCAGTGGCTTACGTACTGAAAGAAATGCCGGTATTCTGCTCTTCCCTGAGTGAAGACGGCGAGTCGGTTATCTACAAAAAGTACATTAATATTGGTGTTGCCGTAGACACTCCTGACGGCCTGCTGGTACCGGTCATCAAGAATGTTGACCAGAAAGGTATCTGGGATCTGTCCAGGGAGTGTATTGAACTGGCTGGCAAGGCCCGTGACAAGAAGCTTAAGCCTGCCGAAATGCAGGGTGGCTGCTTCACCATTTCCAGCCTGGGTTCTGTCGGTGGTACGGCCTTTACTCCTATCGTGAATGCCCCTGAAGTCGCCATTCTGGGTATCTCCAAGGCATCCATGAAGCCCATCTGGAACGGCATGGACTTTGATGCACGTCTGATGTGCCCACTGTCGCTATCCTACGATCACCGTGTGGTCAATGGGGCTGATGCGGCCCGTTTCACCACCATGCTGGCTAACCTGCTGTCAGACATTCGTCGTCTGTTGCTGTAATCCCGATTGCTGCCCATATAAAAGCCCGCGACTGTTTTGCAGTTGCGGGCTTTTTTTTATCCGCTGCCACCTTTTGTGTTTGAAAGAAAATCTTGATCTGGCGCTTTCTTGATCTATCTTACGTTTCTAAAAAATAAGAAATAAAAGCTGAACACTACAAACTACAGACCGGAATGTAATGAAAAACTCATTCTTTATGGTGCTGCTCTTGTCGTTGTCCGTCATCTGTCAGGCTAAACCATTAACAAAAAGCTTTATTGTCGAGCTTCAACAAGATGAAAGATTAAATGGAAGCATTTCTATAAAGCCAGCCCCGAATGCATTACCAGACGTTGCCGACGCAAATGTGCCTTCGGGATCAGTGTTTGTGCCTGATGGCAAACCGGACAAACTTGACGGTTATGGGTTTAAAACCTCCTACTTTGACTTGATCTCGTGGCAATTGATTTTCGCTTCTCATCTGCTGGTTGCTTACCAACTGGTTATCACCATCCATGACACCCCTGGCTCTAAACCTTATTCATGGATACCTGTAGAAACGTTTGTCGCTGTTGGCTGGCTTTTGAAAAGCTATTGGAACCTCAGTTCACCCTTGTTCAACCCGATGGATCAACTGCAGGCCAGTCAGGATGACCCATTTGCGATTACCACTATGGTTCACCTCGGGCATGCTAAACATCCAAGGGAACATCCGAACCACAACACAAAGCAGCCAGCAATATCATCCGGCCAGCAAACCACAGCAACCACCACCACCCAACTGACAGGCTCTGTCACCCACACCTTGCCTTCTGGCTCTAACGGTGGCAACGAAGACTCTCATCAACATCATCATACTCTGGATCTGAATTGTTTCGCCCATCCCTGTCATGGGGTTTGTAGATTCCGACAATTAACCAATAACGGAGGGCCTGCTGAATTGTCGTTGAATTCTATAATTGCTTCTCTCGACACGCTGATTTATCCCCCTATTGATATTGAAGTGGCTGATTTCGGCTCAATTGACCGTTCTGTTTATCTCCCTGATGCGGGCGACCCCAGTGATTATTCCGATCTGACGATCTATCCTCCTGCCGATTCGCCTGCTGATAGCCCAACCCGTTAAATCCGCCCCCTGAACGTCAAAGGATAGCGTCCCTGAGCATCCGGCCTGCCCAGAAACTTCATGCCGTCTTTTATCGTTTCGGGCAGGGCTTCACCGTCTGACACTTTCCCGCTCAATGAATAACTGCCGTTGAGGTTGACACTGAATACCGCATCTGTCGTCAGAAACTCGGACGACTGGCGAATGTTACCTTCCAGGGTATTTCCCTTGCAGCTGAGGTCAGCATCCGCCTGACCTAATTTCACCTCACCCAAGGGACTGCTGATTCGCCCTCTTTCCCATTCCATGCGGCCATCCAACTCGACACACTGACCCCCTTCATAGATCAGGGAATCTGCCACCAGATTGATATTACCCCTGGCCGTTGCCGGAACCGGCATGGATGCAAACTGCTGCAACCAGCCTGCCGAAGCGTCTGCTTCGAGGTCTTCGATCGTCATGCCCTGAAGGCTATAGGTCACTGTCGCCTGACCCGCAACGGCGGAAAAATTGTCACCGACTTCAAGATCCGCTTTGATCTTTCCAGTCAGCAGTGCAGAAGGCCGGAGATCCCAGCTGACATCCTCAAGCTCGATACCATTGACAGTTAATGTCTGCGCTGAACCCGACCAGACTGAGCCGGAAAGACCTTCCAGCTTAACCTCCGGCATTTTAGGTGCGTGATTCCAGACAAAGGCGGCTGGTAACTCTGCCAGCATAAAACCTGTGTAAGAAACAGCGGCCAGGGCAGCCAGAGAAATAATTTTTTTCATGTGTCTTAACTCTTGCTGTTGGCGTTCTCTATGCTGAAGGCTTTCTCTGCGCTGAAGGCTTTCTCTGCGCTGAAGGCTTTCTCTGCGCTGAAGGCTCTTGCTATTCTCAATGCATTAACATTCACATGCCCTGGCTTTTCGGCAGCTGCTACTTCCAGCTCCCTGATCTCAACACCGCCCTGCTGTTCAAGGTTAACCAGCCAACTCAGTAAACGATCAAAACCCACGGTATCAAGATCGACCTACAAGGTATCACGAACGGTTCGAACCCCGGTGATGCGCAGATCGAAATCTTTTGCGGTGCTGTTTACCATCTGATCCAGAGGTAACACCAGATAGCGGGTCCGGTCAGGCTGCCCCTGACGCAGACTAGCAATCTCGCTGGCCTGCTCCTGTATCGAAGCCAGTAACTTCTGACTGGCTGCCAGCTTTTGCTCAGCAGCCAACTGGCGTTCTGACAGAGGGTTGAAAATGCCCTGCCAGACAACCCAGACACTCACCAATGCCCCTGCCACCATGCAAAGTTGCTGCTCGCGACGACTCAGGCCACGCCAGTAGCTCTGAATCTGACGCCATCGCTCATTGAAGCCTTCCACGATGTTATTCATGAATCACTCCCCCTGATAATCAGCGTACCCTTGGCAATATCACCACTTTTCTCCAGTGTTTCAACCGTGATCACCAGTTGCTCGCCGGATTCTTCCCGGAATGCCGTAAAGGTCTCAAAATCTTTAGCGGTGGCTTCCAGTCGCAGTGATTGCTGAGACTGGTTATACGACAAAGTAACTGGTTTAAGTTGCGGGTACTGTTTAAACAGCGGAGCAGTCTGATCCAGCAGCTTCAACAGGCCTGAGTCGTCACCTTTGGTGCTTTTCAAAGCCATAAGCTTCTGTCTCATCTGCGACTGTAGACGTACAATTCGCTCACCAGGAAATAGATCACTGTAGACCGTATGGGCCTGTGCCCGAAGCTGATCGGCCTGTTGTTCCAACTGTACCGATTTCAATACCGCCTGAGCCGTAAACAGCGTGAGGGTAACCGCCAGAAGCCCAGCCGCCAGCCCCCAGGGTTTCAAACTTTTGATGGCCGATGACTCAACCTGCCAGACGCCCTGCAACAGGTTGGGACTGTTCTTCTCTGAGACGGCACTGACCGCACCCGCTGCCAGCACTTCCAGAGCCGGGCCTGCAACTTCCTGATGCCATTCACCCGGACTGTTCTCCGGTGGTTCACTGAAACTGTTCACCTTCAGAGGCGCTGTTTCAGAGTCCTCCTCTGCCAGATAAAAGCTCAGCCAGGATGGGTCACAGGCTGCCCAATTCCAGCGGCCAGTACGAAGCAGCCATCGTTCATCCATGGCCAGTGCCGAGCACTCTCCCTCGCTCCAGGGCAGAGCCAAAGCTTCAGGAATCATGGTTTTTAATTTAAGGCCGGACTGATTCAGGGCTTCATGCCAGAACGCCATTTTCGAATGAGCGACCACGGACAGATACACCTGATCCCCCTCCCTGGTCATCACTGAAATATGGAGATCATCGACATCCTCAGCCAGATCATCTTCCAGACGAAAAGGCAGTGACTTTAATACCGCCTTAGTCAGCCGACCTTCCACCTGAAGGCAGTGAACGCTGACCAGCTCCGAAGGGACCAAAACAATGGTTTTTGCGTCCGGGAATGACTCCGACAGTGCCCCCAGATCGGCAACAGACGACAGAATACCAGAGGAGTCTTGTCCCTCTTGCGCTGTTGGGTAGCACTGCCAGTGAACGGGCTGGCCGGGATCTCCAGGCAGCCTGATGATAAGATGCTGGCTCACTCAAGCCCTCCAAACTCTCGGCGAATAACGCTGAACTTATTCTCTTCTTCCCGCCGCAGCAGGCTCTTTATTCGGACGTTGGAGTCCACGTAGGAAGCGGTGGCAGCCATCACGAAATATTGACTGTCCACCGACATCAGCTCCTGAGTCTCTTCGGCACTGAAGTTGGCAAGAGACGGTTGTTGAATAAACTCATCCACGCTCTTCCAGCCATCCTCCGGCCTTTGTTCCAATACTTCTTTTGCCTGTTCTATGGAGAGCTCACCCAGATACAGGGCACTGAGCACCGGTGCATGATCCGGCGACAGAGTATTGATATTAATGTTCATCTCAGTAGCTGGCAGTGCACAGACATAAGGTTGGACCCTTCTCATAATGCTGGCATTAACGCCCTTCACCGCTCTCAGCTCCGAAGCCGATCTCATACTGGTATTAGCAGCCAGATAGGGCACTGGCAACGACTGATAATAACTGTCTTCCGCCCCGGTGCCAGAACCCTGGGTATCGTCGTTGTCTACCCAGTCCCGGGTTGATTGGGCAATGATATCTGCCTGGTAGGACTCAATCTGCAGCACTTCCATCAGGGATTGAAACACTTTGATTTCAGTCGAAGTCTGTCCTTCTTTATCGGGTACCTGCAAAGCGTTCACGTTCAAACAAGCCTGAGCATCGGAGATTTTGCCCTGAATCGCTCCGCCATCCACGGGAAAAGTCACTTCCCCCGTGGCCCAGGTTTGACCGAGATTGACCGTTCCGTCGCTTTCTTCTAATTCGTCCTGAAGTACCTTGATCGCCAGTTCTTCGGCAGACAATGCATACCAGCGGGCCTGTTCCATTTGTTGCAGGGAAGCGGTCCGGCGCATTTGCAGGGAAAAGCCGAAGGTAATCTCTGCCGCAATCAGCACCATCAGCGTCAATACGAACATGACGATCAACAAGGCGACACCCGACTGACGATGCTTCTGGAGCCTTGTGTTCATGACGACTTCTCCTGGGCTTGCCAGGTGCCGGGTAACACATAACGCCGTTCAATGATCCCCAGATCCTTCAGCTCAAAAGTAATCTTTAAGCCCTGGGGCAGCGTACTGCCAAGCTTTTCTAGCCACTGGCCATCAATAAAGTACTGAAACTTCAGTGAACGGACATCGGTTAACAGATCCCTTATCACCGGTTCTGCATTTTCCTCGGGATCCAGCACATAAAAGTGCTGACGTTCCAGCACTCCATCCTTGAGTCGATAACTGACTTTCTGCAACTCGGAGCGGGGGAGTTTCTGCCCGGGGTTGCGCCAGCCCAGCCGAATAAAGGCTGCTGCCTCATCGTCTGACTCCAGCATATCTTTGCCGGCAAACAGGCTTTGCTCGGTGAGTTCACCATCGACCCGCACACCGCGGTCAATCATTTGTCGGAAGTCCTGCCCCATCACCATCATGGCGTAGTCTATTTCCTGAATACGACTCTGATGATCGCTGGCCACCTCCCGAGCCCCCATAACTCCCTGTAGAATCTGCCAGGCGCTGATACTGACCAGGGCAAAAATGGTCAGCGCCACCAGCATTTCTAGCAGGGTAAAACCACGATGGGTCGATACGTTCAAGGCTTTCGATGCGCTCAAGGCTTTCGATGCGCTCAAGGCTTTCGATACGCTCAAGGCTTTCAATACGTTCAAGACTGCTTCACCGTATAGGTTTGCAGACTGGCCAAGGCTGGCTTGCTCTCATCACGACTCAGTCGAACTTCGACCTGGATGGCCCGAAAATCTTCATCCGCAGTACGCACACTCCGGGACCGCACATACCAGGTTTGATCAGCCAGCTCACGGGTAGCTTTTTCCCAGGTCTGGGACGGCCACTCTTTTGTCAGATAAAGATCGACCAGTTCATTATCAGCAACCCAGCGAGCCATGGTCTTATGTTTCAGGTACTGGCTGTTATCCAGACTTTCACTGGTGGTTCTGAGCACGGTAATACCAGCGATGGCCAGAATGGTCATGGCCATCAGTACTTCTAATAAGGTGAAGCCTTTAGCGCTTATGGAGCAGCCTTTAGCGCTTCTGGAGCAGCCTTTAGCCTTTTGGGAATGAACTGAATGGCGTTTCATGTGTCAGCCCCGGCTACTTGTTTTGTCGTACTCATCTGCACTGACCACGTTAACTTCACCGGTTTCCCTGATCATCACGCTATAAAAACGACGAGCGTCGCTGGCTGACTGAAACCGTACTTCAGCCGGGGTCACTTCACCGCTGGACCAGAGGTAAAGGTCAGGCGTTGCCTTGTTTGAGCCGTTGGAAAACAAGCTACTGTCTTGCTGCTTTTCAGCATCCAGAGCCGCCTGCCAGATCAGCTCGCCCGGCATAAAGTCCAGTCTTATGGCGTCCGACAACACTCTCTCTGTTAGCAACCGGTCACTCTTCAGTAGCTGCCATTGGCCTTCATGCCACTCCATAAACTGATAGCCATTGTCAGTAAATCGAACCCCAAGGTTCTTACCCTTGAGCAGTGACTCTTGGTGGCCGGTTTTCACCAGGGCAGCAAATCGCCGCGCATCGGTTTTCAAACGCGCTGAACTGTCAGCCGGTGCCAGAGTGGGCAATACCACCGCGGTAGCAATGCCCAGCAGTACCAGAACCAGCATGATTTCAAGCAGGGTGAAACCAGCACTTTTCATCAGGAATTCATATTCCAGTTGCCAATGTCGTCGTCAGAGCCCGCCTGACCGTCAGGACCGGCAGAGAAAATATCGATATCACCAAATTCACCGGGAAACTGCATCAGGTAGTCATTGCCCCATGGGTCCTGGGGTAGACGACGGATGTAGCCGTTGTCACGGTAATTTCTCGGTTGTGGGTTGCCGGAAGGCTGTTCCACCAGGGCGTTCAGCCCCTGCTGGGTGGATGGAAAGTGGTTGTTGTCCAGCTTGTACATATCCAGGGCATTTTCCAGTGTCACTATGTCACTGACGGCTTTCTGCTGGTCTGCTTTTTCTTTATTACCCAGAACGTTCGGGGCAACAAAGCTGGCGAGAACGCCGAGAATCACGATCACCACCATAATCTCGATCAGGGTAAAACCCTGCTGTTTTTGTCGATGTGTCGTTTTCGTAGTCATTGACCATTGTCTCCTAATGTCATACAGCCCGATCTGAGTCAGGCTCCTTATTCAGCTAACCACCGGATACCAGTGAATTAAGGTCCAGCATCGGGGTCAGAATCGCCATAACAATAAACAGCACCATGCCCGCCATGGACACAATCAGCAAAGGGCCAAACACGCCCAGGGCAATATTCACCTGATTTTCAAATTGTCGATCCTGGCTGTCGGCAGCACGACCCAGCATTTGTTCCAGCGCCCCTGACTTTTCACCACTGGCAATAATGTGCAGCATCATGGGTGGAAACAGTTGTGTCTGATCCAGCGCTATCCAAAGGCTGGAACCTTCCCTCACACGCTCCGAAGCCTGTTCAAGGGACTTTCGGATAAAAGCGTTGGACATCACTTCTGCCGAGATTTTCATCCCTTCCAGAAGCGGCACCGAACTGCTGCTGAGAATACTGAGTGTCCGGGCAAAACGGGAGGTATCAACACCGGCACCCACTTCGCCAATAACGGGCATTTTTAATAGCAACCGGTCGTGAGCCAGTCTTCGTTTGGGGTTTACCAGCAGGCGCTGTCTGAGAAATAACAGCATGATCAGCCCGGCCAGTACACCAAAACCGTAATCCCGGACAAAGTCACTCATGGCGATCAGAGCCCGGGTCATGGCTGGCAACTCCTGCCCAAGATCAGCAAACTGTTCCACCACGGTGGGTACGACAGTTGCCAATAAAATGGCAATAACCGAGACAGCCACAATGGTCAGAATGGCCGGATAGATCATGGCCTGAATTAATTTGCCCCGGATCACCTGACGCTGCTCGGTGTAGTCCGCCAGTCGTTCCAGCACCGTATCCAGATGACCGGATTTTTCACCGGCCGCCACCATGGAGCAATAGAGGGTGTCGAAGGTTTTCGGGTAAATCGCCAGGCTTTCCGCCAGCGTCCGACCTTCCAGCACTTTCGCTCTTACCGTGGTAATGATGGTTTTCAGGTGGGGTTTCTGAACCTGACGGGACAGTGCCTGAAGACATTCTTCCAAGGGAATGGCCGCCGCCACCAGAGTGGCCAGCTGGCGAGTCAGCATGGCGACTTCAGCCGGACTGGCTTTTTTCTCAAACAGGGAAAACGACGCACGTCCGCCACGGCTCTTTGGTTCGGATTCAGTAATGGTAACCGGCGCCAGACCTTCCGAGCGTAACTGCTGACGAAGCTGACGGGCCGAGTCAGCCTCCAGTACGCCTTTGCGTTTTTTACCCTTTTTATCCAGGGCTTCGTATGCAAATACGCCCATTATTCCTCCCGGGTCACCCGCAGCACCTCTTCGATAGACGTCCTACCCGCAAGGACTTTACGGAAGCCATCTTTCTGGATACTGGGGCTGTTCCTGCGAATGACATCTTCCAGTGCCTGTTCACCGGCACCTTCATGAATCATCCGACGGACTTCATCATTGACCAGGAACAACTCGTGAATGCCGGTTCGGCCTTTATAGCCGCCACCATGACACTCAGAACAACCTTCGGGGCTGGCCTCGTGAACGGATCTGCTGTCAGCGTCGTCCATTCCCATCAGCCTGCGCTCGTGAGCCGTTGGCGCTCTGGCTACTTTACAGGCAGGGCAAAGGGTACGCACCAGACGCTGGGCCAGAACGCCCAGCAGACTGGATGACAGCAGGAAAGGTTCAATGCCCATATCCCTTAGGCGAGTGACCGCACCAATCGCCGTATTGGTGTGCAGGGTACTCAAAACCAGGTGGCCAGTCAGGGAAGCCTGGATGGAAATTTCTGCGGTTTCCAGGTCACGAATCTCACCTACCATCACCACATCCGGGTCCTGACGCAAAATGGCACGCAGCCCCCGGGCAAAGGTCATATCGACCTTGGGGTTGACCTGTGTCTGACCCACCCCTTCCAGATCGTATTCCACAGGGTCTTCAACGGTGAGGATATTACGTTCAGTGTCGTTAATTTCCGTTAAACCGGCGTACAGCGTCGTACTCTTACCGGAACCGGTTGGGCCGGTAACCAGCAGAATACCGTGAGGTTTATGCAGAGCCTCACGGATATGCTGATGAATATCCGGGGTCATGCCCAGACTGGACATATCCATACGCACGCTGTTGCGATCCAGCAAACGCAATACGATTCGCTCGCCATGGCGAGAAGGCAGTGTCGATACCCGGACATCGACGGCGCGGCCACCCAGACGCAGGGAAATACGACCATCCTGCGGCACTCGCTTCTCGGCAATATCCAGCTTGGCCATCACCTTGATACGGGATACCAGCAGGGCCGCCAGTTTACGCTGAGGTCGAAGAATCTCTCGCAACACACCATCGACACGGAAGCGAATAACCAGACAGTTTTCGAAGGTTTCGATATGAATATCGGAAGCCCCTTCCTTGATCGCCTCACCCAGCATGGCGTTGATCATTCGAATAATCGGTGCGCCATCGTCGGCATCCAGAAGGTCTTCGTTGTCGGGCAGTTCTTCGGCCAGGGAGTGCAGCTCTTCGTCGTTGCCGATATCGTTCATCAGCTGTCGGGCTGCCGACGAATCTTTCTGATAATAAGCCGATAGCCTTGCTTCAAATTCACCGTCTGACAGCGGTTTTAGGGTGATCGGACCCGCAACAAAACGACGAACTTCGCTAATAACCGCTCTGGACAGTTGACCATTGACGTACAGGCAGGGATGACCCTGAGGCTCCTGTTCCAGCAGGACACCAAAGTTACGGGCAAAGGCAAAGGGCAGCTCCAGAACTCTGGCTGTAGTATCCTGAACAGTATCCTGAACAGTACCCTGAACTGAAGCTTCCACTGCCTGATCAGCTGTTATCGCCGGGTTCTGCATCGCTTTTCTCCGACTGATGAGTGGCTACCTTGTCACCGTCTTCTTTGTTACCGTCCTCTTGCTCTTTTTCCTTCTGTTCAGCTTCATCGAACTTCTGGCGAGCTTTATTCATCAGCTCAGTGTTAGAAGGGTATTCCGGCATGACCGGGGTTTTGGCATCAGGCATCAGCTCAACGCCCTGACTCTGGCGGTCCAGCTGGCGGGCACGCATATAGCTGTATTTCTTGCCGCTGATACTGGTCAGGATATCGTCGTCACGAATGATGGTGGGTCTCAGGAAAACCATCAGGTTGCGCTTCCTCACTTCGCTGGAGGTGGAGCGGAACAGCGCACCAATAAAAGGAATGTCACCCAGCAGCGGCACTTTGGAAACACTTTCCTGAACGTCTTCATCCAGCAGCCCGCCAATCACGATAGTGTCACCACTGCGTACCATAACGGAGGTTTTCACTTCACGCTTGGAAAATGTCACGTCGACAGAAGTACGACCATTAACACCGGACACTTCCTGGGTAATATCCAGCATCACCGAATCGCCTTCATTGATCTGGGGCTTAACGGTCATTTTGACACCGACTTCCTTACGCTCAACGGTCTGGAAAGGATTGTCGTTGTTTGAGCTGGAGGCAGAACCGGTAATCACTGGCACTTCGTCGCCCACAATAAAAGAAGACTCGGCGTTATCCAGGGTCATCAGGCTGGGAGTCGCCAGGACATTGGATTTTGTTGAGTTGGTGACCGCCTGCAACAGCGCTGTCCAGTTGCCGGATGTGATGCTGAAGGCGGCACCGGATACACCGGCAAGGGCTTCATAGAGTTGGGTGTAGTCGCCCGGCTGATCAGGATTGATGGTAACATTGCCATTTTCACTGACGATCGTTGAGCCCGGCACATCCTCAGCATCTTTCATACCGGCCATAATCTGGCCAATGGGTACTGTACGGCCATCATTAAACTGCATCATACTGCCGCTTTCACTGGCCAGCTGGAAGGACAGGTTAATGCCATCGCCATCGGTAACTTCAACAATAATGGCTTCCACCAGCACCTGGGCACGGCGGATATCCAGCTGCTTAATGACACTTTCCAGGCTTTTCATAATGTCGGGCTGAGCGGTGACCACCAGAGCATTGGTTTGCTCATGCACATTAATGCTGAATTTCTGGTCGTTGCTGCGAACTGTTTTACCACTGTCTTTTTCTGCCTGAACCGTCTGGCCTACCCCTTCCATGACTTCTTTCAGATCTTCCGCCTTGGCGTATTTCAAATAGAAGACACGGGTATTGCCGGAGGATTCCTGTTCGGCATCCAGCTGGTAAACAATACGATTCACTTTTTGCAGCTGGCTGGTTGGCCCGGCAACAATCAGGCGGTTGCTGCGGTCATCGGCCACAACCGTGACTTTGGAAGCACTGCTTTTGCTGGTTTTTTCCTGCAACAGGGAGGTGAGAATCCGCTGCATTTCTGAAGCTGAGGCGTATTCCAGCTCAATCACCGAGAAGTTCCGGTTACCGGCTCGGTCTACCCGCCTGACAATCTCAACCAGACGTTTGACATTGGCCGCACGACCGGTCATCAGCAGAATATTGGAAGGATCGTAATGAACGACATTGCCCGAGGTATCATTGAGCTGGCGCAGTAACGGCGACAGTTCTCTCACCGGCACGTTCTGAACCGGGAGCACCCAGGTCACGAACTCATCACCTTCACCCGGATTTTCCTTGTCTGCCAGCGCAATAGCCGACATTTTTGCGTTCTTGTCCTGAACCACTTTCAAGACGTTATTCTCTTGTTCGATGACGGCAAAGCCGTGGACTTCGAGAACGTTCAAAAAGAGCTGATAGTATTGTTCCGCGTTGAGCCTGTCGTAGGAACGAACCGTCACAGAACCACGAACAGCAGGGTCCAGAATAATGGTTTTGTTCAGCGTGGCGCTGACTGTACTGGCAAATTCAGCAATATCGGCCTTCTCAAAGCTGGCGGAATACTGTTTATAACCCGCTGAAGGCTCTTGATAACCCGCTGAAGGCTCTTGATAACCCGCTGAAGGCTCTTGGTAACTGGCTGAAGGCTCTTGATAACCCGCTGAAGGCTCTTGAGAGCTAGCGGAAGATTCATTAGCAAAAACAGGCGCTGAAACCAGTAAAAATCCTGCCATCAGTGAGCAGGTCTGGCTGCGCAACTGTTTCCAATAGATCCGGGCGCGGCCCCCTTTAAGCGGTTCAGGGAGTACGGAGACAACCCCTGCCTTTCCTCTCAAAATCATAGTTTTACTTCTATTTCATAGAGACGACCATCTCGGGCAATGGTCATCGATAACTGGGTGAGCTGCTTGACTTCTTGCAGTAATTTCATGGTGTCGTTGCTGTCACTCAGGTCATATCCGTTGATAGACAGGGCGATATCATCAGGCTTCAGACCCGACTCACGAAAAACGTCAGGCAGTTTGCCAGGGGTTAAGCGATAACCGGCCAGCTGGCCTTCTTTCTGTACCGGGGTGATCTGGACAAAATCCGTAAAAGAGGACGGGTCAGAAATCAGTTGTTGACGCACTTTTGCCAGACGACCACTGTCTCTTTTTTCTACTTTTCGACCGGCTTCATCGGGATAAAGCAACAGAGCTTCGAGCTTGCCCCGGTTCAGGACTATCACCCGATCTTCATAAATATCCTTCACTTGCGCATTGGAACCCTGAAGCTTTTCACCGATTCGATAGGTGCGATCACGACCACTGGCGTGAATCACTGCAACGGAATTAGCAGGAATGGTACTGGCAACAATACCGGTTACTTTTGCAGACAGGCGGGATTTGGGCACGGCGTTGGGATCAATGCCACTGTTTTCGGTGTGTGTCAGCTTGATCGGCTCCTGACCAAACAGATGGAAATCATTCAGCGCGGGATAGGCATCCTGCTCTGACGGACGACGACTGACCACTGTCGACTGAGATTGCCATGACTGAGCCGTAGCCTTATCGGAACCCTCCAGGAATTGCCAGGTCAGGCGAGCTAGCTGCTGAGTCAGAAGAATCACCAAGACTACTTCACAACCCATAATAAGTCGCCGTATCCCAGTCTGCGACAACACATTGGCAAGGTTAAAGTCTGGCGAGTACAAAGAGGCTCGAGCCTTCAGTCTGTTGAGCAGGATTGTCGACATGGTACAACGTGTATCATCAGTTCGTTTATTTGTCCGGTGTGGATAAAATCGGCGTCAAGAGTTTTAATTTTACAATTGCCAGTAAAAATGGCACATAGGTACTAGTCATTGGTTATACGTGCAAATGCCCAGAAAAACAACAAATCCAACTCGCTCCCATGCTACTGCTACCGCATCGGAGTGTAACCAGCCCGTCGTATGCATTCCCACGCAGAGCGTGGGAACCCAGTCGATCGACTTGATGATAACGGGCTTCTGTTACAGTCCCATGAAGCAACCAAGCTCTCTAAAAAAATCTGGTCTTATTTTCAGGCTGCTTAGTGTACGTTAATAGAAGGCCCCCTCCCAAAGAGCCGCAGGGATAGTGCGAAACAAACTCTGGTGGCGGGCTTAATACTTAAAAAAAAAACAACAATATAAGAGCATAGGGATATGAAACTTAACGACACAGCCTTTCTGTCTGCATTGTCTTTGGTGCCATCTTTAGTGCCATCTTTGGTGCTATCTGCCTTTGCAACCTCGGTCTTTGCACAACCTGAAAGCATTCATCTGAGCTATGGACCGGATCTTTCCAGTAAAATAGACGTCAAGGACACTCGTTTAGCCCTGAGATGGCATTTAACTGAAAAAGGCGTTCTGGAAAATTCGCAGTGGAGCGATCGCTTCCTGCTCGATACCTCGGTTTCTTACTGGGATAATCGACTCGATGCCAGTCCGTCTCACAGTGCCGGGGGTGGCGATGATATCTATGGCTTTTTCATAACCCCGGTATGGCAGTTCAAAAGCCCCAGCCAGCGGTATTACCTTGATGTCGGCCTGGGCGCTGGCTGGATCAGTGATACTCAGATTCGTTACAAAGGCAGTCTGCCGTTAGAAAAAAGCACACAATTTCAATTTGAAACCATGGTGGGTGCCGGTGTTCTCCTGGGTTCTGAAAGGAATTTTGACCTGGGCGCCAAACTGCTCCACTACTCCAACGCTTATATCAAACGGCCTAACATGGATTTGAATGTGCTCCAGTTCTCTCTTGCCTATCGTTTTTAAAATAATATGCCCGACATTTGTCGGGCATTTCTCTGGTCAGTTATAACTCCAGTTCGCTGGAGATAAACTCCAGCAGTTCCTGTTCACTGGTGCAGGCTGCCAGAGAATCTCTGAAGGCTCCACGCATAATGCGTCGTGCCAACTGTGCAAAAATCTGCATGTGCACGCTGCCGGCTTCACTGGCTCTTACCGTCAACATAAAGACGGTATCGGTCATCACCGGATCACCTTCATTCCAGAGAATAGGCTCAGCCAGTTTCATAATACTGATACTGTTAACGGCAATGCTGTCTGACTTGCAGTGAGGGATAGCGATACCAAAGCCCAGCATGGTGGGAGAAATCGCTTCCCGCTCCCAAATGGCTTGTTCGGCACCAACAACATCAGACACCCGGCCATTAATATCGAGATTGTCCACCAGCGTTTTGATGACTTCGCCTTTACTGCGGCAATCAGCGTTCATAATGATGGAATGTTCAGCCAGAATGGGCAGGGCTTCTTGCTGTTGAACCGCGCTTTGCAGATGCTCCAACACGGCTTCAGAGGTTTCCAGCTGAAGTACCTGCTCCAGCAATGCTTTACTGTCTGCCAGTGTCAGCTGGCTGATCGCTTCTTTGATCTCAAGAATACGGGGTGCGCTCAGGCTGATTTCATCCAGCCCCAGTCCCAGAAGAATCGGCAGATGTTCTGGATTTCCGGCAAACTCACCGCACATACCCACCCAGGCACCGGCTTTATGGGCTTCGCTGACAACATGCTGCAGCAGTCTCAGGAAAGCCGGGTTCAGAGAATCATAAAGATGCTCGACTTTGCTGTTGCCCCTGTCCGCTGCCAACAGATATTGAGTCAGGTCATTGCTGCCAATACTGAAGAAGTCAACATAGCGAACCAGCTGATCAATGATGAAAGCACAGGATGGCACTTCCAGCATAATGCCCAGCTGAACATCCGGATTATGCTCAACTCCCTCAAGCTTCATTGTTTCAACAATCTGGTTGAATACTTCCCTGAGCCACTTGGCTTCGGCGAGTGTTGCCACCATAGGCACCATGATTTTGCACTGACCGTAATGGCTGGCTCTTAAAATGGCACGCAGCTGGGTTTCGAAAAGCTTCAGGTACTTTGGATAGAGGCGCACGGCACGGTAACCCAGGAAAGGATTTTCTTCTGTGCCGATATTAAAATAATCCACCGGCTTATCACCACCAATATCCATGGTGCGAATAATCACTGGCTTACCATTGGCAGCGGTTACAGCCTTGCGATAGGTTTCAAACTGCTCTTCTTCACAGGGCGGCTCAGTCCGATCCATATAGAGCATTTCGGTACGGAATAATCCAACGCCTTCAGCACCCTGGGCAAATGCCGCTTCTGCTTCTTCAGCGCTGGCAATATTTGCAGCCACTTCCATGAGATGACCATCCAAAGTAACAGCGGCCTGGTCAACATACTTCTGGCGTCGCAGATTAAGTCTTTCCTGCTTACTTTGCTCAAGATCATAAAAGCGAGCGACTTTTTCAGAAGGATTACTGATTAACAGACCAAGGTTGGCGTCCATAATCACCTGAGCGCCTTCAGCAGCCAGAGTGCGGGCTCCTTCTACACCAACCATCACGGGAATACCAAAGGATCGAGCCACGATAACCGTGTGGGACGTCGTACCACCCGCTTCCAGAACCAGTCCTTTCAAGCGTGTTCGGTCCAGCGACAGAAACTGGCTGGGCGCCAGTGAACCGGCAATACAAACGGTATCTGTCGTTAGCTCTGTATCTGTTTTTTCAAAACTGTCTGCACCGTAAGTCATAACAATCAGTTTTGAACAGAGGTCACGGATATCCAGGGCACGTTCCTGCAGGTATTCACTGCGGGAACTTTCCAGCACCTGAGTGAAGTGCTCCTGCGTTGTCAAAATGGCCGATAAAATCGATGACCCGGCATTAATTCCTTCGGCAATACTGCTGACCAGTTTTTCATCACCAAGCAGAGAGAGGTGCGCCTTGAGGATGGCTTTTTCTTCACCACCAGATGTCTCAACCTGATGCTCAAGCTGAGCTTGCAACTGTTGTCTGGTTTGATCAAAACGTGCCTGTTCTTCGTGGCCGTCGGCTTTTTCCAGTGTTTCAGGATTGAGAACCAGACGGGGTTCACCCAAAACCAGCGGTATTCCCCTGGCCAGACCAGGGCTTACTGAAACCCCTCTAAGACTTTGCAGCGGTTCATCACGAAGCATGTGTGGCAAAGGCTTTTGTCGCTTATCTTTAACAACTTCAAGTGGCTCATCACAGGCCAGAAACTCAGTTTCCAGAAATGACTTGAATTGATTCAGGGTAGATTCTGCCTGATCCCCGGTTACCTCAACCAGAACAGGATCATTCAGGGCAATGTCAGAAGCAATCATGGATAACACAGAGCGAGTATCCGCTTCCTTGTTATTCCGAAGATTGGTGATGGTGATGGCGTCGCTGTAACTTTTTACGGTCTCTTCAATAAAACTTGCAGGCCTGGCGTGCAATCCATTGGGCAGTGGGAAGGTATAATTAAAACTTGCTGAGCTGTTCATCATCTGGAGTTATCTTAAAAAGTCAGTAGTCGTATGTATCAGAAAGCGGAACTTCACTGATCACCAAAATCAAAATAAATGAAGTAAAAAAGGTTTCAGGCTTCTGAATAGATTGCGGATATGATGTCCTGAGGCGATTTCAGAATCTCATCAATGGATACATGAAAAGTTTTAAGGCCTTTAAAGCGATCATCACCATTGATAGTGATATCGGTTGTTAAAATGGCAATATCCGCACTTTCTATATCCTGTCTGGACAACGCATCTATAATGCCCAGGGCACCCTGAGTTTCTACCTTGATGGAATGCCCACGGGTTCTGGCACAACGCTCCAGCACTTCAGCAGCCATGTAAGTTTCGGCGATTCCCGTTGAACAGGCAGTCACTGCAATGATGTTCATGGTAAGCCCTGTCTGGTGATTACAGGAGTCATAGTAGGGAGGTCAAGTTTCAGGGGGAATCGTAAAATTGAACCATCGGGGTCAAAAAAGTACCAAAGCTTAAAAATGTTGACAGAAATCAACATTTTTAAGCAGGTGAATGAGTGTAGCGGTCAGCTGACTGCCTGCCTGAGTGGTTACCTTCAGGCCTGTGCCGATAATAACCGACAGCCGCCGTATGATTGGTCACAGTGGCAGCCCTGGGAAATGGATGGAGAAAAATAAGGGTGGAAGAGTGGTAAGAGCCGCATGCTTGACAGGTCATGTGGGCGCTGCCATCCTTCCCATAAAGCAAAGTATGTTAGACAATATACATACCAAGCATGGAGATGATCTAGATGAGTGGTGGAAAGCCGAAGTTGGTTTTGGTATCGACAAGCTCACCCAAGGAGAAGCCGGGCACCTACGAAAAGCCGAGAGCTTTGAAAAGATCAGAAATCGAATCCTTGAGGAAAGACCTACGTAGTAGCTTTGCTGAGCTTGAGGGGATTATTGCTGCGGATCAAGAGCTGATGCGTATGTGACGGTTTTGGAATATAAATAATAACTATAAGAAATATATAATCCTCATTTTAATTTCGTATTTGGATGTAAAAAGAAATTGCAAATCACATGGAAATAAGTAAATAATTACCACTACCGAAAACCTCGCCCGATTGGAGCGGGGTTTTTTTATACCTGAAGGAAACACCTTCTCAACTCACCTGCTAGTGGCCTCCATTTAACCACTGACATTCCTGACTAACTCCAGATCAGTCCGCAGTGCTTCCTGCAACTGTGTAATCAACGATAGCAGGCATGACAAGACGACTTTCCTTTCATGTGCCCGTAACAATAAAGAGTTATGACGGGATAGAGCAGCGGTCAGCTTGCTGGTCTCATAAGCCATAGGTCGTCGCGTTGGGGCGGTGACTGGAATCAAAACCGTCGCACTTCAGATATCTGACAAAGGCACAATGCCGTGTTGTATGTTCACCGAAAACTTACCTTCTGACCACTAACATCAGGCAGCGTACTTAGCCCGATATTCACCCAGCGTCATCCCCGTATGCTTACGAAACACCCTGCCCATATAACTGCTGTCCTTGAAACCGGTTCTGGCGGCAATTTCTGACATATTCATCGAGTATTGGCTGAGCAGCATCTTGGCCCGGTCAATCCTGACCAGCGTCAGATATTCATTGAACCCCATTCCACCTTCTTCCCGAAACAGGCGGGAGAGATGGTTGGGAGAAATACAATACTCCAGGGCCACTGATTCACGGGTAATCCTGGCGCTGAAGTTTTTTTGCAGGTACATACTTATTGCTCGCCACTTGTCGTTTGATCGGCGTACCTGAGAATATTGATGATCTTCTATTTTGCCCCGGCAGTACCTTAACAAGCCTTCTGCGATACAGGCAGCAATGCCATTATCCTCAGTGGCACGGGCTGATTCACACAGAGCTTTCTCCAGATAAAGACCTTCCTGCCGCACTGGTTCGGGGATACTGTATTTCACCACCGAGGCCGCTTTCGCCTGGTGATCACTGAACGTCAGGCTCATGCCTATTTGATAGTGGCCAAACAGCAGGGTCAGGGCGGTTCCCTTTGTGTTCCAGTCCGGCAGATCCCAAGTCTGTGCAGGTATGTAAATCACATCACCCTGTTGGGCCTCAACCTTCTGATATTGCCCTTTGTGTCCAATAGCCGTCAGATAAGTACCCTCCAGTACGACCACCATTCTCGCAAATTTCACCAGAAAAGCATTTTGGGGGTATTCATCAGTATGCGAGGCAAACCGGACTTGCCGGAGTCTTCCACTGGCAAGAAAATCGTCGATCTGCTGGGCTATCTTGGCTGATTCGAGCATGGTGCGTTCATGTTAAGTCTAAAGTCGCTGAAGAGTGGGCAGCGAGCCTGTCCGGGGATGCTGCAAGAGTACAAAACTCAGAGAGAAGGGTCTATCTCTTGTTAGCCAAGCCGTGGCCTTGCTGGCATCTCATTCTCTTTTGTTGATATACGTCAACAAATGTTTACGTTGTTACAAAAGTCCGTTATACGCTTCATTTGTCGGATTTTCGTCATGATTTCGTTTTCTTATAGTCAACTCTGACCACCACAGACTGTCCAGGTTTGTGCCCTCTTTTTACAGCACCGGATGATGAGTAGAACCCATTATGAAGAATGATCTTGCCACCCTGAAGCGGCATCTGCTGACAGGCACCAGCCACATGCTGCCCTTTATCGTCGCCGGTGGTGTATTGCTGGCTTTATCGGTGATGCTTAATGGTAAAGGCGCTCAGCCGGAAGGTGTTTTCCTGACCGGCATCTGGGACATGGGCATTGCCGGCTTTACGCTGTTTGTTCCGGTGCTTGGCGGCTATATCGCCTACTCCATTGCTGATCGTCCCGCACTGGCGCCGGGCATGATCGGTGCCTATCTGGCTAACGCCAATGGCACCGGATTCCTTGGTGCCATCATTGTTGGTTTCCTGGCTGGCTACATTGTTAATCAGCTAAAAAGAATTCCACTGTCCAATAAGTTCAAAGCGGTTTCTACTTATTTTATCCTGCCAATAGGCGGCACCTTTATTGTATCTGCCATTGTTATCTGGGGTATTGGTCAACCCATTGCGGCCCTGATGGAAGCTCTGAACGGCTGGCTGTCAGGCATGGGTGATGCCTCAAAAGTTGCACTGGGTACGGTTCTGGGTGGGATGACCGCCTTTGATATGGGCGGCCCAATCAACAAGGTTGCCACTCTGTTCGCTCAGACTCAGGTCTTTGAGCATCCGGAATTGATGGGCGGTGTTGGTGTTGCTATCTGTGTGCCTCCCCTGGGTATGTTCCTGGCGACTCTGCTCTCCAAAAGCCGCTACACCGATGAAGAGCGTGAAGCCGGCCGTGCCGCTGGCCTGATGGGTATGATCGGTATTACCGAAGGCGCTATTCCCTTTGCAGCAAACGACCCTCTGCGTGTAATTCCTTCCATTGTTGCGGGTGGCATTGTCGGTAACGTCATCGCTTTCCAGATGAATGTATTGAACCACGCTCCGTGGGGTGGCTGGATTGTGTTGCCCGTAGTTGATGGTCGAATAGGCTACATCATTGCTACTATCGCCGGTGCTGCTACTACTGCTCTGATAGTGAACTTCCTCAAGAAGCCTATCGATAAGCGCTCTGAAGAGAAAGAAGAAAAGCTGGATAGCTCTGACGAGCTGGATATTCAGTTCGACTGAACAATAAGGGGCTCCAACATAACGGAGCTCTAAACCCCTGACATTAACATTCACTGTTAAAACGATTAAACGGAGTACAAACATGAAAATGCTGGCTGTTACTTCCTGCCCTTCCGGTGTTGCCCACACTTACATGGCAGCTGAAGCCCTGGAAAACGCTGCCAAGGAAAAAGGTTGGAACGTCAAAGTCGAAACCCAGGGTTCCTACGGTATTGAAAACCGCATTGAGCTGGAAGAAGTTCGTGATGCCGACTTTGTGCTGCTGACCAAAGACATCGCCATCAAGGAAGAAGGTCGATTTACAGGCAAGCCCATTATTCGAGTCGGTGTGGCCGACGCTGTCAAAAAAGCGCCTCAGATTATTGAGCAGATTGAGAAGAAGCTGAAGAAGTAAGTCTCAGTCGTTTATCGGCTGGTTGTGCCAGCCGGTTCAGGTAAGAACAAACACCATTTAAGCGGGTTGTATTGATCTGGGCATTTACCCTGACTCAATAGAGATTGCCACTCGGACAACCTGCTTGCTATCACAGTTGAAGAACCAGCCATTTAGCTTAAGGCGTTGTCACACTCTGCCTGACGGGGCTCGGCTGCTTTAAAAACTTACTGGTAAGGAACACAGTATGTTGTTAAAAAAAAGCATTCTCTCTACCGCTATTGCCATCACACTGGCCTCATTGGCAGGTTGTGATAGCAATGATGATGCGAGCCCGGCCTCAGACATTGGAGATAACCCTGTCCATGTAGAAGGCCCCGGTATTCTAAAATACGTCGATCCTTTCATAGGCGCAGGTTTTAACGGACATACTTTCCCCGGGGCAGTTCTTCCTGAAGGTTTTGTGCAACTGAGCCCTGATAACCAACTGACTGGCTGGCATTCATCCAGCGGTTATCATTACGACAACGATACCCTTTACGGTTTCAGCCATACCCATCTGAGCGGCACAGGTATTGGCGATCTGGGCGATATTCTCTTCCTGCCTTTCACCGGTGATAAAAGTGAATCCAGTCAATTCCGCAAGTCTCAGGAAGGCGCCAAACCCGGTTTCTATCAGGTTGAGTTAGACGATACTGGAATTATTGCGGAACTGACGGCAACTCAACGTGTTGGTCTGCATCGCTATACGTTTCCTGAAGGTGAAACCCAAAAGCTGAAGATTGACCTGGGCCACACTCTGAACGAAGACTGGGGAGGTGTCAGTTTGGTCAATGAACTGGAAGTGGTTGATGACTACACCGTCATTGGCAAGCGCTACAGTGGTGGCTGGGCTCCTGACCAACGCATTTACTTCACTGCCAAATTTAACAAGCCGATTGCCAAATACCTTATCACCAGCCAGGGAGAACCTCAGGCAGGCAGCAGCTATAAAACCGAAGGCAGTGATGTTGTCGCTTATATTGAGTTTGAACAGGACAACTCACCTCTAGAAGTGAAAGTGGGTCTGTCACCGGTGAGTACCGACGGTGCAGAGAAAAACCTCATAGCTGAAGCCAGTGATCTGACGTTCGACGAAGCCGTCACAAAAGCAGAAAATATCTGGCTGGATAATCTGGATGACTTTGAGGTTGAAGGCGGCACTGAGGGTGAACTCACCAACTTCTACACGGCGCTGTATCACACCAAACTTGCTCCCATGGTGCATCAGGATGTAGATGGAAAGTATCTGGGAATGGACAAGGCTGAGTATGATGCGAACTTAATCGCTAAGGACTACCAGAATTATACCGTCTACTCCATGTGGGACACCTTTAGAGCCCTGCATCCACTGAAAACCATTACTGAACCCGAGAAAGCCGGTGAGTACGCAGTCAACCTTGTTCAGAAATACAAGGAAGGGGGCCTGCTGCCGAAGTGGGAACTGCACTCCAACTACACAGGCACCATGGTAGGTTACCCATCCGTTGCCATCATTGCTGATGCAATGGTTAAAGGACTAGCAGACGAAATTAATCCCACTGAAGCGCTGGAAGCTGCTGTTGCCAGCTCAACCTGGCACCCGGAAGACTTTACCGAGTGGGATCAGGAACTGCTGAAAACCATCATGACTCCTCACATCCAATACATTGAGATGTTGGGCTACGCACCTGCTGACAAAACCCATGAATCCGTTTCATACGGTTTGGAAAATGCCTATTACGATTGGACGATCTCACTGATTGCCGACATAGCAGGGGACCAGAACAAAAAAGCTGAGTACGAAGAGAGAGCCCAGGGTTACCAGGAATACTTCGACTACAACCCTGAAGCCTACGCTGAACACAGTGCAACTGGATTTATGCGACCCAAAATGCTGGATGGCAGCTGGAGAGAACCTTTTGATCCTTACAATGCCGTGCACGAAACCGGTGACTACACAGAAGGTAACTCCTGGCAGTGGACCTGGTTTGTTCCCCAGGATATTTCTGGCCTGAAAGAGGTTATGGGTGGCGAAGAGGCTTTCAAACAAAATCTCGATGCCCTGTTTAATGCCCGCGAGGATGAAGGCACCAGCGATATGACGGGCCTGATCGGTCAGTATGTTCAGGGCAATGAGCCTGATCAGCACGTTCCTTACCTCTACAACTACACCGATACCCCATGGAAGACCCAGGAAATTGTCGATGAAATTCTGGATGAGTTCTACCTGCCAACCCCTGAAGGCATCGTCGGTAACGAAGATGTTGGTGCCATGTCAGCCTGGTATGTCATGAGTGCCCTGGGCTTCTATCAGATTACGCCGGGGGATCCGACCTATACCATTGGTCGCCCTCTGTTTGATCAAGTCACCATTCCTGTCGGCAATGGTGGCAGATTCACCATCACTGCGAAAAATAACGAGCCTGACAATATCTACGTCCAGAGCGTAGCCATTAATGGTCATGAATTGGAAGAAGGCCTGTTCTTCGAACATGCCGAGTTCAAAGACGGTGGTGAACTGATTTTTGAGATGGGTCCAGAGCCTAAAGCCTTGAATTGATGCCTGGGGAGCACGCTCCCCGTCCCAACTACTTACAAAACATTCACCGGCCTTCCCTGTTGGGAAGGTCATGGGAGCTCTCATGTCTGAAAAAGCTGCCAGAGCTCTCTAAACATTAATAGCTCTGCTCACGCAGAGCCTTAATCCCTCAAAAAAAAACCTTAGACCATTAAACGACAGTTATGTTTTACAGGAGTCATCAATGCTGAGCCCTCTCTCAAAATCCATAAAAACCATCTGCCTGAGTCTGGGCATTACCGCTATGGCAGCCACACTTTCAGGCTGTGTTACCAACAGTTCTTTGGAGTACTCTACTGCTCAAGGCAGTGACAAAGTTGCTCATTTCTTCGGCATTTTCGACCTCAACTGGGATCAACGACTGCGCGAAGAGACCCCACTGGACAAAACTGACCTTCTCTATATTGCCTTTGCTCATCCTTACGATGAAGACGGTGACGGCGCCTACGAACTGGGTTATGAAAACGCCCGTAGCGGTGAAAAGGTTAAGCCTGGCGATACCGACAAGGACCGCATCAATCAGCTGGTATCGGCTGCCCGTGAAAAGAATCCGGGCGTACAGATTCTGATTTCTCAGGGCTGGAATCAGAATGGTTACTGGAAAGCGGCTCAAAACCCTGAAGTCTTTGCAGAAAGTGTGGTCTCTTTTATCCGAAAGCATGGCCTGGATGGCTATGACATGGACTACGAGATCGAGACAGACCAGATCACCCTGCCACAATTTGAAACCCTGGCTCAGACAGTACACGATCATCTTGAGCGAGCTTCCGTAGAAGATGGCAAAGATTATCTATTCACTATCACTCCTGACCACACCTCTCTGCGCGTATGGAACGGCACTCTGGTTAATAGTCTGTTCGACTACATCAATCTGCAAACCTATTGGGGCGATCGCTTCCACTTCATTGATGACTTCAAGGCTACCGGTGTTGAAACCGACAAAATGATGATTGGTATGAGCAGTGAGAGCTACAACCGGCCAGCTGATGATCCTGAAGCGTTCATCAAAGTCGCCCGGGAAAATAATACCCAGGGTATTTTCGCATGGCGTATGGATACCGACAGTATGGATCAGATGGGGACACCTCATTACAAAATCACCGAAGACATGTGGGAGCAAATGGGCCGTCAGTAATACACGACACATAGTGTTTTCAATATTCTTCAGGGTGAAAAAATGTTTAAAAAGAGTATAACCGCGGTTGCTGTGACTGCGGTTCTGGCCAGCCTCAGTGGTTGTGATGACAACAGCAGTAATAGCAATACAACACAGGGTGGCTATGTTGAGCCAGAAATTCTTAAATACGTTGATCCGTTTATTGGTACCGATGCCACGGGCAATACCACACCATCGGCCGTTTATCCGGAAGGCATGATTCAACCCGGTCCTGACTCGATCAATGAAGATGGCACCGCTGGTGATTACAAATACTGGAAAGACACCATCAGCGGCTTCAGTACTACCCATCTCTCAGGTGCGGGCAAGGGCGACTTGAATGATTTTGCCTTTCTTCCTTTCATTGATTTTGAATCAGGCCCGGCCAAGTTCAGTAAAGAGAATGAAGAAGCCTCTCCAGGCTACTACTCCGTAGAGTTCGATGACAGCGATATTAGAACTGAGCTGACCGTTACCAAGCGAGTTGCACTGCACCGATACACTTACCCTGAGGGTGAAAGTCGCAAACTCAAGCTCGACCTGGGTCATGAGCTACAAGAAACCTATGGTAACCACAGCCGCGAAATTGATTTCCAGATCATCGGTGATAACGCCATTGCGGGCAAACGAGTGAGCAATGAATGGGCTCAATACCAGACCGTTTATTTCTATGCTGAATTCACTGAGCCTTTTGTTAAATACATGGCCATGGATGAAGGTGAGAATACCGATGATCTAAATATTGAGGACAGCCGCGATGTCATTGCTTTTCTGGACTTTGGGCAGGGCAATCAACAGCTGGGCATGAAGATCGCCATTTCACCCAACAGTATTGATGGCGCCAAGGCCAACATCGATGCAGAAACAGACGGCTTTGCATTTGATCAGATTCGTCAGGATGCAGCGAATGCCTGGGCTGAAACGCTGAGCAAGATTGAACTCGAAGGCGGAACCGAGGCAGAAAAAACCAATTTCTACACCTCCATGTACCATACCTATTTTGCCCCCTTTCTCTATCAGGATGTGGACGGCCAATACCGGGGAATGGATGGCCAGTCCTATCAGACTGATCCGAATCGACCGAACTATTCCGTGTATTCGATGTGGGACACTTTCCGGGCAGCTCACCCTCTGAAAACCATCACAGAAAAAGAGCGTTCTATTGAGTACGTTCACGACCTGATCAACAAATTCAAAAAAGGCGATGTACTGCCAAAGTGGGAACTCCACTCAGACTATACCGGTGAAATGCCTGGTTATCCTTCTGTCTCCATCATTGCCGATACCATGGTCAAATATCCAGAAGCTTTTACCCAACAGGATTTCAAAGATGCACTGGAAGCCGCATTAATCAGCTCCAACTGGCACCCGGAAATCACTCATGACTGGATTCCTTACGTAGACGAATGGAATGGTGATAAACGCTGGCACGTTATGACCCGTCATTCCGAATATCAGGAAAGCGATGGCTTTATCGGTGCCGATATTCGCAAGAACCCCGCTGATATATACGACACCATCGTTAATGAAACGGTTTCTTATGGTTTGGAGAATGCTTATTACGACTGGGCCATTGCCCAGATAGCCAAACTCGCTGGCGATGAGGGGCAGTACGATCGCTATATCAAACGCTCAGAATCCTTCAAAAACTATTTCGACCATAATCCAGCTTATTACGCAGAGTACGGCGCTACAGGATTTATGCGACCGAAAAATCGGGATGGCAGTTGGACCTTCAATGACTGCTCAGGAGAGGGACAGTGTACTGAAGAAAATCAGGATATCTTCAACCCTTATGTCGCTGAACATCGCGGCGAGGACTTTACGGAAGGCAGTACCTGGCAGTGGTCCTGGTTTGTCCCCCATGACATTGATGGGTTGATGGAAATAATGGGGGATGAAGCAAGCTTTCGCCAAAATCTGGACGCCCTGTTTAATGCCGACCCCAATGGCATCAATGATACCGGCGATATGACCGGCAAAATTGGTCAGTATGTTCAAGGCAACGAGCCCGATCACCATGTGCCTTTCCTGTACAACTACACTCTGGAGCCCTGGAAAACTCAGGAATATCTCGATCAGATCCTCGACACACTTTATCTGCCCACACCAGAAGGCATCCCCGGCAATGAAGACGTGGGCCAGATGTCGGCCTGGTACATGATGACAGCCATGGGCTTTTATCAGATTTCACCGGCAGATCCAACTTACACCATCGGCCGACCGCTCTTCGACGAAGTGACTATCCAGCTGGCAGAAGGTGAATTCACTATCACCACCGAAAACAATGGGCCGGACAATCTGTATGTTCAGGAAGTCACCATTAACGGTGAACCACTGGATGAAAACTTCACTTTCCAGCATGAAGACATCAAACCCGGTGGCAATCTGCACTTTGTAATGAGTGACACCCCCAATAAAGAACTTCGTTAAGGGCTCTTTATTTGTGTTTTCAATTTGTGTTTCCAGCACTTGAAGAGAAGTCCGACTTCTCTTCTCCCCTTCTACTCTCAGAAAACAGGACGTAAGACGTTTTTATGCTTCTGAAAAGAAATATAATGGCAATGACCATTACTGCTGCTCTCGCCGGACTGACAGGTTGTGATTCCAACGATAACGAAACGAACACGGGTTCTTCAGAACGCCCCGTCTACGAAGTACTTGGTTATGTTGACCCCTTTATAGGCACAGGACCAGACGGACATACTTTCCCAGGGGCGGCTTCCCCCTCCGGCATGGTTCAGTTAAGCCCTGACACCACCATGGAAGGTTGGGGCTCAGCTTCCGGTTACTTCGATGACGGGACTCAGGAAGATATCCCGGTATACGGCTTTAGTCATACACATTTGAGTGGTACAGGTATTACGGATCTGGGTGATATTCTTATTCTGCCGTTTACCGATAACAGTAACGACACCTACAACACTTTCGATAAAGCCAATGAAAAAGCCAGCCCTGGTTATTACTCCGTCAAACTGAATCGCTCAAATATTCTTGCTGAGCTGACGGTATCACCTCGTGTGGGCTACCATCGCTACACCTTTCCAAGTGGATCAGAGCGTAAGATTAAACTGGATCTTGAGCACACACTGAACAAGAGCTGGGGCAATGAATCTCTGCTGAATGAGATCGAGATGGTGGATGAGTACACTCTGCGGGGCCACCGTAAGAGCGATGCCTGGTCCAGAGACCAGAGCGTTTACTTTTATGTAAAGTTCTCTGCCCCCATCACCGATGCCCGCCTGCTTGCTGACGGCAATGAGGTATTACTCAGCAAAGAAGATGGCCTGATTGAAGCCAAAGGGCTGGTTTCCTACCTGAGCTTTGCCCCATCCGATCAACCTCTGGAAATAAGGATGGGTATATCATCCACTGACATGGAAGGAGCTGAGCTCAACCTGAAAACAGAGGTTCCGGATTGGGGCTTTAATAACGTTCTGGCTGATACCGAAAAAGCCTGGGCCGACGAGCTTTCTGCAGTGGATGTCTCAGGGGGCACCGAAGCAGAGAAAATCAACTTCTATACCGCCCTGTATCACACTCAAATCTCCCCCATGATCTCTCAGGATGTCGATGGCGATTATCGTTCCATGTACCCCTACAAGGAGATCAAGAATGCCGGAGATCTACCCAACTACACCGTCTACTCCATGTGGGATACCTTCAGGGCATTCCACCCACTGCAGACCATCATTAATCCAGATAAAGCTGAAGATTACGTCAACGACCTGATCCGCAAGCAACAGGATGGCGGACTGCTGCCCAAGTGGGAGCTTTATGGTCATTACACTGGAACCATGATTGGCTACCCCTCCGTTTCTATTATCGCTGACGCCATTACCAAAGGCTTTGACATTGATGTAAATGCCGCCCTGGATGCTGTTGTGACGTCTACCACTTACGACTTAAGCCGTTTTCCTGACTGGGATCCCGACATTCTCCAGTTTGTTCAGGATCTACAGATGCAGGATCACATCGATAATGGCTGGGTTCGCTACGGATACTGGAACTCTGCTTCCTACGGGCTCGAATATTCCTATGGCGACTGGGCCGTCTCTGAAATCGCCCGGGTAGCGGGAGATACCGACAGACAGGAAGAGTATCTCAAAAGGTCTGAGCACTACCTGCATTACTGGGATAAAGAAACAGGATTCTTCCGTGCCAAAAATCTGGATGGCACCTTCTACCTCCCTGAAGATCAGGAGAAGTTTGATCCTTATTACGTTGACGAGTTTGCCTTTACTGAAGGGAATGCCTGGCAGTGGAAATGGCAAATTTTTCATGACTTCGACCACCTGGAAACCCTGATCGGTGGACCTGAGCAATTTAAAACCGACCTCAGAGCCCTGTTCGAAGCCGAAGAAAGTACCAGCGGAGAAGACCTGCCTGATATGACCGGTTTTATTGGTCAGTACCTTCACGGCAATGAGCCTTCCCATCACATCGCTTATCTATGGAACCGCACTGATGAACCCTGGATGGCTCAGGAGTACCTTGACCAGATTATGCGTGAATTTTACCAGCCAACACCTGAGGGTCTGGTCGGTAACGAAGATGTAGGCCAGGTGTCAGCCTGGTATGTGATGAGTGCTATGGGCTTCTATCAGGTAACCCCGGGGATTCCGGAGTACTCCATTGGTCGTCCATTGTTCGATGAGGCAGTCATTGAACTGCCTGACGGTGAGTTCACGATCACTGCCGTTAATAACAGCCCTGCCAACCGATACATCAAGGAAGTCACCATCAACGGCCAGCCTCTGGGGGAAAACAACACCTTCAGGCACAGCGACATAGTGGCTGGCGGTGAGCTCCGGTTCGTCATGACCAATACCAGACCGGATAACCTCTAATACGATCAGCACCACACCCTGGAGCCTGTCGGACTTATGGCAGGTTCCATGATGGCACACCCTCAAAAAGAAAAGGTACACAATACAATGCTAAGAAAAGCTTTGTTAAGAAAATCTTTGCTAAGAAAGTCTTTGTTGGCCGTATCGATTGCTGCCGTTCTTGGGACGCTAGCTGGCTGTGATTCCAGTGATGACGAAAGCACCGTCATCAACGCCCCTCCTGAAACCTCTCTGACTCAATATGTCGATACCACCATCGGCACCGGCGGACTGGGCAACACTTATCCGGGAGCTACTGTGCCTCATGGCATGATCCAGCTCAGCCCTGACAATGGCGTCAGTGGCTGGGACTACATTAGCGGCTATTTCTATTACGACGATCTGCAGCAAATGATTGGCTTTTCCCATACTCACCTTTCCGGCACCGGTGCGGGAGATATGTATGACCTGCGGGTCATGCCGGTCAACAGCCGCTCTGACCTGTTGAGAGGTAATAAGGAAGCGTCAGAATTTGACCATGAAAATGAAACGGCCACTGCCGGATACTATCAGGTCATGCTCAAGGATTACGAGATCAATGCCGAGCTGACAAGTACAGAGCGTGTCGGCTTCCACCGATACACTTTCCCGACCGATGACCGCTCCGAAATCGTCATAGATCCGGGCCATACCATGAACTGGGATCTGCCGACCGAAACCATGATTCGGGTTGTGGATCACCAGACCCTGGAAGGCTATCGAATGTCTGAGGGCTGGGCTGCAGACCAGCGTGAATACTTTGTTATCAAGTTTTCCAAACCCTTCAAGGCTCACCGTCTGTTTGCTTACTCATACGGTGAAGACGGTACTGAAATCCCAGGAAATCAGGTTAAAAAAGACTATACACGGGCTTATCTTGAGTTTGAGACCACGGCAGCAAAAACCGAAATTGAAGTTAAAGTTGCCATGTCTTCCGTCAGCATTGACGGTGCCTATAAAAACCTGGCAGCCGAAGCTCAAGATCTGGACTTTGAGGGTGCCCATAAGCGTGCAACCGTGCTTTGGGAAAAAGAACTGGAAAAAGTTGAGATTCCTACTGAAGATGAACGCTTCAACGACGAAAAACGTATTTTTTACACCGCAATCTATCATTCACTTTTAGGTCCGACCCTGCATTCAGATATTGATGGGCAGTACAAAGGTGCTGACCATCAGACTCAAAAAGCAGAAGAGTTTGATCGCTACGACACTTTCTCTCTATGGGATACCTATCGAGCTGCCCATCCACTCTACACCATTCTGGAGCCAGAGCGTGTAGACGACATGGTGAAGTCCATGTTGGCTCATTACGACGAAACCGGCCTACTGCCTGTTTGGTCATTAAAAGGGAACGAAACCAATATGATGCAGGGGTATCACGCCTTGCCGGTAATTGCTGATGCCATCATCAAAGATATTGGTGATTTTGATCGTGAACGGGCTTATCAGGCTATGGCAGATACCGCCAGAAATGAGTCCATACCGGGTATGACTCAGTACATCAACGATGGTTATGTGCACTACGGCATAACAAAAGGTGAATCGGATACCGATGACTGGGCTGCATCGAAAACGCTGGAGTATGCTTACGATGACTGGAGTGTTGCCGTCATCGCTAAACGACTCGGCAAGGATGAGTCTGAGGTTGACGAATTTTTTAATCGTGCAGACAACTGGAAAAACCAGTTCGACGATAATGTCGTCGTTCAGCACAAAGATGAGCACGGCAACCTGATTGATATCCCCGGCGGCTGGTTTGTGCCCAAACTGGCAGATGGCTCCTTCATTCCAGATTTCAACCCTGAGCAATACCACCGGGATGACAGTGATCAGGATTCTGGCTCTATTGGCTTCAGTGAAAGTAATGGCTGGCACTACTTTGCGTCGGTTCCCCATAATATTGATGGCCTTATCAACAAGCTGGGCGGCCCCGATGTTATGGAAAAGCGTCTGGACCTGATGTTTGGAACCGAGCCCAAAAATAAGGATCACCTGCCTATTTTCAGTACTGGAATGGTAGGGCAGTACGTACAGGGTAACGAGCCTGATATGCACGTACCTTATTTGTTCAACTATGTTCAGTCACCCTGGAAAACCCAGAAATGGCTCAATGAAGTCATCAATGTCTGCTACGACGATACCCCGGAAGGTATTTGCGGTAATGACGACTACGGTCAGACATCTGCCTGGTATGTTTTTTCAGCCATGGGCTTCTACCCGGTTAACCCTGCAAACAGTGTTTATGCCATTGGTAAACCCATCTTCCCTGAACTGACCCTGAACCTGCCAGACAACAAGTCCTTTACCGTCATCGCTGAAAATGTTTCGGATGAGAATATCTACATTCAATCTGCAACACTCAATGGTGAAGTACTGGATCGTTCCTGGATCAGCCATGAGGAAATCATGAACGGTGGTGAGCTGAAGTTCGTGATGTATAACGAACCCAATAAGAACTGGGCTTCTGCTCCTGACTCCGTACCACCATCAGGCCTTTCTGAGTCTTGATTTCATAAATCGAGTGTCAGCAAAATACGCTGGCACTCACAGGAAGCCTGAACGAGAATGGCCTGCCATTTTACCTGACAGAGACAGAATTCATACACGCCAACGATCACCCACGGCAGTCAGCAGATGAACCTGTTCAATGCCAAGTACAATGATTATTGCTATCTGCCTCTGCTGGTTTTTGAGGGAATTAGCGGCAAGCTGATCACAGCTATCTTACGCCCGGGAAAAACACCAACCGGTAAGGAAAATGCAGCCATTCTCAAACGTATCATTGGACTGCTCCGAAAAAAATGGCCAAAAACTCATCTGCTGGTGCGAGGGGACAGTCACTTTTCCCAGCCAGAACTGATGAGGGTTGTTCAGGATGATCCCCATTCCGATTATGTGCTGGGTATAAGGAGCCGGTCACAAGACAGCCTTGCGCCCTAAAGCCAAAGAATTGTTGGATGAAGCTACAAAGACCGGATCAAATTGCATCTACCCCGCAGCTGTCCATTCAAGGGGCTTTTACAGCATGTGACAGAATTCTTTTATTCAAAGCCATCGCTCAAGCCAGGGTAAGTCTATTTCCTGCTATCAAGATTGGGTGAGAAACCAGAGCTGGGTCCTTTGGGGAGGTTGCTCGGCTTAAAATTGGGTAATTGGCCACAAAACAACCGATTCAGAGACTTAGACTGCCAATAAAGGCAAAATCAATGAGTTTTTAAGCAGCCGACTGGTGTGGTGGGTAGAATGAACCACCTGAATCAAAGTCTGCTGCTCATTTATGAAATATCCGGGCTAGTGGTTTTTTGTTTGAGGTTTGAGAATAGCAGTTGAAGAGGGGGATGCAAGTTGTTGGCGGGGGTGGGATTGAGCCCAATGGCTTGGCCAGCAACGGGAGCTGCTGGCCAACGATATCACTCAACGAACCATATGCAGAAAATGCATGTGTTTCTCATACTGATCAATAATATCGCCAATCACCTGCTCTTTAGTCCAACCCATGATGTCGTAGTCCTGGCCACCCTCTCTCAAGAAGACTTCTGCCCGGTAATATTTGCTTTCTTCTTCGTCATCAATAACAAAGCTGGGTTGCACGTATGAACGTGGACTGACCTTGTAGAGAAAATCCTGCTCTTCACCATGGAAAGCATTCAGCGAGACAATGCCTTTGTCCCGGTCAAAGTTGATGTCGGTTTCCACACCCTGCTCTTCCAGCTCCCTGGACAGGGATTTCATGGCGGGCAGCACCACACTTCTCATGAAAACCCTGACACTTTTGCGCTCAGGGAAATGGGTAATATTCTGCAACCGGGTTTGCCATGGAATGGACACATTGGCATGACTCGGGGCCAGTGTGGTTTGGGTCAGGCTCTCTTTCTTGGCGGCATCCAGTGCCAGTGCTTTTAATAATCCATAGCCGGACACCAGCAATACGATTGAGAAGGGGAGAGCCGTGGCAATCGTGGCGGTCTGGAGCGCCTTGAGTCCACCGGCCAGCATCAGCACCAGAGCCACCAGACCAATCAATGAAGACCAGAACACACGTTGCCAGACCGGAGTTTTGCCTTCCCCGCTGGAAGCCAGCATATCAATCACCATGGCACTGGAATCAGAAGAGGTGACAAAGAACACCACCACCATGATGATAGCGATTCCAGACAGAATTTCGGTAGCCGGGAAGTATTCCAGGAACTTGAAGAGCGCCAGAGAGACATCGACCTGAACAATGTCAGCCAGATCGGTGGCGCCGTGGTTCATAATCAGATCGATAGATGTATTGCCGAATACCGTCATCCAGATAAAGGTCAGACCGGCTGGGACAAACAGCACGCCAGAGATAAACTCGCGAATGGTTCTGCCCCTGGAGATACGGGCAATGAACATGCCGACAAAAGGTGACCAGGACAACCACCATGCCCAGTAAAACAGAGTCCAGCCGCCCAGCCAGTCGGTGGGTTCGTAGGCGTACAGGTTGAACGTTTTGTCGACAATATCGGACAGATAACTACCAATATTCTGCACCAGCAACTGCAACAGCAAAGTGGTCGGCCCGAGGATAATGACCATGGCCATCAGCAGCAGTGCCAACAGCAGATTAATCTCAGATAGACGACGAATGCCTTTATCAAGCCCTGAAGCGACAGAAAGCGTGGCCAGGGCGGTAATCACTACGATCAGAATCACCTGAACATAGGTGCTGACATCAATATCAAACAGGTAATTCAGGCCCGAGTTGACCTGGAGCACACCGTAACCCAGTGCTGTCGCCACACCAAAAGTCGTACCCAGAATGGCAAAGACATCAATAACATGCCCAATCGCACCGTGAATACGATCACCCACTATCGGGTAAAGGGCTGAACGCAGGGTTAAAGGCAGGCCATGACGATAACCAAAGAATGCCAGTATCAGGGCGACAATGGCGTAGATGGCCCAGGCATGAAACCCCCAGTGGAAAAAGGTAATGCGCATGGCTTCCCGTGCGGATTCAATGGAGGCCGGATCACCCACGGGCGGTGAGAGGAAGTGCTTGACGGGTTCCGCCACGCCAAAGAACATCAGGCCAATCCCCATTCCGGCTGAAAACAGCATGGCAAACCAGGAAGCAAAGCTGAAATCTGGCTCAGAATGGTCAGGGCCTAACTTGATATCGCCATAACGGGAGAGGCCGACAACAACGACGCCAATAAGGATAACGGCAACTGCCGCCACATAAAACCAACTGGCATTGGTCATTATGGCGGTTTGCAGGACAGTGGAATAAAGCTCGGCCTGCTTGGGGAACAGGGCTGTAAAGGCGACAACCAGAAGTATGATACTGGATGCGCCAACAAAGACCGGCAAATTAAGATTGTGACGTGATTCGGAGGGGTCAGACATAAAGATGGGAAGCTCCCGAAGTCAGTACAATCAATACATTGTCTGACTGAAGTGGTTTGAAGGAAGGATTCAAGATCATCGTTTTACCTCAACAGGATACCCCGCCCTTCAGAGGGCCAGGTTCCTTGAAACCGATGATAGACAATTTCAGGTGAATTAGCAGAAAAAAAGCCTACCGATCTAATGCTTAGTGGTCAAACTGTGTTTGTTTCTTTGATGCTATTTCGCTTCTGGAGGTCGGTGCGCTGGCTTTCTGAGAGGAACTCACTTTGAACTCTTATCGTTAGAAAGGTAATCTATATATCCGATTTTTATAAAAACCTCTGGTTATAAAAGCAGCCGACAATAACAATTACAGGTGCAACTCAATGCAAAAAGCTGTCAAAACCCTGGGTGCTGCTGCACTCCTTTCGTTATCCGGAACCGCCCTCTCTGCCCCTTCCTGTGGAAAAGTCACCATCGCCGACATGAACTGGAACTCAGCCTCGCTGATGGCCCATGTTGACCAGTTCATTCTCACCCATGGCTTTGGCTGCGATGCCGAGCTGGTGCCCGGCGATACTGTGCCCACCAGCACCTCCATGGTTGAAAAAGGTGAACCCGATATTGCCCCTGAGTTATGGAGCAACAGTGTTAAAGATGTTCTGGATCAGGGAATATCAGAACAACGTTTGCGCCTCGCCGGTGTCTCACTGTCTGATGGTGGCGAAGAGGGTTTCTGGGTTCCCAAATATCTGGTGGATAAGGACCCATCCCTGGCCACTATCGATGGCATTATCAAAAAAGCTGCATTATTCGAGCACCCGGAAGACGCCAGGTTAAGTGCTTTTTATGGCTGCCCGGCGGGCTGGACCTGCCAGATTACCGCCAGCAACCTGTTTCGTGCGCTGAATCTGGAAGACAAAGGTTTTGAACTGATCGATCCCGGCTCAGGGGCAGGCCTGTCCGGCTCGCTGGCAAAAGCCTACGAACGTAATGACGCCTGGTTCGGTTACTATTGGGCACCCACCGCCATTCTTGGCAAATATGAAATGGTCAAAGTTGACTTTGGCAGTGGCGTTGATAAAGACGAATACATGACCTGCACCAGTAAGCCTGACTGCGAATCCCCAAAGGTGACAATGTATCCACCTTCAGCCGTTCACTCAGTTACCACCGAGTCTTTCGCCAGCCAGTCTCCTGATGCTTTTGGGTACGTTGGTAAACGCGCCTTCACCAATGCTGATATGAACAAGCTGCTGGCCTGGATGGAAGACAACCAGGCGGACGGTGAAATAGCCATGGAGCATTTCCTGAAACATTACCCACACATCTGGCAGTCATGGGTTTCAGACCCCGTGGCCGATAAAGTGAAGGAGGCGCTGTCCAGCCTCTAAGGAAAATCCATTATGTCTGAAAAATCCTGGTTGACTGAGTTTCCGGAAATGGACCGCAGTGACCTTATTTCGATCAGAAAAACCCTGGATGGTGCTTACCGGGAATTTTCACGTACTTATGGCGACTCAATAGAAGCGTTCTTTGATCCTCTGTTGAGTTTCCTGTCCGGATTTGAGCAGTTACTGCTGAATTCGCCCTGGTGGCTGGTTCTGGCAGTGCTTGTCGGTCTGTCCTATGCCGCCAGCCGTTCCTGGAAATTGTCCGGAGTCATAGCACTTTCATTGCTGGCCATTGGTTATTTTGGCATGTGGGAAGATACCATGCGGACCCTGAGTATGATTACCGTCTGCACGGTGCTTGCCATCCTGCTGGGCATTCCCATCGGCATACTGATGGCTCGCTCTGACCGGGTTCAGAACATTGTCACCCCGATACTGGATGTCATGCAGACCATGCCTGCCTTTGTCTATCTTATTCCGGTGGTGATGCTGCTGGGCATTGGCAAAATCCCGGGTCTGATCGCCGTTATTATTTATGCCATTCCGCCAGTGATTCGCCTGACGAATCTGGGCATTCGTCTGGTGGATAAAGAAGCCCTGGAAGCCGCCACGGCGTTTGGTGCCAGTCCGATGCAACGCTTGACAGGCGTCCAACTACCGCTGGCCATGCCCAATATTATGGCGGGCATCAACCAGACCATTATGATGGCGCTGGCCATGGTGGTTATCGCCTCCATGATCGGCGTTAAAGGACTGGGGCAACCGGTGCTCAAATCCATTACCAACCAGTATTTCACCTTGGGCCTCCTGAATGGTCTGGCCATTGTTGCCCTTGCCATCATGTTTGACCGGGTTTCACAAGCCTGGGCAAAACGAAGCCAACAATACCGTGAGGGTTCCCATGTCTGAGCTGATCTGCGTGCGCAATCTCTACAAGATTTTCGGCAAGACGCCTGAACGGGTTTTAGGGCAAGTTAAGTCGGGTCTGGGCAAGAACGAGTTACTGGCACAGACTCATCACGGCCTGGGTCTCAAGGATATCAACCTGACCATTAACCGGGGAGAGATCTTTGTCATCATGGGCCTGTCCGGTTCGGGCAAATCCACTCTGATCCGGCACTTCAATCGACTGATTGACCCCACCGAGGGCGATATTATTGTCGATGGTGTTAATGTCATGAAGCTGGGTAAAAGAGAGCTGGAACAGTTCAGACGACACAAGATGTCTATGGTATTCCAGCGGTTTGGCCTTTTACCCCATCGCTCCGTCATTGATAACGTCAGTTATGGTCTGAAGGTGCAGGGGGTCAGCAAGGCCGAACGTCAGAAAAAAGCTCAGGAGTGGTTGGCAACAGTGGGTCTGGAAGGCTATGAAAAGCAGTTCCCTTCTCAGCTTTCAGGAGGTCAGCAACAGCGGGTTGGGCTAGCCAGGGCGCTTTGCACCAACGCTGAAATCCTGCTGATGGACGAAGCCTTTTCTGCCCTTGACCCACTGATTCGCAGTGAAATGCAGGATCAGCTGATCGAACTTCAGGAAAAGCTCAAGAAAACCATCGTCTTCATCACCCACGATCTTGATGAAGCTCTACGTCTGGGTGATCGTATCGCCATTCTGAAAGACGGCGAACTGGTACAACTGGGTAAGCCGGAAGATATTTTGCTCAATCCTGCCACGGATTACGTCGAGGCTTTCGTTAAAGACGTTAACCGAGCCAGAGCCCTGACCGTTGAAACGGTGATGCAACCACCGGTTAACCGCATCACCGCCAACACCATTGGTGAAGCACTGGAGCAGATGAAAAAGCTGCCAAAAAGATACGGTTACTACTTCAATGAACAGGGCTACCAGGGCATCGTGCTTCAGGACACCCTTGAGGAAGCGGCCCAGACCCACGCCAGCGACGCCCTTGGCGAAGAGATGGTGGAAGAGCTGGAGGCGGTTTCACCGGACGCCATTCTTGAAAGTGTTATTCCAGACACTCTGGAAACGGAGTACCCACTGCCTGTTGTCGATGAGACCGGAGAGTTTCAGGGTGAATTATCAAGAACCAATCTGATAGAAGTGTTAGGCGAGACCTCGAATCAAGCTGCCTGATTTACGGGCTTTGAGCGGATAACCCAAAAACTGCTATTCTCAGTTCTCGAACGAAAGAAGCGCATAGGCTTATCTATGAACGCCAAAGACAGGAAACGATGAAGCTCAAGTCTTTAGAACTACATAACTTTCGGGGCTTCCAGGCACTGAACCTGCCTCTTCCCGATGCCCGAACCCTTATATTTATTGGTCGCAACGGAGTAGGTAAAACCAGTTTGCTGGAAGCTATCGCTATCATGCTCTCCTGGTTACCTGCCCGTATTAAGTCCAAAAACAGCAGGGGGCTTAGCCTCAATGAGCAAGATATTTATTTTGATGCGAATGGCGCCTGCGTGAAACTGGAAGTGGTTCAGGGCAGAAATAAGTCCGAATGGCGCCTGTTCAAAAACAGGCCGGGCCGACCTGCTTCGGGCAGCAGCGAATTTAATGGGCTGAACAGCCTGGCCTTAGCATTACAAACAGCGATGCAAATAGGCGCTGACGCGCCTCTACCTTTAGTGGCTTACTATCCGGCTAACCGTTCAGTCACGGAAACCAGACTGGAATCCACTCGCAAAAATTATGACCAGCTGGATGCGTTTCATAATGCGTTTACCAAGGCGTCCAGTTTTAATAGTTTCTTTGAGTGGTTCCGAAACCGTGAAGACTTGGAGAACCAACAGAAGCTAAAGCAGAAAAATTTTTATTATCAGGATACCCAGCTTAAAGCCGTTCGGTCAGCGATCAGCGCCTTCTTGCCTGAAATTTCGGAACTCCACGTAGATCGAGAAGACCCCATTCCGCGCCTGCTGGCTGAAAAAGAAGGAAAAACCATTGTTATCAATCAGCTATCGGATGGTGAAAAGTGCTTGTTGGGATTGGTTGGAGATCTCGCCAGACGCCTGGCCCTGGCAAACCCGGCGTTGGAGCGCCCTCTTACCGGCGAAGGCATTATCCTGATTGATGAAATCGAACTGCACCTTCATCCCCGCTGGCAACGGGATATAGTGCCCGGGCTGGAACGTACCTTCCCCGGCTGCCAGTTTGTGGTGACTACCCATTCCCCACAGGTGCTTGGGGATGCCAGAGATGCCGCAATTTTTGTGGTGGATATCCATGGGGATGAACCCGTGCAGAACTTGCAGGATTCGCTGTTTGGCCGTGACACGGCGCATCTGCTTGAAGAGGTGATGGATGCATCTTCCCGAAATACATCGGTTCGGGAAAAACTGGATCAATTGTTTTTACAGCTGGATGAGAACAGAACCAAAGAAGCACGTGATTCCCTGGAGGCGCTGAAAGGCATACTGAGCCATGACCCGGAACTCATTCGTGCCAGCGTTTTGCTCAGGCGCAGAGAGAAGTTGGAACGATGAGATTTATCAGAAAGTCGGAAGAACCTGCTGAGCTGGCCTCTTACAGGAGCTACAACAATGCCACCTATAAGAATTTTACTGAGAATCAGGTGCTCTATAACCGAGTCAAGCAACAGCTGATCGACGATCAACTGGGGCTTTGCTGTTATTGCGGCACTGGTGTTGAGCTGAAGACGGCTCATATAGAGCATTTGCAGGATCAACACAGCAACAAGAGCCAGCAGTTGACTTACAGCAATTTTCTGGCCTCCTGCAATGGTGGTTGTCAACAGGAACACTGCGGTCATGCCAAAGGTCATCGGTGTCTGCCGGTGACACCATTGCAAGAAAACTGTATGGAGCGATTTGAGTATCGCACCAGTGGTCAGGTAGACGCAAAACTTGACAGCACAGCGGACCGCGATGCGCAGGCCGCTATCAATATTTTGAACTTGAATACTGTCAGGCTCAGGAATCAACGCAAAGCAGCCCTGTCCAATTCCGGGTTGTTTGATGAGGGGTTGAGCGTGGAAGATATTGAGGAGTTCATTGAGCTTTACTCCTCACCGAATGAGCAAGGGAAACTGGAGCCCTTTTCACAGGCTATTATCAGCCGTTTAAGACAGGAAAAAAGCGTGCTGCAACGGCAATTGGCCATGGCCTGATCTGAAAAAGCACAAACAGGCCCACCTGCCTGCTGACAAGAGACTCAAAAGGAAAGCGTATGACCACCCGCTATCTAACAAGAAAAAAAAGAAGGGTGATAAAAATGATCCGCCTCCCGAATTTTGGCTAACCTGATTTCCAAATAAACATTTCAACGACTGGGAAGCCAGGCCTTGCTATCCAAAAAACCATTGATTTTGATTTTGGCCACCGCCTTTTTTGCGCATTGCTCTAAAGGCCAAACTCAGGAAAACAGTATGCCTTTGCTTTTCGCCCTGGCTGTTGGCAAGGCGCAAAGAAATAACCAGCAAAGTGAAATCATTGCAACAGCCAAACAAAGGGGGAGTCTGATGCTCTCTTGCTTTAGAGGCTGGCTTGAGGAACCAGAAGAAGAGGGCATTGAATGGTGCGTCATAGCTAAGACTTACAGTCGGGCAGCCTCTGATAATGGTTCTGACAATGAAGACAGCAGCACCTCTGATAAAAGCAGCGACAACCGTTCAAACGAAGATGAAGACGAAGCTAATGCCGAATCTGATGTCCGATATGAAACCACAACACTTAATCCTTTTCGGGTATCCAATGAAATCAGTCAGTATTGTGCGGCTCTGCCACTGAAAAACATTAAGCAGGAGCCCGTTTCAGACAGTAAAATACTCACTTACAGCACCGACGACCAGAGAATCAAGAGACCCAAGGTGCACCAGTGCGACCATGAGGGCTGTAATTTCAGCACTGGCTACAAGAGTAATCTGAAAACACACAAACAGACCCACCTGCCTGCCGACCAGAGAGTCAAGAGACCCAAGGTGCACCTGTGTGACCATGAGGGCTGCGACTACAGCACCGACCGGACGAACAGTCTGAAAACGCACAAACAAACCCACTTGCCTGCCGACCAGAGAACCAAGAGACCCAAGGTGCACCTGTGCGACCATGAGGGCTGCAACTACAGCTCCAATCAGGAGGGCAATCTGAAAAGGCACAAACAGACCCACCTGCCCGCCGAACAGAGAGCCAGGATGCACCCGTGTGACTATGAGAACTGCGACTACAGCGCCGGCCATGCAAGCCATCTGAAAACCCACAAACAAACCCACCTGTTTGCCGACCAGAGAACCAAGCTTCACCGGTGTGACCATGAGGGATGCAACTACAGCTCCAATCAGGAGGGCAATCTGAGAAGGCACAAACAGACCCACCTGCCCGCCGAACAGAGAGCCAAGATGCACCAGTGTAACCATGAGGGCTGCGACTACAGCGCCGGCAATGCACTCAATCTGAAAACCCACAAACAAACCCACCTGCCTGCCGACCAGAGAACCAAGCTTCACCGGTGCGACCATAAGGGCTGCAACTACAGCTCCAATCAGGAGGGCAATCTGAGAAGGCACAAACAGACCCACCTGCCCGCCGAACAGAGAGTCAAGGTACACCAGTGTGACCATGAGGGCTGCGACTACAGCACTGACTCGGTGGGCGATTTGAAAAAGCACAAACAGACCCATCTGCCTGCCGACCAGAGACCCAAAAGGAAAGCGCATGGCCAGCTGCCATCTAACGTGAAAAGAAAGAAGGGGAATGAAGTGTAGTAGCCACTATCTGATCTGATACTAACCATCGCCAACAGTGACAAAGAGATGCAAATTTATGGTCTTGGGAGAGAGGGGGTAATGGGTCAAAAAAGCCACCATTCGACGCAAGTCGAGGATCCTGTTAACCACCATCAGCCCCGATGGACGACATGTGTTTAATATGAATAAACACCATCAGGTGAGAGTCACTGAACTACGGAGGAAAGGTTGATTAGTGAAACAAAGAAAGACTAAAGCGTAAGGTGCGGGCCCAGATAAGCAATGTAAATAGTTTTTTCTGAGGATTCTGGATAGAAATGAAGCCGATAACCATCAGGCAATTTCACATGATTCTGGCAATTCACCTTTATGCCTTTAGGCAGCCAGAACTCACGCTCTTTTCTTTTTTTCGGGTCATTGTTGACCGACGGTGATTCACCACTCACTTTTGCAGCAAGGCCGCAGGTAGCTAAATGCTCATGTTGATAGTCAGTAAATTCTCCCGCTCTCCATCGAAGCACAAAGTCGTTTATGCATAAAAGAGCATCTCTGACTTTGCTGAGTATGTCTACCCTGTGTCCCCAGGCTTTTAGCTGGCTCCCGAAATCACCGATGAACTCTAAGCCGTAAAAGAATTCTTTGCGCTGACTCCAAAGCTTCCTGCCTGTCGTCAGCTGTTCTGTTCTACGAAGTTCTAACGCACTTTTATGGAACTCCAAAGACTTAAATGAAAAGATATTGCGTAGCAATACCTCTGCCTTGGACAAGTCATCGTGGCTCTCGTCTAAATCCAGCACCCAAGCCTGAAGTTCGCTTTTTTTCCACTTTTCGCAACTTGGGAAGCTGATCAGAAAAGAATCATAAATGTGGCAGGCAAGTAACGCTGGTAGAGCCGTTGAGTCCTCTTTCAATCCAACCTCTCTGCAATAGCCGATCTGTTCGAGATCAGCCGCCGTGAGCAGAGGCTGCCTTGTTTTCAGGCTCCGAAAAGCCCGTACAACCTCTTTCAGGTCACTGTCACTGCAAGCTTCGTCATACCAGTTTCTCCAGACATAGCCTGGAGCCAACTGCATCTGGAACCAGTCTGGGTCTACACTCTCATCAAGTAGCATCAGGTTATAACCATAATGCCTACATTGAATCGTCACGCGTATAAACTCCGGCACTGCCGATCTGGCAGTGGAAAGGCTATCAAAGGGTAGCGAATGGTGATTAAAAACCAACACCTGGCTCATACAGCACCTTATTGATAGAAGCCATTATTTATAGAAGCCGTTCCAATTGCTTATCCCACTCATCAAAGAAACCATTTGGCCACTCATCAATACGACCCTGATCGTCGATCTTCGGCTTTCGAATGTGCGATGCGTGCTCACTCCCCTTATTCTCCCGCTCAAGGAAAAACAGGCTAACCGTTTCTTTTGAGGCAAGGTTTTCCTTAATGGCAACACGAACACCGTTCAGGAAGTGATCAGAATGAGATTCTACTATCAGCTGAATACCCGATTGGGCAGCCAGTGTACATAATCGTCCCATAACGGCCTGGCCTGCAGGGTGCAAATGAGACTCAGGGTTCTCGATAATCAACAGGTCACCGACTCTGGCTCGCAGGATACTGGAAATCACCGGAAGCACATAGCTCAAACCAAAGCCTACATTCTGAGGTTTAAACTTATTGGTTGTCTGATTCCCCTGTACAAAGGCAAAGCTCAAAGAGGCGGAGTTGTACTGCGGTAAAGCTTCCGTTTTGACCTTGAGCCCAGGTGCAATTTCAGACATCCAGGCATCAATATTGGCCAGCAAATCATTAGAAACAGCCGTCGGGTGAATCAAGGCTTTATTTTCAAGAGGCTGGTCAGCATGGTCAGCGATGTAATGAACTGTGTACTCTCCCCGGTTGCCCAGTGAATTCAACTCATTGATGTGAAATTCAGAGAGTTCATGATGACTTTTTGGGGCAACCCTGTCAGCACTAAGATATTGAAAATTTCGGTTGAAAAGGCTCAACTCTTCAGCTTTATCTACAGAAACCCGACCTTGTACAGGTAACAAGTCAGACTTCGCGGCATAATCAAATACAAAAGCGGTTGCAGCTTCTCGCTCAGACCATTTCACCGTGAAACAGATGGCTTCTTCTTCACTCTCCTGGGAGAGCACATCCCGCCCTGTTCCGAGAGACGCATAATCGCCCTTGAGCAACAGTCCTTTTGAAAAAAGAACATTCCTCTCATAGGACTGCCGCAATAACAGCAGTGTTTGTATGAGAGAGGATTTTCCCATACCGTTAAGGCCAGAAAAGATATTCAGCTGAGATAACGGAAAGCCGTCATTCAGCAATGTTTTAAAGTTTTTTATGTGCAGATACTCAAGCATCACCTGCCTCCGTCAAAACCTGGTTAAGCAAGCTTTTAACTCGATCGTGTCGAATCCTCACGTTCTCAACCTTCTGCGTGCTATAGGTAATTGCATTGAAGAACTCTGTATCATTTTTTAGCAGCTCACGATTACGGGCTTTAACCACATCTTTGCTGGACTCCAGTATGGCAAACTCCTCAGGCTTACATCGTCCGAGACAAACAGACCAAACCTCAAACAGAGTGCTGCTTTTTCGCTTCTGTTTTTGGGAGCCATCAAGAATTTTCAAGAAAGCATCATCATCTAAAAGGCGATAACAGCGCTCAATGGCCGTATCAAACAGTATTTTCATCGTATCTAACTCTGAATCACTTTTCGTTTTGATTTCTTCGAGCATGTCATCAAGAAATGCCGTAATGTTCTTTTTGCTGGTCTGGAAATCATGTTGAAAAAAAGCAAAAAATCTGAGCACATGCTCCTGGTCACTCATGCGGCGGGACTGGTTTCCCAAGGTCATGATCAGGTGTTGATTTTTTGCGCATTTTTTCAGGAAATCCCGCTCCCTTGGCTTAGCCATTGCGTGCCGTATTTCCTGGTTATTCAGAGTCAACCCACCCGTATTAATACGTTGAAAGATACTGTATTTAACTTCTGTAGGCGTAGTGGGCCTGATTTGGTAGGTCGTGACCTGACACTCTTTCAAACGTCTCTTATAAACCCTTGGTAGCTCATCATAGGTTTTACCTTGGAGTTCCTTTGAAAGAAACTCAAGCCCATGCAGCCTTAACGGTCTCTTCTTATCTATAACAAATCTGCGTATAGCTGAAAGCCGCTGTAACCCATCAACAACCAGCCACTTATCTTCATCACTGGCATCAAAATAAAATGCCGGTAGAGGAAGCCTGATTAAAATTGATTCAATCAGCCGACTCATTTTGTTGGGCGACCAAAGTTCAGCCCGGCGTTGAAAGTCTGTATTCAGATCTATCTCATCGTGCTCCATGCGCTCGATCAAGCTATCCATGGATACAGGGGTGACAGCTATATCAATCTCGCTGGGGTTGAATGGCTGCATCTGGTCATCGGGGTTAGAATCATTATCCTCGCCCAGCGATTCAAACTGTTCTTCCTCCAGCTCAATGGTGTTTTCTTCGTCCTGATCAACTGGCATTTCGGGCTCCTGGATATCCTTGACGAGATCTGTTACTACATGCTCTCACAGTTTTCCCCCATGGGAAATTTGCTGATCTGAGCAAAGAAAACCTGATCATTCTAGCCTTACCCAGCTTGTAAATCCAAAACCCGCTGCACAAGCTTCAGGGTTCAGTCTCTTCAGTGCATTTTGCAGCATACTGAAGAGAATGGCAGGGATACAGGAAATAGCACTGGATCGATGCCGCCTGTGTGGGGAGTCAGGAGCCAATATCTTGCAAAAAAGAGCGAACCATCTATAACACAGTGGGGTGGATGACGGATACCAGAGTGATATGAAGAAAACATATTACACACTTGTTGTTTACAGGTTTCTTTTTTCCTGTTTTATGATGCAACTGGCAGCAATACAGCCAGCACTGGCCGTCAATAGTTTTACCGGACAGATGTCGTTAAGTTCACTCTTACCTCTGATTGCCACTGTTTACCGAAATATTCCCGAAGCAAAGAACCGCTTGCCTGATCTTAATGTCACTATGGCTAAGATCATTACCCCGGACATCGACCCGGTGGATTCGGAAAACAGCCTGCCAGCATCGCTGGTGCCTTCAGAGTTTCCTGCCATGGTGAGAGTCAGCGATATTGCTGAGGAAAACTGGCCGCAACTCATTGAAGCAGAGTCCCTTCAGAATGATACCGACAGCGTCAGACCCGTCTTCGGATGGGCTAATAAACGGATACTGAACTCATTCTCCGATGACCCGTTATTAAGATTTCTTACATTCATTTACGGGGCCGCTTTTTATGTTCAGGACGACAATGGGCAGCTGTCTTACATCATCCAACACAACGGCAAGCTGTTGTTCATCAGCAGGATTGAAGCCTACTTGTGGTTCAGCCGGTACAGCCAGAGCTTTCTTGAGTCACTCTATCCGGAGGTTTTCGGCCCATCGCTGCCGGCGGGTGGCGGTTGGCACGAATGGAAACGCTTCATTCGAAAGAAGCCTTTTCATCCTGATCAAATAGTTAAGGAACCCGACACAGCTTCTACCGAAAGGGCTGGAAGGCAAAGACCGATCAACCAGCAGACAATTGTGGCTGCTGGTGGCGGTTCGTCCTCTGGAGACGGTCGTCTGTTCTCTGGAGACGGTCGTCTTTTACAAGTGGAGTACGCTGGAGAGGCTGTCGGCCTGGGTCTCTGCGCGGTCGGCGTAAAATCTGCTGACACCGTCGTCTTGGCTGTGGAAAAGAGGCCGTTGCAGCTGCTGCAGAGCCAGACTAACCGTAAAATCGCCCAAATTGATGAGCACGCTCACCTGGCCTTCGCTGGTCTGTCTGCTGACGCCCGTGCCCTGATCCGAAAGGCTCAGCTGGAGTGCCAGAGTTTTCGTTTGTCCTTCGAGGACGCCATGGATATCAACTGCATTGCTCGTCGCATCGCCGAGGTACAGCAGAAAGCTTCTCAGTATGGAGGTTGTCGCCCTTACGGTGTTGCCTGTATCGTTGGTGGGTTCAACAATGATGGCTCTCCTCAGCTCTGGAAGAGTGAGCCCTCCGGTGTATGCTCCAGCTGGAAAGCCTGTTCTGTCGGAAGGAAGAGCAAGGCTGTGTTGGAGCTGCTGGAGAGAGAATACAAGGACGATATGAGTCGCGATGACACTATTAAAATCGCCCTGAAGGGACTGCTGGAGGCTGTCGAATCTGGTGCTTCCAACATCGAGCTGATGGTTCTTGAGCGTGATCACTCATCCAGACGCTTGGCTCTTGCTGAGCTTGAGCAGTTGGAAACTGTTCTGAGCAAAGAGCGTGATGAGGAGGCCGCCAACAAGTGCCGCCGTGACGAGCAGTAATCAGCAACAGACTGATTGCCCAAATGCAAAAATGAATTTTATCGAATGAGCGTAAAACCCTGTCCTTTTAGGTCGGGGATGGCTGGCGAACTCATAAAAATGATCCGCCTCCCGAATTTTGGCTAACCTGATTTCCAAATAAACATTTCAATAACTGGGAAGCCAGACCTTGCTATCCAAAAAACCATTGATTTTGATTTTGGCCATCGCCTTTTTTGCGCATTGCTCTAAAGGCCAAACTCAGGAAAACAGCATGCCTTTGCTTTTCGCCCCGGCTGTTGGCAAGGCGCAAAGAAATAACCAGCAAAGTGAAATCATTGCAACAGCCAAACAAAAAGGGAGTCTGATGCTCTCTTGCTTTAGAGGCTGGCACGAGGAACCAGAAGAAGAGGGCATTGAATGGTGCGTCATAGCTAAGACTTACCGTCGGGCAGCCCCTGATAATGGTTCTGACAGTGAAGACAGCAGCACCTTTGATGAAAGCAGCGACAACCTTTTAAACGAAGATGAAGACGACGCTAATGCTGAATCTGAGGTTCGGTATGAAACCACAACACTTAACCCTTTTCGGGTAGCCAATGAAATCAGTGAGTATTGTGCGGCTCCGGCACTGAAAAACATTAAGCAGGAGCCCGTTCCAGACAGTGAAATAGCCACTAACGGTACCTCTGATGAAAGCATCGACATCCGTTCAAACGAAGATGAATCTGGTGCTCAGTATGTAACCACGACACTCAACCCCTTTCGAGTATCAAATGAAATCAGTCAGTATGGTGCGACTCTGGAGCTGAAAAAGATTAAGCAGGAGCCCGTTTCAGACAGTGAAATACTCACTTACAGCACCGACGACCAGAGAATCAAGAGACCCAAGGTGCATCAGTGCGACCATGAGGGCTGCAACTACAGCACTGACTACAAGAGTAACCTGAAAAAACATAAACAGACCCACCTGCCTGCCGACCAGAGAATCAAGAGACCCAAGGTGCACCTGTGTGACCATGAGGGCTGCGACTACAGCACCAATCAGGAGAGCGCTCTGAAAAGGCACAAACAGACCCACCTGCCTGCCGACCAGCCCAAGGCGCACCTGTGTGACCATGAGGGCTGCGACTACAGCACCAATCAGGAGAGCACTCTGAAAAGGCACAAACAGACCCACCTGCCCGCCGAACAGAGAGCCAAGATGTACCCGTGTGACCATGAGGGCTGCAACTACAGAGCCGGCCATGCAAGCAATCTGAAAACCCACAAACAAACCCACCTGCCTACCGACCAGAGAACCAAGCTTTACCGGTGTGACCATGAGGGCTGCAACTACAGTTCCAATCAGGAGGGCAATCTGAGAAGGCACAAACAGACCCACCTGCCCGCCGAACAGAGAGCCAAGATGCACCCGTGTGACCATGAGGGCTGCGACTACAGCGCCGACAATGCAAGCAATCTGAAAACCCACAAACAAACCCACCTGCCTGCCGACCAGAGAACCAAGCTTCACCGGTGTGACCATGAGGGCTGCAACTACAGCTCCAATCAGGAAGGCAATCTGAAAAGGCACAAACGGACCCACCTGCCCGCCGAACAGAGAGTCAAGGTACACCAGTGTGACCATGAGGGCTGCGACTACAGCACCGACTCGGCGCGGGATTTGAAAAAGCACAAACAGACCCATCTGCCTGCCGACCAGAGAACGAAGCTTTACCAGTGTGACCATGAGGGCTGCAACCACAGCGCCGGCAATGCAAGCAACCTGAAAACCCACAAACAAACCCACCTGCCTACCGACCAGAGAAGCAAGCTTTACTGGTGTGACCATGAGGGCTGCAACTACAGCTCCAATCAGGAGGGCAATCTGAAAAGGCACAAACGGACCCATCTGCCTGCCGACCAGAGACCCAAAAGGAAAGCCCATGACCAGCTGCCATCTAACGTGAAAAGAAAGAAGGGGGGTGAAGTGTAGTAGCCACTATCTAAGCTGATACTAACCGGTGACTTCCAAGGAAGATGTCGCCTTACCTTATCAAGGTAACGATTGGTTCGCTAAGCGCCTGACGGATCGCCCACCAATCTGGTTATCAGAGCAACTCTCCCCTGAAAATTGGCGCTTATGATGGACCGAACAGGCTCCAGTTTGTAGGCTGTATTTAAATTTATATGGATGTCCTCTGTATCGGAATTAGATAGATAAAAAAATAAAACATTTCCAAATATAAAGTCTATTGTTACGTCTTACCGATAAAACCTTCAGGTAAATCCATCATGAAAATAGCAACGCTTCTGACTATGGCTCGCCTGTGTTTTTTATTTATCTTGTCTGTCATTTTGCCACTTGCTGGTCACTGTGCTGCTTATAGCGGCCTGGTGAGCTGGATGGGTTGGGGAAGTTCCTCCAAAGCCATTGATGAGGGATGGGCTGAGTCATCGGGGGAGATCAGTAAACTGTCGTTTATAGAGAACAACCCGCCCCTTCTTCTTACTTATGATCGCAAGGCCGTTGGTGAGAACGGTAAAACAGTTTCTGAACTGGAGAACAATCAGTTTTACGTCATCCTCGACAGCCAGCCGGGCGATCAATTTAATTTTTGTTTTCGAACGCCCCCTGCATCATCGGCAGTACATTTTCCCTCTCCCCCGGTATTTAAAAAACCTGTAACGGGTCAGGGGGTGCCGGATATACAAAATGGGAGAATAAGACGGGTTGCATCGACAACCAACAAGGAGCACTGGCAGCACGAATACACGACCAGATGGCGTTTACCGGCGGGTCATCAATCGCTGGTTTTAGCCATTGAAGACAATGATAATGGGTGGGTTATAGAACCAGAATGCAGCGGTATTGTTTCAGAAAGCACTGATTTGCCAACGTCATCGATCAGTAATAGGTCCGCTAATAAAAAAACATCATTTGTCGATATTTTTTACCGCAATAAACAGGCTGAAAAAGATGGGTTCGGTCATTCTGACGACGGCAGCCGTTTTAGTGGGCCTTTTGCGATACCCGGAGCCTCAGGTGCTGCGGATAACAGCAAACCATTCACAAGCTCTGGTGGTGGCGATTTTGGCAGTGACGATGATTTAGGCAATTTATTCAAGAAAAGACCCGGCGGTGGGATGGGCCCCCTTTATTCCTTTGAATGGATGAGTGAGCAGTTCAGCAGCGTGATTCTGCTGCCCGGCACTGACGGCCAAACCGTAAAAAAGCAGATTTGGGATACCCGGATTGTGCTCAAAATCAAGCAGGGTTGGAATGAGCAGGCCATCATTATTTCACAGGCGCTTTGGGACAAAATAAAAGCTGCAAATCTTGAAAGGAGTTCAGGGCTTTTTCTGGCATTGTCCAGACAGCCTGATAACCCCGAAGCTGTATTTGATCATTACCTGAACAGCAACCCGCCACAACCGCTACAAACAGAAGACTATGGTCGTGATGCCCGGCAAGCCTTTATTTTAAGTCCCAAACAATTACGCAGCGTGTCCGTTTTTCCGGGCCACGTCCCTACCGGGATCAGCCATCCTGGAGGAGCCGAAAACAGTCAGGCCGGAAGTCAGGCCGACCTTAATAGGGCCTCACCTGCCAGTGGTCAGTTTCAAAGCGACTCTGGTCGTCAAAATCAAGGTGGTGGTAGTCGAAGAGAGAGTGGGGGAGAGAGTGGGGAAGATGATGATGGGTCAGGTGGATCATCAAACAGTGGGTCATGCCAGAATTGTGGTAAAGCTGTACTTGCTTATAATAAATGCAAAGAATGTCTGTATCGTGAGTCCAGTGTACTTGAGCAGGTACCGACTGAAGAGCAGCCTCCTGCAATAGAACAAGACAGGGAGTTATCTGAATCAGGCACAAAAAGGGCTGATACTTCAGCAATCCATCTATTTAAATGGTTCAAAACGTTGAATTTAAAGGGAAGGGTGAGAGGGGATTGTTTTCGCAATAATAATTATTATAATTTTCCAGCACTTTATAAACTTTTAACTCAAAGTTTTATGTCAGATAAAAATACCCTGAGTAAATTTCATTCGAAATGGGTTCAATTTTCAAATGACAATTTTTCTCTTTACCACCTTATTTTAGAAGTGGGTGAATTGGCACAATCTCAGGGGATTGAGAATTATGTTGAGGTGGAAAGAATTGTTAAAACACTTGCTATTAAAAGGGATGAGTTTGAGCATGGGATTGGCTTGAGGAGATACAGAAACGAATTACTGAACAAATTAAAGAACAGAGGTTTTATTTCTCCTTATGACCAGGATCAAGTTTTTTATTCAAGACCAAGTCACGAACAGAAAGTAGAGTTAATTAATAATATTTATCAGGTATTTAAAGAAACGAGTCTGTCGCTACAAGCTGAACCATTCCCAACGAGATTTATAACAACAGTAATGTTTAATAGCTTTGCCAGAGATGTTTATGATGTATATGGTTTTGGTATACCGGATCCGAAAATGACTAATGAGGAGTTATCACAGATTTTTATGTGGGGCTATGGGATTTCTGGTAAATATTCTTTTATTACTCAAGATAACCAGGAGTTTTTACTTGGACACACGAGTGAACCACTTAATACCCAGTCATTAGCTGTTGCTAAAAATCAAGATGTAGATTTTAGAGACGTTGAAGCTATGTTTACTGCTTTGGTTCTTATAAGGTCAACGCTCGGAATACGCTTAATAGGGATGTTTCCTGATCATGATGATTTTGCTAAAGATGTACCCCTTGAGCAACTTAAGCTTTTACAAACCTTTACTTTTAAAGCCCGTAAACAGCTTGTCAGGTTGCTGAAATCCAAAGGAACAGAAGAAAAAGACAAATTTATACAGAGTATGTTTTTGATCTTTGGTATGGTTCCTAAGGAGCTATCGGATGAACTATTGAACCATGGATCTGTTCCGATGGCGCAAGCCGCTGCACAGGCAGTCGCCCATCTTCCGTATCAGCAATCAGAAACAAGCACGTCACAGTCTGCAACTTTGGAATCTGACTTAGCACAAGAGGAACTCCTTTTCACCGAAGAGCAAACCAGCCCTGAGAATCAGGAGATATTGCAAAATACTCAAGATCCGTCAAATCAGGTAAGGCAAGATCGGAAACGAAGGTTTGATGATGTGGAGCAAAGTGATTGATCGAAATGCTGGCGCAAACCCGTTCCTTCAGGGGCGGGTCTGCGTCAGCAGACGATCGTCTCCCAGTTCATGGTTTCGAACAGATTAGTGCCCATCAGCGGCTGTGAGACCCGTCACTGCGCTCAAAAGACAAACAGTCAAATAAAATTGCAACAATCGCAAAATCAATTACGCTAGACACAAGATAAATCATTATAAAGGTGAATTTATCTTGTGGGTTTCAACTACAAAGCTAGCCAAGATTGAAGGCGTAACCAGCCAAACCATAAGGCGCAAGATCGAAAGCGGTCACTACGAAAAAGTTAAACAAACCAGTGGTGGTCACTTTCGCATATTCATTAACCAGCAAAGGAAGATATGCTACGCAAGAGTCAGTTCTGGAAAGCAAAAATCCAGCATTGAAATGCAAAAGCGTATCTTACTCAAAGAGCACCTTGATGCAGAATTTATCAGCGACATTGCCAGTGCTTTCAACTTTAAGAGAAAAGGACTGCAAACCATTCTGGAATCAGCGGTGTGCGGAAATCCAACCCATATTGTGGTTGCCACAAAAGATCGCCTTGCCCGATCAGGGTTTGAACTCATCAAATGGCTTGTTGAATTATCGGGAGGACACATCGAGGTTTTGGATGACCCGGATAACGCCAGTGAGTCATTCGACACCCAAGAGCTTATCGGTTTCATTACCTCATTCTGCAATAGCCACTACGGGAAGCGATCTGCTAAAAGACGCAAAGATAATAGCGTCAAAAAAGATCAGGTTTTACCCAGAGAATGAGCAAGCCTATCACGATGCCCTGATGCTCTATCGCAGGTCGTACAACCTTGCTGTTGAGCGTTTCCGTAACGATGACTATAAAGATGCCAGCGGAAAACTCATCAACATGCGACCTGCCATTAAAGCTCAAGTGAAGCAAGAGCACAAAGAAAGTGGCAGGGCTTATAACTCGATTGTTTCTGATAACGGAACACTGGAGGCAGCGACTAAATTCAAAGCGGTCTGCGAGCACAACAAGAAGCTCAAGGGAGCTAAAGAGGGCTTTGCAGAAATCCATTTCAAAAGCCGCAAAGGTAGCAGGCACTCATTCTCTATTGACCGTTTCCCAAAGGGATTAAATCCCTGCGTAGACGCTCTTGGCAAGATTCACCTGACAGAAGATGTGCCAGCAGAAGCGATGGGTAAATCTTGTGTCATAACCTACGACAAAGGTCGCTGGTTCGTTCAGGTTCAACAACATATTGAGCTAAATCCCGAAATCCAAGGGAAGGTTAGATGCGTTGGAGTTGACCCCGGAGTTCGCACCTTTGCCACTTGCTACAGCGAAAAAGAGGCGTTGATAGCGGGTGATAACGTTGCAAAAACAAAGCTGTTCCCACTGATGAAACAAGTGGACAGCTTGGTCAGTCAAAAGCAAAAAATCCTGAACACGCAGAAGGGCGTTGAGTTCCCCGATATGCCCCAGTGGGCAAGAGATCGGATTACTCATTTCAACAGGGAAATTGACCGGCTGAAATGCAAAAAGGATGACATTGTTCTTGATCTGCATAACCGGCTGGCGTTCGAGCTGGTGTCGAACTACGACGTTGTATTTTTGCCAACCTTTGAGACAAGAGGTATGGTCACACGCAAAAATAAGAAGGTTCGCACCATACGCCGTAACACCTGCCGCCAGATGCTTGACCTCAACCACTACCAATTCAAAAAGCGGCTTAAGTGGTACGCAAAAAAGTATGGAAAGCATGTGGTTGATTGCAACGAAGCCTATACATCCAAGACTCGATCATGGAACGGGACCATTGACGAAAAATTAGGTTCTTCCAAAGTTATTAAGGGAGAAGGTTTCACCGTTGATCGTGACATCAACGGTGCCAGAAATGTCTTTCTTAAGTGTTTGACAAGGTAGCTTGAGCCTTAGCCATAACAGCGAGTGTTGCGCTCGTTGCGGTTTTAATCAAGAGCTAAGACCACTGAGTATCCGCTGAAGTCGAGAGCTACCTTCTGAGCTGTATTTTAAATTTATATGGATGTCCTCTGTATCTTTCAAGATCCCTGGACATGTTCACTGAAAACTTTGGGGCGGTGAAAATACAGGCCAAAGGACTGGTGCAGAGTCTGGAAGACTGGCACTTGATGAATTAGAAGCTGGTGCAGCCTGATCCTCCTGATCCATGGAAAATGTCACTTCACCTGTTGCACCATGAACCGTTATTAAAGAAATAATCCCATTTGAATCATGTTGGTAACTTGAGATCACTCCGCAAGGATTCGGGTCGTTATCAGGGTCTTTCTGTGTAAACGTATTAGTGATCGGGTTATAGACGACCTCCTGTCCATTCCCCAGAGGTATGATTTCAAAGTTGTGACTTCCAGGTGGTGTTACAAAAGCCGAAAACACAGAGTTTAAACTGAGCAGCCCACTATTATGATTCTGCCCTTCGGCCAACAGGTTTAATAACTGTTCAAACTGCTGGCCAAAAGTGAAAAGTGAAGCTGTTACCGGCTCGCCATGAGCATCGCTCAGGGCAGCTGCATTCAGGGCACCAAGACTCTCCAGATGCCCGGCAGCAATCGTTGTAATATCTGCAAGGCTATTGTCTTCTTCATAGGTTGAAGTTTGTTGAGGCAAAGGTAGCGCACAAAACCCTTCGTAAGGGGTAGAGAAATAGACTTCTGCTCCGCCAATAATAACGCCTGCTTCTTTATTATGGTCTGTCTCTGAGAAGCGGATTGTTCGACCCAGAAAGTCGTAACGGACTGAGCCTGAGTAATCGCCAGTTTCTTCCAGGGTTATTGTCATTTCATTATTCTGTACTGGCGAAGCTGAGGCTGTATAAGATCCTGAAAGAAGTGATTGCCAATGGTACAAAATCTGATGCAAACCCGGCATCTGCGCAGACATCATCAACGATAAAATGTCCACTTCACCAGAGTCTTGTGTTGGGGATAAAGGTATCATTTGAACATGTAGTGAGACCTGGCCTTCGCTGTTAGTAAACCGTCGCATAGAACCTATCTTCTGGCCGTTGACGGAAATTGTATAGCCAGTTGCGAAAGAAATGGCTTTTGCGTGCTGTATAGCGAAGATTATTAAGATGAAAAAAATAAAATAGCTTTTAGATACTCTATACATGTGAAGTCATCTGAATAGTTATACATGGGAGTAAAACTATAGCTTTGCGGTAAGGCCTGCGCACAAAACCTGGGAAAATTTCAGCAAAAATCTAAACCGCGCCAATCTAGTGCAGCCAAGCTCTGATATCCGTACACCCCTCGTTCTCACTATTAATGGCACCCAAACTCCGTTCACCCTGAGCGGAGTCGAAGGGTGCTCAGGATGAACGTGGATTGTTTACATCAAACTCATTGAAATGATGTACCAGTTTGTTAGGTGAGATCGGGATAGGGCGTAGCCTCACAGCTACGCTCCTCCCACAACACCCAGCATACGGGTCCGTACTGGGCGTTTCGGTCAGTTAAGCAGCCAATAATCTAATCAAACCTAATTCATCGAACCAACTATTCGGCAATGCTAAGTGCAGCGCAGGACTCCGGCTTATCCGCCAGTACCCTTTGCTCGATCCTACTGTCTGCCTCGTCAGCTCTTCACTGACTCCTCGCCTTCTTAGCTCCGCATATCGCTTCGGACTTTTCTTCCATTGATACCAGAGCAAACTTCTCAATCGTCGCCTGATCCAGCAGTCAAAGTTTTCAAACTCCGAACGGGTTTCAACTTCTCGAAAGTAGTTCTTCCAGCCCCGTAAATAGCGATTCAGAGACTCCAATCTCTGCTCCAGTGACCGCCCGCCTTTGCGGGTTAGTTGTTTGACCTTGTCCCTGAACCGCTTGCAGGTTTTATCTGCCAGCTTCTTCCTGCCATCTCTGGTAAAGCTGTATCCCAGGAACGCCCGCCTCCATGCCTTGTCAACTGCACTTTTCGCAACGTTGACTTTCAGCTTCAGCTTACTTTCGATGTAACGAGTCAAACTTGCCATCACTCTCTCGCCTGCTTTCTTGCTTCGCACAAACACCCGACAGTCATCAGCGTAACGTACAAATCGTAAATCACGCTTTTCTAACTCTTTATCGAGTTCATCCAGTACGATGTTAGACAACACAGGTGAGAGCGGCCCTCCCTGAGGCACTCCTTCCGTCTGCGGTTTTACCAGCCCGTTCTCCATCACTCCGGACTGTAGGAATCGTCGAATTAAACGTAATACATCCTTGTCATCTGTGTGAACTGCCAGTTTTGCCATCAGTCGATCATGGTTAACCCGATCGAAGAATTTCGACAGGTCAATGTCCACAACCCAGTTATATCCTTCTCGGATATACGACTGAGCCTGATTAATCGCCTGATGAGCTGACCGGTTCGGCCTGAACCCGTAACTGAAAGATGAGAACCTTAGTTCCCACTCGGCCTGCAATACTTGCTGTATCGCTTGCTGCACCATTCGGTCTAAGGCGATTGGTATACCCAACTGCCTTTCTCCTCCGTCCGGTTTGGGAATCAGTACTCGCCTTACGGGAGCAGGACGCCATTCTCCCTGCAAAAGACATTGTCGCAGTTCATGACCATGTTCTTGTAGATGGGTGTACAACCCTTCCACTGTCATACGGTCGATCCCTGCTGCGCCTTTATTGCGTTTAACTCGCTGAAAGGCTCTTGTTAAATTATTGGGGTTGGCGATACGCTCCATCAGTCTAGTACCACCCGCCGGGCTTTCGTAATCCTGTGATACCGACACGACCTCAGCTCTCATAGCCTTGCAGCCTCCGGTTCCGCCGTGACCACTTGGCATGAGTTCCAGTGTTTGCTGGATTTGTCTGCGTCCAGTGTATCGAATAACAGAAACTACTCACCACTCTGTACCGTTCAGGCCTTCACTGACATACGCCAGCTACTATGCCATCTGCTGACTTCTGTGTGGCGGTCAAGTCACCTTACGATGACCTCAGTCCGAAATATCAGACACCACACAGACCTCCCGAGGTAAGTCACACCGCCTTCGCCGCACAACCGCCAGATCTACTGCCTGAATGTCCGGATGAGTATGGACTTCGTCATCATACGCTGACTCGTCCTCACGCAAACAGCCTCATATCTGATTTCTGTTCGTCGGCTCGCGGTTTTGCTCCACACTGCCTTCAGCCTGCACCTCACGATACAAACCTTGTGCTTCACTAGTCCTTCGCCCTCATCTGGCTGGACAGGGGACTTTCACCCCCAAGCTGTGTGACATGCTCGGCACACGTATGCATTCCCACGCGAAGCGTGGGAACGAGGGGGTGTAGGGGAGTCAGAAGCTAATATCTACATACCAGAAACCACAAAGCCATTAATCGTGAACTACTCGCTAAAAATGATCCACCTCCCGAATTTTGTCTAACCTGATTTCCAAATAAACATTTCAACGACTGGGAAGCCAGACCTTGCTATCCAAAAAACCATTGATTTTGATTTTGCCCATCGCCTTTTTTGCGCATTGCTCTAAAGGCCAAACTCAGGAAAACAGTATGCCTTTGCTTTTCGCCCTGGCTGTTGGCAAGGCGCAAAGAAATAACCAGCAAAGTGAACTCATTGCAACAGCCAAACAAAGGGGGAGTCTAATGCTCTCTTGCTTTAGAGGCTGGCTTTAGGAACCAGAAGAAGAGGGCATTGAATGGTGCGTCATAGCTAAGACTTACAGTCGGGCAGCCTCTGATAATGGTTCTAACAGTGAAGACAGCAGCACCTCTGATGAAAGCAGCGACAACCGTTTAAACGAAGATGAAGACGAAGCTAATGCCGAATCAGATATTCGATATGAAACCACAACACTTAACCCTTTTCGGGTAGCCAATGAAATCAGTGAGTATTGTGCGGCTCCGGCACTGAAAAACATTAAGCAGGAACCCGTTTCAGACAGTGAAATAGCCACTAACGGTACCTCTGATGAAAGCATCGACATCTGTTCAAACGAAGATGAATCTGATGCTCAGTATGTAACCACGACACTCAATCCCTTTCGAGTATCAAATGAAATCAGTCAGTATGATGCGACTCTGGAGCTGAAAAAGATTAAGCAGGAGCCCGTTTCAGACCGTGAAATACCCTCTTACAGCACCGACGACCAGAGAATCAAGCTTCACCGGTGTGACCATGAGGGCTGAACTACAGCTCCAATCAGGAAGGCAATCTGAAAAGGCACAAACAGACCCATCTGCCTGCCGACCAGAGACCCAAAAGGAAAGCGCATGACCAGCTGCCATCTAACGTGAAAAGAAAGAAGGGGGATGAAGTGTTATCCGGTATCCGGAATTAGATAGATAAAAAGAAATAAAACATTTCCAAATATAAGGTCTATTGTTACGTCTTACTGATAAAACCTTCAGGTAAATCCATCATGAAAATAGCAATGCTTCTGACTATGGCTCGCCTGTGTTTTTTATTTATCTTGTCTGTCATTTTGCCACTTGCTGGTCACTGTGCTGCTTATAGCGGCCTGTTGAGCTGGATGGGTTGGGGAAGTTCCTCCAAAGCCATTGATGAGGGATGGGCTGAGTCATCGGGGGAGATCAGCAAACTGTCGTTTATAGAGAACAACCCGCCCCTTCTTTTTACTTATGATCGCAAGGCCGTTGGTGAGAACGGTAAAACAGTTTCTGAACTGGAGAACAATCAGTTTTACGTCATCCTCGACAGCCAGCCGGGCGATCAATTTAATTTTTGTTTTCGAACGCCCCCTGCATCGTCGGCAGTACATTTTCCCTCTCCCCCGGTATTTAAAAAGCCTGTAACGGGTCAGGGGGTGCCGGATATACAAAATGGGAGAATAAGACGGGTTGCATCGACACCCAACAAGGAGCGCTGGCAGCACGAATACACGACCAGATGGCGTTTACCGGCGGGTCATCAATCGCTGGTTTTAGCCATTGAAGACAATGATAATGGGTGGGTTATAGAACCGGAATGCAGCGGTATTGTTTCAGAAAGCACTGATTTGCCATCGTCATCGAGCAGTAATAGGTCCGCTAATAAAAAAACATCATTTGTCGATATTTTTTACCGCAATAAACAGGCTGAAAAAGATGGGTTCGGTCATTCTGACGACGGCAGCCGTTTTAGTGCGCCTTTTGCGATACCCGGAGCCTCAGGTGCTGCGGATAACAGTAAACCATTCACAAGCTCTGGTGGTGGCGATTTTGGCAGTGACGATGATTTAGGCAATTTATTCAAGAAAAGACCCGGCGGTGGGATGGGCCCCCTTTATTCCTTTGAATGGATGAGTGAGCAGTTCAGCAGCGTGATTCTGCTGCCCGGCACTGACGGCCAAACCGTAAAAAAGCAGATTTGGGATACCCGGATTGTGCTCAAAATCAAGCAGGGTTGGAATGAGCAGGCCATCATTATTTCGCAGGCGCTTTGGGACAAAATAAAAGCTGCAAACCTTGAAAGGAGTTCAGGGCTTTTTCTGGCATTGTCCAGACAGCCTGATAATCCCGAAGCTGTATTTGATCATTACCTGAACAGCAACCCGCCACAACCGCTACAAACAGAAGACTATGGTCGTGATGCCCAGCAAGCCTTTATTTTAAGTCCCAAACAATTACGCAGCGTGTCCGTTTTTCCGGGCCACGTCCCTACCGGGATCAGCCATCCTGGAGGAGCCGAAAACAGTCAGGCCGGAAGTCAGGCCGCCCCTAATAGGGCCTCACCTGCCAGTGGTCAGTTTCAAAGCGACTCTGGTCGTCAAAATCAAGGTGGTGGTAGTCGAAGAGAGTGTGGGGGAGAGAGTGGGGAAGATGATGATGGGTCAGGTGGATCATCAAACAGTGGGTCATGCCAGAATTGTGGTAAAGCTGTACTTGCTTATAATAAATGCAAAGAATGTCTGTATCGTGAGTCCAGTGTACTTGAGCAGGTACCAACTGAAGAGCAGCCTCCTGCAATAGAACAAGACAGGGAGTTATCTGAATCAGGCACAAAAAGGGCTGGTACTTCAGCAATCCATCTATTTAAATGGTTCAAAACGTTGGATTTCATGGGAAGGGTGAAAGGGGATTGTTTTCGCATTAATGATTATTATAATTTTCCAGCACTTTATAAACTTTTAACTCAAAGTTTTATGTCAGATAAAAATACCCTAAGTAAATTTCATTCGAAATGGGTTAAATTTTTAAATGACAGCATGCCTCTTTACTACCTTATTTTAGAAGTGGGTGAATTAGCACAATCCCAGGGGATTGAGAATTATGTTGAGGTGGAAAGAATTGTTAAAACACTGGCTATTAAAAGGGATGAGTTTGAGAATAGGACTGCCTTGATAAGATTCAGAAACGACTTACTGAATAACTTAAAGAGTGAAGGTTTTATTTCTCCTTATGACTCGGATCAAGTCTTTTATTCAGGACCAAGTCCTGAACAGAAAGTAGAGTTAATTAATTATATTTATCAGATATTTAAAGAAACGAGTCTGTCGCTACAAGCTGAACTATTCCCAACGAGATTTATAACAACAGTAATGTTTAATAAATTTGCCAGAGATGTTTATGATAAATATGGTTTTGGTATACCGGATCCGAAAATGAGTAATGAGGAGCTATCACAGGTTTTTATGTGGGGCTGTGGGATTTCTAGTAAATATTCTTTTATTACTCAAGATAACCAGGAGTTTTTACTTGGACACACGAGTGAACCACTTAATACCCAGTCATTAGCTGTTGCTAAAAATCAAGATGTAGATTTTAGAGATGTTGAAGCTATGTTTACTGCTTTGGTTCTTATAAGGTCAATGCTCGGAATACGCTTAAGAGGGATGTTTCCTGATCATGGCGATTTTGCTAAAGATGTACCCCTTGAGCAGCTTGAGCTTTTACAAACCTTTACTTTTAAAGCCCGTGAACAGCTTTTCAGGTTGCTGAAATCCAAAGGAACAGAAGAAAAAGACAAATTTATACAGAGTATGTTTTTGATCTTTGGTATGATTCCTAAGGAGCTATCGGATGAACTATTGAACCATGGATCTGTTCCGATGGCGCAAGCCGCTGCACAGGCAGTCGCCCATCTTCCGTATCAGCAATCAGAAACAAGCACGTCACAGTCTGCAACTTTGGAATCTGACTTAGCACAAGAGGAACTCCTTTTCACCGAAGAGCAAACCAGCCCTGATAACCAGGAGATATTGCAAAATACTCAAGATCCGTCAAATCAGGTAAGGCAAGACCGGAAACGAAGGTTTGATGATATGGAGGAAAGTGATTGATTTGTTGAGCCAGTATCCATGGAAGGTAGTCTCGACCTACGCCTGAACCACAACCTTCAGACTGTAAAGACTCAATCTCTTCCTCATTGAAGCAGTATTTGCGCTTTACCATATCAGAGGCTCCGGTGTATGGCCTGAAATAAACCATACACCTTGCCTCTGTCGTTTTTAAACCAAACTCACTCCACCGTCACCGACTTAGCCAAATTACGAGGCTGATCAACATCCGTCCCCTTAATAATGGCTACGTAGTAAGACAAAAGCTGCAAAGGCACGGTATAGAGAATAGGCGCAACCACTTCCGGCACAGTCTCTACTGGCAATATCTTAATGCCGTCGCCTGCCACCAGACGGGCATGGCGGTCTGCGAAAACAAACAGATGCCCCCCTCTGGCCCGTACTTCTTCCATGTTGGATTTCAGTTTTTCCAACAGGTCGTTGTTGGGGGCCACTACGATCACGGGCATATCGTTGTCAATCAGAGCCAGTGGGCCGTGCTTCAATTCACCGGCAGCGTAGGCTTCTGCGTGAATATAGGAGATTTCCTTGAGCTTCAGCGCACCTTCCATGGCAATCGGGTATTGAGTACCGCGACCGAGGAAAAGGCAGTGGTGCTTGTCGGCAAAATCTTCTGCAACCACTTCAATCTCACTGCTCATTTCCAGCGTACTGCTGATGATATGGGGCAGTTCTCTCAGGGCTTTAACCACGTCGGCTTCCTGCTCTTCGGTCATTCCGGTGTGACGGCCAATGGCCGTTACCAGCATCAGCAGAGCGGCCAGCTGAGTCGTGAAGGCTTTGGTTGAGGCAACACCGATCTCGGCTCCGGCCCGGGTCATCAAAGCAATATCAGACTCACGAACCATGGAAGAGCCCGGAACATTACAAATGCTCAGGGAAGCCATGTAACCCATCTCTTTAGCCAGCTTCAGAGCGGCCAGGGTGTCCGCCGTTTCTCCTGACTGGGAAAGAGTGACGAACAGACAGTCCTCCGGCACAAAGAATTTGCGATAGCGAAACTCTGAGGCAATTTCTATACGACAGGGGATTCCTGCCAGCTCTTCAAACCAGTAACGGGCCACCATACCGGCATGATAACTGGTACCGCAGGCAACAATCTGAACCGCTTTGGTTTTATTGAGTAGCTCAATACCGTTTTTACCCAGGATATCCAGGTTCAGCTTTGTCTCACCCAGTCGGCCTTCGAGGGTATTGGCAATGGCATCGGGCTGCTCATGAATTTCTTTGAGCATGTAGTGGCGGTATGGGCCTTTGTCACCCGCATCGTGCTCAATATCACTTTCGCCCGCTGCACGGGTAACGCTTTTGCCGTCGATATCATAGACAGACACTGTCGTCCGGGTCACTTCCGCCACATCACCTTCTTCCAGAAACATAAAGCGACGGGTGACTGGAAACAACGCCAACTGATCAGAAGCAATAAAGTTTTCATCTAATCCCAGACCAATGACCAGCGGACTGCCAGAACGGGCCACCACCAGACGCTCGGGATCTCTGCGATCCATAACGACCATGCCATAGGCCCCTTCTAACTGACGCACAGCGGCTTGAACGGCAGCGATCAGGCTGTCATAACTTTTCAGTTCGTGGTTGATCAGGTGAGCAATGACTTCTGTGTCTGTGTCAGAAGTAAAGGTGTAATCTGCCTGCTCCAGATAATTTCTCAGGCGTTCGTGGTTCTCGATAATGCCGTTATGAACCACGGCAATATCTTCACCGGAGATGTGGGGGTGAGCGTTACGTTCGTTGGGCTCACCATGAGTCGCCCAGCGAGTATGGGCAATACCGGTGCCACCAGGAACCGGAGATTCATTGATCGCTTCGCTCAATTCGGAAACCTTTCCGGTTCTGCGAAGTCGTTGCAGTTCGCCATTGCCATCAACGATGGCAACGCCTGCGGAGTCATAGCCGCGATACTCCAGACGACGCAAACCTTCTAACAGAATGGGCGCTACATCCCTTTGTGCCACAGCACCGACAATGCCACACATAATTTTCTACCTTTGCTTTGTGTTCTGCCTGATATTCAATTCTTTTTGCTGGGACGCTGCCAGCCGTCAATATTTTTCTGACGACTGCGGGCCACACCCAGCTGGCCTTCGCCCAGGTTTTGGGTAATTACTGAACCCGCTGCCGTGGTCGCACCTTTACCGACAGTGACCGGTGCAACCAGTGAACTGTTGGTACCGATGAAGGCGTTATTTTCAATCACGGTTTTGTGCTTGTTCACTCCATCATAGTTACAGGTCACAGTACCCGCTCCAACATTAACACCGGTACCTATTTCAGCGTCGCCTATATAGGTCAGATGGTTGACCTTGCTGCCCTGGCCAATGACTGCCTTTTTGATTTCAACAAAGTTACCCACCTTGGCATTTTCTGCCATTTGAGTACCCGGACGCAGTCGTGCAAATGGACCCACTTCACAGTTCGCAGCAACGTCTGCCTCTTCAAGAATCGAGTGCGCTTTGATCACAGCCCCTTCGCCGATTTTGGAATTGCGAATGATGCAGCCAGCCTCAATGACCACGTTGTCAGCAATCTCGACATGGCCTTCGAGGATCACGTTGACATCCAGCAGGATATCCTTGCCGGTGTTAATATCACCACGAATATCAAGACGGGCAGGGTCAATAATGGTGACACCGCTGGTCATCATGGCGGTCGCCAGCTGTTGCTGGAAAGCCCGCTCCAATTCTGTCAGCTGAACCCGGCTGTTGACGCCCTCCACTTCGGTCGCTTTCTGTGGTTGAACATGCACGACCGGAGTCTTTTCGGACACCGCTTTAGACACGACATCCGTCAGATAATATTCCTGCTGGGCATTGTTGTTATCCAGCCCCATGACCCAGTCTCCCAGCTTGCCACCGGGAATGGCCATAATACCGGTGTTGACCTCGTTGATAGCCAGTTGTTCAGGCGTCGCATCTTTATCTTCAACAATGGCCTGCACATTGCCAACATCATCCCGGACAATACGACCATAACCTGATGGATTAGCGAGATTGATGGTTAACAGACCCAGTCGTTCACCGTTACTGGCTGCCAGCAGGGATTGCAGGGTAGAAGTGTGTATCAGCGGCACATCGCCGTAGAGTACCAGCACGACATCGGCCTCTTTGCAGCCAGGTACCGCCTGCTGCACCGCATGGCCTGTCCCCAGCTGCTCCGTCTGTTCAACCCAGTTCAGGTCGTAGTGTCCCAGGGCACTTTTTACCTTGTCCGCACCGTGACCAATGACAACATGAATGTCACCTTCGCCAATCACCTTCTGGGTTTGCAGGGCACTGAGAATGACGTGCTCCAACATGGGTTTACCGGCAATGGGATGGAGGACTTTGGGCAGGTTGGATTTCATACGACTGCCTTGACCGGCAGCAAGAATGACGATATCAGCTCTCATGGTTTTCTCTTAATAATTCGGTTTTTCTGTGTCGCCTGACGGGAAAAAAGACAGTACAGACCAGACAAATAACAGCAGGAGGTATCAGAAACCGGTGTCGCTTTCCTAACGACTCATGTCATAAGAAAAGGTGACACTTTTCTACAGTATTGGATTTAGCTTATCCTATAAAGTCTAAAACACAACCGTGTTTGTCATTGGAAAATTGACAATATGAACCTCGACACATTAAAGCAGCTGGGGCTCGACCAGAAAGAAATTCAGCTTTATCTGGCTTTGCTAAAGCTGGGAACGGCTTCTATCCGCGATATTGCGGCTGAAGCTGATATTAATCGCGGAACCACCTATGAGACCCTGAAAGCCCTGGCGGGTAAAGGTATTGTCAGCTACTTTCCAAAAGGAAAAAGACGGGTGTTCTGTGCCGAGCCTCCGGAAAAGCTTCTGGATCTGGCAGAGGAGAAAAAACAATCTCTGGAACAGAGCATTGAAGAGATGAAACAGAAGCTGATCCCACAACTGAATCAGCTTAAACCCGACTTCAACCCCGGCAACGTCCGCTTTTATGAAGGCGACAGTGGTATTGAGTTTGTTCTTAAGGACATACTGAATACCGTCGCCAAACAGGACGATAAAAACTACTCCATTTTTTCATCCAAACCGATCCGGCAGCACCTCTACCGACCTTTTCCGAATTATACCCAGCAGCGTATCCGCAAGGGCATTAATGTCCGGGTTATTGCTATTGGTGAAGGGGGTGAGGATGCTGAACTTTCTGAGCGTAAATGGATCAATGCCAGCGGTAAAGTGGATGCCAGCTACATTGCTATTTACCCACCAAAAGTCGCCATGATTTCGCTGGCATCCATGGATTATCCCGTTGCGGTTGTGATTGATTCCATTGAGATCGCCAGCACCCAGCAAATTATCTTTGATACGTTATGGAACACCTTGTAATTGACGACTGGGTCACTTATACACAAAAATCTATATCAAAATGTTTTGATATACTTTGTACTGCTTGCTAGACTCCCGCTTTCAACAGACGGGGTAGAATCCTTTTGGCCCCCAGAAGCCAACGGTCCATTGCTAAGGAGCTTTGCGTGTCGGAATCAGGATCAGTCGAACAGCTTGCTGCTTTAGGAAAAGCGTATGGCGATGCACTGAGGCTTGAGATATTAAGAGTTCTGAGCACAGACTCTTTCGGGGTACTGGAGCTCAGTCGTCTTTTCGATGTGCGTCAGCCTGCCATGAGCCACCATCTCAAGGTTCTTTCTCAGGCCGGACTTGTGAGTACCCGCAAGGAAGGTAATACCGTATTTTACCGTCGGGCTCTGCCACCCCAGGAAGGGATTATTAACGACCTTATGAGTTCCCTTTTTTCGGCGGTGGACACTTTATCGTTGTCATCTTCCCTGACCCGTCGTCTGTTGCAGGTCAGAGGTCAGAGGGCTGAGCAATCCATGGCTTTTTTTGCCCGCAATGTGGATCAATTTCGTCAGCATCAGGAACTTATCGCTGACCATGATCTCTATGCTCGATGTGTCACAGACGTTTTGGAAAAAACCGAATTACCTGACCATCAGCGAGTATTGGAGCTGGGACCGGGTGAAGGCGATTTTCTGGAAACACTGAGTACCTACTTTCAGCGGGTCTATGCTGTGGATAATTGCGGAGCAATGCTGGCCATCAGTCAGCAGAAGGCAAAAGAGCGGAACCTGAAAAACGTTGAGTTTATTCATGGGGAAATAGCTTCCCTGAATGCTCTGGAAGGCCAGTTTGACTGCATCGTGGCTAATATGGTGTTGCACCATGTGGTCGCCCCTTCCGATATTTTTACCTGGGTTTCAAAACTATTGAAGCCTGGTGGCAGTATGCTAGTCAGCGAATTGAGCAGTCATAATCAGGATTGGGTACGGGAATCCTGTGGTGATTTATGGCTTGGATTCAGTGCTGAAGACCTTGACGGTTGGGCACAGAATGCAGGCCTGAAAATAGGTGAGTCCCAGTACCTGGGGCTACGTAATGGCTTTCAGATTCAGGTCAGGCGGCTTTTCAGCCCCCTGGGCTAACCTGGGCTAAATAGTTTTAAGAGGCGAAAAACGACTATGGCAGATTATACGCTGTTCACTTCCGAGTCCGTTTCCGAAGGTCATCCTGACAAGATTGCCGATCAGATTTCCGACGCTATTCTGGATGCTATCCTCAAGGATGATCCGGAAGCCCGTGTTGCAATTGAAACCATGGTAAAAACCGGGATGGTCATCGTTGCCGGTGAAGTGCGTACCGACACTTATGTCGATATCGAAGAACTGGTTCGCAAAGTGGTCACTGACATTGGTTATGACAATGGCGACCTGGGCTTTGACGGTGATTGCGTGGCCGTTTTGAATGCCATTGGCAAGCAATCTCCGGATATTGCTGTCGGTGTTGACGAAACCGGCGAACATGAACAGGGGGCAGGCGACCAAGGTCTTATGTTTGGTTACGCGACCAACGAAACACCGGTACTGATGCCCGCCCCGATCTACTATTCTCACGAGCTGGTTAAACGTCAGGCTGAACTGCGCAAAAACGGCACCCTGCCCTGGCTGCGTCCGGACGCCAAGAGTCAGGTCACCATGCGTTACGACAGCGAAGGCAAGGTACAAAGTGTCGATGCCGTAGTGCTGTCAACACAGCACCACCCTGACATCTCTCAGGAAGAACTGCAGAAAGAAATTCTGGAAAAAGTCATCAAGCCAGTGTTGCCAGCGCAATGGCTTCATGAAGACACTCGTTACCACATCAACCCAACCGGTATTTTCGTGATTGGTGGCCCCGTGGGTGACTGTGGTCTGACAGGGCGAAAAATCATCGTAGACACCTACGGTGGCATGGCTCGTCACGGTGGCGGAGCCTTCTCTGGCAAGGACCCATCAAAGGTTGACCGTTCTGCTGCTTACGCAGGTCGTTACGTAGCCAAGAATGTTGTCGCCGCCGGTCTGGCTGACAAGTGCGAGATTCAGGTGTCTTATGCCATTGGTGTCGCTGAACCGACGTCTATCTCAATTGATACATTCGGTACTGGCAAGATTACTGATGCCAAAATTGAAGTGCTGGTTCGTGAGTACTTCGATCTGCGTCCAAAAGGCCTGATTAACATGCTGGACCTGAAGCGTCCTATTTATCAGGCGACTGCAGCCTACGGCCACTTCGGTCGTGAAGAAGAAGAGTTCTCCTGGGAGCGTACCGACAAGGCGGATGCCCTGAGAGCCGCGGCAGGTCTGTAATCAATACTGACCTCTGTTAAAAAGGGCTGCTTTGTGCAGCCTTTTTTGTGCGACCTCTGTTCGACTCTGCTATTTCTTTCTTCCGGTTCTGTTGATCGACGATGGCTCAATAGCATTCCTGTGCTCCTGCGTTAACTCCTGACAACACTATTGATTCACGTCATATCTGGCTAAAGCTACGTACCGGGTGCTGTTTTTTTGTGCTATTGTCCATGCCAATTCTGTCCCTCAGTACTGTTGTCTCTTCGTGACAGCAGTCGATCTTCACTGAACCCGCGCTTAGGGAGATACCTGATGAACGTACTGAAAATGACCGATCTGGATCTGGCTGGCAAACGTGTCCTGATCCGTGAAGACCTCAACGTTCCCGTCAAAGATGGCAAAGTCACCAGCGATGCCCGAATCCTCGCTTCTCTGCCCACTATTCAGCGCGCCCTGGAAGCGGGTGCCAAAGTCATGGCAACGTCTCATCTGGGCCGCCCGACCGAAGGTGAGTACGACGAACAGTTCTCGCTGAAACCTGTTGCGGATTACATTGGTCAGCTGCTGGGCAAAGAGGTTCGCCTGATCAAAGACTGGGTTGACGGTGGTTTTGAGGTGGCCGAAGGTGAGCTGGTGATTCTTGAGAACGTACGTTTTAACCGGGGCGAAAAAAAGGATGACGAAGCCCTGTCTAAAAAGATGGCGGCCTTGTGCGATGTTTATGTTATGGATGCATTTGGCACCGCTCACCGTGCTCAGGCATCGACTCACGGCGTTGGTAAATTCGCTGAAATCGCCTGTGCAGGGCCGTTGCTGGCCGGTGAACTGGAAGCTCTGGGTAAAGCCCTGGGCAACCCTGAACGCCCTATGTGCGCTATCGTTGGTGGTTCCAAGGTATCCACCAAACTGACGGTTCTGGAATCCCTGTCTGATGTCTGCGATCAGCTGATCGTCGGTGGTGGTATCGCCAACACCTTCCTGGCGGCTGCCGGTCATAATGTCGGCAAGTCCCTTTACGAAAAAGACCTGATCCCCAATGCCAAAGCATTGATGAAAAAGGTTGATGTCCCCATGCCCGTAGACGTGATCTGCGGTAAGCAATTTGACGAAAATGAAACCGCTGTCGTTAAACAGGTATCCGAAGTAGAAGACGACGACATGATCTTCGACGTCGGCCCCCAAACCCAGAAACTGTTTAATGACGTACTGAAGTCCTCAAAAACCATTCTTTGGAACGGCCCTGTGGGTGTCTTTGAATTTGACCAGTTTGGTGAAGGCACCCGCTCCATGTCTCTGGCCATTGCCGAGTCTGACGCGTTCTCCATTGCCGGTGGCGGTGATACGCTGGCCGCGATTGACAAGTACGGAATTAAAGACCGTGTATCTTATATTTCCACAGGCGGTGGTGCTTTCCTGGAGTTTGTAGAAGGCAAGAAACTCCCGGCTGTAGCGATGCTGGAAGCAGCCTGTCAATAACAGCCTTTGGGCAGTCAGAGACTTTCTGACTGCCGTTTTCCAAGCTCTGAACTAAGCTCTACAACTCACCCTCTGAGTTGTGGAGAAAGATCTTGTCTCACTTTCGTTTTGTTAAGCAGCTGAAACGTGCTTCTGAATACAAAGCCATTCTTGGCTGCCTGCTCTTCATCATTTCCCCAGCAAACGCTGACACCATCAAGGTCGCTGTGACAGCGAATTTTCATTTTGTCATGGAAAGCCTGAAAGAGCGGTTCCAGTCACGGTATGGTCATACCCTGGAGTTGCACTATGGTACTTCAGGAGAACTGAAACGACTGGTCAGTGATGACACTCAGAAGTTTGATCTTTTTCTATCTGCTGACAATTTAAAGACGGCAGAACTGGAACGACAGCATAAGATTTTAGAGAACTCCAGAACGGTCTATGCCCAGGGGTTGCTGGCGTTCTGGCACGGTCAGTGGGGTCCGCTAAAACCCGAAGACATAGAAAGCTACCTGACCGAAAAGACCCCACCAGCCATTCACATTGCAGACCCGAAGGATACTCCATACCTACAAGCCGCTGTATCCGCCCTTCAGAACTATAATCTTTACGAAACACTCAAAGATCAGGGCAGACTGATGGTCAGTGACCATATCAGCAAGGCATGGACGAATAGGCAAAATGCTTATGATGCTGGTTTTATGCCTTTTTCTATGTTGAAGGGCACCAACTTCGACCGCCTTCTTTTCCCTGTCAGTATAACTCTGGTGCCACAATCACTTTACCCACCACTGGTTCAGGAGCTGGTCATCCTCAGGTCCACCGAGCATGAAGCGGCTGCCAAAGCTCTGGTCGAGTACCTGCTCTGTGATGAAACGCAGAAGTTTATCGCCGTCGATGGTGGTTATCAAAGAGCACGGGTCGAAAAAGAAAAAGCAGGTTTAATCGATCCACTCATCGCCTATTTCTCCGTGCACGGTACCAGTCAATTCTTGCTCGTAGGCGTTATAGTAAGCGTTATGGGCGTAGCTCTGGTTGAGTTGTTGGCATTTTTGCCCGCTCTCTAATACCTTTTGACGCCCCCTTCCCGAAATCTGAACTAAGCTCTGTAACTCACTCACTAAGTTGTGGAGAACAACCTTGTTTCACTTCCGTTTTGTTAAAAAAACTTTCTTCGAATACAAAGCCATTCCTGAATTACCCATTATGGCTTTTATTCTTGGATGCCTGCTCTCTATCAGCCCGCCATCTGGTGCTGATACTATCAAGGTGGCCGTCGCATCGAATTTTTTTTATGTCCTGGAAACCCTGAAAGTTCAGTTCGAGTCACGGTTCGGACACACCCTGGAATTGACCAGCTATGGTTCTTCAGGAGACCTGAAGAGGGCGATCAGTAATAACACTGATAAGATTGACCTGTTTCTATCTGCTGACAACATAAGAACGGCCGAACTGGAACAAGAGGGCAAGGTTTTAGAAAATTCCAGAAAGATCTACGCCCAGGGGTTGCTGGCGTTCTGGCACGGCCAGAATGTCCTGGTAGAACCCGACGATATAAAAACCTTCATCATAGAAACCAACCCACCAGCCATTCACATTGCAGACCCGCTGGATGCCCCATACGGGCATGCGGCTAAATCAGTCCTTGAGAAATATGGCCTTTATCAAACGCTCAAAGACCAGAATAAATTGGTTATCCGTATCTTTGTCGAACTGACATGGAGACTCATAAAAGATTCTACCAGTGTTGGTTTTGTACCTGCTTCTCTGGTGATGGGAACCAACAGCAATGGCAACAACAGGATTAACCTCGCGGTCGGTGCCACACTGGTTCCGCAAAAACTTTACACGCCATTGCTTCAGGAACTGGTGATCCTCAAAGACACCGAGCATGAAGCCGCCGCCAGAACGTTTGTCGATTACCTGCTCTCTGACGAAGTACAAGCGTTTATTGCCGCTAATGGTTATAAAAGAGCCCCCGTCCAAAGGGAAGAAGGTTCAAGCCTCGTACTCAGTGGCTCAGTGTCCATCCACAAACGCCAGTCCTCCTACCCCAAAGCGGCGATGGTGATCATCTGGCTAAATACAGCACTCTGGATGTTAAGCGGTGCATAGTTCGACCATGGGAATTATAATGAGTCACTTTAAATAGACATTGTGATGTAACTGCGCAGATTGTAGTTCATGAGTTCAATAGCCGTTGCCGATGGGATCGTCAAAAGGTCTCACGTCCGGCTATTTGTGCTTTTGTACTACTCGGCAGAAAAGCATTCAGGGAACAGGTATGCAAAATCAAGAGTGCTTACAAGAGGGGTGGTACCTACTGAAAGCCAAACCTCATCAAGAGCAGAGAGCCCGGGAAAATCTGGAAACTCAGGGATTTGATACATACTGCCCCATTGTAAAGGTTCGAGCCAAAGCCAAAGACCCGCTGAAGGAAGAGGCTCTCTTTCCCGGCTATGTGTTTCTTTACCTGGATCTCAAGGATCTGGATCGCTATCACAAGATTCGCTCTACCCGTGGCGTCATTGAGATCGTCTACTTTAACCGGATCACCCGTCAGCTCCATAAGGATGGCCGCCTGAGCAAAAGTCAGGAGCAGAACGTGCAGGCTCTGCTGCCCAAGCCTATCCCCAATGGTCATGAAGTGATCAAGGATATCCAGTTAATTGTCGAAGCCCTCAATAACCGTGCAGAAGGTAAAGGCACTGCTTCAGATAAAACGGCCCCCTTCAACAAGGGTGACAAGGTGATCATGAGGCAATCTCTGTACCAGCAACTGGAGATGACGTTTGTGACTGGCCTCGGTTCTAAACGGGGTCTGATCCTGGTGCAACACATCAGGAAGCAGAGAAATTCTCAAGGCGAGACAGTCTGCGAAGTCGTTTCCGAGCAGAAAATGGCAGCCAAGTATAAGGATCTGAAGAAAGCCTGATGAAAAGTGCAACGAGCAAAGTCGCCTATGATGAATCCTGAAAGGCTGAACCCTGAAAGCCTTAAAAACCAGATCAAGCCTCTGAACTTTCCTATGAAAGCCAGGGGCTCTGACACCGGCCAGGATACGGACATCAAAACATACCTTGATTTTTATGGGATCAATTTTGCAGCCGGGTCAGCGGATGTTCGCCACGCTATGGGGTCTATCGACAGCTGCGATTACAGGATTGCCTGTCACCTGTTTGAGAAGTGCAATGCCAGGGGGACTTTTTTTCTCCTTCATGGTTACTACGATCATGTTGGACTCTTCCCCCGAATCATCCGCTTCCTGCTGGAACAGGGGTTCAATGTTCTGGCCTATGACTTGCCCGGTCATGGGCTCTCCACTGGCAAGCCCGCCACGATCCCGGATTTTTCTGTCTACACCCTGATTCTTGAAGACATACTGAGCCATTGTGAAGATCACCTGCCCAAGCCCTGGCACAGTTATGGCCACAGTACCGGGTGTGCAATCCTTACCGACTGCCTGATCAACAGGGAAGCCCACCACAGGCTCAGCCCTTTCCAACAAGTGATTTTATCAGCGCCCCTGGTCAGACCCTGGAGGTGGAGACTGGGACGATTGCAGTTGCAACTGGCGAGACTGTTCATCACCCAGTTGCCCCGAACATACACCCGGAACTCCAGAAAAGAATCGTTTCTGGAGCTTTCTCATAACGATCCTTTGTCCCCCGACATTCTGCCTGTTCAGTGGGTAATGGCTATGGATCGCTGGATCAGGCGCATTGAATCCAGCAAGACACAATCACCGATCAGCCCACTCATTCTCCAGGGTACATTCGACCGTACCGTCGATGCCGGGCATAACATTCCGGTACTGGAAAAGCTCTATACCCAACCCAGTGTCTTTTATCTTGAAGGTGCCCGGCACCACTTGCCGAATGAGCTGGACGAAACTGTTGATGATTACCTCTGCTGGTTGACTGGCAGGCTGAATGCGGAGTAATCCCGGGGTCTTTCGGGCTCACCTCATGGTCACAAACTCTTCCGCAGAGGTCGGATGAATCGCCACCGTGTTATCAAAGTCTGCCTTGGTTGCACCCATTTTCAGAGCCACTGCAAAGCCCTGCAGCATTTCATCGGAACCATGACCAATGGTGTGAATGCCAACAATCTTCTCTTCTTTACCGACAGTCACCAGCTTCATACGGCTTGGCTGACGGTGGCGGGTCAGCGCACTGTACATGGCGGTAAAGCCGCTGGTGTAGACCTTAACGTTTTCCTCGCCATGGCGTTCGATGGCTTCGCTTTCAGTCAAACCCACGGTGCCAATGGTGGGGTGACTAAAGACGACAGTTGCAACATTATCGTAATTCAGGTGTTCTTCCGGTTTATTGTTGAACAGTCTTTCTGACAAACGACGTCCGGCAGCCACTGCAACGGGTGTCAGTTCAATCTTGCCAATATTGTCGCCTACCGCATAAATACCCGGTACGTTGGTGTTCTGGAACTTATCCACAGGAATGTAACCATGCTCGTCGGTTTCGACACCTGCGGCTTCCAGGTTGATGGCGTGGGTATGTGGCTTACGGCCTGCGGCCCAGATAACAGTATCAACCGTCAGGCTGTTGCCATTTTCCAGATGGATGGTCAGGCTGCCATCGCTTTCTTTGGTGATTTTTTCAGGCACAGAGTGAGTGTGAAGGGTCGGACCTTCAGCGTTCATGATCTCAACCAGCGTATCGGACAGCATGTCATCGAAACTGCGCAGTGGCTTATGCCTGCGAACCAGCAGGTGGGTTTCGCTGCCCAGGGCATGAAGAACACCCGCCAGCTCGACGGCGATGTATCCTGCCCCCAGAACCGCAACACGCTCAGGGCGTTCGGTCAGCTCAAAAAAGCCATCAGAGTCAATACCGTATTCTGCACCGGGAATGGCTGGCACAGCAGGCTCACCACCGGTGGCGATGGTGATGTGGTCCGCTGTGTATTGGACACCATCCACTTCAACCGTTTTGGCATCCACAAAACGACCATAACCTTTTATGACGGTCACTTTGTTGTTGCCCAGTACACGGTCATAGGACTGGTGAATACGGCTGATATAAGCCTCACGACTTTCAACCAGTTTGCCCCAGCTGAAGTTCTTAAGAATGTCCTCACGGTTCAGGTCAAAGCCATAATCCGGGCCATAGTGGATAGCATCGGAAATCTGGCCTGCAAACCACATAGCTTTCTTAGGGACACAGCCAACGTTGACGCAGGTGCCACCGAGGTGTTTGGCTTCAACGAGGCCCACTTTTGCGCCATGCATGGCAGCGCGATTAGCGGTACCGATGCCACCGCTGCCACCACCGATGACGAGGTAGTCAAAATGAGTATCTGTAGTCATGAATTGTTCCTGAAGAATTCCAACGGTCATTAGAAGACACTATATGGGCAAGCTCTTAAATTTAAATGGGGTGAGACAGAAAACCGGACATTGTTTACCACTTATGACGCTTCCAATTTACGACACTTTGCGTATATAAAACTGAAAACGTTACGTTAATGTCTCACTGTTACACGATAACCTCCCACAAGTAACACATTTCAGCACAGTAAAAGCACCTATCTTTTCCAATCCCTGCATCGGTTTATACGTACTTAAAAGAGTTCATCCATTTTTCAAAAAGTTGGCACGTGGATTGTATATGTAGAGTTGAAAGCAAAAAAAACTGACGAAAAATAACAACAGCAACGAGGCAAACGAATCGACAGACAAAAACAATGATAAAAGTCGATGACCGTACAAGCAGATTGGTTTACAGGATGTTTTTTTGTGGTGTAGCAACCAACAGGGAAACCGGAGCTGAGAAGAATTGCAAAAGCAACGTGAGCATCCGGGCAAACATGGAAGGATAATAAAGCCATTATCCACACAGCCTGAAAACCAATCTGCTTACTTTTTGGTTCAATAACATTTTGACGACATTCCCTACTCTTTTATCACCCTGCCAAAAAACCACGCATTGCCACTTCGGCTTTTCCTGTCTGTATAAGATGAAGGTCAAGACTTATCCTTAGGGCTATCCACGATTTAATTTAAGGGCTGTGCATGTCGATAAGATTATGAACGGCCTCTCAGACTCACACATCATGACAGTGATATGCACTCTTGCAAGCTGGTAAATAATGACCGATCTAGACTCCAATAGCATTCATACTGGCCTTTCCGGTCGTATTCTTCTCGAAAACCCTTTGCTGAACAAAGGTACTGCCTTCACGTTTGAAGAGCGCAGTGAGCTGGACCTGCACGGCCTACTGCCTCCCCGGGTAGAAACACTGGAAGAGCAGTGTCGCCGCTCCTACAAATCATTTGCGGTCAAGCCCACCCCGATTCTCAAGCATATTTACCTGCGCTCTCTGCAAGACACCAACGAAACGCTTTTCTATGCCCTGGTTCAGCGTCATCTCCAGGAAATGCTGCCGATCATCTACACCCCGGTGGTCGGTCAGGCCTGTCAGAGGTACAGCGATCTTTATCGTCGTCCCCGTGGTCTCTACATCTCTTTCCCCGAACGCGCCCAGATTGACGCCATGCTGGCAAACTTCAAGCGCAACATTGAAGTGATTGTAGTGACTGACGGTGAGCGTGTCCTGGGTCTGGGTGATCAGGGTATTGGTGGCATGGGTATCTGCATCGGTAAACTGTCCCTTTACTCTGCCGTAGGTGGTATCACGCCCAACCTGACACTGCCTATTACCCTGGATTGTGGAACCAACAACAAGAAGCTGCTGGAAGATCCTAATTACCTGGGGTGGCGTCATGAGCGTATCGGTGACGACGATTATTATGAATTTGTCGAGCTGTTCATCCAGGCACTTAAACGTCGCTGGCCAAATGCCCTGTTGCAATTTGAAGACTTCGCGATCAACCACGCTACGCCTTTGCTGGAAAAATATCGTGATCAACTCTGCACCTTCAACGATGACATTCAGGGCACTGCCGGTGTCACGGCTGCCACTTTGATGGCAGCCGCCAAGGCAGCAGGCAAATCCATTGAAGATCTGAGCGTGGCTTTCCTGGGTGCAGGTTCTGCTGGCTGTGGTATTGCTGAACAGATTATCCGCCTGATGGTGGGCCGCGGACTGTCTGAAGAGGAAGCCCGCAAGCGCATTTACATGGTGGATCGTGACGGTCTGGTGCACGACCAGATGAAAGACCTCCGTCCATTCCAGCAAAAACTGGCTTACCGTTTCGCGGATATTGAAAGCGGCTCAGCCAAGGGCGGGGTTTCTTTCGCAGAGGTCGTTCGCACTCTCAAGCCAGACGCCATTATTGGTGTTTCCGGCCAACCCGGCCTGTTCACTCAGGACATTATTGAGAACATGGCGGCCAACCACGAGCAGCCCATTATCTTTCCGCTGTCGAACCCGATCAGCCAGGTAGAAGCTCAGCCTGAAGACATTATCAAATGGACCAAAGGCAAAGCGTTGGTGGCTACTGGCAGCCCATTTGAGCCGGTTCAGTTTAACGACCGTAGCTACCCGATTGCTCAGTGCAACAATATCTATATTTTCCCCGGCTTGGGTCTGGGGGTGCTGGCTTCCGGTGCCGGTCGTATCACTGACAAGATGCTTGACGTTGCAGTAGAAACACTGGCCCTGGCTTCTCCTGCCCTGGTGAACAGGGAAGCGCCTCTTTTGCCTTTGATGGATCGCATTCAGCAGGTCACTAACGACATTGCTCTTGCTGTCGCCCTTCAGGCTCAGAAAGAAGGCCTGGCTCCTGTCACTGAACTGACTGATCTGGAACAAAAGATCAGAGCAAAACGCTGGAGCCCTGAATACCGGCGCATTCGCATGTCTTTCTGCTGAAAGGCTGATCTGTAAATACAAGTCTCTGTTTGCACGTCTTGCGACGTTAAAATAGAGGCTTGTACAAATAACCCGGCAAAAATGCGCTAAAAAACCAGTTATATCCACTAAATATTCAATCAAAAATAAAAAATAACGTCATAAATGATAGGTCCTTATCACTCTTTATCCATTTATTGATCTAGATCAACCTCACTTAGTGCCAAACGAACTTAAGCTGTCGACGATCGGGGACACTGGTGCAACTTTTTGACCGGTGCAACCCTGCCATAAAACCCCGGCAGACCCGTCTAACCCCACAAGCGTCATAAGAAATCGCTGGGGTTGCTCAGCGATAACACCTCTAAAAAGCCTGATACGACAATTTCCCCGGATAACTCTACCGCGCAACACAAAGACAATTGAGCGGCGGGAGAGACGTGTTTGGCAACAAAGGAAATTAGTATGAAGCAGTGGATTCGACTTTCTCTCACAGCCAAGGTGCTGATTGGCATGGTAGTAGGCCTGGCTATTGGCCTGACAATGCGTCAGTTTACAGGTAATACTTTCGTTGAGCATTACCTGGTAAATGGCGTATTTAACGTCTTCGGTCAAATATTTTTGACCGCCCTGAAAATGATTGTAGTCCCCCTGATATTCACCTCTATCGTATGCGGAACCTGCTCCCTCAAAGACGTCACGGTACTGGGTCGTCTGGGCGGAAAAACCCTCGTTTTCTATCTGCTTACGACGTCTCTTGCCATCAGTCTGGCGATGGGCCTGGCATTGCTGGTCAGCCCGGGTGAAGGTGCCAATCTGGAAAGTGCTTCTTCTTTTGCCGCTTCCACCGCGCCTTCGCTGACTGAAGTCATCATTGGCATGTTCCCGGCTAACCCCATCGAAGCCATGGCCTCTGGTAACACACTGCAAATCATCGTATTCGCTCTGCTGTTCGGTATTGCCACTGCTGCCGCCGGTAAACCCGCTGAGCCTATCGTAAAGATTTTTGTGGCCCTGAATGAAGTCATGATGAAGCTGACCACCCTGATCATGAATCTGGCGCCTTACGGTGTGATGGGGTTGCTGGCCAAGCTGTTCTACTCCATCGACCTGGGTGCTATCGGCAACCTGGTTCAGTATTTCCTGGTCGTACTGGGGGCCCTGGCTCTGCAACTGTTCATCACTTACTGCGGTCTGTTAAAAATCACTACCGGTTTGAGTCCGCGCACCTTCCTGAAGAAAATTCAGGATGCCCTTATGTTCGGCTTTACCACAGCCTCCAGTAACGCCACTATCCCGGTTACTCTGGAAGCCATAACCCGTCGTATGGGGGTCAGCAACAAGGTGGCCTCTTTCACCATACCGCTGGGCAGTACCATCAACATGGACGGTACCGCCATCATGCAGGGTGCTGCGACAGTCTTTATCGCCCAAGCCTTTGGTATTGACCTGAGCATGGGTGACTACCTGATGGTCATCGTGACAGCCACTCTGGCTTCTGTCGGTACTGCCGGTGTACCTGGTGTTGGTCTGGTTACGCTGGCAATGGTTCTGCAACAGGTAGGCCTGCCCCTGGAAGGTATTGCCCTGATCATCGGTGTCGATCGTCTGCTGGATATGGTACGTACCGCCGTTAATATAGCAGGCGACAGTGTTGTAACCTGTATCGTTGCCAAGAGTGAAGGCGAGATGGATCTGAACGTATATAACGATCCTGAAGCCGGTGAAAGCGATGAAAACATCGACTTCCATCATATTGGTGAACGGTTAGCCCACAATACCTGACCGATAGCTGACTTCAGGCGCTGGTTATTGGGATCGTGATAGAATACGCTTTTAGCTTATGGCAGTTTTAACTCCATGATTTTTTTAAATGTGACGTTTTATGACTGAATCCCACCCGCCCTGTTGTACAGAATTGCCAGAAATGTCTTCAGAGCAGCTGGCTCGTCTGGCCTCTCTTTTCAGGCTCTTGGGGGATGAGGGGCGTCTCAAGCTGGTTTTGGCCTGTATTGATACGCCACAGCCAGTCTGCTGCCTGTCAGAACTATCGGGTATGTCTCAACCCCTGACCAGCCATCACCTCCGAGGGCTTAGAGAAGCCAGGATTCTCAAATCTTCCCGCCGTGGTAAACAGGTAATCTACGAGCTGGATGACCATCATATAAGGCATGTGGTTCTGGATCTTGCCAGTCATCTCCTGGAGTCCTCCGAGCCATAACGCTTAACCTGCCCGCCTGCGGTTATTCCTATCGTTGGGTCTCTGCCTTCTAAACTTTGCCGTTCATCGGGCGACTCTAATAGACAGCCAAAAGCAAAGGCAATCATCCCTGCATTCAAGGTGATGGTTGTCAGCAATATCAGCCAGGGAGGCGCAGAGGTGTCCAGATCAGGGAAAAATAAAGATAACCATAAAGGGTTGGGCAGATTTGATGTTCTGGGCACAAAGGGAATGAAAACCTTGGGCCTTGATGGCAAAAGTACCATCCTGCTGAAAGGTTTGGGTGAATACAGTATTGCTATCGAGCCAGCCGGAGCATCAAGGATCGTGACCAGCACTTCGGCACCTGATGATTTGACCAGCGAACGTCTTGATCTTTTACATCCCGGAATGAACCTGCCTTCCAGATGGGTACTGAAAGGTGCAATGCTGAAAGGCAGAGATCTTGAAAGGGTTTGTTTTAACCAAACGGACCTGAAAGGCAGCAACTTCAGAAAGGCTCGGTTGCGGGGAGCCCGATTTAAAGGCTGTGATTTATCAGGGGCTGATTTCAGAGGTGCTGATCTGAAGGGTGCTATCTTCGAAGATTCCTCTCTGGAAGGTGCGGACCTGAGGCATTGTCGGCTGGATGACGCCCGTCTGGTGGATTGCAATTTGTTTGCTGTTAATTTTGACCAGAGTTGTCTGGATAATGCGGTGATTGATAGCTGCAATATGGGTGCTCAAAGTTTTCATAACAGTTCATGCATGGGCTTAAAAATGCATAACAGCCAGATGGTTCAGGGCTTTTTGGATGATGCCAACTTTACCGGTTCCCAGCTCAGGAATATGGAATTCAGGGATTGCACACTGACCAGCACTCACTTCAATAATGTGTTGATGGAAGAGTGTCAGTTCAGGGGCTGCGACAGTTTTCAGGAAGGGCCGGTGTTTTCAGGTAGCACTCTGAACAAGGTGGTTATGACAGATTGCGAATTCAATATTCCCCAGCTGGTTCGGACCCGGATCTCGAACAGTCATTTTACCCGGGTCGAGATGGATTCAGCTTTAATGGAAGGCACCGAGTTCAACAAGGTGATTTTTGATCAGGGTCAGTTCAGGGAGTGTTACAGCCTGGAAGAAAGCCCATCATTTAACCACTGTCGTTTGGATCACATTACCATTGATCAGGCCGAGTTCAGTCATGCCCGGTTTAATCAAAGCTCTTTTATTGGTGCTATGATTCGCGATTCTGACGTTGGTGCCTGGACTCTGAACCGCACAGATCTGGATGGGGAAACTTTAATCGAATGACTGTCGGGTCAGTCGATTTGAAGGTTGCCGTCGTTGAGCAGGTTGTTCAGGATTTGCGCCTCGGTGCCGCCTCCCCCGTAGTTTGAGAGATCAACGCCTTCCAGCTTGATCTTCTGGGTCACACTGCCGTCAGCGCCCGGCATCACTTCGATAGTGGTGTCGCCGTTACTGAAATTCAGGTTCAGGTATTGATCCAGAGAAATTGAATCATCCACCAGAACATCACTCAGATCGATAATGTCCCCGCCGGAGCCTGTGTTAAAGTCCTTGATGATATCCTGGGCAGGCGTCGCCACTGACCCCAGGTCAGACGAGAGCCAGACAAAGGTGTCGCTGTCATCACCACCGGTGAGAGTGTCATCGCCTACTCCGCCTGTGATGATATCCTCACCCGCACCACCAAAGATCAGGTCGTCCCCGGCATCACCGATAAGGGTGTCGGCACCGCCTTCACCTTTGATCGTGTCGGACTGGGCTGTACCATCGATAATTTCTCCGGAATGGGTACCCACGAGATCAACATCGCCAACCTTTAAAAACACTTTCGAGTCATCAATGACAGCCCCGTAGTTGCCAGCCCAGCCTTCCTGGTCTCTACCACCGTGTTCAAAATAAATATAACGGACACCGGCACCATAATTACTGAACGTGCTGGCAGCTTCCTGCCAGTTGTCGCTTGCAGTCAGTGTCCCGGAATTGTAAGAGGTAATGACATTATTGCTGGCGTCTCGCAGCTCAACTTTCAGGTAATAATCATCATCAAGGTGGGTATCTTTAAACCAGTCACTGACACCGATGTCAGGAGCGGAGTCAAGATACTGTTCGGTGAAGCCTTTGGCCACAAGGTCTATCGTTTGTGACTTTTTAGCCCATTCGTGGGAGGTAACCCATCCCTTACCGTCGCCATCATGACTGATATGTGTTGAAGCCCAGCCGTCACCACCGTTTTCAATAATGTTCCAGTCCGAGGTGCCATTCTGGCCACTGCTATTGGTCAGAAGGTTTTGAGAGTAGGCGCCTCTCACATTTAGAGTGAACGTCTGTGGGTCACTGGAAAGACTGCCATCGCTCACCGTAAAGCCAAAGCTGGTGCCAACATCCGGATTAGTCGCTGGGGCTGTATAGGTCAGATTGCCAAGGTCTGCTGCGGTGATGACCTGATTAGCCGTCACCGCTGCACCATTCAACGTTAAAGATCCGGAAGCGGGCAGAGTGGTGATAGTAACGGATTGCAGGCTGTCACCGGCATCAACGTCGGTGAAGCTGAAATCTTCTGCACTGAAGGTGTAACTGTCCGTCTGTTTTAATAAAAGACTGTTGTCTGATGATACCGGCTTGTCGTCTACCGAGTTGACCCTGATGGACAAGCTCTCACTGACTGATGAACTGTCACCGTTACTTTCTGTCGTGGTGGCTGTGAACGTCAGATTCATGGTATCTGTGCTGTCTGCCGGTGGTGTTATCTGCAGGTTAGCGAAGTCCCAGCCGGAAATATCGACAGCGGTGCCATCTGCTGTTATCGAGTGGCTGCCATCAGTGAGGACTGCTCCGGCAGGTACGCCATTGGCAGAAACGGTCAGCGTTTCAGAACCGTCGGTGTCGACCTGGGTAATGCCGAGATCCGGCAGATTGAAAGCGGTATCCTCATCCGTAGCACGCACTTTGGTGATTCGGATATTGTCCGCAGTGAATTCGTTGGAGCTTTCGTCGAATCGGAGCTCTGTACTGGGATTACCGGTAGCATTTAACAGGATGGTTTTGGTTGATGTATGGGTACCTGAACCAGGAGCTTCTGAATAGGTTGCGACTGTCTGTCCATTCCATTTCACCCAGATATTAGTAGTATGATGAAGATTCCTCATATGATTCAGAGTAAATGTTAATTCGTAAGTCTGTACTGAGCTGTCACTGGTGTCGATGTTTCTATAGCTCTCAGTTAAATGATAATTATGCAGCTGATTGTTCTTAACCAATGAATAATTGATGCCATAAGGGTTGCTTCGTTGCCAGCCGTCAGCATTGTTGCCATCAAAAGTACTATTCAATACTTCAGAGCTGATATTATTCATAGTGACGCTGTCCGCCACCGCTGCCACATCAAATGTCCGGGTATACTCACCAGAATAACTATTACCGTCGTGTATTTTAAAGCCGATAGAAGTGTAGTCATCACCGGCTTCGTTACTGTCTGGTTCAAAGACCAGAAGACCTGCTTCAATATCCGCTTTGCTGATGACCTGATCTTGCGTCACAGCAACGCCATTCAGCTTCAGGCTTCCCTCATCAGGTAAGGTTGATACCTTGATCTGGGTCATGTCAGCCGCTTCCTGAGCGCTGTGACTCAGATCGGTCAGAGTGAGGGCATAGCTGGTATCCTCATTGGCAGACAGCGTGCTGCTGTTGACATAAACCGTATAATCGCGAGTACTGCTGAGCTGGCCATCACTCACCTGCACCCTAATGGTGTGAGATGCGTTGCTGTCATGATCCAACAGTGTGCTGTCAGCCACTGAAATCTCACCGGTTGCACTGTTAATGGTGAAGCGGCCACCAGCGTCGTTAATCAATGAGTAAGTGAGTTGGTTACTGGCATTATCAACATCCGTTGCCGCTACTGAACCCAGAACAATGCCGTTGGCAGTCTGTTCGACGACATGGAAGGCATCGCTGACGAGATTTTCTACCGAGTCAGCTTCATAGAGGGCTTTGACCTGATGAGCACCCAGGCCAGTGTTGAAAATAGCAAGTTCACCTATGGAACCGTCCAGATGACCATCATTCCAGTGACTTTTTCCGATATAGTTGCCTGATCTGACAATCTCCGGAGGTGCAGCTCCGTTGAGATTCTCCCCGGCCAGCTCACCGTTTTTATAGACCCGCATTACCCCATTATCATCAACAGTAGCGGTCACATGAAGCCACTCGCCCGCGGTAAAGAAGTTGTTAATATGGAGCTGCCCGACCTTGGAGCCTCCATCAAAGATTTCAAACGCCAGTGCATTACCGGTGCCAATATGGGCAAGGAGAATGTTGTTGTTGGCAGAACCATCACCGAAGTCCACTATCCTCGACCAGTTCTGGCTCAGGCTATCGTATTTCACCCAGGCAGAAATGGTCATGGCTCCACCCAACTTAAGCCCTGAAATTTCGCCACTGCCGGAGCTACCATCCATTTCAAAGGCCTGGCCACCGTTATGTCCGCTGCCCAATGTGGCACTGCCACTGAGGGTCAGGTTGTTACCATTGCCTGAAATGTCCGTGTTATCTGAGAAACTGTAAGCGGCCTCAACTCCGCTTATGAGGGGACTGCCCAAGAGTTCAGGAGCATCGTTGGTATCGCTGATCTGAATGGTGTAGTTCTGTTGTGACGTTAGCTGACCGTCACTGACCTGAACGGCAATGGCGTGGGTGCTGGATGCTTCATAATCCAGAAGACTGCCGTCGGCAACAGTAATTTCTCCGGTAGCGCTATTGATAGCAAATCGGCCACCTGCATCATTAGTCAGGCTGTAAACCAGGTTATCACCCTCTGCGTCGGTGGCTTTGACAGAGCCTACTACGGTGCCATTTGAGCTGTTTTCAACGGCAGATAAAGGATCAACGTTTTTACCCGTAGCGGTATCCAGGAATCCGGAGACTGCACTGCCACCGTTCACGGCTATGTCACTGATGCCATAGCCTATATCGCTGTTGGACGTCGCAACCGATGTCGCTGTACCCGCTGTTTCAAAGTAGGTCGTTTTCTGTGCGCTACTGAGGCTGTTCCAGGTGGCCAGATCGGTGTATTTGGCTTCAATTGCTTTGAAGTTGAGAGTGCCGTTCTGGTTCTCGGTGATCTGGATTTTGACCCCTTTGCTGTAACTTCCGCCTGTTTTAATCAACCAGACAGAATCACCAAGCTCGAAGCCATTCGGCAAATTAAAAGAATCAGCAGACTTGTTGGTAATGGACGCGCCACCCCAGACAAAATCTATTTTTTCAACCACTGCTGCGGGTGCAATAGGTGCATCATTAACCGCGACAATATCAAATGTCCGGGTGTGCTCACCAGAATAGCTACTGCCGTCGTATACCTGAAAGCCGAAAGATGTGTAGTTATTACCGTTCTCGTCACTGTCTGGCTCAAATACCAGCAGGCCTGCTTCAATATCTGCTTTGCTGATGACCTGATTTGCTGTCACAACAACGCCATTAAGCTTCAGGCTTCCCTCGTCCGGTAAAGTGGATACCTTGATTTGAGTCATTGCATCCGCTTCCTGACCGCTGCTACTCAGGTCGGTCAGTGTCAGGGTGTAGCTTGTGTCCTCATCGGAAAATAGCGTGGATTCTGTCAGGTAAACCGTGTAATTGTGGGTGCTGCTGAGCTGGCCATCACTGACCTGCACCGTAATGGTGTGCGAAGCGTTGCTGTCATGATCCAGCAGAGTGCTGTCAGCCACGGAAATTTCACCGGTTACACTGTTAATGGCGAAGCGGCCACCGGCATCGTTCGTCAATGAGTAAGTCAGTAGGTTACTGGCACTATCAACATCCGTTGCCGTTACTGAACCCAGGACAGTGCCGTTGGCACTCTGTTCGATGACATGGAAGGCATCGCTGACGAGATTTGCTACCGAGTCAGCTTGATAGGCGGCTTTGACCTGATGAGCACTGAGGCCAGTGTTGAAAATAGCAAGATCGCCTATTGAGCCGTCCATACTAGCATCATTGATCCCATGACTCCTGCCGACGTAGTTGTTTGATCTGACAATCTCAGGAATCAAAGCCCCGTTGAGATTCTCTCCGGCCAGCTCTCCGTCTTTATAGACCCGCATCGCCCCGCTATCATCAACAGTGGCGGTCACATGAACCCACTCTCCTTCAGTAAAGAAGTCGCTGATAATAAGCTCTCCGTCTGCGGGGTAGCCTGCTCCATCGAAAATTTGAAAGGCGAGACCACTACCTGTGCCGACACGGGAAAGTAGAATATTGTTGTCAGCAAAGCCATCACCGAAGTCTATTACCCTGGACCAGCCTTGACTAAAGCTGTCGTATTTCACCCAGGCAGAAATGGTCAGGGCTCCACCTATCTTAAGCCCCGAAATCTCACCACTACTACTGGAGCTACCATCCAGTTCCAAGGCTTGGCCACCGTTATGTCCGCTGCCCAATGTGGCATTGCCATTCAGGGTCAGGTTGTTACCGTTACCTGAGATATCCGTGTTATCTGAGAAACTGTAGGCTGCCTCAACTCCTTCGATGAGAGGACTGCTTGATAATTCAGGGGCATCGTTGACAGCTGTGACATCGATTGACCACAAAACATCTGTTGTCTCTGAACCATCCGAAACGGAAATCCTGACTGACAGATTGCCAACATCAGGATCATCAGGTGTTCCGCTAAAGGTTCGGGTTGCGGCATCGAACGTCAGCCAGGCGGGCAAGGGATTGCCATTGGCCAGGCTGGCACTGTAAGTCAGTGCGTCGCCCTCTGCGTCGGAGAAGGCATTGGCGGGTATGGTGTAACTGAAAGCAGATTCTTCCGCCACAGTCTGATTATTAATGCTGCCAACCAGTTCCGGAGCATCGTTGACCCCGACAACATTAATCTTGAATTGGTCTGAAACACTGAGGACGCCGTCGCTGGCAGTCACTTTGATGGTGATTTGTCCAAGATCCGGGTCATCGGGTGTCCCGGAAAAAGTGCCATTGGATGGATCGAATGACAGCCATGCGGGTAACGGACTGCCATCATCCAGCGTGGCAGAATAAGTCAGGTTGTCACCGTCTATGTCGGAAAAAGCGTTTGCAGGTAATTGGTAGCTGAATGCCTGTTCTTCGGTTGCAGACTGGTCCGCCGTACCCGCATCAATAGCTGGACCGTCGTTGGTGCCATTAATAGTAATAACGATATTGTGGGTGGTGCCATCCAGAGACTTCACGGTGATGGTCTCGGTCAGGGTGTCACCATCGCCCAGAGTCTGAATATCGGCCTGGCTGTTACTGGCCGAATAGCTCCAGCTACCACTGCCATTAATGGCCAGTGAACCGTAGCTGCCGGTGATGGTCTCTGCGGTGAAACTGGCTTCGCCGCCATCAACATCGGTGATACTCAGAGTGCCGGAGGTCATCAAGGTGTTGCCGACGTCCTCAGTGACGCTGCCACTGTCATCGCCAGTGATCACCGCTGCATCGTTGGTGCCATTGATGGTAATAACGATATTGTGGGTGGTGCCATCCAGGGACTTTACTGTGATGGTCTCGGTCAAGCTGTCACCATCCCCTAAGGCCTGAATATCAGCATGGTTGTTACTAGCCGAATAGCTCCAGCTACCACTGCCATTAATAGTCAGTGAACCGTAGCTGCCAGTGATGGTCTCTGCGGTAAAACTGGCTTCGCCGCCATCAACATCGGTGACAATCAGGGTGCCTGAGGTCATCAGGGTGTTGCCAGCATCCTCAGTGACGCTGCCACTGTCATCGCCAGTGATGACTGCCGCGTCGTTAGTGCCGTTGATGGTAATAACGATATTGTGGGTAGTGCCATCCAGAGACCGAACCGTCAGGGTCTCGGTCAAGCTGTCACCATTGCCCAGAGCCTGAATATCAGCATGGTTATTATTGGCCGAATAGCTCCAGCTACCACTGCCATTAATGGTCAGTGAACCATAGCTGCCGGTGATGGTCTCCGCGGTAAAACCGGCTTCGCCGCCATCAACATCAGTGACAGTCAGGGTGCCGGAGGTCACCAAGGTGTTGCTGGCATCCTCAGTGACGCTGCCACTGTCATCACCCGTGATCACCGCCGCGTCGTTGGTGCCGTTGATGGTAATAACGATATTGTGGGTGGTGCCATCCAGAGACTTTACGGTGATGGTCTCGGACAGGCTGTCACCATTGCCCAAGGTCTGAATATCGGCCTGACTGTTACTGGCCGAATAGTTCCAGCTTCCGTTGTTGGCGATGGCCAGTGAACCGTAGCTGCCAGTGATGGTCTCTGCGGTGAAACTGGCTTCGCCGCCATCAACATCGGTGACAGTCAGGGTGCCTGAGGTCGTCAGGGTGTTGCCGGCGTCCTCAGTGACGCTACCAGTATCATCGCCAGTGATGACCGCAGCATCGTTGGTGCCGTTAATGGTGATAACGATATTGTGGGTGGTGCCATCCAGAGATTTTACGGTGATGGTCTCGGACAGGCTGTCACCATTGCCCAGAGTTTGAATATCGGCCTGGCTGTTACTGGCCGAATAGCTCCAGCTACCACTGCCATTAATGGTCAGTGAACCGTAGGTGCCGGTGATGGTCTCTGCGGTGAAACTGGCTTCGCCGCTATCGACATCGGTGACAGTCAGGGTGCCGGAGGTCGTCAGGGTGTTGCCGGCGTCCTCAGTGACGCTGCCACTGTCATCGCCAGTGATGACTGCCGCGTCGTTGGTGCCGTTGATGGTAATGACGATATCGCGGGTGGTGCCATCCAGAGACTTTACGGTGATGGTCTCGGTCAGGGCGTCACCATCGCCCAGAGTCTGAATATCGGCCTGGCTGTTACTGGCCGAATAGCTCCAGCTACCACTGCCATTAATAGTCAGTGAACCGTAGCTGCCAGTGATGGTTTCTGCTGTGAAACTGGCTTCGCCGCCATCAACATCGGTGACAGTCAGGGTGCCTGAGGTCACCAAGGTGTTGCTGGCGTCTTCAGTGACGCTGCCACTGTCATCACCCGTGATCACCGCCGCGTCGTTGGTGCCGTTAATGGTAATAACGATATTGTGGGTGGTGCCATCCAGAGATTTTACGGTGATGGTCTCGGACAGGCTGTCACCATCGCCCAGAGCCTGAATATCAGCATGGTTGTTACTGGCCGAATAGCTCCAGCTACCACTGGCATCAATGATCAATGAACCGTAGCTGCCGGTGATGGTCTCCGCGGTAAAACCGGCTTCGCCGCCATCAACATCGGTGACACTCAGGGTGCCTGAGGTCATCAGGGTGTTGCCGGCGTCCTCAGTGACGCTGCCACTGTCATCGCCAGTGATTACTGCCGCATCGTTGGTGCCGTTAACGGTGATAACGATATTGTGGGTGGTGCCATCCAGAGTCTTTACGGTGATGGTCTCGGTCAAGCTGTCACCATTGCCCAGAGCCTGAATATCGGCCTGACTGTTACTGGCCGAATAGCTCCAGCTACCACTGGTATTAATGGTCAGTGAACCGTAGCTGCCAGTGATGGTCTCTGCTGTGAAACTGGCTTCGCCGCCATCAGCATCGGTGACACTCAGGGTGCCGGAGGTCACCAAGGTGTTGCTGGCGTCTTCAGTAACGCTGCCACTGTCATCACCCGTGATCACCGCCGCGTCGTTGGTGCCGTTGATGGTAATGACAATATTGTGGGTAGTGCCATCCAGAGACTTTACGGTGACGGTCTCGGTCAGGGTATCACCATCCCCCAGAGCCTGAATATCAGCCCGGTTGTTATTAGCCGAATAGCTCCAGCTACCACTGCCATTAATAGTCAGTGAACCGTAGCTGCCGGTGATGGTCTCTGCGGTGAAACTGGCTTCGCCACCATCAACATCGGTGACACTCAGGGTGCCGGAGGTCATCAAGGTGTTGCCAGCATCCTCAGTGACGCTGCCACTGTCATCGCCCGTGATCACCGCTACATCGTTGGTGCCATTGATGGTAATGACGATATTGTGGGTGGTGCCATCCAGGGACTTTACGGTGATGGTCTCGGTCAAGCTGTCACCATTGCCCAGAGCCTTAATATCGGCCTGACTGTTACTGGCCGAATAGCTCCAGCTACCACTGGCATCAATGATCAATGAACCGTAGCTGCCGGTGATGGTCTCTGCGGTGAAACTGGCTTCGCCTCCGTCAACATCGGTGACACTCAGGGTGCCTGAGGTCATCAGGGTGTTGCCGGCGTCCTCAGTGACGCTGCCACTGTCATCGCCAGTGATCACCGCTGCATCGTTGGTGCCATTGATGGTAATAACGATATTGTGGGTGGTGCCATCCAGGGACTTTACTGTGATGGTCTCGGTCAAGCTGTCACCATCCCCTAAGGCCTGAATATCAGCATGGTTGTTACTAGCCGAATAGCTCCAGCTACCACTGCCATTAATAGTCAGTGAACCGTAGCTGCCGGTGATGGTCTCTGCGGTGAAACTGGCTTCGCCACCATCAACATCGGTGACACTCAGGGTGCCGGAGGTCATCAGAGTGTTGCCAGCATCCTCAGTGACGCTGCCACTGTCATCGCCAGTGATGACTGCCGCGTCGTTGGTGCCGTTGATGGTAATGACGATATTGTGGGTGGTGCCATCCAGAGACCGAACCGTCAGGGTCTCCGTCAGGCTGTCACCATTGCCCAGAGCCTGAATATCGGCCTGACTGTTATTGGCCGAATAGTTCCAGCTTCCGTTGTTGGCGATGGTCAGTGAACCATAGCTGCCGGTGATGGTCTCCGCGGTAAAACCGGCTTCGCCGCCATCAACATCGGTGACACTCAGGGTGCCGGAGGTCACCAAGGTGTTGCTGGCGTCTTCAGTAACGCTGCCACTGTCATCACCCGTGATCACCGCCGCGTCGTTGGTGCCGTTGATGGTAATGACAATATTGTGGGTAGTGCCATCCAGAGACTTTACGGTGACGGTCTCGGTCAGGGTATCACCATCCCCCAGAGCCTGAATATCAGCCTGGTTGTTATTAGCCGAATAGCTCCAGCTACCACTGCCATTAATAGTCAGTGAACCGTAGCTGCCAGTGATGGTCTCTGCGGTGAAACTGGCTTCGCCGCCATCAACATCGGTGACACTCAGGGTGCCGGAGGTCATCAGGATGTTGCCGGCGTCCTCAGTGACGCTGCCACTGTCATCCCCAGTGATCACCGCTGCATCGTTGGTGCCATTGATGGTAATAACGATATTGTGGGTGGTGCCATCCAGAGACTTCACCGTCAGGGTCTCGGTCAGGGTGTCACCATCCCCCAGAGCCTGAATATCGGCCTGATTGTTACTGGCCGAATAGCTCCAGCTTCCACTGGCATTAATGGACAGTGAACCGTAGCTGCCGGTGATGGTCTCTGCGGTGAAACTGGCTTCGCCACCATCAACATCGGTGACACTCAGGGTGCCGGAGGTCATCAGAGTGTTGCCAGCATCCTCAGTGACGCTGCCACTGTCATCGCCAGTGATGACTGCCGCGTCGTTGGTGCCGTTGATGGTAATGACGATATTGTGGGTGGTGCCATCCAGAGACCGAACCGTCAGGGTCTCCGTCAGGCTGTCACCATTGCCCAGAGCCTGAATATCGGCCTGACTGTTATTGGCCGAATAGTTCCAGCTTCCATTGTTGGCGATGGTCAGTGAACCGTAGCTGCCGGTGATGGTCTCTGCGGTAAAACTGGCTTCGCCACCATCAACATCGGTGACACTCAGGGTGCCTGAGGTCATCAGGGTGTTGCCAGCATCCTCAGTGACGCTGCCACTGTCATCGCCCGTGATCACCGCTACATCGTTGGTGCCATTGATGGTAATGACGATATTGTGGGTGGTGCCATCCAGAGACTTCACGGTGATGGTCTCGGACAGGCTGTCACCATTGCCCAAGGTCTGAATATCGGCCTGACTGTTACTGGCCGAATAGTTCCAGCTTCCGTTGTTGGCGATGGCCAGTGAACCGTAGCTGCCAGTGATGGTTTCTGCTGTGAAACTGGCTTCGCCGCCATCAACATCGGTGACACTCAGAGTGCCGGAGGTCATCAAGGTGTTGCCGACGTCTTCAGTGACGCTGCCAGTATCATCGCCAGTGATAACTGCCACATCGTTGGTGCCATTGATGTTAATAACGATATTGTGTGTAGTGCCATCCAAAGACCGAACCGTCAGGGTCTCGGTCAAGCTGTCACCATTGCCCAAAGCCTGAATATCGGCCTGGCTGTTACTGGCCGAATAGCTCCAACTACCACTGGCATTAATGGTCAGTGAACCGTAACTGCCGGTGATGGTCTCTGCGGTGAAACTGGCCTCTCCCTGGTCAGCATCAATGACAGTCAGGGAGCCTGATGTTGTGAGTGTGCTGGCATGACTGTCTTCAGCTACGGTTACTGTATCAAGGCCTGTTATCTGTGCGGTGTCGTTTGTACCAGTGATGACCAGAGTGGCAGTCTGGGCAACTGAACCACCATTGCCGTCTTCAATGTCATAGCTGTAGACAATGGTTTCAGTCACTCCGTCGGGAAGATAGTCATAGGCACCGGGGTCAATGGTAAGGATGTTGCCATTGATGGTGATGCCAGAGTCGTCACCAGATGACAGGGTGATCTGAGTCACGGAGAGATTATCACCAACATCAACATCTGCAGCAGACTCAAGCAGGTCGATGTTGACTGAAGCCGAGTCTTCAACAACATTTTTCGCAATGGCAGAGCTGACCGTTGGGTCATCATTGACCGATGTAATGCTGAAGTCGAAAGTCGCTGAAGATGAGAAAAGTTGGCCATCACTGACCTGAAATTCGAATGAGGCGTAAAGGTTGCCATGTTCGTTTTGAGTCGGCTCAAATTTCAACCGGCCTGCCAACAGCTCACTTTTTGTCACTTCCATACCCGCAGTAACAGCTGATCCGTTAAAGAGCAGCGCACCTGCCAGAGGCAACTGAGTAATTTTGATGCTTTGCAGTGTCTGCCCGGCATCCGGGTCAGTGAAGGCGAAGTCGGATGTGCTGAAGATATAAGGTGTATCTTCGTCGGATGTCACCAGCGTACCTGCCGAAACCGGAGCATCATTGACAGAAATGATGAGATCAACATTCCCCACAACGGGTGCTTCGTTGATGTCGTTGACTTCAAGGGTAAAGCTCTCTGAATAGGCGGCACCATCAACATCAGTCGTTGTCACCTTAACATCAACGGATTCATCGGTTTCGTGGTCAAGGGCTATACCTTCTTTCAGCTTGAGATCGCCGTCTACCACTTCAAAGCGATGGTCATCGACGGTGTAGGTGTGAGTGTCAGAAAGATCTTTGTCTGTGGTAGACAAAGTACCCACAACTGCACCATCCTGATTTTCATCAATACGGGTTCCGGATAGATCAATATCTTCCGGATTATCATTGCTGCCCTCAATGGTAATGGACGCACTCTGACTGACAACACCACCCTGCCCGTCTTCTATTTCGTAGCTGTACTCGATCACTTCAGATTCACCTGCCGCCAGATGCTCATAAGCAGATGCATCCACAGCAAGGCTGTTGTCATCGTCCGCGATAGTAATACCTGAAGGATCACCGGCGGTTATCTTGAGAGAGACGGCCTTAAGGCTGTCTGATGCATCCAGGTCGAACGCACCTGCCAAGAGGTCAACGTTAAAGTCATCGCTGTTCTTATCGAACGTCTGGATGACAGCTTCTCTGACCTGAGGCTGATCATTGTCGCCTGAGAGCGTAATGGTGACAGACTCTAAAACAGACTCTCCCCGGGAATTCGTGACCCGATATTCGTAGGTCAGGGTTTCTGTTTCTCCAGCAGCCAGATATTTATAGGCCTCAGGGTCAACACTCAGACTGCTGCCGTCCAGACCAATACTGACACCCGCCTCATTGCCCTCAGTCAGGCGTAACTGAGTCACCGAGAGGGTTTCTGAAGGATCCTTGTCAAAAGCCTGAGAGAGCAGATCGATGGTCGTTTCCCCATCACTCTGAACAAGCTCGGCTAATACAGGCTCGGCAGTTTCCGGGGCATCGCCGACATCACTCTCACCTGTAATGGTGATATCAACAGAAGCTCTTGAGCTGGCACCCCTGCTGTCTTTGGCTTGAAAAACAAAAGTGACAACCGATTGTTCACCTGCCGCAAGGTAATCGAAGTCACTGCCGGGCAGGAAGCGAAAGCTACCATCGTCATTCAGTATCAACTGCCCTGAGTCAGGAGCAGTGACCAGACTGAACTTTAGCGCTTCCCCGGAGTTGGCGTCGTAAGCCTGGAGCTTGCCTTCAAGCTCTGTCGCGCTTTCACTGCTTCCCATCACCATGTTTTGAGCGGTGGGTGCATAATTGACAGGAACGGAAGCAGTTAATACTTCATGGTATCGTTCGGATACCGGCAGTGGTTCGATGGATTTAAGCGGTTGTTCAATCTCTTCTGATGATTCCGATAGCGGCTTTGTCTTGCTTTGCTCTTCTAATTCTGTGGCCTCTCTTTCCACCACTACGACTTCACTGGAGAAGCCATTACTTACTTCCGGGCCAGGATCTTGAGAGGAACTGTCGGGCTCTTCTGATGAAGAGAGCTCAGCAACGTCAACAGGATTAACTTTAATAGGGGGAATTTCGGCAGAACCTGCCCTGTCTGCATTAGCATCCAGTATCTCTTCGATTTCTGATGACAGCTTAGCATCAGAAGGTGATGCAGTTTGAAGCATATTCTCCAGCATAACCAGCTGGGACTGCCCCTCCAGCTGAATGACTTCACTATTAACGAGAAGAATAGAGACAGGGCCACTGGATTCGGAGACGACCCTCTCATTGAGATAGAGTGGATCTCCTTCCTTAAGAATGCGTTTGCTGCCATCAGGAGCGATGGCGAATACATCGCCATCGGTATCCTGAACATGACCAATAACAGGTCTGGAACCATCAGAATTGGAATTCATAGCCCCTTCCCGGGAAGCGTCTACCGCTCAGTCAGAGCATTCTGCCTGGCCCTGAGAATTGGCTTCATCAGATATTCCATCAGGGTTTTTTCTCCGGTGATAATATCGATGTTAGCCTTCATACCCGGGATGATTTCCAGCGGTTTTTCAGGGTTGCCAAGCTGGTTTTCATGGGTTCTGACGCGAACGATGTAGAAACTTTCGCCTTTTTCATCTTTGATGGTATCGGCACTTATATGGTCTACCACACCCTCAAGCCCACCATAGACGGCAAAGTCATAGGCTGTCAGTTTGACCACAGACTTCATACCTTCCCTGAGAAAGCCTATATCTTTAGGAGCGATCTGGGCTTCAACCAAGAGGGATTCCTCTACAGGAACAATTTCCATGACATCCATGCCAGGCTGTATAACGCCGCCTACCGTTTTGACATTAATCTTTTTAACAATGCCTTCAACCGGTGAGCGAAGCAGTGTCCTGACCACCTGGTCTTCCAGGCTGGTTTGTGTTTCAGACATTTGATCCAGTTTGACTTCAGATTCCTTCAGCTCCTGCACCACTTCTTCCCGGAATTTGACCGTCAGTTCCCGCTTACGTGCCAGAGCCTCCTGGTAAGCTTCGCTCAACTTGGGAATGGACAGCTCTGTCATATTCTTCTCGGAAGCCAGATCATTCACTCTCTGCTTGAGTTGAATCATTTCTACATGGGAAACCACGCCTTGCTCAGCCAGGGGGTTGGTCAGCTCCAGCTCTTCTTCTCCCAGCTCCAGACTGGTGGTTAAAAACTCCAGCTGTGACTCGGAAGCGGCCAGTTCATGTTTGGCCTGGGATGCTTGTTTGTTGACAATATCCAGCTCAGCTTTGAGCCCGGCATCGCGTCTCTGGTAAATCTGGATTTCCCGGTCAACATAATCCTGATAATCATTTAATTGAGGAGGAAACTTCAGTGGATTGCCAGACAGTTCAGCCCTGAGTCTGGCGGCTCTGGCCAGCTCACTGTAATACTCAACAGCGCCTTCCCTGAAAGTAGATTTGAAGCGGGTATCATCCAGTTGCAGCAGTGGCTGCCCTTCCTTGACCAGCTCGCCCTCACGGACATAAAGCTCTTCCAGTATGCCGCCTTCAAAGTTCTGAATGACCTGTAGATGAGAAGAGGGAACGACTTCACCCATACCCCGGGTGATTTCATCCAATGGTGCCAGACTGGCCCAGGTGATGGCTGAGCCAATAGCCAGCAACATGGTGTAAATGAGCAACCTGCCGCCTGTTGGTGCTTTCATAAGCATGGCGGCACTGGTATCAGACATGTACTCCAGGTCTTCCGGGCTGACATTGTCTTCTAATGAAGCCGTATTCTCCAGGATTTCCTCTTCTTCAACCTGTCTGTCCAGTTCTTCACGATCATCCACTATGACTTCTTCAGTCACGGCTTGCTGATCCTCAGAACTCGATTCATACGCTGTCTCCGGCGGAGTCGTTGGTTGAGTATCTGAAGCCGGTTGATCTTCTGGTAATTCAGAAGCGTTTTTATCGTCCTTGTAGTCGCTCATTGCACGATCCTGTTTAATCCATTCAAGGTCATTGGCAGTTCATTGCTGACTGCAGGGTTATTCGATTTTGAGTTTGCCCTGCTTAAGGGCGGCGTGAACCTGATCCTTGGGTCCGTCCGCAACAATCTTGCCGTTATCCACCAGAATCAGGCGATCAACCAGCTCCAGCATGGAAGCCTTATGAGTGACCAGAACAATGGTTTTATCCTTGCATTGCTTTTTCAGTTGCTCTTTGACCCGCAACTCGGTGGTGTTATCCATGGAGCTGGAGGGTTCATCCAGAACCAGAATCGGTGGGTCCATCAGGAGTGCTCTGGCTAAGGCGATACTTTGTCGCTGTCCACCTGAGAGGTTTTGTCCCCTTTCGCCCACGATCATGTCCATGCCATTGGGGTGCTTGTTGGCGAATTCCGTCACACCGGATATTTCAGCCGCTTTCAGCAAGGCGGCGTCGTCAACGAAGCTGGCACCGAGGGTGATGTTTTCTTTAATGCTTCCGTAAAACAGGGTGATGTCCTGAGAGACACAGCCAATGCTGCTTCGAAGGTCCGAAGGATTGATCTGTCTCAGGTCAATACCATCGACTCGGATGGCACCTTCATTAGGCTCATAAAGACCAAGAATCAGCTTCTCTATGGTCGTTTTTCCAGAACCGATACGACCGATAATGGCTACTTTCTCACCAGGCTTGATGTTCAGGCTGATGTTTCTGAGCGCCTGGATCTCCTGACCCGGATAGGTGAAATTGACACCATCAAATTCGATACTTCCGGCCAGCTCAGGACGATTGACGTAGTCACGGTCCGCTGGACGTTCTACCGGCATATCCATGATGTCGTTAAGTCCATCCAGGGCCGATTTAGCCTGGTTGTAGCGAGTGGCAAGGCCAGCTACCTGAGCCATGGGCGCGAGGCATCGACCTGACAACATAACGGTAGCAATCAGACCACCCATACTGAGGTCACCCTCAGAAATCAGGAACACACCGTAAGACACCAGGGCAATGTTACACATCTGTTGAACATAAGCACTGACGGTTGATGCGGAAGAACTCAATAGCTTGGTTTTGATACTCCAGGTAGCTATGTGGCCTACTGCTTTTTCCCACTTGTACTGAATTTCGCTCTCTGCCTGGGCAATCTTCAGGGCTTCCATGCCAGAAAGGCTTTCAATCAGGGTGGCGTTTTTCTGGGAGTTGGAGCGCAGGGTTTTCTCAACAGAACGCTTGAGAGGTGCCTGAATGGCAAAACTGTACAGGGCTATCAGAGCCATACAGAACACAGGAATGTAAGCTAATGGACCACCCAGAATGAAAATCACCATCAATATGATCAGGGTGAAAGGCAGATCCACCAGAGCAATCACCGTTGATGAAGTGATAAATTCCCGGATGCTCTCAAATTCCTGAAGGCTCTTGGCAAAGGAACCGACCGAAACCGGTTTGGCCGACATGCTTAATCCCAGCACCCGCTCCATCACCCGGGATGAGAGCAGTATGTCCGACTTTTTGCCTGCAAGGTCAATAAAGTAACTTCGAATCATTTTCAGAACGAAGTCAAAGCTGAAGATAATAATGGCACCCACAGCTAGCACCCAGAGGGTATCAAAAGCCTGGTTGGGCACCACTCTGTCGTAAACATTCATGACAAACAGCGGGCTGGCCACCACAAAAATATTGATCAGCAAGGAAGCCAGCAAGACATCCCGGTAAATTCTCCAGGAGCCAAGAATCGTGCCCCAGAACCAATGTCGGGAGCGAATATTCAGCGTCGTGGGGGTGCGCTTGTCATACCGGTGTTTTTCCCGGACATAAATGGTGTAGCCGGTATAGTGCTCTTCCAGATCCGAAAGGTCGATGTCTTGAACACCTTCTCCCGCTTCAGGAATAATCACCCGGGCTTTTTCTTCTTCATGATCAATATCAATCAGAATGCAGGCTTTACGTTCTTTTAGAAAAAGAACCGTAGGCGTGACCAGAGGAGAGATATCTTTTAATGCTCTCTTATGGGTTTTCGACGCAAGGCCTGCTCTTTCGGCTGCCCGGGAAAATAGCTCTGCGGTCAGTTTGCCGTTTTCAAGGGGTAACCCGGCACGAAGGGAATCGTGAGAAAAGGGCTTTCCATAATGCTTGGTTAGAATACTGAGGCATTCCAATAGAGGGTCAAACTCCAGTTGGTCGCTCTCTGGTATACCCCACTCTTCGTTTGCATCTTCTGCAGCTGCACTGTAATTCATAGTTTCTGCCACTGAATTAATAAAATAAAATACAGAGGTACTGCCTGTTCTGTAACTTGTTCTGTAAAAGCGTATCTGAAATTAATAGTAGCGTAGTTTATTGGTCTTAAATAATTAATAAGAAATCATTTGAAAATTGTCTTATATCTGACGACTGATTGTTGTTAACCAAATAAGACATTAAATATGATGCTTTTTTGGCATGGAGGTGTTTTGTGAGTTTTGAAGGTGTTAAGTCTTTTGCTGCAAGTCATTTAAGTCTTTCCGGCTTTAAAAACGATTGTAAAAAATTATATGGGAAGATTTTTGGCAAACTGGTTCACGTTCTTGAAGGGCTAACAACGGTTTTGGACAAAGTCAAAAAATCCCCCAGGACCGATTTGGCATTTAATCAGTCTATTTATAAACGCAAAACCAATCCCTGGAGTGTGAAGACCAGGCTTCATTACTGGCACCTTGAACGAAATGAGCACAAAGCAAGATCGTTAATGAATGACTTTCTGGAAAATCTGGTTGAAAGAGGTGCTGGTATCGAAGACCTTTCCTCCGATAAAGCCAAAGCATTGACCAGTGAGTTAATGGAGATCCTTATTGAGTTGGACGCTACTGTTTTTAAAGCGTTTTCAATTGCTGAAGGTCGCAAGGCCAGTCCAGATGATTTGGGCCTGGCAATGCGCGCTCTTTTTGATGAGGTTGAAGGTTCAATAGTCGGTAACGAAAAACTAAAAGCGCAATTAGGTGAAAAAGGCTTTTTATATAAATTTGTTTGTGCCTGTGCAAAGCTGAATTTTATTGATGTGGATGAGGTATCGGAAAATGACAAACTATTCAAGACTCGTGCAATCAATTGCTTGAGCGTAGAAGGTCTCAACTTTTTGCACAGTATTTTGATGCTTCACTACGAGATGACGGATAGCGAGCTTCCTGATGAAAAAGAATCATTACAAAAACAAATTAGTAAGGTGTCTGCCGACGATGAAGATATTTTACCCATGAGTCAGATCATTTTTAACAGATTTCGTATTTAAGATTAGGGTTTATGCCATTTGTCATCCATCGGATGATTTTAGTGTCATGTTGCCTGGATTTATATTCTTCTGGAAAAGAATGATCGACTGAGAACCAGTCGATCATTTGAGCCGGTGGTTTCAGGCATCTTTGATTTCATCGTAAGTTTTGTAGAGAATCGCTTCTTCCTTAGTAATCCGCTTGCTCAGCGCTTTGATAATGTTGTTGCAGTCCTGCTGAAAGTTTTCGTTAGTGTTATCGTAATTTTCATACAGGTTGAAAAAAACCATCACTTTGGCAGAAATCTTATCCATATCCAGCGCATAGTCAGTCAGGGTAGATTTCAGGCGCTCATCATTCTCGGCGGCTTCTCTCAGTACGGGATAAAGGTACTTATCTTCTTTGTTTAAATGAGCCAGGAGCATCTTTTTAGCTGAAAGGATCAAATCCCGTCCTTCCTGGTTATCAACACCCACTTCACGAGCTTGTAAAAGTAAGTCACTGATTTGCGCATGTTCTTTTTTGAATTCCTGAATTAACTGAGACATGGGTGTTCACTCCTTGAACGTAATGGTTTCTAATAGTTTAGATCGTCACTCCCATATATCTCTTAAATCATCAAAGTGCTTCGTCCCATCCTAAAGCACTCTGGCCACAGGGTTATCAAAGCATTTTGAGATTGTGACAGATGGCTTTGGAAGGTTCAGCCTGATTCAGGGCATAGAAATGCAACCCCGGAACGCCCTGCTCAATGAGCCTTTCACACATCCGGGTGACCACTTCTTCACCAAACTGTTTGATGCTGTCGATATCGTCACCGTAGGCTTCCAGCTGCTTGCGAATCCAGCGTGGAATTTCGGCGCCACAGGCATCAGAGAAACGAGCTAAACGGGTGTAGTTGGTGATAGGCATAATGCCCGGAATAATCGGCAGATCAATCCCCAGGCTCCTGGCACGATCGACAAAATAAAAATAGCTGTCCGCATTAAAGAAATACTGGGTAATGGCTGAACTGGCCCCCGCATCGACCTTGCGTTTAAAGTGAACCAGATCCGCTTCAAAGTTTTGCGCCTGAGGGTGAGCTTCCGGATAAGCGGCGACTTCCAGATGAAAGTGGTCTCCGGTTTCGGCGCGGATAAATTCCACCAGTTCGTTAGCGTACTGCAATTCACCGTTCGAACGCCCCATACCCGATGGCAGATCGCCGCGCAAAGCAACAATGCGATTAATCCCCTGACGCTGGTACAGCTCCAGCAGTTCTTTTAACCGGGCTTTGCTGTCGCCCACACAGGAGAGGTGAGGCGCAGTGGGAATATCGGTGCTATTGCGAACGCCCATTACGGTATCGAAGGTTCGCTCACGGGTGGAACCACCAGCACCATAGGTCACAGAGAAAAAATCTGGCTGGCATTGGGAGAGTTCAATCGCTGTCTGAGCGAGCTTTTTAGCACCCTCTTCCGTTTTGGTCGGAAAAAACTCAAAGCTGATGGTCAGCTTTTTATTGTTCGTTGTCATCGTTCGTCACAACCTTCATCTCTGTTCCTGTGAGCCTGTACAGAAGCACAGGCTCCTGCTGATCAGTACTTATACTCATCCGCCTTGAATGGACCTTCCACAGCAACATTGATGTAGTCTGCCTGCTGTTCGGTCAGCTGGGTAATCACCCCGCCAAAGCCTTGAACCATGTAAAGGGCCACCTCTTCATCCAGCTGCTTGGGCAGAACCTTCACATACAGGTTTTCAGCCTTCTCGGCAGCGGGCAGGTGAGCAAAGCCTTCTTGATACAGATGAATCTGGGCCAGAACCTGGTTGGCAAACGAACCATCCATAATACGGGATGGATGGCCGGTGGCATTACCCAGATTGACCAGACGACCTTCAGAGAGCAGAATCAGATGGTCGTTGCTGCCCTTGTCACGCCAGATCTTGTGGACCTGAGGTTTCACTTCTTCCCACTCCCATGTCTCTCTCATGAACGCCGTATCAATTTCCGTATCAAAGTGACCGATATTGCAGACCACACAGCTGCTCTTCAGCGCCTTCAACATTTCCCGGTCACAGACGTGTAAATTACCGGTACTGGTTACCAGCAGATCGGTAGTGCCGAGCAATTCCTTGTTGATGCTGGCAGCCGTGCCTTCGTTGACACCGTTAATGTAGGGAGAAACCACTTCAAAACCGTCCATGCAGGCCTGCATGGCACAGATAGGATCAATCTCGGTCACCTTTACGATCATGCCTTCCTGACGCAGGGAAGCCGCAGATCCTTTACCAACATCGCCATAACCAATCACCAGGGCTTTTTTGCCTGCCAGCAAGTGATCTGTACCCCGCTTGATAGCATCATTCAATGAATGACGACAGCCGTATTTATTGTCGTTCTTGCTTTTGGTAACGGCGTCGTTAACGTTGATTGCCGGTACTTTCAGAGTACCTTTTTCCAGCATTTCCAGCAGCCGATGTACTCCGGTGGTGGTCTCTTCAGAAATACCGTGGATGTTATCCAGAATTTCAGGATACTTGTCGTGTAGCATCAGAGTCAGGTCACCACCGTCGTCCAGAATCATATTGGCATCCCAGGGCTGGCCACCTTCGGTCAGAATGGTTTGTTCAATGCACCACCAGAATTCTTCTTCCGTCTCCCCCTTCCAGGCGAATACAGGAATACCCGCAGCAGCGATGGCCGCAGCCGCGTGATCCTGGGTAGAGAAGATGTTACAGGAAGACCAGCGAACGTCGGCCCCGAGATCGATCAGAGTTTCAATCAGTACAGCGGTTTGGATGGTCATGTGGATGCAGCCCATGATCTTCGCCCCTTTCAGAGGCTGCTGGTCATGGTACTTCTGGCGGATAGCCATCAGGGCAGGCATTTCACCTTCAGCTATCTGGATTTCGCGGCGACCCCATTGGGCCAGGGAAATGTCGGCAACCCGATAGTCAGTAAAGCTCTCAACAGCTGCAGGAGTGGCGCTCATGGGTAAAATCCTGTTATGCGTACTTACCGAAAGACAGGCCGAAGTCTAACAGCCGTCTTAATCTATATCAATTTTTTTTGATATAGATTTTGAATAAAGAATACAGTGAGAATGACGGGCGACAGATTAAAATCATTGACCGTCGATCCTTGAAGCAGGTGAGGTCGTTATGGTCGTTTGACAGATTGAGGTATAGCCATCTGCACAGAAAGGAAGACAACTCAGCGCCATCCGTTATAATTCGCCATCCGGATTCATGAAGTGGCTGACTATTGCAGGTATGGCCACGCTTTTTGGGAGCAGAAACGGTTTTCAGGACTTTGATCCAGAAGCCTGCTCCAGTGGTGCGAATAGTTTGCATCGTATTCGATAATTCAAATCTAACATTGAGTGGATTTTATGGAGATCATCTTTCAGCGTATCGCTGAAGAGCTGAACGTTCGTACAGCACAAGTCACCAGTGCGGTTGCACTGCTGGACGATGGCGCTACCGTCCCTTTTATTGCCCGTTACCGTAAAGAAGTTACCGGTGCTCTTGATGACACCCAGCTGCGTACGCTGGAAGAGCGTCTGCGGTATCTTCGTGAACTGGAAGAGCGGCGTGAAACGGTTCTGAACAGCATTCGCGATCAGGAGAAACTGACACCGGAACTGGAAAAGGATATTCGTGCTGCGGACACTAAAACCCGGCTTGAAGATCTTTATCTTCCCTACAAACCGAAGCGGCGTACCAAAGGTCAAATCGCGATTGAAGCCGGTCTGGAGCCACTGGCTGATCGACTGTTCAACGAGCCGGATACCGATCCGGAAGCGGTCGCTGTCGATTTTGTTAATGCCGACAAAGGCATTGCTGACACTAAGGCAGCACTGGAAGGCGCACGCTACATTCTGATGGAAAGGTTCAGTGAAGACGCTGAACTGCTGGGTAAACTGAGGGATATGCTCTGGAATGAGGGTATTCTTTCCAGCCGGGGTATTGCAGGCAAGGAAGAAGAGGGGGCGAAATTCCGGGATTACTTTGAGCATGATGAGCCGATCAAACAGGTGCCTTCTCATCGTGCCCTGGCTATTTTCCGTGGCCGTAATGAAGGCGTGCTCCAGTCTAATATTCGTCTTGAGAACGAGCCTGAGTCACGTCTGGAAACCCACCCCTGCGAAAAAGTTATTGCTGATCACTGGGACATTGCCGATCAGGGCAGAGCCGCGGACAAGTGGCTTAAAGATGTCGTACGCTGGACCTGGAGAGTAAAACTCCTGACCCAGCTTGAAACGGACTTGATGACCCGGGTGCGTGAAACTGCAGAAGAAGAAGCGATCAAAGTGTTTGCCAAAAACCTCAAAGATCTGCTTTTGGCAGCCCCTGCCGGTCTGCGTCCCACCCTGGGTCTTGATCCGGGTCTGCGTACGGGAGTCAAAGTGGCCGTCGTCGACGCCACGGGCAAACTGGTAGAACACACCACCATCTTCCCCCATGCGCCTCAGCGTCAATGGAAAGAAGCCCTGGGCACCCTGGCAACACTTTGCCTGACCCACGGTGTCGAGCTGGTCAGTATTGGTAACGGTACCGCGTCTCGTGAAACGGATCGTCTCGTCGCTGAACTGATGAGAGCTTATCCAAAACTGGGTTTGACCAAAATTGTCGTCAGTGAAGCCGGTGCCTCGGTTTATTCTGCTTCTGAACTGGCAGCTCGTGAATTCCCTGACCTGGATGTTTCTATCCGTGGTGCGGTATCCATTGCCCGTCGTCTACAGGACCCACTGGCTGAGCTGGTTAAGATTGAACCTAAAGCCATCGGTGTTGGTCAGTATCAGCACGATGTCAGCCAGACTCAGTTGTCACGCTCCCTGGAAGCGGTGGTTGAAGATTGTGTAAATGCTGTCGGGGTTGATGTCAACACAGCGTCCAGTGCTTTGCTGACCCGTGTCTCCGGTCTCAACAGAACGCTGGCTGATAACATCGTTGCCTTCCGTGACCAGAACGGTGTGTTTGCTGATCGTGAAACACTCAGGAAAGTAGGTCGTTTTGGCCCTAAAGCCTTTGAACAGGCTGCGGGCTTCCTGCGCGTCATGAATGGCGAAAACCCTCTCGATGCTTCGGCGGTTCACCCTGAGTCTTATCCGATTGTGGAGAAGATCGCCCGTCAGTCCGAGCGTGCGGTTCAAGGTCTGATCGGTGACTCTCTGTTCCTGAGGTCCCTGGATCCAAAAACCTTCACGGATGAAACCTTTGGTTTGCCCACTGTGACCGACATTATTTCAGAACTGGATAAGCCCGGACGCGACCCCCGCCCGGAATTCAAGGCGCCGGAATTCCAGGAAGGCGTTGAAAAAATCAGTGACCTGAAGCTCAACATGGAGCTGGAAGGCGTTGTCACCAACGTCACCAACTTTGGTGCTTTTGTTGATGTCGGTGTTCATCAGGATGGTCTGGTGCATATTTCTGCGCTGTCCAATACCTTCGTAAAAGATCCTGCTGAAGTGGTGAAGGCCGGTGATATCGTCAAAGTCAAAGTGATGGAAGTAGACGTCCAGCGCAAGCGTATTGGGCTCTCCATGCGCATGAGTGACAAGGCGGAAGAAGTGGCACAGGCCAGACAACAACCTCGTGGTGAACGTTCTGGTAACACCAAGCCTCAGCATCGTGGTGGCAAAAGAAACAACCATCAGGCTAAAAAAGAGCAGTCTGCCGGCTCTTTTGCTGACCTGTTTGCCAATGCTAAAAAGCTGAGAAAGTAAGTGAGTCAAAGGAGCAGCCTCCGAGGGGGGCTGCTCACCATCTGAAAGCTTTCGCAGCCTTCGATAGGTGCAAGGAAGATTCTAACGTTATATAGTCCTTCCCGGAAAATGATTACTGCCTTCTGCACTGCTCACAGGCTCCTTAGAAAACGCCACCTGGATTGGGATTGTATTTTGACTAACCAGTACGAGAGTCGTCTGCACCTACTACAGCAGTCGTCCAACCAAAACCTGCTCAGTGGTATACGACACGGAATCGAACGTGAAGGGTTGCGGGTATCGGCTGACGCACGGTTGTCACAGTGTTCTCATCCAGAGGTGCTAGGTAAAACCCTGACGCACCCTTATATCACGACGGACTACTCTGAAGCCTTGCTCGAGTTCATTACTCCGGTTCACTGCAAGCTGGAAGATGTTATGAAGTTTCTGGAAGAGCTCCATAGCTACACCTGCAAAAATCTTAATGGCGAATTACTCTGGGCAGGCAGCATGCCCGCTTTGCTGGAAGGCGAACAGAGTATTCCCATTGCCCGTTATGGTGACTCCAATTCAGGCAAAATGAAATCTGTCTACCGCGAAGGGCTGGCGCATCGTTATGGGAAGGCCATGCAAACGATTGCTGGTATTCATTACAACTTCTCTTTGCCGGAATCGCTCTGGCAACTGTTGTCTGACGCTGAGTCTGCGAGTCCTTCTCTGAAGGAGTTCCAGTCAGAATCCTACCTGGCAATGATCAGAAACTTTCGTCGTTATTCCTGGCTGCTGATGTATCTGTTTGGCGCTTCTCCCGCAGTGAGCAAGAGTTTCTTTACTCAGGAAAGATCCTGCGAATCACTGGCACAACTGGATGAAGACACCTTGTATTTGCCCTGGGCAACGTCTTTGAGAATGAGTGACCTGGGTTATACCAATAACGCTCAATCATCCCTGAGTGTTTGTTACAACACGCTTGGAGAGTACGTTTCCAGTCTTACCAAAGCGATTAAAACCCCCTATCGGCCTTATGAAAAAATCGGGCTCAAAAAGGATGATCGTTATCTGCAGCTGAATACCAATCTTCTCCAGATAGAGAACGAGTATTACAGCAATATTCGGCCCAAGCGAATTGCTAAACGGGGTGAGAAACCCCTGTCCGCATTATCGAACCATGGCGTTGAATATGTTGAAGTGCGCTGCATGGACATCAATCCCATGGAGCCGCTAGGGTTGTCTGTGGTTGATGCTGCATTTCTGGATGTGTTTCTGGTATTTACCGCCCTGATGGACAGTCCTGAAATAGATCATGCAGAGTGCCAGAGATTGACTGAAAACTTTGCCCGAACGGTTTCAGAAGGAAGACGTCCCGGACTGGAGTTAAATAATGAGCAGGGGCCGGTCACTCTGACTGACTGGGGCATGAGTTTAATCGACAAAATGGTGCCCGTTGCCCGGATGCTGGATCAGGCCAATGACTCCAACCTATTCACCGAATCCCTGGTTGAGCAGAGAGAGAAGCTGTTAAATTCAGAATGCACACCCTCAGCCAGAATCCTGCAGGCGCTGAAAAGCAGTGGCGATAATTATATTGATTGGATGCTCAAACAGTCCCAGATCCACTCCCGTTATTTCAGCCAGCGAGATATCGACCCGGAAAGGCTAGAGTATTTTGGACGTATAGCCACAGAATCAAGAGAAGATCAGGAGCGGTTAAAAACGTCAGATACCATGGATTTTGATGCGTTTTTGAAACACTATTTTGAATCTGAATAATGTTGTTTTATGCAATCGATGGTCAGTCCCTGCGAAAAATCGGTTGCTCTTTTTGCCTTTTCGTTCGGGCAAGCAGTGGCCTTTGTGTTTTTGAGTGAGCTTGTAGCTCAGCGCATGAGGGCGAGGTGCTGTTTTTTTAACTGATTTCTTAAATAATCTTTTTTAATCAAAGCTGACTTGCTTAGCTTTAATAGAATTAAAAAACCCTAAAAACCCCGAAAAAAACGACTTTTGGTGCGAGTGTCCAAATATAACCAAGATCGAAATTTACAGTAAATTGAAATTACCTCTTGCCGCAAAAAATTCACTGTCATAACCTAGCAACTGAGTCGTCATTTCCAAGGCGCGATAAAGCGATCTCATTTCGAGTAGATGAGATCCAAACCAAGAGGAATAGTCATGCTGGAGGGGTGCAAAACGGCCAGAGAACGTTGGGGTGGAGTATCAGAGATCATTGACCGCTGGCTTAACGAGCGACAGTCACTGATCGTTCTCTACTGTTCAGTCAATGGAGTGAATCAATTTCACGAAGATAAAAGGCCTATTGCAAACAAATTGAAAGAGATGTGTCAGATTCTGGTTGATTATGTTTCAGCCGGCCACTTCGAAGTCTACGAACAACTGATTCAGGAAGGTATTGATTTTAATGATGGGGGAGTAGAAAGGGTGCAATCTATTCTGCCCAAGCTGGAAAAAAATACACAGGTTTGTCTGGATTTTAACGATGGTTGTGAGTCCCTCAGCAGTATCACCATGTTACAAACCCACCTGTCCGACCTGGGCGAAGCTCTGGAAGAGCGGTTTTCTCTGGAAGACCAGATGATTGAAATGCTTCACGAATCCCACAGAGAGCTGCTCTCTTCGCAGCAGTAATACTGCTGGCGGATAGTTTGCATATCTGCCAGCAGTGCGAAGTAAACCGCTCAGTTTACGATGAGTTGCCAGGCTCTTTTTCCCTTGTTTTTCTGTGAGTTTTTTTAACACTCGACAACTCTCCTTTGAAAGTCAGCATCCGATCAGGTCCAATTCTTCGAGGAATATAAAGTTCTCGAACAGAGCCTTGGACATCTGTTGCAAGCCCTCAGCCCAGCCTTTTTGATGACCTGGTTCAGTGTCAACGTCGCTTAGCTCGACACAGCAAGGATCACATTTTTTTCTTGGTACGATCGTTTTTCCCTCTTTGTGCAAACGTTAAGAGATAGCACGTGTTATGGAACATTAGTTTTACAAAAATGCCTGAAATTTAAGGGTAAAATGGCTTCCACCAAAAATAAAACGAAAGACGACACATTTTTCCTGAAGGAAAAAAATGACATTTTATTAAAAAAAATGTACAAAAAAATTTGCAGTCGTGTGATAAGCACTCTATTTTCTAATTAAAACTGGATATAAATTATTCAGCTTTTATACCGAAGTACTTCTAAGGGCAATGACGAGGGACGACTAAATGCCTGTAGCTAAAAGGAAGCCAGCCGCCAAGAAGGCTGCTAAAAAACCAGCAGTTAAAAAACCGGCAGTTAAAAAACCGGCTGCTAAAAAAACTGCAGCTAAGAAAACCACCCGCAAGGTAGATCCAGTCAAGAAGCTGGAAAAAGAAGTTGAAGCTCTCAAGAAAAAGCTGGATAAGGCTAAAGAGTCTTTGAAGAAGGCAAAGACAAAAGCTAAAGCCGCTGCCAAGAAAAAGGCTCCCGCTAAAAAAGCACCCGCCAAGAAAGCCGCTGCTAAAAAGAAAACCGTAGCGAAAAAAACCACTGCCAAGAAAAAGGCTCCAGCTCGTAAGGCTCCAGCCAAGAAAAAGGCACCAGCCCGTAAAGCACCTGCCAAAAAAGCGGTAGCCACGAAGAAGGCTACTGCTCGCAAGGCTACTGCTAAAAAGGCTCCAGCCAAGAAGAAGGCGCCAGCTAAGAAAAGCGCCAAGCGCTGATCGCTACAGCAGTATCTGCAGGAGAGGGTTCCCTCTCCTGCAATAATTCCAAATATCTGTCTCCCTCTCGCCAGCTACCTGCGAGTACTTCCTTGTGGCAATGAATCAGTTGCCACTTTTATAAACTACCACCACCAATTCTAAAGATTTGGTGGTGGTTTTACAGAGCAAGCTCTGTGTAGGCCGGTTTCCGACCCCAACTCATTCAACCACAGACTTCGCATTGATGCACCCGCTCTTTCAGTGTCTTTTTCTTCAGTGACCAGTATACAGGGCAAGGCTAGCGCCTTGCTCGCTATCCCCCTCCACCCTATTGCTTCGCAAAAGGATGGAGAACCCCGCGACTAATGTTGGAAGTAACCTTTCCTGAATGCTCATCTCGAAACGCATATTCCCTTAGGAATGCCAGTGAAACACTGTTTATAATGCACGCATGATTAATTTGAACTCAGTCAGTTTACTGCGCTCTGGCAAGATTTTGCTGGAAGAAAGCAGCGCAATCATTCATCACGGTCAGCATGTTGGATTGGTAGGTGCCAATGGGTGTGGCAAGTCGAGCTTGCTGGCCCTGATTATGGGTAACCTGCAACCAGATAAAGGTGAGGTCAGCCTCGATGCCGGTCGGGGGATTGCTCATATGGCCCAGGAAGTTCTGGCCCTGGATCAGAAAGCCATTGATTATGTGTTGGATGGTGATGAGACACTTCGAACGATAGAAAAAGCCATTGAGTGTGCCGAACGAGATGAAGCGCACAGCGAGCTTGCAGAGCTTCACGAAAAGCTGCTCCAGGCAGATGGCTATACAGCGCACGCCCGTGCCGAACAATTGCTCCATGGTCTTGGATTTTCTGATGAACAAATCGACCGTAGCGTAAAAGATTTCTCCGGTGGCTGGAGAATGAGACTGAATCTGGCACGCACCCTCATGTGTCCTTCCGATTTGCTGTTCCTTGATGAGCCAACCAACCATTTGGATCTGGATGCCATTGTCTGGCTCGAAAGCTTTCTTAAACGTTATCAGGGCACACTGATCATTATCTCTCACGACCGTGATTTTCTGGATGCCGTGATTGATATCACCCTTCACATTGAACATCAGAAGCTGAACACCTATCGTGGCAATTATTCTGCTTTTGAACGCATGCGCTCTGAGCGTCTTCAGCAACAACAAGTTGCCTTTGAAAAACAACAAAAGCAGCGCGCTCACATGGAGAAGTTCGTTGAGCGGTTTCGTGCCAAGGCGGCCAAGGCCAAACAGGCACAGAGCCGCTTAAAAGCGCTGGCCAGGCTGGAAGAAATAGCGCCAGCCCATGTCGATTCCCCTTTTCGCTTCAGTTTTCCTGATCCTGAAAAAATGTCTTCACCACTGTTGACCCTGGACAGGGCAGAGCTGGGTTATGAGGGCAATACCCTGATCAGGCTGAAACTGAATATCCTGCCCGGCAGTCGCATCGGTTTGCTGGGAGCCAATGGTGCGGGCAAATCGACCCTGATTCGGACACTGGCAGGAGAGCTACCCCTGATCGCTGGCCAGAGGCATGACGGAGAACACCTGAAAATCGGGTACTTCGCCCAACATCAATTAGAAAAACTCGATGCTGCCGCCAGCCCCCTGCTCCATTTACAACGAATGTCGCCTGAAGCCCGGGAACAGGAGTTGAGAGATTTCCTGGGTGGCTTTGGTTTTCATGGTGACAAGGCTTTGGAAACCATTGCAGGTTTTTCTGGTGGTGAACAGGCGAGACTGGCTCTGGCCATAGTAGCCTGGCAAAAGCCCAACTTATTGTTGCTGGATGAACCGACTAACCATCTTGACCTGGAAATGCGTCATGCTTTGACCATGGCTCTACAAACATTCGAAGGAGCCATGATACTGGTATCCCACGATCGTAATCTCCTGCGCAGCACCACAGATGATCTTTTGCTGGTTTATGATGGCCGGGTCGAAGCCTTCGAAGGGGATCTGGAAGATTATGGCGTCTGGTTAACTCAGCAGCGCCAGAAAGAAAAATCAGAAACCGTTTCTGAAACCTTACAACCGGCTCACTCGGCACAAGCCCGCAAAGAACAGAAGCGTCTGGATGCGGAACGTCGTAAGCAGCTCAGACCCATGAAAAAGAAAGTAGACTCTCTGGAGCAAAAACTGGAGAAACAGCAAACATTGCTGGCTGAGGTAGAATCGGAACTGGTCAACCCAAAGCTCTACGAACCTTCAGAAAAAGAGCGTTTGAAATTATTGCTGGACCAGCAGACTCAATACAAGAAAAGTATCGCTGACACCGAAGAAGAGTGGATGGAGGCGCTGGAGCAACTTGAAGCGCTGGAAAACGAGTAAACGCCAGCCGACGCCTGACGACGACCAGGTTCCTGATGCAGCTGAGCGCAACACCCTACACACGATCTCTGTTGGGCTGTCTGGCAAAACAACAACCAGACAGCACGGCTTTGCTGGACGTGTATAGCTGGGCATGCATAGCTGCACACTCCCTAAGTAGGGGGCATGAATCTGACTGATGACCTTTTATGCCTGCTCGTAGGCTACTTCTTCAGCTTCATCAGATACACTGTCCAGTTTGCCCAGCAGGCTACCCACCCTGTCACTCCAGGAGCTCAGTTCCTGCTTGAGATGAGTATTTTCATCTTCCAGGCGGGTATTGGTCGAACGCAACTCTTCAAGCTCCATTCGAGTGAGCTCAAGTTTGTCGATCAGATTCTGAAGTTTGTTCTCTAGTTGGCCTAAGGATTCGATAGACATAACTGTTACTTTTTTCACCAGGAAATAGTTTGGACGAAATCAGCCGGTCTGTAACCGACAGCTGCCTGCCTGTTTTGAAAGCATTAGTCTGGCGGGCTGGTGTGCAAAATTCAGGGTGGCTTTTACACTGGCTCTACGATAGCACATACTTCAGGCTAAGTTCAGATAAGTTACGTATATGCAGGCTATACTTGCGAGGTGATGACAAAAGAACGCGAGTGAAAAACGCATGTTTACGACTCGGTTCTGATGTGAATCCACCGCCTTTGAAATGCTTTAAAGACGACTAGCATCATGTACTAACCGGGCGTCTGATACCGGCTTAATGCCCTTCTTTAATCCAGATTCTTTTCTAAAGCCGGGGCAGCACGTTTGTGCGGCGATAAGCGCCATTAGCCTGTTCTACCGGAGTATTGCTCAAACCAGCCAGCAATCTTGGTGCTTTTCAAAATTGCACAGGGCAACCGTTGACCCTGTGCGATGGGGTGAAATGCCCCAAGGAGTTTTGCATGAGCGAAACGACACTACCCGACGCAACGATTGTCTCTGTTCTCAACGTGAAGGATGAGGCCATGAAGGCTTTTTACGTCTCCCTGACCTGCAACCAGAGCGTCGACGAATACATTCATGATCAGCATCTTTACTTCTCTTCACGTCAGGTGGAAAGTGTTTTTCTGAGCCATCTGCTGGCTTTGACGGAGTTGGCCCTGGATCGTTGTTTTCTTCGTACTCGATAATACTGACAACTACCCACCAAATAGATACACTTCCCCGCTTTGAATATGAATACAGATCGGGCTTCCGGGCTGACTGTGGTCAGCCTGGTGATTCTGCATGTCGATAGACAATCTGTGGACATTGCCATCAGTTGTTCATCACCCGACGTGCTAAAAAGTGTTTCACGGTAACAAGTGATAGATAAGTAACTATGCCAGAAACTATTCCTCCTGACTCGGTGGGTCTGGTCGCATCGAGAACGGTTCATTTTGACCAGCCCCTTCAGCTAAGTTGCGGTCAGACTCTGAAAGAATATGACCTGGTAATTGAAACCTACGGCGAACTGAATACCGAAAAGAATAATGGTGTTTTGATCTGCCACGCACTCAGTGGCCATCATCATGCGGCAGGTTATCACACGCTGGACGATCGCAAGCCTGGCTGGTGGGATAATTTTATCGGTCCGGGAAAACCTCTGGATACCCGGCATTTCTTTGTTGTCAGTCTCAATAACCTCGGCGGCTGCCATGGCAGTACAGGCCCAACCAGCATCAACCCGCAAACCGGAAAACGTTATGGCTCTGATTTCCCCATAGTGACCGTGGAAGACTGGGTTGAGAGTCAAGCCAGACTGGCAGACCATCTTGGTATACGACAATGGGCATCTGTTGTGGGTGGCAGTCTCGGTGGTATGCAGGCGCTTTACTGGTCTATGGCTTATCCTGAACGAGTGCGTCATGCCATTGTGATTGCCTCGGCTCCCAAGCTGTCGGCACAGAATATTGCCTTCAATGAAGTGGCCCGTCAGGCCATTCGCTCCGATGAAAACTTTCGGGACGGGCAATATCTTGAAGCGGGAACGCTGCCCAGGAACGGCCTGGGATTAGCCAGAATGGTAGGCCACATTACCTACCTGTCGGATGATGCCATGGGACAGAAGTTTGGCCGTGAACTCAAAAATAAAGAATACAGTTTTGATTACGGCGTTCAGTTTCAGGTAGAGAGTTATCTTCGCTATCAGGGGGAAAACTTCTCCGGCAGTTTTGATGCCAACACCTATTTGTTGATGACTCGGGCCCTGGATTATTTTGATCCGGCTCGCCCGTTTAATGATGACCTTGTCTGTGCCCTGTCTCAGGTCAAGGCACACTTTTTGTTGATTTCATTCACTACCGACTGGCGCTTCTCCCCGGAGCGCTCCAGAGAGATCACCGATGCATTGCTGAAGGCAGGCAAGCAGGTCTCCTATATGGAAGTGGATGCTCCCCAGGGCCATGATGCATTCCTGATGAACATTCCCCGATATGTAGATGCTGTTTCAAGCTATATGACACGAGTCGCTGACGAATGCAGGGAGGCCATTGTATGAGCACTCGTGTTGATTTTGCCATCATTAGTGACTGGATTGACCAGGACAGTCGTATTCTTGATCTGGCCTGCGGTGAAGGCACTTTGCTGGCAGATCTGAGCAGCAACAAGCAGGTCAGGGGTTATGGGTTGGAGATTAATCCACAAAATATCCAGAAGTGTATTGAGAAGGGCGTCAATGTTCTTGAGCAAAACATTGACCAGGGGCTGAGCAATTTTGGCGATCAAAGCTTTGATACCGTTGTTATGACGCAAGCTCTGCAGGCTTTGCAGTTTCCCCATTTAGCACTGGATGAAATGCTGAGGGTGGGTCGGGAATGCATTGTCACCTTTCCGAACTTCGGCCATTGGCGTTGCCGCTGGTATCTGGCGGCTAAAGGTAGAATGCCGGTATCCAAATTTATGCCTTATACCTGGTATAACACGCCTAATATACACTTCTGTACGTTTAAGGATTTTGAAGACCTTTGCCATCAGAAAAAGCTGAAGATCATTAATCGCATGGTAACCGATAGTGCCAACAGGGGCGGCTTGAGAACCCGCTTGCTGCCCAATCTGATGGGAGAAGTGGCTATCTATCATCTGACTCGAGGAGAGTAAAATCATGGCCTGTTTATGGCTGCAACGTTTTGGGCTGTTCAGTCTACTGTTGACGCTTGTCGTTTTTTCACAAGCTTATGCCGCGCCGGTACCTGAAGCCCGTGTTATCAATGACGAGCCAGCCCGGTTTGGTGATTATGAAGTGTATTACAGTGCCTTCCCCAGCACATTCCTTGAGCCCGATATGGCCAAGATGTACGGTTTCGAACGTGGGCCAAAAAACGGTCTGGTCAATATCGTTGTCAGAAACGTCAGGGACAGTGAAGAAGGCACGGCGGTAAAAGCCTCTTTTGACGGCAAAACCAGCAACCTTCTGGGTCAGCAGTCTGCTCTGAAATTCAGGGAAATCGACGAAGGTGATGCCGTCTATTATCTGGCAGGTTTTCGGTTCAGTAATGAAGAAACGCTAAAATTCACCATCAAAATACGCCTCGAAGGCTCCAGTCAGAGTCATACCATTCAGTTCAGCCAGAAGTTCTACGAGGGTGGCCAATGAAGTCGTTGCTAAACAAAGCGCCAAAAAAAGTGGTATTGGCCAGCGGTAACCAGGGCAAGCTCATTGAGCTTCAGCAGATGCTCTCAGGGCTGGACTTTGAAGTGTTTCCACAAAGTGATTTCAACGTCGACTCTGTTGAGGAAACGGGACTGACCTTTGTAGAGAACGCTCTGATCAAGGCCAGACATGCGGCGAAACTATCGGGTTTTGCAGCCATTGCTGATGATTCCGGGATTGAAGTGGATGCCCTCAATGGTCAACCGGGTATTTACTCAGCACGCTTTGCCGGTGAGCAGGCCACCGATAAAGCGAATAACCAGAAGCTGTTACAGAGCTTGAACGGATTGCCCAAAGAGCAAAGAACCGCACGTTTTCACAGCGTGCTGGTCTATCTGCGTCATGCAGAAGATCCTACTCCCCTGATCTGTCATGGCCGCTGGGAAGGCTACATTCTGGACGCACCTGTAGGTGATCAGGGTTTTGGTTATGACCCGCTGTTTTATGTGCCTGATCAGGATTGTGCGGCGGCTGAACTCAGCCGGGAACAAAAGAACCGCATCAGCCACCGGGCAAAAGCCATGGCGCAACTTCTGGAGCAGTTAAAAGAACGCTCCTGAAGGTTTTTTCTCCGTGCAGCCGTTGATAACATCCGGCTGCTTTAATCACCTGATCCGATTGTCAATATGCTCGAACTCCCGCCATTGAGCCTTTATGTGCACATTCCCTGGTGTGTCAAAAAATGTCCTTATTGTGACTTCAACTCCCACGCGCTCAGTCATGGTATTCCTGAAGAAGCCTATGTCGATGCCCTGTTGGAAGACTTTGACAACGAAGTGAATACCCTTCAGGGGAGAGCGCTTCACACGATTTTCTTCGGTGGTGGCACTCCCAGTTTGATGTCTGCCAACGGCTTTGATCGTTTTCTCTGCGAGCTGGAAAAAAGAATCCGTTTCTTGCCGGAGATTGAAATCACCATGGAAGCCAACCCCGGCACCTATGAACACGATCGGTTCAAGGACTATCGCAAAGCCGGTATCAACCGATTGTCATTGGGAGTTCAGAGTTTTCAGGATGAAAAACTCAAGGCACTGGGCCGAATTCACAGCTCAGACGAAGCACATAAAGCCATTGAGTCCCTGACGGGGATGGGCTTTGACAACTTCAATATTGATCTGATGCACGGGCTGCCTGGTCAGAGCATTCAGGACGGTCTGTCCGATCTGCAAAAAGCCATTACACTGGCACCAACCCATATTTCCTGGTATCAGCTCACCATTGAACCCAATACAGTTTTCTATTCAAAAACGCCGATCTTGCCCGAGGACGATACCCTCTGGTCCATTCAGGAAGAAGGGTGGGATTTACTGGCAGAGGCCGGGTATCAGCAGTACGAAATTTCAGCCTACAGCCGACCCGGTAAACAGGCCAGACATAACCTTAACTATTGGCAGTTTGGCGACTATATCGGTATTGGCGCAGGAGCCCATGGCAAGATAACCGAGCGGGAGACGGGCAGGATTTATCGGAACTGGAAAACCCGGATGCCCAGCGATTATCTGGCAGCGGATAAACCCTTCGAGGCGGGCAACAGGACACTGAGCAGGGATGATCTGCCCATTGAATTCATGATGAATGTTCTGCGACTTAACCAGGGCGTTGATCACTCACTGTTTCAGCGCAGAACCGGAATGGCATTCTCAGATATTGATTCGCAACGTCAGCAGGCGATTCAAAAAGGTTTGCTGGAGCAGGATCGCTTACAGCCAACCAGGCAGGGGCGACTCTTTTTGAACGATCTGTTGGCGTTGTTTACTGATGGATGAGTGGCTTCAAAATAAAAGCCCCTCATCTTGTCTGCTTCCTAGGAGCCTTATCTTCCAGAGGGTTCAGAAAATGACTAAGCTGCGTCATTATACGGTCTGGTTAATCGCCCCTGTATTCCTGTTTCATACTCTGAGCTTAAAGGCCCAGACAACGACTCAATCTCCAGCCACAACAAGCCGTCCAACAGCGTGCAACACTCTTAAAGAACAGACGACGGGGGTTAAGAAACGACTATACGAGTACAGAAAACTTGTTAGCGGACGACAGTGCATTGTTCTCACTGCCAACCCTGCGGATGATTTAAGTGAGCTGATACAACAGATTCCCGAGAATACCGTTATATTGCTCTCTTCCAATACGACTGCGCCAACTGCTGCCCACGCAACAAGGATAATTCCGGTTAAGTACTTTATTGGCAGCGAGATAGTTCTAAAGGACGGTCACGACATTCTCGGGGCTGCTGATGACGGTTTTATAATCGTCATTACGTTTCACTCAAATTATCAGAAGAAAGATATGATCAAGGCTGGAACCACTGACAACTTTCAGTTTGAAAAAACAAGAGACAGTCATATAGAACACATTACTTTCCTGTCCACTGGGCCTAAACACCACAGGCCGGTCAACACCATTGTTTTCGCAGAGTGCTATAACCGGAGATTGATCGTACAAAACAACGTTTTCTTTCTTCCTGAATGGGCTGCAGTTTACATTGATTGCAAAGAACCTCTGAATGCATCGGCCAATGCCACACGTCCCGGCCCGGGTCTGCTGTTCGCCAATAACACACTCAGAGTTGACACCATCAGTGCGATGCACCATGGAACTATTCCTGATGAAGGGGTCTATATTAATCTTCCTAACATCATGAACCATTCAGAGAGGGTCGCAGTTATTGGGAACCTGTTCATGGGCGCAATGGCAGATGCAGGTGAGTTTAATCTCGGACCCCGAGCCAGTATGGATGTTTTCAGAAATACACTCTTGATTTACATTGCCGAACAACCTCAACGAGGTTTTGTTCTTACAGGTTATGCAGATACCGACGCAGAACGTCCTCTCTTTAATCTGGCCGCTAATGAGATCTATATAACAGGGACAGCCATAACCGTCAGCACACCCCTTGCACTGGCTCTGGCTTGCAATAAACTGGAGGCAGTCAACCCGTGGCAACAACTTCAACCACAATTCATCCTGAAAGCTGTAGATCCATTACCACTGGCAAGAGAGTGCGAAAGCTTCTTCAATTCAACCGGTCATATCATGAATACCTGGACGGCTATAAATGGCTCCACGGCGACTGCCAGCAGCGGACTGATCAACGTCGAAGGTCAGTTCCTGTTTGAGTCGAACAGCAGCCAGACAGCAACCGGATCCCCTACTGCTATTACCGACACGCCTGCCATTAACGGCACGTTCGCCACTTCTTCAGAAGTTACGACCCTGGTGACTACTGGCTTGGCCGTCATAACAACGCTGGCCATTTTATCGGCTCTGTAAAAGCCCCTCGTTTTGTCTGCCTGGTATTCTGCAATCAGTAGCCAAAACGACTCTGGCTGAGTATCCTGCGAATCGGTTGTGAATTATTTACGGGCACAAAACGAAGAGTGAACTATGGAATGGATAACGGACAGCATTATTTTTCTATCCAAGCTGGCTCGTCAGCATCTTGATGTTATTGCGATGGCCCTGACGGCAGTGGCAACCGCCTTTATAGGTCGTTTTATTGCCTCATGGGGCAGTCGTTGGTTAGACCGGCTTCATGCCGTGTTGAGAGTTCCTGTAAGAGCGGTTTTGAATCTCGCCCTGTTTGGTGCCATCTTCTATTTTGTCCCTCAATGGCTCGGTCATTTACTGAGCTACTTCAATCATTTCACTCTGGCTCCAGTATTGCTGGTGATCATCATCTGCGTAGGGTTATTGTCGGAGAGGCTGGGACGTTGAGCAGAGGAGCAAAACGATGGCCGCTTTGCCCACTCCGGAAAGGGCAGTGTTTATTCCGTTCTCTCAAACAAAAGGTCCCAAACCCCATGACCCAACCGATGACCGCGCTTTTCAAACTTGGTTAGAGGTCTGAAGTCTGGCCTGGGCGCATAGCGACCTTCACCTTCCTGATTGTTAAAACCTTCAGCCGCTGTCATGACTTCCATCATTTGCTCAGCATAGTTTTCCCAGTCTGTGGCCAGGTGAATAACACCGCCTATAGCCAGTTTCGGTCTGATGGCTGCAATAAATCCGGGTTGAATCAGGCGGCGCTTATGATGACGCTTCTTATGCCAGGGGTCGGGGAAATAAATCTGAACTCTGGACAGGCTACCGTCGGCAATGCATTCACGAAGCACTTCAACCGCATCATCACAGTAGCTGCGAACATTGGTGACACCCGCCAGCTGGCACTCATTCAGCAGGCTGCCGACCCCCGGACGATGAACTTCAATACCGATAAAGTTTTTGTCACCCTCAGCTTTTGCCATGGCCAGCAGTGACAGACCCATGCCGTAACCGATTTCCAGTACGACCGGTGCCTCCCGGCCAAAGGCTTCGGTGATGTTTAACGGGCCGTCTTCTTTTCGAAGACCCCACTTGTCCCAGCATTCATCCCAGCCACGACGTTGCCCTGTGGTCATACGACCTGCGCGCAGGACAAAACTTTTGATTTCCCGACGTTTAGTCGGATCAGGGGTATGATCAGGTTCAACTGAGGTGGTCATGAGAGGTATGTGGTCTGCCAATGAAAAGTTGGCGTAAGATACCTAAACTGCGTTGACTTGAAAACCTTCTGCAACTGGATTGGGGTTGCCGGAAGAATCCCGGCAACCCTTTTTTCAAGTTAAAGACCTATTCAGGCAAAGGATTTTGTTTCAGTTTCAGGTTTGATCTCTTCACTGCTTGCCAGCTGATAGCTTGCAGGCTCTACTTTCTCTTCTTCAGCGCTCTGGCTTGCTGGTTCTACCGCAGGCTCTTCTTCAACCTGAGCCAGCTGGTAGCTTGCAGGCTCTACTTTCTCTTCTTCAGCGCTCTGGCTTGCTGGTTCTACCGCAGGCTCTTCTTCAACCTGAGCCAGCTGGTAGCTTGCAGGTTCTACTTTCTCTTCTTCAGCGCTCTGGCTGGCTGGTTCTACCGCAGGCTCTTCTTCCACCTGAGCCAGCTGGTAGCTTGCTGGTTCTACTTTCTCTTCTTCAGCGCTCTGGCTTGCTGGTTCTACCGCAGGCTCTTCTTCCACCTGGGCCAGCTGGTAGCTTGCAGGCTCTACTTTCTCTTCTTCAGCGCTCTGGCTTGCTGGTTCTACCGCAGGCTCTTCTTCCACCTGAGCCAGCTGGTAGCTTGCTGGTTCTACTTTCTCTTCTTCAGCGCTCTGGCTGGCTGGTTCTACCGCAGGCTCTTCTTCAACCTGGGCCAGCTGGTAGCTTGCAGGTTCTACTTTCTCTTCTTCAGCGCTCTGGCTGGCTGGTTCAACTTTAGGCTCTTCTTCTGCCTGAGCCAGAATGTAACCGGTTGGTTCTACCTTGGTTTCATCAGCGGCAGTTTCTTCAATGGCAGCTGCTTGAGTGGTCTTTTCAGGGCAAGGCTCAGTGGTCTCGGCAAATGCGGTGCCAGCAGTCATTGCGAAAGTTGAAGCAACCATTAAAGCCATCAGTGTCTTTTTCATAATTTGAGTCTCCGGTTTTCGTTCTCTGTAAGTCTTTGTTTAAAAGATGGGCCTAGAATAGCCAGACTCGGATAACCGGAAGATGATTAAAACATTAAACTTTTTTCATTTTGTTTCACGGGACAGTTTTCAGTGCTCTGGTGGCTACTTCCAGGTAAAAAATGAACGTTCTTCCTTTCCTGTACCAACAGGCATATAGTGCACTTTGCCCTGTGATTTCACTGTAGGTGGCTCCCAATGAAAGAAACAACCAAGCAGCAGATACTGGACGCTTTTCAGTTCCGTCATGCCTGCAAAAGTTTTGATCCGGATAAAAAAATATCCGATGAAGATTTCGATTTCATCCTGGATGCAGGACTACTGTCGCCCAGTTCATTCGGGTTCGAACCCTGGAAATTTCTGGTGATCGATAACCAAGAGTTGAGAAAGAAAATGCTTCCGGTGTGTCTGGGTGCTGAAGGCCAGCTGCCCACTGCCAGCCACTTTGTAGTGACTCTGGCTCGAAAGGAACCCGGCATGATTTACAGCTCTCCTTATATCGAAGAGCACATGCGCGAAGTAGAGCAGCTCCCTGACGAGATTGTTAATCTGAAGGGCGATTTCTACAAAACATTCCAGACCGATCACTTCAAGTTGACCGAGTCGCCCAGAGCCATGTTTGACTGGTCCTGCAAACAAACCTACATCGCCCTGGGCAATATGCTGAGCGTTGCCGCCCAGATCGGTATAGATTCCTGCCCGATTGAAGGGTTTGACCGCGATCCTTTGGAGGATATTCTTGAACAGGAAGATCTGTTGGATCGCCATCACTTCGGCATCAGCTACCTGGTCGCTTTCGGCTACCGTCAGGAAGAGCCCAGGGCCAAAACACGCTCGCCAAAAGATCGGCTGGTTCAGTGGGTCAAATAGGAGCGGATGTGAAGCTGGAGCTATAAAAGCTCCGGCTCAGGATCTTTAAATGGTTAACGTTTGCGAGCGATCATCAACCCGTCGCTCACTGGCAATAACACCATATCGACCCTGTCGTCTTGTTGAATAAAGCGGTTGCATTCATCAATGGCTTTGGCCTCAGCATCCTGAGGATTCACCACCGAACCGCTCCAGAGACTGTTATCCACTAACACCAGTCCGCCGGATTTCAGTAATTCAATACCGCGCTGGTAGTAATTCAGATAATTTTCTTTATCGGCATCAATGAACAGCCAGTCGAATAAACCCTTCTGGTCTTTCATTTCAGCCAGGCTGTCCAGGGCAGGCTGAATTTTCAAGGTTATTTTTTCTGACACACCCGCTTTCTGCCAATGCTCCCTGGCAATACTCGTCCATTCTTCAGAAACATCCAGACAAGTCAGGTGACCCTCTTCTGGCATGGCCAGCACCGTTGCCAGAGCACTGTAGCCAGTGAATGTACCGATCTCTATTCCCCTTCTTGCGCCACTGATCTTCACCAGCATTTGCATGAACGCGCCCTGCTCCGGCGAAATCTGCATATACCCTTCGGCAAAGTCTGCCATCCGTGCTCGCAGCTCACTTAATACAGGGTGATCACGCATACCCGGATCAGTGAGATAAGCAGCAATTTCAGGCGTTATGGTCAGAGAGGTTCTGGCCATGATATTTCTCCTCTGTTCATTCAGTTGGCAGGATATCTACGCCCACTGTTTACTGGCGAAAATACGATTTTATACCAAACTGTCCGGTTTACCTGTTAATGAATGTCAACGGTTGTCAATTGACAACCGAAAAGGACATATCGTCAACAGCGTCGTTACTGTACATGGAAGACCGGAGGGGCAATACCGAAACTGGATCGAAAAAGGCAGGCTTAAATACATCAGAAACAAGGAAAGCCTTCGTCTGATTCGACTGTCCCCGGTTCAATTCCGAGGCGTGGTTCACCAGCTCGAAGGCTCTGATGGAAAGGTAGCTATCGCAGAATCCCCTGTCAATCCGGTAAAGGATGATGCTCATGCCAGTGGCGGGCAATCTGCTCCCGGGTGCATAGCCATACTTTTTCCTTTGACTGCACATAATCCAGGAAACGCATCAGTGCAGCCGCACGACCCGGCCTGCCAACCAAACGACAATGCAAACCTACCGACATCATTTTTGGCTGATCGGCTCCCTCGTCATAGAGCACATCAAAGGCGTCTTTCAAATAGTTGAAAAACTGATCGCCAGAGTTAAAACCCTGGGCGGTAGCGAAACGCATATCATTGCAGTCCAGTGTATAAGGCACCACCAGCTGCGGCTGATCAAATCGGGTATCCCAATAGGGCAGATCGTCTGCATAACTGTCGGCGTGATAGAGAAAACCACCCTCTTCTGCCACCAGCTGCTCCGTCTGGGGGCTGCAACGACCTGTGTACCAACCCGAAGGTCTCTGGCCGGTCATTTCTGTGTGAATTTGAATGGCTTTCTGCATGTGCTCACGCTCTTCATCAGGATCGTGAAACTGATAATCAATCCAGCGATAACCGTGGCTGGCTATTTCCCAGTCAGCATTCAACATAGCCTCTACAACCCGGGGGTTTCGTTCCATAGCCATGGCCACGGCATAGACGGTTACAGGGATGTTTCTCTGGATGAAGATACGATGAAGCCGCCAGAAGCCAGCCCTGGCCCCGTAGTCATAGATAGACTCCATACTGATATGGCGCATTCCTTCATACGACTGAGCACCAATAATTTCGGAAAGGAAAGCTTCCGAACCCTTGTCACCATGAAGCACAGAGTTCTCGCCCCCTTCCTCGTAGTTAATGACAAACTGAACCGCAATCCGCGACTGTTCAGGCCATTGTGGATGGGGAGGAGTATTTCCATACCCTGTTAAGTCCCTTGGGTAGTTGTTCTCTCTGTTATCCATGACAAGCTCCGGCTTATTTTTGTTGGTTTTAAACCAATATATTGATTGCACCCGCATCTGTGGCATAAACTCCCAAAGTCTGACTATTTGGTCAACATTTTGTTAGAACAAAAAAACAAATGTCCTTTTAGCCTCTTAATTGGGGCGACAATAAAATTCCGATAAAACCAACAAAAAACCAGGATATGCAATGAAAAAAATAGCTGATGGCTCTCTTCCAGCTAATGGCTCCAACGACGCCATGCTGTGGCAACAGACAAAAGTTGATCTGGCCGCCCGTGCTTTGGGTGGTGATGTGCTGTCTGCAAGCGATGACTTCTTTGCTGAAAAAGACAACCTGCTGCTGGATTCTGAGCCGGTTTTTCTTCCGGAAAAATACACGGCTTACGGCAAATGGATGGACGGCTGGGAATCCCGCCGACGCCGCACTGGCGATCATGACTGGGTGGTCGTCAGGCTTGCAACCCCGGGAATGGTGGAAGGGTTGGAAGTCGATACCCGTCACTTCAAAGGCAATGCCCCCGGTGCCGTTCAGCTGGAATACATCGCCAGCGAGTCAGACCCTGATGAGCACAGCCAATGGCAGACAATGACCGACAGGATGGCTGTTGAAGCCGATCACCGCAACCTGATCCGTTTGGACCAGCCTGTTGAAGCCACTCATATTCGCCTGACGATTTTTCCCGATGGCGGTGTTGCCCGGCTAAGAGTCTACGGAAAAATTATGTTTAACACTCAACACCTGCTCCCCAACGAACCCGTTGATCTATCGGCACTGATGAACGGTGCCCACCCAGTCAGCTGTTCCGACGCGTTCTTCAGCCCCATGCAAAATCTGCTGCGTCCGGGTCGTGGTGCCGATATGCACGATGGCTGGGAAACCCGCCGAAGACGCGCTGGCGGTCATGACTGGATGATTATCAGGCTGGCAACACCGGGTAAAATTGGCCGGGTTGAAATGGATACCCTGCATTTCAAAGGTAACTATCCCGACAGAGGCAGTCTGGAAGGCTGTTATTTTGAAGGAGAAATACCAGACGACAGTGTACGTTGGCAACCGATCCTGAGCGAACAGAAACTTCATGCCCATCGTAATCACTCTTTTGTCGAGAATCTGGAAAATACTCAGGAAATATACACCCATGTCCGTCTGAATATTTTCCCCGATGGTGGCGTATCCCGATTGCGGGTCATCGGTCAGCCGGAGCCAGCAAAATGACATTGAGTGAACTGAATACACTGAGCGAAGAGCAGGCAACAGAAACCTTGCGTCAGTGCTGTGCCAGCAGCCACTGGGTTGAGTGCATGGTGGCGGCAAGACCCTTTGCCAATATTGAAAGCCTGCTGATTGCTGCCAACGCCGTATGGTCTCATTGTCAGAAATCCGATTACCTGGAAGCTTTTGATGCTCACCCGAAAATCGGTGACATCAACAGCCTGAAAAAAAAATATCAAAACACTCAAGCCATGGCGGGCCATGAGCAGTCTGGTGTCGATGAAGCCAATGCAGGAACCCTGCAGGCACTGGCTGAAAACAATGGCAAATATGAGCGCCGGTTTGGCTATATCTTCATTGTCTGCGCGACCGGCAAAAGTGCCAGCGAGATGCTGACGCTACTGGAGGAACGTTTGCATAATGAGCCAGCGGATGAACTCTCAATTGCAGCGGCTGAACAGCATAAAATAACCAGCATCCGCCTGTGCAAAATGCTCAAGAACACCTCTTTGCCCAAAGAAGGAGCGATTTTATGACCGGGATCAGCACTCATATCCTCGACACCGCCCGCGGCCACCCTGCCGACCGGGTTCCTGTCACCCTGTACAAGCAGGTAGAAGACAACTGGATAGAGGTAGGGCAGGGTACAACGAACGACGATGGAAGAATAAACAGTCTGGCTACGGACGAAGTCAACCTTCCTGAAGGCATTTATAAGCTGGACTTTGCCATTGCGGATTACTTTAACCGGCTGGAGCAAAAGTACTTTTATCCGCAGGTCCCGGTCATTTTTGAGGTCAGTGATGATCGTCACCACCATGTGCCGTTGCTGATATCCCCCTTCGGATATTCGACTTACCGGGGGAGCTGATTGCCACATGCCAGCCACAGTAACCACCCGGGCTCTCCCCGTAGAGCCCTTGTCTGCTGAAGCGTTCAAACCTTTTGGCGATGTGATCGAAGCCCGTGGTGACGCCACGATCATCAATCAGGGCCGTTGTCGTAAGTTCAGCGACCTCACCCGTATTCAAACCGATGCCGGGGGGGAAGTGGCTGTCCACATTTACCACACGCAAGCCATCAAACAGCCCTACCGACTGGACTTACTGGAACGTCATCCTCTGGGCAGCCAGACTTTTATGCCCCTTGAGCAACAGCCATTTTTGATTGTTGTCGCCCCTGATCATCATCAGGAACCGGACTTTAATCATATTCGCTGCTTCATTACTGATGGCTCCCAGGGCATTAACTACCATCCGGGCACTTGGCACCATCCACTGCTTTCTGCCGGTGATGGAATGGCCTATCTGGTGATTGACCGGGCCGGGCCGGGGCACAATTGTGACGAAGTTTTAATCCCGGCCCACCTTTCTCTGACAGTGGGAGCCCCGATATGAATACGACGACGATGACAACCCCTGTTTTCTGGCGGGCGTCGGTACTTCACTTTCTGGATGATCCCGATAAGGGAGAGCAGAACTGGGAATACTTTGACGACGGTGGCTTACTGGTTGAATCAGGCTATATCAAGGCTTGCGGCCCTGCCAAAACCTTATTGCAACAACTGCCGGAAGGCTGTGAAATCCGGGATCTCTCAGGCAGGATGATTATTCCGGGATTTGTAGATACTCATGTCCATTACCCCCAGCTGGAAGTCATGGCAGGCTGCGGAGTACAACTGCTCGACTGGCTGGAACAGTATACCTTTCCGGCTGAAGCCCGCTTTTCAGACCCTGAATATGCCAGCGAGATTGCCGAGTTATTTCTGGATCAGTGCCTGAACAGTGGCACCACCACGGCACTGGTTTTCGGCACGGTTGCGCCCCAGTCGGTTGATGCTTTCTTTGAAGCTGCGCACAAACGCAACCTGCGTATGATTGCTGGCAAGGTCATGATGGATCGCAACGCGCCAGAGTATCTGCTCGACACACCACAAAGCAGCTACGAAGATTCAAAACAATTGATCAATCGCTGGCACAATAAAGGTCGACTGTCTTATGCCGTCACGCCCCGCTTTGCGCCGACTTCTTCTGCTGAGCAACTTACTCTGGCCGGACAGCTACTCAAAGAACATAACGACCTCTACCTGCATACCCACCTGTCTGAAAATCCCAAAGAGATAGAGTGGGTTCAGCAACTGTTTCCTGACAGCGAACATTACCTGGATGTTTATGACCAGCATGGCCTGCTGGGTCCTCGATCGGTTTTTGCCCATTCCATCCATCTGTGCGACCAGAGTTGGGAGCGAATGGCTGAAAGTGACTCATCCATTGCCTGCTGTCCGGGTTCCAACCTGTTCCTGGGCAGCGGTTTATTCAATTTTGCCAGGGCAAAAAACAAAAATATTCGCGTTGGGCTGGGCACAGACGTGGGTGGTGGCACCAGTCTATGCCTGTTTAACACGATGAAAGACGCTTATCAGGTATCTCAGTTGAGTGAGCATACGATATCTCCTCTTCAAGCTTTCTACCTGGCCACTCTGGGGGGCGCCCGAGCCCTGCATCTCGACGACCGCATCGGCAGTTTCCGGATCGGTAACGAGGCAGACTTTCTGGTGCTTAACCCCAACGCCACACCTTTGTTGAAATTCAGAACAGAAAAAACGAAAACACTGGAAGAGTTGCTGGGTGTCCTGATGGTGATGGGTGACGACCGGGTCATTGAAAAAACCATTGTCATGGGCCGGGAGACTCGAGGAAGAAACTGACTATGGAATCTTATATACAAGACTGGCTGAATCTGATTTTCCGCTGGTTGCACGTCACCGCGGGCATTGCCTGGATCGGTGCCTCCTTTTACTTCAACTGGCTGGAAGGCCGACTGGAAAATGCCCCTCAGGCGAAACAGAAAAAAGGCATTAAAGGAGAGTTATGGGCGGTGCACGGCGGCGGTTTCTATGAAGTGAATAAATACCGTCTGGCACCGGAGAAAATGCCGGAAACCCTGCACTGGTTCAAATGGGAAGCTTATGTCACCTGGCTCAGTGGCTTTGGTTTGCTGGCGATTATCTACTACTGGGGCGCAGAAAGTTATCTGTTAGCCGCGGACTCGCCACTGTCATCGGCCTCAGCCATTGCAGTCAGTGTATTCAGCCTGTTCCTGAGCTGGCTGGCTTACGACTTTCTTTGCCGTACCCGCTTGTTTAACCATGAAAAACAGTTCAGTGCGGTACTGTTCGGGCTGATTGTTTTTTCAGCCTGGGGATATGCTCAACTGTTCAGCGACAGAGCGGCTTATATCCACGTCGGCGCCCTGATCGGAACCCTGATGGTGGGTAATGTCTTTCAGATTATCATCCCGTCCCAAAGAAAGCTGGTTGATGCGGCCCAAAGAGGTGATAGCAGCTTTGACCCGGCCATTGCTCAACATGCGCTGCTTCGCTCAAGGCACAACAACTATTTTACCTTGCCACTGTTGTTTATCATGATCAGCGGTCACTACCCGATGACTTATGGCCATGAACTGAACTGGGCGATTCTTGCCGCCCTGTCACTGGCTGCCATTCTGATCCGACACTTCTTTAACCGTCGTAATCAGGGCGCTGTATTAACCTGGCTATGGCCCACGGCTGCGGTAGTGATGTTGAGCCTGGCTTTTGTTATCCGACCGCAAATGGCCCCTATGCCCGAGGTGGCAGAAGCACCGGCTTTTGACGAACAAGCCATTGTCGAGATTGTCACTAACCGTTGTTCTACCTGTCATGCGGCTAAACCAACCGACCCTCTCTTTCGGGTCGCTCCGGGTGGGTTGATCTTTGATGACTATGAATCCATCGCCAGCAAAGCGGACAAGATCTACAGTCAGGCCGTTTTAACCCATATCATGCCCCTGGCAAACCGCACTGAGATGACGGAAGAAGAGCGTCAGTTACTGGGACAGTGGTATCAACAGCTGAAATCTGAAGCAGACAACGCTGTCAAAGTGTCCATGAACTGATTGAATGCAGGATTCTGAATGCAGAGTTCTGCCAAACTCTTTTTTATCCATGGATGGCTTCTGTTGTATAAAATTGCCACTGTCGCCACTCTTTTAAACGGCTATGACCTTATGGAGGCAAATATGAAAAAATGGCAGTGTATGGTGTGCGGTTTTATCTATGACGAAGAACAGGGCTGGCCAGATGATGGGATCGAGCCGGGAACTCGCTGGGAAGATGTTCCTGAAGACTGGCTTTGCCCTGACTGCGGTGTCAGCAAAGACGACTTTGAAATGGTCAGAGTCGGCTGATTGTGTAGAAATAGTCCAATTCCTGCATTTTTCGCGAGAAAGGCTATTGCCCTAACCTCAACAGTGTTTTAGTCTGTTGATGGTTGCCTATCCAACGGACGATAAAAAACAAGAAGGAGTGCATGACAACATGCGTAAACCAGAACTCGTCAACGCCATTGCCGATCAGGCAGATCTGACAAAAGAACAGGCTAATCAGGCACTCAATGCCATGATTGAAGCCATAACCTCCGCCCTGAAAGAAGAAGACAGTGTCAACCTTATAGGCTTTGGTACATTCCTGCAGCGCAGCAGGGCCGCACGTACAGGCAAAAATCCACAAACTGGTGAACCGATTCAAATTGCTGCCAGCAATACCGTAGCCTTTAAACCAGGCAAAGCCCTCAAAGACGCCGTTAACAGCTGATACCGGCAGAGCCCACAATTCCCGAGGTTGCTCTGCCGACAGAGCAACCTCATTCATTCAGACCTTTCTTTTTCCTGACAACCTTTTTCCTGACAACCTTTTTCCTGACAACCTTTTTCCTGACAACCCCAGCCACAGCCTTTCTGAGTATCTTCCCAGTAGCCAGAAACTGAGCGCCAGCAGTGCAAAAAACAATGCTTTATGCATTTCGTCCCAGCCGTACTCAAAGAACCGGGTGTAGAGATTCAACAACAGAAAACAGACACCCATGATTCTCAGAATGGCGTCGTCCCGGCGAAAACCGATAAAAATCGCCAAACATGACGCTGCCATCATGGCCAGTTGCCATAACCAAAGCTCCATTTGCGATGCCTCGGGGGGCTCAAGCGTAGGATCGTAATTACCTATCATGGACAATACCCACAAACACAGGAAGAGCATCATTAACGAGCAAAACCGGGTCACATTAAAAAAAGCCCTGGTCCGATTAAATAGTGGCAGGCCATAACCCAGCAAAAGGATCACCAGACTGAAGACAAGAAATCGCACTAGATAACTCATCCCGAAAAATGGCAAATCATTATCACCAGCCCAGTAAGCCATTTCGGCTAAAAACCAGCAAGCCAGTGCCCCTAAGCCCAGTACCCAAAGCAACAGTGATTCCAGCAGTATCGCGACTATCAGATAGATCGCAGCCGCAAGCAACAATAACAGCGAATAGTGACCATCGACTGTATAAAAGACTTTGCCCAGGTAGTAAATGGAAGCCACTGTGGATACAGCTCCCAGGAAAAAAATAAGCTCCTGACTAAAGACACGGCCTTTCTGACGGGACTTGAACCAGCCGCCAAACAGGTAAATGGCTACCGACAATGCAGCAAAAAACACACTTCGGGTGTCGTCCTGAAGGCTAAATAAATGCTCCAGCCATGCCATCAGGGCCTCATCCATCACTACGGCTAACAGGGACAACACCATGGAAGACAATGCAGCCCAGAATGCGTACTGAGCCAACAGACGCCACTGAAAGGATTTCACATCCAGAGAGCCCAGCAGAGCTGCTTTTTTCTCTTCATCCAGAAGGCCATCACGAGACCAGTTCTCCAGAGTTTTTTGCAGAAAACGGAACTGTTTTCCATTCACTTTCATAATGCCTCCCGAAAATAACTTATAACGTACTTTCCGAACCCCTAATTTTCGACCAGAGTGTTGACACTTTCACCTTATATCCCTAACATTCGCCGCACTTGTTGAACAGAACATTGCTGATCGCAGGGCCCAGGTGGCGGAATTGGTAGACGCGCTAGCTTCAGGTGCTAGTGTCCGAAAGGGCGTGGAAGTTCGAGTCTTCTCCTGGGCACCAATCATTCAATGATGATTGGTCTGGACGCAAAGTCCATACAATTTAAGTGATAGGCCCAGGTGGCGGAATTGGTAGACGCGCTAGCTTCAGGTGCTAGTGTCCGAAAGGGCGTGGAAGTTCGAGTCTTCTCCTGGGCACCATATCACAGACTTTAAAAAGCTGATCTTTGATCGGCTTTTTTAGTCTCTGAATCTCGAAAAATTTTCTCTTCTTTTGATTTATATTGCACACTCTTAATTCCTTGATGCCGACAGTCTGACCTAGAGTGTTCAATGGCACTTAATACTTGGCTGGCTTTTCTGGCCGCAACCATCATCATCAGCGTGACGCCGGGGGCCGGTGCGGTTAATACCATGGCCACCGCCATTCGCTCAGGGTTGGTCAGAACCCTGCCATCCATCATGGGGCTCCAGGTCGCCCTGATTCTATTTTTGATCATCGTCGCCGCAGGCCTTGGGGCCATTCTTGCCGCCTCAGAGACACTGTTTACCCTGATCAAGTGGACAGGCGCTTTTTACCTGATTTTCCTGGGCATCATGAAATGGCGCGAAGCGTCGAATGAGCTTTCTGTAGAGAGCCAAACCCATATTAGTCATAGAAAATCCTTCGCCAGTGCCATTCTGGTCAATCTGACTAACCCCAAGGCCATTGTGTTTCAGGCTGCTTTCCTGCCACAGTTTATCGACCCTGCCCTGATGCTCTGGCCTCAATATCTGATTATGGGAATCACCATGGTTACCGTTGATAGTTTGGTTATGATCGGTTACGCCAGCTTCGCCCTGAAACTGATGCCCATTCTGAATAAGTACGGAAAGCTGCAAAACCGGCTGTTTGGCTCAATGTTTATAGCCTGCGGCGGGCTTCTGGCTGGCAGCGAGCGGTTATAGTCCTAACGGCACTATGGTCAATGTCTCACAAACGAAGAGGAAAACCTCCGGTTTCACAAAACATCTGGCCATGGATAATAGGAATCGTCAGCTGCGAACAGGATGTTCACAAAGTCAGGAAGACTTAAGCTGACAAAGATACAGGCAGGACGCCTCAAGACAGTCAGGAAGACTTGAACACCGCAGGGAGCGGACAAAGCAGGAAGCTTTGAAGTCAGGATGACAGCTTGCAGGAAGCTCATTTCAGGGCAGGAAGCCCCGAAACACAGGGCAAGGAAAGAGATTCACAAAGATCGTACAAAAAGCAGACCACAAGGTCTGTTTTTTGTATCGGGGATATTGACAAAGAATCCGCTCATACATATTATGCACCTCGTTCTTTGCCGGTATAGCTCAGTTGGTAGAGCAACTGACTTGTAATCAGTGGGTCCCGAGTTCGACTCTTGGTGCCGGCACCAAATAAAACAAAGCCCGTAGCGTTAGCGAACACTACGGGCTTTTTTGTGTCTGTCGTTTTAGTGTAGGTACTAGTGCAGGTAAGCGACATTGCTAGGGCAGGTTCAAGCGGCCTTGCTTTTATTCCTTGCCCCCTGTTCGGCCTTCACGGAATAGGCATCCGGGTTCATGTTAATCACCTTCACGAACTGGTCAGGCCGCTGTACTGCCACGTCACCCCGCCATAGCACCCTGATTGCCACTGCGTTCTGACTGAACAGGTCTACTTCTTTCTGGGGGGCTTGTGCGGCAATGTTGCCGGTGTAAGCGTATTCCAGGCGAATGTTATGGCGAATGCCGATGGCCAGTTGTGACCAGTTGCCTACAATGGCAGTGGATTCGTCCACCTGGTTGGTGTCGTAATGGCTGATCTGGCCCCAGCTGGGTGGTGGCATCAAGGGCTGGCCATCGCTGGCGGTCAGTGCGTCCAGGATGCCGAAATTAACCGGGGCCATCATCAGGCCACCGGGTTCACCGTTCACTTGCCTGATCATGGTGACAGCCTGTGAGAATGGCGCATAGCTGGTCAGGGCGGCGTTCAGGTCGATCTCCTGCACGCCCAAGGTATTAAGCACGCCCACCGGCTCGATGCGTTCGTTGCTTTCACTGTCGGTTGCGCCCTCCCCGCTCAGTGCCGCCAGGTCTACGCCTTCGGCAATGATATTGCTCAGTGTCTGGGTCAGGAAGACATCAAGCCCGATAGCGTCCTCCATCAGTTCCATGGACAGTGTCACCAGTGCGCCGAAGCTGCACGACTTCAGCACCACCGGCTCAAGTGCCACGTCTGTGCGATGAATCTTGCCCAGCTCTGGGCGCCATGCCCCTGAAGCGTCGCCGGTCTGCCTTGGCACCGTCAGGGTGGTGGCATCCATGGGCCAGACGACAGCGCCAGCCTGCATCACCCTGGCCTTGTTTCTTGCCAGGTCGATAATGCTAGCCGACAGTGGAGTAGGGATCAGTACGCCGCCGGTGCCGGTAGTGGTCATGGCACGCCGGGTCAGGTCGTTATGATCCCCAGTCACCCAGGACCGCACGTAGTCACCCAGCTTCAGGCCAGACAGGTCTTCAGAACTTACGAACTTCTGGCACCAGTCGCTCATGCGCTGGTCTTTGGCCAGGGGTTCAAATTGATTAAGTTCACGGCTATCGCTATTCATGGCTGGGCGTATGGGGATGCCATAATCATCTTTGATATAGGTTCGGGTTTGCTTGGGTAGTGGATTCGATGGCTTTTCAAGTTCGTACTTTTCAAAAAACCGGATCTGCCAGCCCTTAATTGCTTCGTAAGCTGCCCTCTCTGGTTCATTAAAATCCCGGTTTTCCTGGGTAGCCTTGTTAATCATTATCTTCATGCACCTGAGCAGTGAATTACCGGCATCCAACAGGTCTTCGGCATAAATCTCTATGGGGCTGATTTGAATATCGCCTTTGCCATCTTCCGAATGGTAGTAACGCTTCAGAATATCGATCGCTTCCGGGCAATGCTTATTAATAACGTCAAAGTTTTTGATCTGCATCTTCATGGTGAAGACTCCTTTAATCGTGGGTGGTATTGATAGCATAGGCGACGATACGCGCATGAAATGACAAAGTGCGGGTGTTGGCCTGCCAGATTTCACGTAGCGCGCTATTGGACGAATTCGTCCAATAAGAAAATCAGATCAAGTGGCCAATTGACCACTTGATCTGTCGGTATCTCAATCGTTTTTTCAGTGGGCAAATTTGCCCCTTGATTTATTAATGGGGTTTGTGGTGTCGTTGAATCTCTGCATAGGCGGCACCTGACAGAAAGTCAGAGGGCGATGGTGGCAGGGAAGTTGGCAAACATGCGAGCAGGTGATAATCAACATACAGAAAGAGGTCAGGCAAATTTGCCCGACCTCAGTAATGGCCAGGCTGCTGACTTATTAAATGTTTCAGAAAGAAGTATAAAGTCAGCCAAAAAAGTCTGCCAATTGGCAGACTTTTTCAAATGATCAAGCTTCTGAACTGATGAATGTTTCAGAAAGATCTGTTCATCGTGCCAAAAAAGTCCAAACCCAGGGCATCCCCGAACTAATCAGGAAAGTGGATGCAGGCGATGTCAAAGTGTCGGTGGCCGCCGACGTGGCCACCCTGCCAGAGTATGAGCAGCGGCACCTAGTGGCACTGAATGAAAAGGCCATCCTGAATGCCGCCAAGAATATCCGCAGCCAGAAGGCCAGCCCTCGGGCCAGTCATAGCCAATGGGTAGGGGGGGTCGAAAACCTGCGGCTCGCCGACGTAAACCGCCGCCGTGCCCCAGATTTTTATGCGTGCAACTTCGGGCTTTTTTTGTCACCCGCTATTTCACACAGGTTAAATGGCTTCGGTCTTTCTTCACGGGTGGCTGATCCAGTCCGGTCTTGCGTTCTCCATACTGGATCATTCGCCGGTACAGATCGGTTTGCTGTTCAGCCAGGCTGATCAGTTTGGCCAAGTCCTCCCCTGCCGCACCCATGCAGCCATTCATGTAGTAACCGGGTTCAAAAGCCTTGTGCTTCGCCAGAAACGACAGCTGTTCTTTCATCAGTTCAAGGCGATCCTGGAGCAGCCGGTATAGTGCCAGCTGGTCATCCAGTCGTTGGTGGTAGCGTTCAGATGGGGTCATGTCTTGAATCCTACTGTTAAAACCATGGAAAAAAACCGGTTTTTGGGTGGCTAAGTTGGCTTGTTGCCCTTCATGCCTTGCAGCGCAAGCCCTAATGGCTATCCAACCTATTTTTCATGGGTGGTTAGGGGTTGGCTACAGTGTTTAGGTTGGCCTGTGGTTTTTCTTTTATTAGCCAACTTATATATTTTTTTAAAAAATAATATTAAAGTTGGCTAGTTCTTAACCCTTGGTAACTATGACTTCTGCCAACCTAGCCAAGCTAGCCAACCAATATTTAAAGTTCTGAAAAAACCTCATCTTCCGAATGCCCCAATATACCGGCAAAACGCTTACACATTTCTTTGGCTTCGGCCAGCTGGTAAAGCCTTGGCCCTTTCGGATCTGGCCGTTTCTTGCTGATTTGCATCGCTTTCATAAGGTTGCCGACTTCGGTTTCAGCCGCTCTTTGAAGTATATCCATGTGCATGTTGAGCTTGGCCCAGTCCCGATACTTCCCGGCCAGATCCTTGCCATCAATCCTTGCCGGTAAGGGGTCAACCGTAGCCGCCTTCTCAAGCCACTCATAGCACCACTGTTGAACCGGCTTCATGCTTTGCAGCTTTTCGGCAATCAGGCCACGGGTGACAGGTGCCTTATGGGGGTTAAAATCATTAATGTCCAGGTGCAACAGGTAGTGCAACAGCTTGCTGGCCCCACCACCCTGGTTCAGCCAGCTATAGAACTGGTTAAAGTGCGCCTGGTTCTGAGCGTACTTAGCATCGGGTTCAATCACCAGGTAACGCCGCTCCCTCTGGCCAGCCAGCAATACATGGTCATGATTACTGGCAAAGATGAAGCGCGCAAAGTTGGGCATCGGCTCCGCGTCGATATTCTTGCGCTCCATGCTGACCGTGGGTTCACTGATCATCGCCTTAAGCGTGTCGGCAACCTTTTGATCAGTAAGTTGGACCTCATCGGCGAACACCAGCAGCCGGTTGGCAACAATGGAGTTAAACCGTCCGGTCAGCAGGCTGTCCCCGTTCAGCTGGACAAAGTGCGGGCCCAGGATCTCCGCTAACGGCCTAACCATCGTCCCCTTGCCCGTGCCCTCGACTGACTTCAACAGGATGGCCACCGACGGCCTTACGTCCGGCTTCTGCAGCATGTGCGCTAACCACTGGATAAAGTACCGACTGACCTCCTCATCACCCCCACACAACACCTGCCGTACATGGTGCGTAAAGGTGCCGACGTCGCCCTCTTCAGCAGTCACATCGAAACCCTGCCACATGTTAAACACGTCCTTGGGGCAGGCTTCCACATTTGGCTGAAAGGTCACACCGCCGGGCATGAAGTTCTTGCCCGGCCAGCACAACCAGGCTTTACCGGGATTCATGCCCGCCACTTCGGGATCAGCAAGAAAGTAGTTTTTGAATTGTGGCAATGGGTCAAATGTTATGACCAACTTGCCATTAACGGCGCTATAGCGTTTCAGGGCGATGAAGTGCTTGCCTGACAGCACTGTATGGGTATAGTACTGGTTGAATTCTTTTAGCCGTTCTACCTCAGCCAGTGACAGCTTTTTGCCACCGGCCTGCATCAGATGCTGTGGTGTCTGTGGTTCACACTCTGGTTGTTTTATGTCTTTTGCTTCAACCGCTCGTGATTTTGGCGTGGTTTTATCTGACATCACGCCACCTCCTGTTGACTAATAAAGAAATCTGACCAGTCCTTGTAAGGTGTTGGCGGTTGTGAAATCAGGCAGCCATGTACCTCTGTTGTGGCTTTAATGGCATGCTTCAGCCCTGCCGGGTCACTGTCCGGGCACAAAATAATTTCAGAGTCCGGATGATACTGGCGAACCAGCTTCGCCACCGATGAAAACTGATTCGCTGAAAAGGCGCAGACCACCTTGCAAGCTCCGCTTTCGATCTGGTAACAGGCGTCCGCATCAGCCACCCCTTCCGTGATCAGGACGTGGTGTGAGTCCGGTCCGTAAGCCAGCCAGCCCCCTTTGACTGGTGCATTACGGACAAAGTAACGGGGCCAGCGGCTGCCATCGGTTGGCATGTAGTTGACAAAGCGCTGGATATTCATCAGGAAGCCGTCCGGGCTGTATACGGGCACCAGTAGCCAGTCATCAAGCTGGCGGCACAGGCTTTTCAGAAAGGGGCTGAACCGCTTGTATTCGGCGTAAGGATGCCGCCGATAGGGCACTGAATTGTCCCAGAACCGGTTAGCCTCCTGGATGCCTTCCGCCTGTTGCTGTTGCTTCTTCTGCTGGTTCTGCTGCTCATGCACACGACGGCGCTCTTCGGCTTCCTTTCGCAGCCGATCCAGTTCTTCAGGGAAGTCCTGACTCAGCCCCAGCAGGCTGGCCACCTGTTGCACTGTCCGGGTGAAGTCCCAGCCGTGCAGCTTCATCAGCAGGGTGAAACCGTCACCGCCGCCGCAATGGCGGCAGGCCCAGCCGCCCTCATCGTCAGACTTGAAGCTGTAGCGGTCATGGCCACCACACAGGGGGCAGGCCGTGCCTGTGGATCGGGTCCTGGTATCGACCTGCAGGTCAGTCAACCCGGCCAGCTGTTGCAGGATATAAGGCCACTGCCCGAAGGCAGCCCCCTTGACAGCCGCCGTAAAATTACGGTGTGTCATGGCCTAACCCCCTGCCCTGAATTTAATTCGCCCGGCTTCGCTTTTAATTCGCCATTTAATTCGCCGCCATACAGGTCTGACAGCATCTCCAGCAAGCCCTGGTAAGTGGCTTCGGCCTTATCGATTTCCTTCTCCCAGTACTGCATAGCCTCTTCATTGCCCAAGTCACGGCAATCGCGAACCTGGTTCCGGGCTTCAGTCTGCCTGTGGTTGACAGCGCACAGGGCATTCTCAAGGATCTTGAACTTATTCATGGCAGCTACCCCCTACCAGGCTGCTGGCCTGTTCAAGGGCTGCTTCCAAAACATCCCAGACACGGAACTTGCGCCAGTGCCGGACACTGACCTTGATGTAACGCTTCTGCGCCGGGTGCAGGTGCCGGTATTGCTCAATGAGCACAATCTCAAGTTCACTGGCGGTGTTGCATAAGGTGACCAGTTGCCTCTCGGTCAGCTCAACAGTGACAGCCGGTGAATGGTCTTTATGGTTGCGAATGGCCTTGATGATCATCCCTGAACCCTCCAGCCAATCACCAAACCATTCAGGCGCAAAGCCTGTGCGACAGCCGCCTGGTATGAGCTGGCTGATAGTTCGGTGAAGCGCTGGACGGTGCAGGCAGATAGGCGGGCAGTGTCGCCCGACAGGATCGCGATTCGGTAAAGCATGGGATAGGCTCCTTTTGTAACTGGAACCTGTCACCCAGAGTGCTAAGTCTGACTGGTGACAGGCTGGAAGGGTTAGCACTACCGGCACAAAAGGGAACCGGCCTGCCCGAAGGCAGCCCTCCCAGCCCGTCATAAACTGGACGTGCTGAAATGTCGCAACAATAAAAAAGCCGCACTGGTGGCGACTGTTGCGCCTTTTGTGGTTCCGGGTGCTAATCCGGGTTCTGGATTGTGCCAGAACAGGGACAACGATAAAGCCTGAACCGGCAGTCGTCAATATGAATAAAAGACAATCACAGGATTTATTGGCTAAACTGGGGTTGGCGTTGGGTACGCTGGCGGCCCTTTCCTTTCGATTCTCCTGGGGGGCTGCCGATTTAAAAACAATCATGCTGCCCCCATCCTTTCCCGTTCCCACTTCAACAGGTCTTTGATATTCCAGCGGCGCGCCCTTGGCCCTATCTTGTCACCTTCTGGCATTTTCTTATCAGCAATCCAGCGGTAAAGCGTGGTTGAGCCTATGCCATAGCGTGAACAAACCTCTTTATAGGTCAGGTATTGTTTGCTGAAATCATTCTGGGACATGACAGGTTGCCTCGGTAAAAAAAGACAACCTTTATTTCAGACGGTCTGAAGCGAATCTTCATCTGATTCAGATTTCAGATTTAACGACAGTTGTTGCTTGTTGTTCTTTCAGGGCGCTATCGGCATCCTTCAATAACTGTTGAAGCGTTGGCAGACTTAAGCCCTGCAACGAATACCCAAGATGTTCGGCAGTATCCCTGATTAATTGCGCTATGGCTTTTTGTCCGCCTTTCCTGCCCTGTTCGTCATATTTTTGGTAAAGCCCGGTATACCTGGCAAGAATGGCAACGGCCAACAGGGTGCTTCGCTTGTCTTTTGCTGATTTTGTCTCTACTGGGATGGGTTCACAGTTGGCGGGTGATAGTGCTGGCGCTTCAGGCTGCCAGTTTTCAGCAACCTCTTTGCTGATATAGATTTCATCAGAACCTATTATTCCTGGTGGTGGCTCTATTGTCCGTGTTGGCTTCAATATCCCAGCTTCGACCTGTTCAATCAGTTGCATCAGATACGCCTCAGCCTGGTAGCAACCGGGTAGTAATTGACGTTTTATTGCACACTTGACACTGTCCCGGCAAACCATTGGATCAATGTCAGCTTTCATCAAAGCCACTTCATCAAGGCTATAATCTACTCTGTCTGGTTTCATAGCATTGTCCTGCTGGTATCCAGATACAAAAAGGGCGCAGTGTCGCAAGCTGCGCCCTTACCTGTTCAGCAGTATAGTTTCTAACGCCCCTTAAGCTGCCGGTAGTGTTCAAGGTCTACTAACTTGGCCGGTACAGTGTCGGTTAATATTTTTTCAAGGTAACTGTCGTACACCTTGGCTGTATCACGTTTTTCAGGCAGCCGGTCGTCATGATCGTAGTGCTTTGATTCCACACTACCATCTTCCCTGGACTGCAAAAGATAGCGCTGTTCTCTTGGCACCCGGCAATCAGTAAAAAGACGAATAGCTGTCCGGCGAATGTCTTTAGCCGTCCATTGTTCAGGTATGGGTTCATCCTGGTCACGGGCTTGCTGCATTAACCAGTCGTTATAACTCTTCACAAACTTTGAAAGATTTCTTTCACTGATAGGTACTTTATTTCTGATATAGAAAGGGCCTGGATTATTGCCAGAATAAATCTGTATTTCTCTTAATACAGATATAGCTCTGTCAGTTAACGGGATTATCCGTTTCTTGGCTTTTGCGTTTTTGCCTTTTCGGTCAATAAAGGTGAGTGTTCGTTGCTGAAAGTTCACATCTTCCCATAAACATCGGGATAACTGTTTCGGCCTGTTGCCATACAGACAGAAACATAACTTTATCAGTAGCCAATACAAAGGGCTGTAGCCGGGCCTACCATTACTAATACCTTGCCAAGCATTTCTAATTTCTTCATTATCAAGCACTCTTTTCCTGACATTCTCAAGCTCAGAATGTCGTGGTATGGCTGAAACTGGATTAAATAAAATGCCAAACCTTTTACCCTGTTCGGATAAATGAAGTGGGTCATTATCAATCTTCATGCCTTCATTAAATGCTGTTTGAAGATAACTTCTTATTCTGACGTAATTGGTTTTACATCCACGGGCATAAACTTCTCCCAGAATCTTGATGATATCATCCGTGGTAACATCAGCAGCTTTCTTGTTCGCAATGCTTGGGTGAGCTTTGATGACATTGGTTTTTAATGATGTAGTGACATCTCGTGCAGAGGATGCCTCTTTTCTAAACAACAAGTCGCTGTATAACTTAATCAAATCTATAAATGTGCCCTTGCTGGCCTCGATAGCCTCTTGCTGCTTTCTTTCTTCAGCCTTCTGCTGCCGGTCAGCTTCTTGCTGTTCAAGATATTCTTTCAAGTCCTGCGGGCTGACCTGCTGTCGCAGGGTAGCCAGTTCGGTGGCCTTTTCTCTTATTTCTTTCAGGCTGAAACCTGCCGTCTTGGTTCTGGGTGGCTTGTAACGCCCTAACAGGACAAATACAGACTTCCTGCCTTTCCAGTAACGGTAGTAACCCGTAGTAGTTTCACCCTGCTTACGAAAGACCATTGCACCATGACCTTTACCAAAGCTCTCAACTTCATCCTTGCCTGTTTTCAGGCTCTTTAAATCCGGGTCTGTAATACGGCTCATATCCTGGCACCTTTCCCTAGTTTGTACGTACCTGCACTAGCAAAATTTAGTGCAGGTATTAGTGCAGGTATGAGACAGGGTTGAAACGTGCAGAAAAAAATATTTATGGGACAAAACATGGCTATAAGCCTTTAAATACAAAGGGTTAGTAATTATAAGTGAAAACCCATAAAACCCCATAAAAACCTTATAAGCGCGGCTTGTAATCAGTGGGTCCCGAGTTCGACTCTTGGTGCCGGCACCATACAACAGAAGGGCTTCCTAGTTAGGAAGCCCTTTTTTATGCCCTCAAAAAAACCTACAGTGACACGTCTGCGACATGTGTCATAAACCTTAATTTTTTCTGTTTTTGCCTAATCGTCGATATGAAAGCCGCATTACTGACATTTGTCGGGCTATAGAAATTGGCTTATTGAAGGAATATGAAAGAAAAAGGTATTCTTGAATCGTTTGCCAAAAACGGGCGAACTGGCTCCCGGTCAGCCTTACGGGCATTGAGTGGGCGCTACTTGAAATACAAGTTGATGACAAAGACGCTGATAATGGTAGTAATCAAGCCGAGGAAAGTAGTGATGTATTGCCGGTTAAAGGAACCCATTTCAGTGCGAACATCGGTGATTTCAGTGCGAACATCGGTAATTTCTGCCCGAACATCGGTGATTTCTGCCCGAACATCACTGATTTGAGCACGAACACCCGCTATCTCGGTATGCAGTGCTGAACTGAGTGCCTGATAACTGCGCTCACTTTGAAGTTGTACTTGCATAATGGCTTCTTGCAGTACCAGGATATCTTTTTTACTGGCATTGTATTCCGGGTCAAGAGAAGCACTGACCTTGCTGGCCAGTTCTTCATCAATGCCAATACGTTTTAATTCTGAAAATAACGACTTTTCCATAACGACTCCGACACAACAGAACCACAGCATAGACCAGGGATGACATTATGACCAACTGGCAGGACTACACCGCAGAGCCTCGTTTCCAACAGGCCGACGATGCCGAAAAAGGCCGTTTGCGTAACCAGTACTGGCAAGAGAATCTGGCCCCTGCCATATTCACCTCCCATTGTTGAATAGCTGACCAGTTTTTTCCAGCCTATGACCCGTCAGCAGAAAACTTACAGATTCAGTCAAAGCATTTAATTTCCAGGACTAAACAGATCGACTTTGAGGATGATGAGAGCAAAATTCTGCTTGTTTTGGCTGAGGGAGTTGAGTTCAGAAAAGCGGGTCAGGCTGTTTTCTGCTGGAATGCCTGTATTTTTTCAAGGTCGCTTTTTTCTGCAGTTTGAACGTTATACAAATCCCAGCGAACCTGCAGACTCAACCAGAAGTCTGGTGACATTCCGAAAAAGCGGGCTAGCCTCAGCGCTGTACTGGGTGTGATCCCACGCTTTTTATTGACCAGTTCATTCACTCGCTGATAAGGCACGTGAATGGCATCCGCTAGCTCCCTTTGTGAAATATTCATAGGCATCAGGAACTCTTCCAGCAACATTTCACCGGGATGGGTCGGTGGTCGGTTTTCAGGCACTCTGGTCATCCGTTGCTCCTAGTGGTAATCGGTGACTTCAACATTTTCCGGTCCTTTGTTTCCCCACCGGAAGCAGATTCGATACTGGTCATTAATCCTGATACTGTGTTGCCCTTTCCGGTCTCGGGTCAAGGCTTCAAGACAGTTACCCGGTGGAACCTTCAGTTCATCCAGGATTAGCACAGAATCCAGCTGATCCAGCTTTCTTGCGGCAATTCGCCAAAGCGACTGGGGACAGACTTTGCGGGCCAGGCGGGAAGCCTTGCCGTTAAAAATATCTGCTGTAGCCTTGTCTTTGAAGGAAGCGATCATGGATTACATGGTAGCACGGACACCATGCTAAAGTGTTCGATATTATCGGGTTGAGTGTGTAGTGGCACACTCTTGACTCTCAGGATGTACCATCCACATTGTGGGTGGCCTCTAAATTTCTACCAGTGCTTTGAGCGGGGCAATGTCACCGTGGCAGATGTTGAGCAGGCGACCATTGCGGTGCAAAAAGTCCACAAACAGAAAAGCCCCAAAAGCCTCAGCACTATCTGGGGCTTTTTCGTACCTGCTTATTTTTCCAGTTTCAGTCCCCACTTCTTATACGACACATTCTGCAATGTAGAATTTGAGGCAGGTTGGGAAGCGGACCATTCTTTATAATCCTTCTTTCTTTTCTTGTTAGATGGCGGCTGGCCATACGCTTTTCTTTTAATTCTTTCAGGTCTCTGGTCGGTGGGCAGGTGGATCCGTTTGTGCTTTTTCAGATTGCTCAACCGGTTCGTGATGTAGTGGCAGCCCTCATGGTCACATTGGTGCATCTTGGGTCTTTGGTCAGCAGGCAGGTGGGTCTGTTTGTGCATTCTCAGACTGGCCGCCCGATTCGTGCTGTAGTCGCAGCCCTCATGGTCACAATGGTGCTCCTTGGGTCTTTGGTCGGTAGGCAGGTGGATCTGTTTGTGCGCTTTCAGATTGTTCGACCGGTTCGTGCTGTAGTCGCAGCCCTCATGGTCACATTGGTGCACCTTGGGTCTTTGGTCGGCAGGCAGGTGGGTCTGTTTGTGCGCGTTCAGATTGCTCGACCAGAACGCGCTGTAGTCGCAGCCCTCATGGTCACACTGGTGCACCCTGATTCTTTGGTCGGCAGACAGGTGGGTCTGTTTGTGCATTCTCAGATTGGCCGCCCGGTTCGTGCTGTAGTCGCAGCCCTCATGGTCACACTGGTGCACCCTGGTTCTTTGGTCAGCAGACAGGTGGGTCTGTTTGTGCATTCTCAGATTGGCCGCCCGGTTCGTGCTGTAGTCGCAGCCCTCATGGTCACACTGGTGCACCTTGGGTCTCTGGTTGGCAGGCAGGCGGAGCTGTTTCTGTTTGTGCGTTTTCAGGTGCCTCATGCGGTCGGTGTTGTAAACAGGTGAGGTGACTTTCAGGTGGTTAACAGACTCCGCTTTTGTCACGTCTGCCTCTGGCTCAGTGAGTATTTCATTGTTTGAAATGAACGCCTGCTGAATCATTTCCAGTGCCAGCATCACACAAAACTGACTGGTTTCGTCTAACGCCCGAAAAGGACTAACTCTCGTGTGTACACACTGAACATCAGTTTCGGTATCAGTTTCGTCTTCGTCAGAACGGTTGCCGCTGTTTTCATCAGAGGTTCCGCTGTCTTCACTGCCAGAACCCTCATCAGAGTCTGCCCGACTGTGAGCTAAAGTTTCGACGCCAGAATCGGGAGAAAAGCAATAACGAGTGTCTGGTTTTAAGAGAATGCCATCACCGAAGCAGACTCGTGGCATGTCGCCGTGGTTCTCCTCGAATTCCTGTTTCAACTCCCACCATTCGATGGTCTCACTCTCTTCTAACAGAGGGAGAAGCCTGTTTTCGACGCCCGGTGGGTGAAGAACAATTTTCAGGTGCTCGTCAAGTAGAAGCCTTATCCGGGTGGGTTGGTTATTTCCTAAGCAGAGTTGTTTTTCCTGAGCATGGCCATTAGAGCTATGCACAGAAAAGACCATGGTGAAGATCAAAATCAATGTTTTGTTAGATAGCAAGGTTTGGCTTCCCAGTGGTTGAACTGTTTATTGGGAAGTCAGGTTAGTAAAAATCTGGAGAGGTCGGAGGTTTCTTTGCCGTGAAAATCCCCAAATTCAGGACGCAAGCAATGGCCTTGCATAGAACAAGGAACGAATGTCTCATTCACAGTGAGCGGATTGGTAATACCACCAACCCAGAACTCGACTGGAAAAAGTTCACACCTGTGTTAACCTATCACCATGCGTGAAATCAGTTTCTATACAACGGAAGACGGCAAAACGCCTATTGCTGATTTTCTGAATGCCCTGAGCAGCCAGCAGGTTCAAAAGGTTACCTGGGTTCTGAAGCTGGTTCAGGAGCAGGAGAAAGTACCGAGCAGTTATTTTAAAAAGTTGGTTGGCACTGAGGAAATCTGGGAGGTTAGGGTTCAATCTGGAAGTGATATATTTCGTCTGCTGGGTTTCTTTGACGGAGGCAGCTTGGTCGTATTAAATCACGCTTTTCAAAAAAAGACACAGAAAACACCGTCAAAAGCCATCAAATTGGCAGAAAGGCGCCGCAGGGATTATCTGAACAGGAGGAAAAAACGATGAGTGATCTGGATCAATACATTCAAGATAGGAAAGCCCGAGACCCGGAATTTGCCGACGGTTATGATGAGGGCTATGAGTCGTTCAAGTTTGGAGTATTGCTCAAGGAGGCCAGAAAAGAGGCAGGGTTAACCCAGCTCCAGCTGGCACAAAAGCTTCAAACCCAGAAAAGCGCGATATCCCGTATCGAAAACAATTCTGAGGATGTAAAACTCTCCACACTTGAGCGCTTTGCTGCTGCCCTGGGTAAAAAGCTGGAAATTCGGCTAGTCTAACCCGCTTCTGGGCTTTTAAGTCAACTTAAAATTACAGCCTTGCAGCAAATTGAATAGACTCAGACAAAGGCCCCAACAGATAACCCAGCAACGTGCGCTTGCCTGCCAGGATATTTAATTCAACGGTCATGCCCGGAATCAATTGATTATTTTCATCAAACCCTGAGCTTTCCGTCTCAATCATAGCCTTGTAGTAATGCTTAGCCGTGACGCTATCGAGATAAGTATCAGCACTCACCTCCAGAACCTTGCCTTTCAGAGAACCGTAAGTCGTGTAGTCGTAAGCAGAAACCCGAACATTCACCGACTGACCGGGCCATACTCTGGCTCTGTCATGGGGAGCCACCATAGCTTCTACCATCAGGGGAACACCATCTGGCACTATCTCCGCCAATATTGAACCTGGTGACACGACCTCACCAATAGTATTGACATGCAGGGTATGCAAAGTCCCCGTAACCGGTGCCACTACTTTTTTACGGATCACCCGTTCACCGGAAGATTGAATCTGTGCCTGAATCTGAGCAATTTCTAGTCGGACTTTGTTGTAATCATGCTGTGCCTCTTCACGAAAATCCGTCATCAGCTTGGCTTTCTTTAAGCGCAGCTCCGATAGCTTGGCGGTGACAACCGGAATCTGCTTCATTGACTGGTTGATTCGGGTCTCAATTTTCAGCAACGCCATCTTTTTTTCCAGCTGATTATGAATTGAACCCGCACCTTCTTTAAGGAGTGTTGTCAATATATCCAACTGCTTTTGAGCAACTGCCCGCTCGTTTTTCATATCCTCGATGACCTGATCAAGCTCAGATAACAGTGCTTCTTCTTTGCTGACCTGTTGGCGAAGAATAGAGATTTGTTCGCTGAGTTTTCTGGCACGCTTTTTATACAACTCATGTTCGTTGAGAGAGTACTCGTTATTCTGAGCCGTTGTTTTACTGACGGTGATAAGCTCTTCACCGGTCATTTCTGCATACAATCGTTGCGCTTTTGCAGTCAGTCCTCTGAGTCTTTGGTTCAATACGCTGATATTCTCGGCCAGGGCAGGATTCATCACCGAAAACAATACCGTGTCTTTGAGAATCCGCTGCCCTTCTTTGACGTGTAATTCGGTGAGAATACCGCCTTCCAGATGCTCAACCACAAGGTTATTGCTGAAAGTAGTCACCCGGCCATGACTCTTGACAACCACATCTATTTCGACAATGGCTGACCAGACCAGAAAACACAGCACAATAAAAGTGATGGTAAAAATGATCGAATAGCGGGAAAAAGAACGGTAACGCATTCGGGTAAGCAGTGGCTTCATTATTCGCTCTCCACTACCTTGATAATCACCTGATTTCGTTGCTCTGTACCGGATTCGTCAAGTCTGATCTTGATAGCTTCAGCGGACATACCAGCGGCCAGAAGAATGCTTCGAACTTGAGAAATTCGATTGAATGCAATTTCGTAAGAAACCGTTTTAGCCAGACTTCGGGTATTGAGCAAACTAATGACATGAATCGTTTTACCCTGGAGATCACTCAGGTTTGCCTCAACCCAATCTTTCAGCTCTTTGTCTGCTGCTTCAGAAAGGCGTGAATTGAAATCCTCGTACTTGATACGAATGAGCTTACTCTTTATCTCCGTAGACACCTGGCTCTCTAAATTGACGCTCATGGCTTCAGAAACAATTTCTTTCTCAATATCCGCTTCCACCGAGGCCTGCTGACCCGATTCCAGCCCTTCGGCCGATCCGGCTGCTGAATGCTCAGCTTCAATAGACGACTGCGCAATATCAAAACCCACCTGCATACTCAGTGCAGAAACCACCATAACCAAGACAACCACCAGGAAAACAAAGACCAGCAGAGTCGTCGACAAAGCATCCACAAATCCGGGCCATGGGTTGCTTTCAACTTTTTTAGCCATGGTGCTCCAGTAGCAGAGGTGCGGGAAAGAAATGGTCTGATTATCTATCGTCTGCCTGATGTGTTTCTTAATAACGGCTTGAATATCAAAAGTAACCATCCTTTGCAGTTTTCGTCTTGTGGGCCGAATAAGACCTTGTGGCTTGTAACGTCATCTTCAAGAGTGGGCAGGCGACAAAAAAATCAGGACAGGCAGGATCAAATTCTATGAAACTAAAAAGTCTGCTTGGGGTGAGTTCATTACTCTTTCTCTCCCCCATGAGTGCTTTATCGCTACCAGAGGCTGTTACCAAAGCGCTGGAGATTAACCCAACGCTGAAGTCTCTGGAGGCTACGGTTGATGTTGGAAAGGCCCAGCTGGACAAGAGTTATGCCGACTACCAGCCCAAGATTACCCTCCAGCTAGAAAGTGGTCAGAGCAACAAAACAGACAGCGCCTGGCAGCAAAAGCGCAAATCATCCGTCACCCTCAATCAGGTGGTGTACGATTTTGGTCGGATTTCCAACGAGGTCAGTGCCAGAACATACAAGCTGAATGCCTACCAACAGGATTTTAATAACGGGCGTGAACAGCTGGTTCTACTCACCTCAAACGCCTTTCTGGAGATAGTGAAGCTTGAGGAAGTGATCGGGTATATCAATGAGAATATAGCCTTTTACAATCGCTTTCTAGGTATCCTTGAAACCCGAAATCAAACAGGCGCGTCCAGCAAATCGGATGTTCAACGCCTGTCCAGTCTGAGCCAGAATGCCCAGCTTGAGTTGATCCAGTACCAGACAGACCTGACTTTTGCCCGTAAAACCTTTAAAAGCCTGACCAACATCGAGCCAGAAAACCTGACAATTCCTGTGCTGGACGGACTGGTCATCAAGCAGACCCCCCAAGAGCTGGTGGAATTTGCAACGACCCGGAGTTATCAAATCCAGTCACTCAAAAAAAACATTGAGTTTGCTAAAGAAAATCGAGACAAAGCCCGCTCCGGACTTTATCCCAGGTTTAACCTGAAGATCGAAAGCAACAGGGAAAACTCTCTGGACACCAACGGGCAATGGTCAACCACACAGGCTGCGGGTATCACAATGAGCTATGACCTCTGGGATGGCTTCAAGGCCCGAAGCAATGTTGATGAAAACAATGCCAGGGTCATGCGAGCTAATCATCAGTTGCAGGAGGCAACACTGACACTGGAAAAAGAGGCGGAGGAAGCTTACAGCGCGATGCTGAAGTTAAAAGACGAACAGGCCGTCAATAAAGAGGCTCTGGAAACCAACCGTGAAATTGTCGATCTCTATTACAAAGAATTTGAACTGGGTGAAAAGACCTTGCTGGACATCACCACAGCCCAGGGGGATTACCATAACAGCAGAGTCCAGAGTGCTGTGTTCCGGTTTGAGTACTACAAGAGTATGTTGAGAATCCGTTATTACCTGAACGACATCATCAATACGGTACAAAATCTGGCAGACAAATCACAATAATGCTTCAGAAGAAAAGCGATAGGACATCGGGCAACAAGGACAAAAAAGGATAATGGAGATATGTCTGAGCTGCATATTGCCAACCCAAAAAGAATAGTGAGCTTCATAAGGCGAATGCAGTTTGTCGCCGTAGCCACCGTTATTCTGGTTTATTTTTCCAGGGATTTTTTTATCACGGCACTGATGTCGAACCTGCCCCTGAACGGTACGATTTTATCGGTATTCATAATCGGTACGGTGCTCTGCTTCCTTTATGTGTTTCAACTCAAAGACGATGTTCTGGTAGTTGCCAAACTGGATGAGATCCTCTTTGAAAACAAAGACGGTCTGGACGATCAGAATGTGCAGGGCAAACCGAAACCATTGAAAATGCACCTGATGGGGCCAACCGTCACCCTCCTGAAAAACAACATTGCCTCCCTGGGTGTTATCAGACTCTCGGCTCCTGCAACCCGGGCCCTGATAGATTCCCTGCAAGACAGTATGAGCGAAAAGTCTGCCTTCATTCGCTACTTCACCGACCTGCTGGTTTTTATCGGACTGCTTGGAACGTTCCTTGGTCTGACCATCACCATTGGCTCCATCGGGGGCATCCTGTCTGACCTGGCAGCAGGATTAGATGGCGGTGATATTATGGAAACCCTGGTCAAGCTGGTCAGAGGTCTGGAAGGGCCGCTTGGCGGAATGAGTACTGCCTTCGGTTCTTCCCTGATGGGACTGAGTACTTCGTTGGTGCTGGGTATTTTTCTGCTCAGTCTGGACAAGGCCGGCTATTACTTCACCTCTGCCATGGAGAACTGGCTGGCCGAGCACACCGTTGAAAGGCATTCGAATGGTAGAGCAGCTACGACCACTGCGGCCCCGGCCATTGAAAACGGGCAACTGGAGCAAATTACCAGCCAGCTCGGTATCATCGCCGATACTCTGAAGAAAATCAGCATTCAGTCTACCGATGACAGACAGTGGCAAACCCTGATCGCTTTACTGAATAGTAACCACCGTGAGCTGAAAAATGAGACCTCCGGGCTGTCTGAATCCTTATTGCGGGCTGAACAACATCTTGAAACTTCTGCCGGACTTCAGTCGAATCAGTTAGCCCTGGCACAACTGCAACTGCAGGAATCTGAAAAACTACGACAATTGTTCACTACTCAGACCGATGCCAGCGTAGAAGCACTGGGGGCAGTCCAGGAGAGCAAGCATCGGCTGGTTCAGATTGTCAATACTCTGCTGGATGAGCAAAAAGCGCTGGGACGCAGTCATGTGCAAACCACGGAGCAGATCACCGGGCTGCAAACCTCCATCTCACAGAAAACAGACGACTCTGTCAGCGAAATTAAAGTCGTCTCTCAACAGTTACAGGCGCTTTCTGAAAAAGTTCAGGAAGATAACCAGGCCAGCCAAATCAGGCAGTCAAGAATGGAAAAGCTGTTCATGTCCATGTCCAGGGCAATTAAAGATGTAAGGGCCAGAATAAAAGGAAATTGAGCAATGAGGGCTCGCTGGCACATCATTCCCCTGGCCTGGAGTCTGGCCGCTTCGGCTGACGAGAGTCCGGATTTTATTTTCCCGGTGGCTTGTCATTATGGTGTTGACTGCTTTATCCAGAACTATGTTGATCATGACCCCACTGCTGGCTATAGCGACTATCAGTGCCGTCAGCAAACCTATGACGGCCATTCCGGTACCGATATCAGGTTAATCAACCTGCCTCAAATGGATAAGGGGGTTCCGGTGCTGGCAGCAGCCAGTGGTAAGGTCGTCGCGACACGAGATGGTGTTACAGATGCTTATCTGGACCCCGCCAGACGTGAGGAAATAAAACGGATCGGCCTGGGCAATGCCGTTGTTATCCAGCACAGTCACGGCTGGCGCACCATTTATGGCCATCTGAAAAAGGGCAGTCTGACCATCAAAAAAGGTGACCATGTCATCCAGGGGCAGTCACTGGGAGAAATCGGCCTGTCGGGGTTAACCGAATTTCCCCATGTGCACTTTCAGGTTACCCATCACAATAAGACGATTGACCCGTTTATCGGAAAACCGGACAGAGGCAAATGTGGGGATACCCTCAACAGTCAATGGCTAGGAACCGCAGACAACAAGATAACGTATTTCCCGGGCTTGTTATTGGATCAGGGGTTTAGCAAAACTCCCCCAGAAAACTACCGGACGATTGAAACCGGAAACTTTAATAAGGGTTCGGGTGACAAAAGCCAGCACCTGTTTTTTTGGGTTCGGTTCATCGGCCTGTCAATGGGTGATCAGGTAACATTGAGCTTCGTTGCACCCAATAGCGAACGGATCAGAGAGCATAGCTTCCCGAAACTGAAATCAAGCAAGGCGCAGCAGCTTTACTACATCGGCATAAAAAACCCGGCCATCCAGCCAGGACGACCGGGTCGCTGGCAGGGGGGCGTCAGGCTGGAACGCACATCAATGCCCCCCATTAACAAGGTTTTTGATTATGCTGTCGGTGTTGAGGACGTAACTGACCGTTGATAACTCAGCTCCTTTAGCACTCGACTGCGACTGCCATCACCGATGATACGACCTTCGGATATCACGATAATCCGATCCACCAATTGCAACAGGTTTTGCCGGTGAGTGATAAGAATCAGCGTCTGGTCGTCCTTCAGGATGCCCGGAAGACGCTGACAGAACAGTGTTTCGTTGTAGTTATCATAGGCACTGGTGGGTTCATCAAGAATCAGTAAACGACCTCGACGCAACAACGCACGAGCCAGGCAAAGCGCCTGTCGTTGACCACCGGAGAGATTTTCGCCCCGTTCCATGATTTCATGGGCGTAGCCTCGGGAGCACTTCTGGACAAATCCATCCAGACAAGCCCCATAACAGGCTTCATCCAGCTTTTCAGTGGATGCTGCACTCAGTCCAAGCATCAGGTTACTTTTCAGTGTGCCAGCGAATACGGAAGGTTTTTGCGGTGCCACAGCATAATGTCGGCGGTAATGGTCGAGGTTAAGATGTTGTAGATTGCGACCATCCACCATGACATTGCCTTCAGTGGGTTCTACCAGTCCCTGGATCATGCGGATGAGCGTACTCTTTCCTGAGCCGGAAGCGCCCAGTATCGCCACCCGCTCCCCTGGCTCAATCTTCAGACTGATATTTTTCAGAATCTCTGGTTCTGAGGCTTGATATCGATAGGACACTTTATCGAATTCAATCAGTCCTTTCAGGCTGGGAACATTGAGTTTATCGTTGAGATCATCCTCTCCGGCCAGCCCCAGCAGCTCGTTAATCTCTTTTAACGCCTTAACGGAAAAACTCAGACGATTCACTGCCATGGCCAGACTCATCAGCGGAGCAACGGCTCGGCTGCCAAGAATAATACAGGCAAACAGGGAGCCGGAAGAAAGATTACCACTGTGTATCTGGAATACACCCAGAATCAGCATACCGATAACCACACTCTGACTGGCACTGGCCACCAGCGTGTTAAGCAGAACATTGGACTGTTTACTGGCCAGGGATGCCCAGGCAGACACGGTGACCAGACTACGCCAGCGCGCCTGAGTCTTGCCTGTCGCACCGAGGGTTTTAATGGCTTCCAGTTCTGAGCTGACTTCGTAGAGAAAGGCACTTTTGGCATTATTGGCCCGGGTCAGCTGGCTGGCACGGTGCCGCGTGCGTCGATAACTGTATATCGCAATGGGTATCAGGCAGGCCGCAATGCCAAGAGGAATGAGTGCCATGACGCCACTGATCAGTCCTATAACCAGGGTAAACAGGATAAAAAATGGCGCATCCAGTAACGATAACACCACCGTTCCGGACAGAAATTCCTTAACCCGGGCAAAATTTTCCACAACATGGGCAATGCGGCCTGCAGAGTCCGGCAGTTCACTCTGCTTCAGCTGAACAAGACGCCCCATGATGAACTGTTCACTGCGCTTTTCAATAACCCGGCAGGCGTCATCGACAAAATAAGTGCGAAGCCAGCGCAGGACAAAATCAAAGACAACCACGACCAGCATACCCATCCCCAGGACAAGAAGCGTATCAGTAGCAAAGGTTGGGATGAGTTTATCGAACACCATGTTGGTGAATAACGGTAGCGCCAGAGTCAGCAGATTGACCATCAGGGTCGCCAGCAATACCTGAATGTAGTGAGGCCGGAGTTCGTTCATCTGAGCGCGAAACCAGGCGGGCATCAATAGTTTGCTGGCAGCGTTTTTTTCCTGTTGTTCAGTGAAGCAGAAAACCGTGCCGGTATAAACCGGCGCCAATCGCGACAAAGAAATCCACAGGCCCAGAGGGTGCTTTCGTGACGCCATGAAATACTCACCGTTGCGAATTTCGGTGATGGTCATGAACTTTTTTTTCTTTAACTGAATGATGCAGGGCAGGTCATCTTCGGTAATATCAATGAGTTTGCTGCTTTTTTTTGTCATGTCCAGGCTACAGTAGGCAGCAGCCTGTTTCAGGCGACGGTGATCAAACTCCTGACCATCCTGCGTGAGTGTCTCTAAATCCTCTTTGACAACATCGGCTCCCATGTAATGACACAGGGTGAGGAAACAATCTTTGAGGTGAAACTTAAGCATAAGAGGCGCTCTTTTAGTTAGCTGGCGCCCTCTGAACCTACTGGCCTGAATCCATCAGAGGAAATTGACTATTAAGGTATTGCCATTACCGTCATCGTAAGTGTGCTGACTGGGATTACTGGTATCACTATTGGTCGAATCATTCACAGTAATGCCATCAGTGCCATTGTCATCAATATCAATGGTCAGGCTGTTACTTCCTCCGGTAAGAGCAGCGATATCATTCATGGAGATAGTGATGGTATCGGCACTTCCATCGCTGAAATCAATCTTTTCAACATTATCAATAAGGCTGGTGTAGTTGCCCAAATCCCAGGTGCCACCGTTATTCAGATTGAGCGTGTCATAGTCGGCGCCGCCATCTATCCGTGTGGCATTGTTTTGCAGGGCTGCCAGATCGATATTGAGCGTGTCGTCACCGGCTCCGCCAATAAGCTGATCTGCTGCAAAACCCGTTAAGGTGTCATCACCGGCATTACCTTCCAGTACGTTAGCTACTGTGCTGGAGGCGGTGAGATTATCCCCGCTGCTGGAACCCAGCACTTTTTCAATACTGGTCAGAGTATCGCTACTGCCACCACCATCGGTGGCGTTACCGGTGTCCAGGTTAACCGTGACGTCACTGGCTTCATTGCTGTAATCAACCGTGTCTTCACCGGCTCCGCCATCCAGCGTGTCGGCTCCGGCGCCACCGCGAAGCGTGTCATTACCAGCACCGCCTTCAAGACGGTTGTTGTCAGTGTTACCGGTAAGCGTGTCATTCCCGCTACCGCCAATAATATTTTCGATATTACGAAGAGTATCCGTGCCTGCGGTCGTGGTGGCCGTGCCATCGTTACCGGTTTCCGCCAGAGTCACAGTGACACCGGCAGTATCCGTCGAGTAATCCACGGTGTCAGTATCTGCGCCACCATCCAGAATATCGTTGCCACCGCTGCCATAAATCGTGTCTACGCCATTACCGGCCTCTATGGTATTAACGAACGTACTCCCGGTCAGTAAATCCCCGTGATCACTGCCCGTGATATTCTCAATATCGGTCAGGGTGTCGTTACTGCTGCCACCGTCGGTGGCCACACCAGTGCCCAGGTTAACCGTGACGCCACTGGCTTCACTGCTGTAATCAACCGTGTCTTCACCGGCCCCACCATTCAGCGTATCGACTCCGGCACCACCCTCCAAAATATCGTTGTCGTCACCGGCAATGAGAGTATCGTTTCCGTTTCCGCCCCGGAGTGTGTCATTGCCGCTACCACTGGTCAGAATATTGTTGGCACTGTCACCAATCAGGGTGTCGTTGCCGTGGTTGGTGGTGACATTCTCAAAACCCTTGACCTTGTCAGTACCGGTGGAGGCTCCGCCGCCATAACTTTTGTTGACGGTGATGTAACCATCAGCATCGGCTATGGCAGAGAGGTCGACGGTAATATCATCCGGTGTATCACCAGCTCCGATGGCATTACCCACCATATCCAGCGTATCGCCGACCGCAGTGTTAGCACCGCCATCTAATTTATCGTTTCCGAAGCCACCGTGGATGGTGTCATCGCCAGCGCCACCCGTAATGATGTCATCGTCCTGATTACCGTTAATGTTGTCGTCGCCGTCTTCTCCATTAATAGTGTCAGCACCGGCACCACCCTCAATAAGATCGCCTCCGGCACCCCCGTCGATGGTGTTGGCTGATCCATCACCAACCAACTGGTCGCCAAATGCATTGTCGGAGCCAATAATGTTTTCGATATCAGTCAGCGTATCGTTTGCAAAACCACCATCTAAGGCGATACCCGCAAACAAATTAACTTCAACCCGCCCTGAATCCTGGCTGTAATCAACGGTATCAATGTCATCACCGCCATCCAGCGTATCAGCACCGACACCACCGCGAAGCGTGTCATCACCGGCACCGCCATCAAGTCGGTTGCTGTCAGTGTTACCGATGAGCGTATCAGCCCCGCTGCCGCCAATAATATTTTCGATCTCACGAAGGGTGTCGGTGCCCGTAGAGATGGTGGCTGTACCATCATTACCGGTTTCGGCCAGAGTGACACTGACACCGGCAGTATCCGCCGAGTAATCCACGGTGTCGATATCTGCGCCGCCATCCAGAATATCGTTGCCACCGCTGCCATGGAATGTATCGTTGCCACCCGCACCACTGAGACTATTGTTGTTGCTGTCACCGGTCATGGTATCGATAAAAGCAGTACCAACGACATTTTCCACATTACGGACAGTATCGGTATTACCACTCTTAGCCACCGAGCCATCAGATGCTCCAGCCAGAGTGACGGTCACACCGCTGCTGTTGCTACTGTAATTGACAGTATCCGTGCCGCTGCCACCATCCAGAATGTCGGTACCACCACTTGAGTTAATCGTGTCGTTATCATCACCGGCATCGATGTTATTGTCCTCATTATCACCCGTGATGGTGTCGGCGCCGTCTGTGGCAATAATGTTTTCGATATTACTAAGTGTGTCTGTCTCAGTGCCATCAAAGACGGTACCGTTACCGCTGCCATTGAGCACAACCGTGATACCGGAATTAGCATGGTTACTGTAATCCGCCGAGTCAGAACCAGTGCCACCATCCAGGGTGTCTGTGCCGGTACCCGCTTTCAGAGTATCGTCACCCCCCATACCATTAAGGGTGTTATTGCCAGTGTCTCCGGTCAGGGTATCGTTGTTACCGGAGCCAGTGACATTTTCAATATTTTTGAGCGTGTCGGTAGCACTACCATGAGTCGCGCTGCCATTGGCAGAGTCGTTCAGAGTGATGGTTAGGCCAGTACCAGAGTTGTTGAAATGGGCTGTGTTGTAATCCACCGAGTCGCTGCCGCCGCCACCATCAAGGGTGTCGCTGCCGTCAGAGCCGTAAAGGGTGTCTGCGCCGGTACCGGCATTGATCGAATTGTTGACACTGCTGCCGGTCAGGGCGTCGTCTTGATTACTGCCAGTAATATTTTCAATATTCTTCAGGGTATCGGTGCCCTGATCGGTGCTACTGCCTGTCTTGCTTGTCAGGTTGACGGTCACACCGTTGGCAGCGCCACTGTAATCAACGGTATCAATGTCATCACCCCCCTCCAGCACATCATCACCGGCACCACCGATCAGTACGTCGTCGCCCGAGCCGCCATCCAGAGTATTAACTGCGCTGTCACCTGTCAGCGTATCGTTGTGTATACTGCCGGTAATATTTTCGATTTCGTGGAGGGTATCAGAGCCGATTTCAGCGCTGCCGGTGGCTGTGCCATCGGCCAGATTGACATCAACCGCGTTAGCAGCGTCAGCGTAACTGACCGTATCATTACCGTCACCGCCCCGTATCTCATCGTCACCGGCATTGCCTTGCAGCGTGTCAGCGCCATTGTTACCGTAAAGCTTGTCGTTGCCAGAACCGCCTTTCAGAGTGTCTCCACCCCCGCCTCCACGCAGGGTATTGGCTTGGGCATTGCCGGTAATATTATCGGCCTGGCCACCTCCGGTAACGTTTTCAATCCCGGCGATGCTGCTGTCAGATGAACCATAACCATCCTGAGTGGCTTTTCCGTCACCCAGGTCAAGGTCGATGGCGTGGGTTGCCAAACTCAGGTTCAGCAGGTCATCGCCACTGCCACCGTCAATGGTGTCATCACCTTGGCCACCAATGATGGTGTCATTGTCAGCACCGCCTTGCAGTGTGTCGTTACCGGCACCGCCATCAATCGTGTCCTGACCGGCATTGCCTTGCAATGTATTGGCGTCACCGTTACCGGTGAGATCGTCGTCACCGCTGCCTCCGACCACACTTTCAATACCGGACAGGTTGTCAGTGACTCCGCTGACGGTTGCCGTTTGTGAAACATTGGACAGGTCAACGGTGACTGCCGAACTCTCACTGGCGTAGTTAACAGTATCATTGCCATCACCGCCTTCCAGCGTGTCGGCGCCGGCACCGCCGGTCAGAGTATCATTGCCATCACCGCCTTCCAGATGATTGGCGTTGGCGTCCCCTGTCAGGTCGTCATCATGGGCACCACCACGGATATTCTCGATATTTACGAGGGTATCGCTGGAACCCTGGCCATCTTCGGCATTGGTGCCAACCAGATCGCTGAGATCAGCGGTCACATCACCAATGGCGTCGCTGAAATCGGCCCAGTCTGCTGTACCTGCACCACCGTCGAGGCTGTCATTACCGGCTCCGCCAATCAGGGTGTCATCACCGGAACCTCCGTTCAGCGTGTCGCCTTCTGCCCCTCCTCGCAGGGTATCGTCGTTATCACCGCCATTGAGGATATCAATGCCATCCCCTCCTTCAAGCACATCATCACCGGCGTCACCGTTCAGCGTGTCGGCACCCGCCTCGCCACGCAGCGTGTCATTGTTGTCACCGCCGTGGAGGGTATCGTCATCGGCGCCACCTTCGAGGGTATCGTCGTCATCACCCCCTTCCAGGGTATCATTGCCGGCACCGCCAAAGAGCTGATCCTGACCGGCATCGCCACGCAAGGTATCGTTGTCTGCCTCGCCATAGAGGGTGTCATTTTCCGTACCCCCTTCAAGGGTATCTGCCCCGGCACCACCATACAGCGTGTCCTGACCAGCATCTCCGTAAAGCAGGTCGTCGCTGTCATGGCCTTCCAGCCTGTCATTACCGCTACCGCCATGAAACTGGTCAATTCCAGTACTTCCGGTCAGCACATTGACATCAGCACTGCCCGTGACAGTACCGCCGTTAGCGCCCAGCGTAACATTCTCAATATTGGTAATACTGGAGTCGCTGGTACCATAACCATCGTTGGTTGCTGTCTCTGCCTGAAGATCAATATCGACTGCTTGTGTTGCCCCGGTTAACAACAGAGTATCGGTTCCTGCCCCGCCGTTGATGGCGTCGTCACCGGCACCCCCGTCAAGCTCGTCATCACCATCTTCACCCCAGAGCGTGTCATTCTCGGTTCCACCTGAAAGATTATCCTGACCGGTGCCACCCTTGAGGAAATCTGCACCCTGACCCCCTGTCAGGATGTCGTTATCGGCATTACCCTCGATGTCATCGTTATCCGCACCACCGTCAATGGTATCGTTGCCATCGCCGCCAACCAGCTCATCATCGCCACTGCCACCTGAAAGGGTGTCATCGCCGCCGCCCCCTTCAAACCGGTGGCTGCCAGCATTGCCGGTCAAACTGTCGTTGTTGGCAGTACCGATAATAGTTTCAATATTAAGCAGCGTGTCCTGACCACCTTCACCGTCATTACTGACCTGGTTACTGCCCAGGTTCATATCAACAGTGATCGCCCCCTTGCCGCTGTAATCGGCGGTGTCGGAATCACTGCCACCATCCAGGGTATCGTTACCGGTTCCACCGTAAAGAATGTCATCCCCGGCGTCGCCATTCAGGCTGTCATTGCCAGCATCGCCGTAGAGGGTATCGTTGTCATCACCACCACTGACAGTGTCACCATCAGCGTCCCCGTGGAGAGTGTCATCTCCGGCACCGCCATCAATGATGTCCGCACCATCACCACCATTGACTGTATCTGCTGCACCACCGGCGTTAATGGTATCAATACCAGCATTGCCATTGAGAGTATTGGCACTGTCATTACCGGTCAGGGTATCGTCAAGTCCGGTACCGTTTATGTTCTCTATGCCTTCCAGGGTATCGGTATCGGTGCCATCGTTAGCCGTTCCGTTACCGCTGGCACCCAGCGTAACCGTCACTGCGCTGCCATGGGTACTGTAATTAACGGTATCACCGTTGCTGCTGTGGTTTCCGCCCCTCAGGGTATCGGCACCGGCCTTGCCATAAAGGGTGTCATCCCCGTCCTGGCCATCCAGAATATTGACTTCTGCAGTACCTGTCAGGATGTCATCACCGGAACCACCCAGCACAGATTCAAAATTGGCAATGGTGTCAGTATCCACCCCATCCACCACCGAAGACGAACCCAGGTCAACCGTCAGGCCTGTGGTATTGTCAGAATAATCCAGGGTATCGTTATCATTGGCGCTTTCACCACCATCCAGGGTATCGCTGCCACTGCCACCCTTAAGGGTGTCATCGCCTTCATCGCCGTTGAGAGTATCGTTGCCACCCCCGCCTTCCAGAGTGTCATTACCTATTCCACCGTCATAACGGTTGGCCCCGCTATCACCGATGATGTGGTCATCACCCGCACCCAGCACCAGGTCTTCAATGCTGGTCAGGGTATCGATATTGCCACCACCGAGATCGACCTGAAAACTGTTTCCGCCCGCTGAACGGTCAATAGTCAGTGATCCGGCGAAGGCGCTGTAATCCACCCGGTCATTACCCAGCCCACCATCGAGAGTGTCAGCGCCAAGACCACCCTCAAGAATGTCGTCACCGTCCTGACCCAGCAACACATCGTCGCCATCGCCGCCGGTCAGGGTATCGGCGCCATCGCCACCTTCCAGTTGGTTCGCCTGAGTATCACCCTCGATGGTGTCATCGTTGTCAGAGCCAATAACATTCTCAATGCCTGTGAGTGTGTCATTGGCACCATCGCCATCGTCGGTAGCTAAGCCATTAAACAGGTTCACATTGATAGCGCTGCCGGCATCGCTGTAATCGACGGTATCAGTGCCAGCGTCGCCGATAAGCGTATCTACCCCTCCCGCACCATAAAGCGTATCGTTGCCATCACCGCCAGTCAGCCGGTTATTTTCATCATCCCCCCGAATCGAATCATCGTAAGCCGTGCCAACCACCCTTTCGATATCGATCACCGCGTCACGGTTGCCGTAGCCATCATTGGTGGCTTCTTCATTGGCCAAGTCAATGGTCAGGGCTCCGGTGGCGGCGCTGTAGTCGGCAGTATCAGTCAGGCTATTATCGGTTGTCTCATCGCCGCCACGCAGGGTGTCTGCGCCGTCTCCGCCGATCAGGGTATCCGCGCCGTCTCCGCCATGAAGAATGTTGGCAAGGTTATTACCGGTTAAGGTGTCATCATGACTGCTGCCGGTAAGGTTTTCGATGCCTGCCAGAGTATCGGTGTCACTGGTGGCGGCATCAGTGGAGGTACCGCTGCCGGCGCCACCATTGGTCAGTGTTGCGGTGACAGCACTGCCATGCCCTGTGTAATCTGCTGTATCCCCGCTCCCCTGACCACCGTCGAGGGTGTCATCGCCAGCACCGCCTCGCAGGGTATCATCACCCGTATCGCCAACAAGCTGATCAGCACCGTCACTGCCGCTGAGGGTATCGTTACCAGCATTGCCACGAAGGGTATTGTCGGCATTATCGCCGGTCAGCGTGTCGTCGTTACTGCCGCCAGAAAGATTTTCAATATCGGATAGGGTGTCCTGGCCACTTTGGCCATCGTTGTTTTGTGACTGATCAAGAAGGTTGATGGTGACAGACTGAGTCTGGGCACTGTAATCTGCGGTATCAGTCCCGGCATCACCCTGCAGGTTGTCATCACCCGAACCACCGATCAGAATGTCGTCGCCATTTCCGCCTTTGAGGATGTCATCAAGATCTCCCCCATCGAGGGTATCATTACCCTCCTGCCCTTCCAGGGTATCGGTGCCTCCCAGCCCATTCAGGGTGTCGTTATCATCTCCCCCCGAGAGAACATTACTGTTGATGTCGCCGGTCAGCGTATCGGCATGGTCGCCGCCTATCAGGTTTTCAATGGACTGAAGAGTATCCTGACCACCCAGAGTGTCATTGATCAGAGCGCCAGCAGACAGATCAATCGTCAGGCTGGATACAGCGTCCTGATAATCCGCCGTATCACTGCCAAGATTACCGGTAAGGATGTCGTTGCCAGAGCCGCCGGACAGAGTATCATCACCTGCCCCGCCATCAAGCGTATTGTTGGCCGAATCACCGGTCAGAGTGTCATTCCCGGAGCCGCTGACGATATTCTCAACATCAAAAAGACTGTCCCGATCACCATGACCATCATCATTATTGGTATCGTCTGCCAGATTAATCAGGACGTCGTTAGTCTGGTAGCTGTAGACGGCGGTATCCGTGCCACTACCGCCTCTCAGCGTGTCATTGCCAGCCTCACCCACCAGCCGATCATCACCATCGCCACCGTCCAGTTCATTAACTTCGCTGCTACCGGTAATGGAATCGTTATTGTCAGTTCCGACGATATTTTCAATATCAACCAGAGTATCAGTATCTAAATTGCCACCACTGAAAGTGACAGACCCCGAACCTAGATTAACGGTCAGCTCAACGCCCGATACCGAGCTGTAATCCACCGTATCAGTACCCGAACCACCATCGATGGTATCGCTGCCCGCACCTTCGTAGAAAGTATCCGCTCCGTCGTTTCCGTACAGCTGGTCATTACCGGCATTGCCGGTAATGCTGTCATCACCCGCTCCACCTTCTATGCGGTTAACGCCAGCTTCGCCGATGAGAGTGTCGTTGTGATCACCGGACAAAATATTTTCGATATCATTAAACGTGTCTGTGAGGGCACCCTGCTCTTTGGCCCGGTTTGTGGTGAGATCCACTTCAACCGCTGCGGAGGCATCGGTGTAATCCACTGTGTCAGTGCCCGAACCGCCATCCAGTAAGTCGGTTCCTGCACCACCCTGCAGAATGTCGTCCTGATTACCACCATAGAGCTGGTCATCACCGTCGGCCCCACTGAGGGTATCGGTACCGTCGTTGCCGTAAAATTCATTGTTTTGATTATCGCCCGTAGCAACATCATCACCTGCACCAAGCTGGATAATCTCGATATTGCTCAGGGTATCGCTGCCCCCTTGACCATCATCGTTAATAGCCTGGTTGACCAGATCAATAACAACGGCCTGGCCACTGGTATTTGCAGAATAATCAACGGTGTCGGTATCGTCACCGCCATCAAGGGTGTCATCACCAGCAGCACCGTTCAGCGTATCGTTACCCGAACCACCGGACAGCTGGTTGTCTGCGCTACTCCCTGTCAGGGTATCCGCCCCATCGGAGCCAATGATGTTCTCAATATTACGGAGTGTATCGGTATCAGATCCGGACACAGCCGAGCCGTCCCCTCCCAGAACCAGCGATGCGACAACGGATTGACCTGAACCCAGATTACTGTAATCGACCGTATCAATATCATCGCCGCCATCGATAATGTCGTCGCCACCCCCCTCGATAAACACATCATTGCCGGTTCCGCCTTCGAGGGAATCAGCACCATCGCCACCAGTCAGAGTATCGTTGCCAGCATTCCCCCTGAGAGTATTGGCATCCACTGTCCCGATCAGTGTGTCGTCACCGGTGCCAGTACTGACCGCTTCAAAATTGCTGATGGTATCGACATTGCTCGAGCCGGCGTTAACGGTGGAGTTGTTCAGGTCTACGGTGAGGTTATTGATGTGGTCGGTGTAATCCAGAGTGTCAAAATCAGCGCCACCATCCAGGTCATCGTTCCCGGTACCACCGCTGATGGTATCATCGCCGCCCAATCCCTCTATAGCATTGGCTTTAGTGTCTCCGGTCAGGGTGTCATTGTGGTTACTGCCCCTGACATCCTCAATGCCATCCAGAGTGTCATTACCATTGCCGCCCGATGCAGTTTTTGTGGTCAGGTTAACGGTGACGCCAGCCGTGGCATCATCATAATCCGCCCGGTCAGCAGTGCCATCGCCACCGATCAGTTCATCATCACCCAGGCCGCCCTTGAGAACATCGTTTCCTTCACGACCTTCCAGCTTATTATTCTGGTTATCACCGGTCAGCGCATCGCCGAGGGTGCCGCCAATCAGGTTTTCAATATTTTCCAGAGTGTCCTGACCACCGTCGCCATCGCTGGAGACCTGGTTATTTGAGAGACTGGCGGTGACGCTACCGGTGACTCCACTGTAATCAGCGGTATCGTTCCCGTCGCCCCCTTTCAGTGTGTCGTTACCGCCATTACCACGCAGGGTATCGTCGCCATCCAACCCGCTCAGCGTGTTGTTCTGGTTATCCCCCGTCAGCGTGTCGTTATTGAGGCTACCGGTAACATTCTCAATGCTGTCCAGAGTATCGCTGGAGGAATCACCGTCGTCAGAAGCCTGATTCGAGGCTGCGGAAAGATCTACCGTCACTCCGGACTGGGCATCGCTGTAATCCGCCGTATCGGTGCCTGCACCACCTGTGAGAGTGTCATTGCCGGCCCCACCACTGAGGGTGTCGTTATCGGCCCCCCCTTCCAGAATATCGTTGCCGCCCATGCCCTTCAGCGTGTCGTCACCGGCACCGCCTTCAAACTTGTTGACCTCAGCGTCACCGGTCAGGGAATCTCCATGGGTACTACCGATCAGATTCTCAATATCAGTCAGAACATCAGAACTGCCATCACCGTCATCAGTAGCTTGCGAGTTGGACAGGTCAGCCACCACCGCACCGGCAGCACCACTGTAATCCACCGTATCGACATCGGAACCGCCACTGCCTACCAGATGATCCTGACCGCCACCACCTGCCAGAATGTCATCACCGCCGCCCCCGGTCAGTACATTATCTCCGCCGTTACCCGTCAGCGTATCGGCGGCACTGCCACCGGTGACGTTCTCTATATCATTCAGCGTGTCCTGAGCACCGCTACCGTCATCGTTCTGAGATTGGTCTTGAAGGTTGATGGTCACCGCCGTATTCCGGGCGCTGTAATCTGCCGTATCCCCTGCCGATTCACCACCACTGCCACCATCGAGGGTATCCGCACCATCGCCACCGACCAGTGTGTCATCACCGCTTTCACCATAGAGCCGGTCAACGCCGCCATTGCCGGTCAGGGTATCGTCGGCCTGACCGCCATGAAGATCATTGGCGTTGTTATCGCCGGTTAAGGTATCGGCGTGGTCACTGCCACGCAGATTTTCAATGCTGATCAGTGTGTCTATCGCGTCGCCACTCACTGACGCCTGAGGAGTGAGGGAAGAAAGGTCGGCATTGACCGAACCACTAGCCGCGCTGTAGTCCGCCGTGTCCGTGTCGGCGCCACCGTCAAGGGTATCGCTGCCGAGGCCGCCAGTCAGGGTGTCATCACCGCTGCCCCCCTGAAGGTGGTCATTACCGCTATTGCCATCGATGGTATCGCTACCACTGCCGCCATCTATAAGGTTGTCGTGAATATCGCCGGTCAGGGTATCACCCAGCCCGCTGCCTGTGATGTTTTCAATATCGAAAAGGCTGTCTTCATCGGCTGTCCCGTCGGTGGTCTTGCCGCTGACAAGATCAACCGTTACCGCACGACTATGGCTGCTGTAGTCAACTGTGTCACCGTTGGTTTCCCCGTTGGCACCGCCATCGAGAGTATCACTGCCACTGCCACCTTGCAGGGTGTCATCACCCTCGTTACCGAACAGCTGGTCAGCGCCGTCATTGCCACTCAGGGTATCGTTGCCGTCATTGCCCTGCAGGATATTGGCGTCGCCGTCACCCGTCAGCGTATCGTCGTGATCACTGCCGTTAATATTCTCAATGCTGACCAGGGTATCGGTGTCGCTGCCAATGGTGACCGTATCGGTATTGCCGGATATATCTACCACCACACTGGCGGACATCAGGCTGTAATCGACCGTATCACTGCCGATGCCGCCGTCGAGGCGGTCACTGCCGAGGCCGCCATCAAGGATATCGTCGCCACTGCCGCCTTCCAGAGTGTCATCGCCCGCATCACCATAGAGCTTGTCGGCGTCATTTTCCCCCTGAAGGGTATCGCCGCCATCGCCACCATGCAGCGTATCGCCACCACTGCCACCCTGTAGCAGGTTGACCTGGCTGTCACCGGTAATGTTGTCAGCACTGGCACTGCCGACAATATTTTCGATGCTGTCGAGGGTATCAGTAGCCCCTGAACCGTCGGTGGCATTGGGCGTGGCGTCAGCAAGGTTCACGGTAATACCGCTGGCATCATTGCTGTATACGGCGGTATCAATGCCAGCACCGCCTCGCAACTGGTCGGCACCTATGCCGCCTTCAAGGCGGTCTGCATCGTCACCGCCTTCCAGGACATCGTCGCCCTCACCACCGATCAGGGTATCCTCGCCCGCTTCTCCCCTGAGGGTGTCAGCATCCAGCCCCCCGTCCAGTGTGTCGTTGTCGGCACCACCGGCCAGTTCGTCCTCTCCCCGTCCTCCCGTGAGGGTGTCATCACCGCCATTGCCTAGCAGGGTATTGGCATCGTTATCGCCAGTGAGCGTATCGGCAAACTGGCTGCCGGTGATGTTTTCAATGCTGATCAGGGTATCCGTGGCATCACCAGCAACACTGGCCGTACCACTCCCTCCAGACAGGCCTGCCGTAACAGACCCCGATGCATCGGTGTAGTCCGCAGTATCACCGCCACTGTCCTCATCACCGCCATCCAGCGTATCGGCACCGGCACCACCGGCCAGAGTATCATCGCCCTGGCCGCCAGAGAGGGTATTAACATTGCCATCGCCGGTCAGGGTGTCCTTAAAGTCACTGCCGGTGACATTCTCAATGTTGTCTACGATATCAACAGAACCACTGCCATCGGTGGCTCGGTCCGCAGAGAGATCCACAACCACACCGATACCGTCACTGTTAGCATCCTGATCAGCAGCGTAACTGAGCGTATCCACACCGGCACCCGTGCCGCCATCAATGGTGTCAGCGCCCTCACCTCCCTCCAGCGTATCGGAGCCATTACCGCCCTCAAGGGAATCATTACCCTGTCCGCCTTTCAGAGTGTCGTTGCCATCACCGCCCTGCAACCTGTTGGCAAAGGTATCGCCTGTCAGCACATCATTACCGCTGCTGCCAGTAACATTCTCTATTCCGATCAGGGTATCCTGACCAGCACTATCACCGTCATCCGTCGCCTTGCCGATAGACAAATCGACTGTGACTGCACTGGCCGCCAGTGAGTAGTCGGCAGTATCGCCCACCGCCGTATTGGCACCACCTTCGAGAGTGTCATTGCCTGCCCCTCCTGTCAGGGTGTCATCCCCTGCACCGCCATAGAGCTTATTGACATTTCCGTCGCCGATAATCCGGTCGTCATGGCTGCTGCCCTGAATATTATCGATATCATGGAAGGTATCCTGACCACCATCACCATCGTCTGTCGCTCCGCCCGTCAGGCTGGCAGTAACAGCTGCTGCCGCATTGGTGTAATCAACGGTGTTTTCACCATCGCCACCCCGGAAGGTATCATTGCCGCTCCCACCCGCCAGAGTGTCGTCGCCCAAGCCACCAGACAGCTCATTATCATCGTTATTTCCGGTCAGGCTGTCGTTGTGGTTACTGCCAATCACTTTTTCAATGCCGCTCAAGGCATCCTCGTCACCGAAACCATCAAACGCAGTGCCACTTTTCAGGTTCACGGTTACAGCCTGGGTACTGGTGCTGTAATCCACCGTGTCAATGCCATCACCGCCAGCCAGCTCATCATCATCACGGCCACCGACCAGTACGTCGTCACCATCCCCGCCGGTCAATACATTGGCATTATCATCACCGGTCAGAGCGTCATTATTAGAGCCGCCGGTTACATTTTCGATGTCGCTCAGGATGTCGGTAGTTATCCCGCCTTCAGTTACCTTGTCATTCGTCTTTGACAGATCAACCATGACAATGCCTGTGTTGTCACTGTAATCTGCCGTGTCACTGCCCGCTCCGCCATTGAGGGTATCGGCCCCGGCTCCACCCATCAGGATATCGTTGTCATTACCGCCATTGAGAGTGTCATTGCCGCCATTACCGCGCAATGTATCTGCGCCGGCATTGCCAGTAAGGACGTTGCTTCCTCCATCACCGGTCAGGCTGTCATCTTTGCTGGTACCGGTCATATTTTCAATGTTCCGCAGAATGTCCTGACCGCCCTCGCTGTCAGTCGCCTGACCATCCTGACCATCAGCCAGACTGGCCGTGACACCGCTGGAGCCATCACTGAAGACAACCGTGTCGCCGGTGGCAACGTCACTGCCACCATCCAGAGTGTCATTGCCGGCACCGCCGGTCAGCGTGTCGTCACCGGCTCCGCCAGAGAGTTCGTTGCCCTGGGAAAGACTGTCAGTGCCGGTCAGGGTATCGTCGCCGCTGCCGCCGATCAGGTTCTCAACATTGCTGTAGGTGTCATTACCACCGCTGCCGTCATTACCGAGGCCAGTCTTCAGGTTGGCGGTGACGCCAACGGAGATACCGTCATAAGTGACCGTATCCACGTCCGCACCACCATCAAACTCATCTGTCCCGGCACCGCCAGAGAGCGTATCATTGCCGTCGTCGCCCCTTAGCTTGTCGTCACCTAAACCGCCACTGAGGGTGTCATCGCCACCATTGCCGGACAGAATATTGTCTTCGGTACCACCCGTGAGCTCATCGCCCGCAGAGCCACCAGCGACGTTCTCTATATCCACCAGAGTGTCCTGACCATTGTTACCGTCATTGTTCAGGGACTGGTTCTGAAGGTTGATGGTTACCTTCGTGTTACGGGCGCTGTAATCCGCCGTGTCACTGCCCGCTCCTCCATCGAGGATATCCGCACCGTCGCCACCGACCAGGATGTCATCACCCTCTTCACCATAGAGCCGGTCAACGCCGCCATTGCCGCTCAGGATATCGTTGTCCTGACCGCCATGAAGATCATTGGCGTTGATATCGCCGGTTAAGGTATCGGTGTGATTACTGCCACGCAGATTTTCAATGCTGATCAGTGTATCCGTGTCGCCACCGACTGACGCCTGGGGGGTGCCAGAAGAAAGGTCGGCATTGACCGAACCACTAGCCCCGCTGTAGTCCGCCGTGTCGGTGTCGGCACCGCCGTCAAGTCTGTCGCTGCCGAGGCCACCAGCCAGGGTGTCGTTGCCTCCTTCACCTTTAAGTTCATTGTCTTCGGCATCACCACTGATCGTATCCTGAGCATTACTGCCCGTTATATTCTCAATGCCATACAGCTTGTCGTTACCACCGTCGCCATCATCGCTGGCTGAATTGGCAGAGAGATCAACCGTGACCCCTGCCGCTGCCAGTGAATAGCTGACGGTATCTGTGTCCTGACTGCCAGGATTCATTCCCGCAGCTTCTGTCTCCCCATAAAAAGTGTCATTACCGGCACCACCACGGAGCAGGTCATCACCCCCGTTACCGCTGAGTACGTTGTTACCGCTCTCACCCACCAGCGTGTCGTTGTTGCTGCCACCCGTGACATTTTCAATATTGCTCAGGGTATCGGTGCCCGCATCAATGCCGTTGGTATTGGTTAATGACCCATCCAGGGCAACGGTCACGATACCGGTGCTGGCTGAATAGTCAGCGGTATCACTCCCGGCGCCACCGTCCAGTGTGTTACTGCCGCCTCTGCCAATGAGCACATCGTCCCCGGCACTACCCGACAGCTTGTTATCGGAACTGTCTCCCAGCAGGCGGTCATCACCGCTGCCGCCCGTAATATTTTCAATACCAATGAGTGTGTCAGTGCCACTGTTTGTACTGCTGGCAATACCAGTATCCAGATCCGCATTCAGATCGGTTGAGTCAGCACTGTAATCGGCGGTATCACCGTTGACTGCCTGGATACCCCCGTTGAGAGTATCATTACCGCTGCCGCCGGACAGCTGGTCATCACCGTCCCCTCCCAGCAGGGTGTCTTCGCCTCCGGCGCCATCGAGAACATCATCACCGACATCGCCAGTCAGCGTATTAGCATCAGCGTTGCCGGTTAGCTGGTCATTGCCGGAACCGCCTATGACATTTTCAATGCCTGAAATGTTGTCCTGGTCGCCATTACCATCGTCAGTTACCACGCCGCTGGTCAGATCAACCTGAAGGCCGATGGTGGCGGCGCTGTAATCAACCGTATCACCTTGGGTTTCATTGCCATCCCCACCGATCAGCTGATCGGCTCCAGAGCCACCAATGAGCGTGTCATCGCCATCACCGCCGTCGAGTATGTCTGCCCCTGCGCCACCGGACAGTTGATCATCACCGGCATTGCCCCGAAGCACATTATTTTCATTACTCGCACCGGCGGTAATCACATCATCACCAGAGCCGCCCAGCACATTCTCAATACTGGTCAGGGTATCGGTGTTATTGAAGCCGTCGTTGCTGGCCGTATCATTTTCCAGATCAACAGCAATATTGCCGGTTACTGTGGAATAGTCAGCGGTATCGCTCTCTGCACCATTACCACCATCGAAGGTATCGCTGCCATCACCGCCCACAAAGGTATCTTCACCGTCCCCACCCTGCAGGTGGTTATTCAGCTCATTGCCGATCAGAGTGTCGTTTCCTGTGGAGCCTATGATATTTTCAATGTTTTGCAGGGCATCGATTCCGCCGTCACCATCATCGGCAGCATTGGCACCAATGCCGTATGAAGACGCTGTGTGATCTGTGCCGGAAAGGTTAACGGTCACCGCTGACGAAGCTTCGCTGTAATCGACCCAGTCGCCAGTCTGGCCATTAAGGCCACCGTCCAGCGTATCGTTACCCCCCCGGCCCATCAGCGTATCGTCACCACTGCCGCCCCTGAGAGTGTTATCATCCGAGGTCCCTTTTAACAAATCGTCTCCGGAACCACCGGACACATTCTCAATGGAAATCAGTGTGTCTTGTCCTGACCCTGTTGCCACGTTCGCATCATTCAGGTTGACTGTAAGGTCGGTCGTCTCGTCGCCATAGCTGACGGTATCACTCCCGTCCCCCCCATCCAGCGTGTTGGTCCCCCCACCACCGCCCAGGGTATCGTCCCCGTCCAGACCGAATATCTCGTTATCCCCGGTATCACCGAGCAGTATGTCGCCCTGCCCCGCTAGGTTGGTGCCTTCGATATTTTCAATAGATTGAATGGTATCTGTGCCACCCAGGCCATCATCGGAAATACGGCCATCGCTCAGGTCGACAATGACGGCACTGGAAAGAGCAGCAAAACTGACGGTATCGACGCCATCGCCACCGCGAAGATCATCGTTACCGGAACCGCCATCCAGCACATCGTCCCCATCACCGCCTTCGAGAATGTCATTACCAGTGCCCCCGATCAGCGTGTCATCATCGTCGCCTCCCTGAAGGGTATCGTGCCCACCCTGACCATCAAGCCTGTCCATGCCACGACCGCTGCTCAGCACATTATCAAGATCATTCCCCGTGAGCGTGTCATTGCCGTGATCCGTGGTGATATTCTCAAACCCGGTGATGGTGTCGGTACCTGTGAACTGGCCGTTCCCATAACTCTCGTTAACCGTAACGGAACCCGTTCCATCCGGTGAGGTGCTCAAGTCAATCGTGATATCATCCGGCGTATCGGAAGTCCCCACCATATCCAGCGTATCAATACCTTCACCACCATCGAGGGTATCGTTGCCAAAACCGCCATGGATAATGTCATCGTTGGCACCACCCTCGATAACGTCGTCACCCTCATTGCCATTTATGTAGTCGTTACCGGCGCCACCATGGATGGTATCCGTCCCGTCTCCACCAGAAATGTTGTCATTGCCATCCATTCCGTTGAGGACATTCGCCGTAAAATCACCAAAAATCTGGTCATTCCCGGAACTGCCGGTCACGTTCTCAACATTGGTCAGGGTGTCTGTATCACCGCTGCCGTCGGTGGCGGTGGACCCTGCCAGATTAACCGTGACAGAACCGGTTTCATCACTGTAATCCACCGTATCCAGGCCTGCGCCACCGTCCAGGCTGTCTGCACCGGCACCCCCTTTCAGGATATCGGTATCTTCACCACCCGATAGCATGTCATCATCAGCACCGCCTTCCAGTACGTCACTCCCGGCACCGCCGTAAAGAGTATCTGTACCGGCACCACCTGCCAGAAAGTCATCTCCACTCAAACCGCTGATAACGTCGTCGCCGGCAAGGCCGGTCAGTGTATTATCACCATTGTTGCTGGCGTCAACGTATTCACTACCGGTGATGGTATCGTCATGGAGGGTGCCGGTGACGTTCTCAAAGTTGCTAATGACATCAGAAGTGCCATAACCGTCATCCGTCACCGACCCGGAGCCGAGGTCTACTTTGACGCCACGTTCAGGCCCTATGGTAGTACCGCCATATTCATAGCTGAACTGGATAGTGTCAGAACCCGCCCCGCCATCGAGCTGATCATTACCCATATCGCCGGAGACTAAGTCATCGCCGCCTGCTGCATTAACAGTGTCGTCACCAACGCCTGCACGGATAATGTCATCATAATCGCCTGTTGTTATATGGTCATTGGTCGGGCTGGTATCCAGTACCAGAGGCGACTCTTCTGATGAGGAAAGGGTGAGTTCATTCGGGTCTGTGGCATCCCGGCGGATAACAGGGATGCTGTATTCACTTTCTGAGCCGTCCTGGAGAACCAGCTTGAAGGAAAGGTCGACTACCTGGGAGTCCGTTCCGGTAGGGTAGGTTAGAATAAAATTGGTCAGGCTCGGCAGCAGCCAGCTTCCGTCACCCTCATCCACTCCACCGGCCACTCCCCAGCCGTCCGGCATATTTTCAACATAAATAGCTTCAATATCACTGACATTTGCATCATTCTGCAAAACCAGTTTCTTACTGTTTAGGGAATTACTGAAGAGTAAAGGGTCTTCACCGTAAATTTCCAGGCCACTGTTGTAATTGAGCTGGACATCAAAATCTCCGTCCTGGCTGCTACTTCCAAAACGCTCGACCTCAAGGTGCTGCTCGGGATCGCTTTTGCTAATCGAAGAGCTATTACCGCCACCACCGATAATGAGCTGACCTGCAGAACTTGAGCCGACATTGGTCACGAACACCGAGAATGTAATATTACTGTTACCATCCGCGTCTTTTTGAGGCTCTGGAGGCTCTTGAGGCTCTTGAGGCGCAGAAGAGGGGCTGGAGCTGGTTGCCTGCGCTATGTCGGTAAAGTCATCGTCCCGGGGCTCTACCTCTTCTACTGGTTTTTTCTTAAATTCCTCATCCTTCTTTTTTATTTCCTTACTGGCTTTCGATTGATTCTTTGAATCAGCCGTTTCACTGTATGACGTTGCTTCAGCTTCCTTTTCTGATGACGTTTCTTCCTCTTCAGACTCACCATCGTCACCCTTCAGAGTAGAAACAGGTACATCTTCCGATTCAATAAAACTGGATTTGGCAATGAATTCATCACCGCTCATAACGGAGCCATCGGCGAATTTGAATTGAACGGTTTGCTCTGTTGCAACCATTACCCCTGCAAGTAACAGGGTGATTTCAATACCATCCGGAAAAACAATAACAAAATCAGGCCCCCTGACTTCCAGTTTTACGTCATCTGAATTAAAGTCCAGGGCATACTGGGTGTCAGCTGACACGGATTTGACGATTGATTTTGATGGTTTTTCAAACCGAACCGTTTCAAGCTCTTTGGCAGCATCTGAATCTACTGTTGAATCACTGGAGGCCTGCGATTGCTGATCATCACTGGTGCTACTATCATCAGCCATGATTACATCCCTGTGTAATGATGTTGAAAACTATAAATCTTGATGGATATTTTTCGTCACAAAAAAAAAATAAGCGATCTATTTAAAATACGACCACCATTAAGTAGGTATAGATAGTCAGCTTCATTAATTCAAAGATTAAAAGACAGTCTATTTAACTAATAACCTGAACAGTTTTGACAACTTTACATTGACGTACCAAGGCATGTGCCACAAAGCCTAAAAAAGCGACATGGAAGAAGCTGAACCACTGTGCATACAATTATCTAATTTTAAGAATCCAGTATGATACTCTTGTTCCGCCGTGTTAACTGGAGTGACAAAAGAGTTAAACAAAACGCCTAATGGCCAATCGGATTTATAATCAATACTTGAAGCCGTATTAATAGGAATATCTATGGCATCTAACCGATACCCAAAGGTTAACAAGTCTTTTTCATAAGCTGCATCGAAACAATAATGCCATAGGAAAGGATTGACCGGATAAGAGGTTTTTCCACTCTTCAGCTCATCCCAGGCACTGTTGCAAAATGCCATACCCTGCTCATCCAGATCTTTAATAGAAAAGTTCTTGCTAATACCCAACTCTGTTGCCGTATAGTCAAACCCTGCAATAGCAAGAAAACTGTGCGTATTTCGGGGAGGGCGAAAGCCAATATAGTTGTTGATTTCTTGTACTCTTGTAATCAAGGGCTTTATTTTCTCAGTGCAGGTAACAAAATCACCGGTTCCGTTTCTGCCGTCTGGCAAGGTGTAATCTACAGGAAAACATGATGCCCGGTTCAAATACTGGCTTATTGCATGATCAAGCCCTAAACCCAAAAAACTTTCTGCATTAAGCTTGTAAGTCTTGCTGTTTATCTTAACGATAAAATCCTCATCCTTATCCACCTCATAAGCAATCTGTGTAGAAGCACCGCCCAGTTCAAGAATACCGATTGTGTCTCCCTGTAGTTTTATGCGCGAGTTGTCATAATTCAACGCCAGCCAGGCATACAGCCCTTCTTTTCTACCTGTTATTGTCGCCACTTCGATGGTGGCTGAAGGAAACTTTTCTTTTAACCGTTTTCTAACTTCATCATTCAGGGCTGCTCTTTTCTCCGGCCCTATTTGTCGCATTCCAGCGGTTGAATAAAAGTAAATATCATTAATATTTTCTTTGCTGGCTGAAGCAAATAGCCTCTGAAGATATCCATCCAGACTATCTACCTTTTCCTCATGAACACCTCCTTTTATTTTGCTTAACGTTTTTTCCCTAATAACAGGCATTCCGTTGGCAGGGTCTGAGGAATATTCATAGATATGGAGCCTTGAACCGGTACTGCCCGCATCGACTACTGCTGTTTTCTTTTCCGAACCAGAACTATAGTCCGCCATTGCCACTGAGCACAAAATTACCAGAATACTGGCTAACTTACCTGAAGACATCTTTCCTGAAGACATAGTAGTCACACCGTGCTTTCCCAAGGTTGAAAACACCCACATTGAAACCTGATAAGAGAGTAGCAGAACTTCGAGAGCATGAAGGTTCGGTATTTTAATATTTTTTAACAGAACATGGTCGATAATTAGTAAAGTTTAAGTTAAAAAACGCTCAATAAAATAGAACCTATATAAATGAACAATAAGCCACCCTTATGGGGAGAACCGGCCCCTTGGTTTCACGCTCATACAACCAATAACCCTCGATTTGCATTTTCCAGCCTCGGTGGACGTTTTGTCGGACTGGTCTTTCTCGGAGACTGCTCAGCAAAACCGGTTATCAAGTTCCTGGAAGAAATCACTCAAGCAAACGTAATCACTCGTGATAACAAAAGCGTCCGTTTCGCAGTCACCTTGAATCAAAAAGATCTGCATAACCCTCAGGCGCAGGCAGCCTTCCCAAAACAGCGCATTTTTTATGATGAAGGGGGCACTGTTGCCAGACGATACGGTGCCTTGGGCAAACACTCCGAACAGCAAGAAATGTTCTATCCTTACTGGCTAATTCTTGACCCAACGCTTCGTGTCTATGCCAGAGGCAACATTGATGAACCTCATATTTTTATAAAAACCATGCAGAGCTTGCCTGACCCTGTCTACCATGCATCGCCAGAGATAGAGCCATGGGCCCCGGTTTTACTGGTACCCAGGGTGCTTGAAACCGACTTTTGCGAAACCCTTATTCGTTATTATCAGAAAGGGCAGCCGGAGCCATCGGGCTTTATGCGAACCATTGGGGGTAAAACAATGGAGCTGCAGGATAACACTATCAAACGTCGAACCGACATCAGTATTGATGATGAAATCCTGCAGGCGGCACTGAAACATCGAATAAAAACCCGCCTTACTCCCGAAATAGCCAAAGCCTTTCAGTTTCAGGCGACACGTATTGAACGCTTCATCGTTGCCTGCTACGGCAGTAGTGATGCAGGCTTCTTCAAAGAACACAGGGATAACACTACAAAAGGCACCGCACACCGACGATTTGCTATCAGCATCAACCTTAACAGTGAAGAATACGAGGGTGGTGAATTGTGGTTTCCAGAATACGGCAACCGTCGCTATAAGCCCCCCACGGGCGGTGCTATTGTCTTTTCCTGTTCTCTTATGCATGCAGCGACGCCGGTAACAAACGGCACCCGCTATGTCACCCTGCCATTTCTTTACGATGATGCGGCAGCCAAAATACGTGAAGAAAACAATCGCTTTCTGGGCGATGGGGTTGAGCCTTATCAGTCTCGCTAACCTTTGCCAGTGGTGGGTCAAATGTGAAGCAGTAAAAGCTTGTTAAAGCTCAATACGCATGTCTGGAGAAAGTCCTGCCAAGTGTTCCCTGAGTACAACTTTATGAGCATCCATCATCGGCAACTCCCGGATCAGCGTCGGCCAGTGAGCCCTGGCTGTTTCCAGCGCATCATCAAGATGAACTTTTATGGCAGGCCAGGGAGCACCTATTCGAGTAGACCAGTACCGGAAAGTGTCCATAGTGATGTTTTTCCAGACTTTCTCCTTACCCATGTTCAGCGCAGAGCCTGTCTCACCTCTGACATAAGGCAGAGTAGTAACGATGTCATAGGCGGGCGACAGCTGCGGGTGGATTCGATCAGGATAAATCATGCTCCAGTTTTTTAAATGAGCGTCACCATTGGCCAGTAAGATATTCGCCAACAGTCGTCTTGTCATCTGCTGCAAATCCGCCAGACCGTTCTGACCAAACTGGTAAATGATACGGCCTATTTGCTCATAGTTGGCATGATGATATTTTTTATGGGCATACAGCTCAAAGATCTGGGCAAAGTCTTCTGCATGAATGCGTATTTTTTCGTTCTTGTTGCCACTGCGGTCAAACCGGCGAATACCAAAAGCCATAGACTCGTTCGGCAGAACAATATCTGGCAGATTGTCGAGCTTTTCCAAAGGTATAAGCTGAATGTCCGGAATGTGAACCCCTATACTCTCAGCGAGTTTCATGGCAGAAAATTCGTTCTCCGGTACATTTCTGTGTACCGTTGAGGGGGTTTTGATGATCCAGCTGTCAGCGCCTATTTGTGCGCCGATATTAAACCGCCCATCCCGACGCACACTGGAAAACTTCATCTGCACGCCAGCCAGTGAAAATTTTGAATCTGTGGCCCTCACATCTATCTGGACAGGTTCTATCTGCCCTCTTCCGCTCAAGGCCCAGGCAGGTATCTGTCCAGCGCTGATCGAGTGAGCTGCCAATGCCCCCGGCAGGTTTTCCCCAGTCCAGGCCAGAAGAGGGAATTCATTCTCAGTATGAGTTTTCAGAGTGCTGGAAAGCCATTCGCGTAACGCACCTTCTGGCAATAAATTAGAAAGAACTGGCGACAGGCGTTGAGAGTGACTCTGTCGCTTTTCCAGATAATCTTCCTGAAACATCTGAGTGAGGGTAAACGTCGGGCGCTCGATGGGTGAAAGCTGACGATACTCAGGATCAAATGTCAGCCTGTTTCGGCCTCCGGAGTAGTGAACCAGAATGCCGATACGCTGACCGTGGAGAATAAGCGACAGAGCTTCTGTAAACTCAGAGCGAATGCGTTGTGATACAGCCAAGATTCAGTCCTCCAAATCTTTAAGAAATCCTTGCCAGGCTGATTGTCTGTTTTCATCATTGGGCGTAATAAGCTCATCCTCTCCAGATAGATGCCTTGGTATCAGTTTCAATTCCAGATCCAAACCTTCAAGAATGCGAAATAACGTCGAAACCCGCAGATCACTGCCAGACTCCGCTCGTTGATACTGCTGCTGCGACATCCCGATTCTCATCAGCATATCCTTTTGTCCCAGCCCTTTGCTTTTCCGGTAATCCCGCAAAGCTTTTGCCAGCTCTTCCTGTGTTTTCATTGGAGGCACCCAAAATACAACCTGTAAGATGTAATGTAGACAAAATACATGTTAATTGATGTATTATCAGTGTTTACAACTTATATTATGTAATTATAGAAAATACAACTTAAAGGTTGTTTTAAGAGGCATAAAACTGTTCTATGAAACGCCTATCAGGTGATGCTCAAAGCACTTTTTTCAAGCAGATTCAGATATTCCCGCACTTCCTCAAACTGGAACTGATTGAACACTTTGATGCCATGCCTTTCCAGAAAAGCCGAGGTCACACCCTGACCTGAAATCTTGCGACCCGAAAATGAACCATCGTAGACCCTGGTACTGCCACAGGAAGGGCTGTCCTCGGTCAAAATCGCCACCTTGATGTCGTACCTTTGACACATCTGATAAGCCTTTTCAGCTCCTGCCAGAAAAGGCTTGGTGACATTCTGGCCGCACTCCGTTTCTACTTCAGCGGAACCATCTATGACACAGCCTGCCAGACCTTCCACTATTTCAGCGGGCAGCCTGGGCACAGCTAAGCCGCCCTCCAGCTCAGGACAGACAGATACGATACGACCTTCTTTTCGCCATACTCCCAACCAGAAATGATCCACTCTTTTGGCCTTTCCATTGTACCGAACCGGATCACCCAACAGGCAGGCGCTCACCAGTATTTTTTGCACAATTAATGAACTCAAGTTGCGTGGGGAAGACGAAAGCCTACGCCAGATGCAGGCAGTTATCCAGTTGGGCTATTCTGAACAGTCAAATAAAATTGCAACAATCGCAAAATCAATTACTCTAGACACAAGATAAATCATCAAAAGGTGAATTTATCTTGTGCGTTTCAACTTTAAGTGTTTGACAAGGTAGCTTGAACCTTAGCCATAACAGCGAGTGTTGTGCTCGTTGCGGTTTTAATCAAGAGTAGACAGCCAAAGGATCATTCCATGAAAGGACTCTTTTTTAGCGGCCTCTGTTTGTTGTCCTTGCCCGCCTTTTCAGAAAACTACCTCCCTCTGCCATCACCACCGGTCTCCGCGGAAGCTCATGACTATAAAAAGCAGAATATCGATCAGTTGACCGAGAACGGAGATGATGAGGAACTGGTAAGGCTTTCCGGTCAAATCATTAAGAAGCTGAAATGTTCAATTTACCTGTTTCGGGATAAAACCGGAGAAATCCAGATTCAGATTAAGAATGACGACATACCCAAAAAGGGTCTGCTGTTTCGTTCTCCCACCATTATTAAAGGGGAGGTCATGAGAGACCCCAACAAGCCTATTATGGTGGAAGCTGACAAGATTCTGTATGTCTTCTAAAGGCTGATCAGTACCTGTGGATTCCGGATCTTTGATCCGGTTCTGAATACGGTCACCGACCTTCAGCTACGGCCATAGTCGCTCTCATATTTAGTTTTCAGACATTTTTTTCGGGTAAATTTAGTTTTTTATGGCAGTATTTAGTTTTTGCTGTCTATAAAAGGCTCGATTTATGCCAGTCCCCATTGGCTACGAATGGTTGAAAGAACATTTCCAGCTGAGTGTTGTACCCCACTCTGTTCGCTCCTTCACCGGAGGTTTACTGGGGACCAGGGCCGACCAAATAAAACGGCATGAGATTCTCGAACAGAACCTTCCCGACTCCGCCAGACCGGAAGAGACTCTGGCAGGGCACCTTCTGTTTGCTTTAGAGCATGAAGGTGCCAACCCGGCTTATCTCCGACAGGTTTTTCTGCAAACAGGCGCAAAAGATCAAATTCAGTCCACGATCCAGAAGCGCCCCAGTGGCCGCTGGAGCCGTCGTTTGTGGTTCTGGTATGAGTACCTTACGGAAACCTTGTTGCCACTGCCTGACTGCAAAGCCGTTAAATATGAGTCGGTTCTTGATGAAGAGCGCTACTTTACCGCTCACCCCATTAATATTCGGCGATACTGTCTGCGCAACAATCTACCAGGACATGGAAGATTCCTGCCACTGGTTCAAAAAACGGATGCTCTGCGTAAAGAGTCCGATGCCAGCCTGGAACAATGTCTGCACAGCGCCCTTGCTGATTACGACGAAGAAGTATTTGCCAGAGCCTCGCGCTTCCTGACCACCTACGAAACCCGAACCTCTTCAGAAATTGAATCCGAAAACATCACACCTGATAAATACATTCGTTTCGGCCGGGCACTGGAAATGGCAGGCCAGACACCACTGACCAAAGAGCGATTAATTGAAATCCAGAACATCATTAAAGATGGTCACCAACAGGAACCTGACTATCGGGTTGAGCAAAACTACATCGGCGGCCCCGGCCCCCAGGGAGTGGCCCTGCCACCACCACGCCCGGAAAACATCGAAGACCTGATGGATGACTGGTTTACCATGGTAGAACGCTTGGCCGACTCAGACGTTCCCGCCAGTGTGCGAGCCGGGATTCTCTCAGCCAGTTTTGTCTATCTGCACCCTTTTATAGATGGCAATGGCCGGATCAGCCGTTACCTGATCCAGGATGTTCTGGCGAAGTCCGGCATTCTGAAATCGGGGATTATTCTGCCGGTGTCTGGCGGGATTCTGAACCGCCAAAAAGACTATTATCAAACACTGGATCTGCTATCCAGAGCCATATGCGCCCAGACAGATTACTACATCGATGAAGCCGGACACATCACTATAGAAGGAGAAACAGATCACCTGTTCCGCTATCTGGATCTGACTCACTATTGCCAATGGCTTTGCGAAGTGATTGGCGATGTAGCTGCGCACCTGCTGCCCAAAGAAATAGACACGCTGGTACTGGCCGACCGCCTCTACCGGGCTCTGGATGATTTGCTTGATCTATCGGCAAAAGAGCTGCGCCTGATGGTCAAGATTATTCTCGACAACGAAGGCAAGTTGAGTAAACGGAAGCGAAAACAGTTCGAGTTTCTGACTGAACACGACTTCAAGCAGATCGACCTGGTGGCTGCCGAAGTACTAAAAATCAATACCAGGCAGTAGCCTGAGGAGCTTTCTCAGCAATGGCAGCAGATTATCGATCGACAAATAGCGAGCAGTTTGAGCCAGAAAGCTTTTTGCCAAGCTGAAAGCGAACGTCGAACAACTAAGTCTTTATCCTTAATTTACCCATCCAGCTTGCTTATAGGCACTCCCAGATCGAAACTCTATCTACACGGTAGATATCCGTACAAACAGAGGGGTGAAATATGGCAACTGCACGTTTAGACCTAATGGATGAAGACTCTACACAGGTTATTTCTGAATATGAAGGCATGACAGTCGAAAACGATGTCTTTGATCGCTTTACAGAAGTCTGCGAAAAAGCAAAAGCTCCAAATATAGCTTTGCTGGATGCCTTGGCATTTGCCGAGGAGAAAGGTATCAATAAAACAGCCGGACTCAACATCCACCCATACCCACCTCAGTAAAGAATCCGACAACGAATAGTACCATCAATTTCTTTCAGCTTCTCCAGCGCAATCTCACTGTGATCAGCATCGACGTCAGTCACCACATAACCGACAGATTCGTTAGTTTGCAGGAACTGACCGCTGATATTGATATTATTTTTGGAAAAGACCCTGTTGATCGCTCCCAGAACACCGGGGATATTCTCGTGAATATGCAGGATACGGTGCTTGTCCGGATGAGCTGGCAGTGACACTTCGGGGAAATTAACAGACGACAATGTTGTACCATTGTCACTGTACATAATAAACTTCTCAGAGACTTCACGACCGATATTTTCCTGCGCTTCCTGGGTGCTGCCGCCTACATGAGGCGTCAGAATCACATTATCGAGCCCACGCAGCGGGCTGACAAACTCTTCATGGTTGGAACGTGGTTCTTCCGGGAAAACATCAATGGCAGCACCCAGCAACTTGCCTGTTTCAATGGCACGGGCCAGGGACTGAATGTCGACAACGGTTCCACGGGAAGCATTGATCAGAATACTGCCTTCTTTCATGGCCGCAAACTGCTCTTTACCAAACATCCATTGAGTGGCAGGTGTTTCAGGAACGTGCAGGCTGACCACATCCGACATGGCCAGCAGTTCATTGAGACTGCCTACCTGGCTGGCATTACCGATGGACAGTTTAGTCACCACATCGTAGTAATAGACGTCCATGCCCATAGATTCAGCCAGAACACTCAGCTGGCTGCCGATATTGCCGTAACCGATAATACCCAGCTTTTTGCCGCGAATTTCGTAGGATTTGGCGGCACTTTTCTGCCAGCCACCCCGGTGAGCAACCGCATTTTTTTCAGGAACACCTCGCAGCAAAAGAATGGCTTCAGCCAATACCAGTTCAGCAACAGAACGAGTATTGGAATAGGGTGCATTGAAGACTGGAATGCCACGGGAGGTAGCAGCAACCAGCTCAACCTGATTGGTACCGATACAGAAACAACCGACGGCAATCAGCTTCCGGGCTGCGGCAAAGATGTCCTCGGTCAGCTGGGTCCGGGAGCGAATGCCGACAAAGTGTGCTTCGGCAATCCGGCTTTTCAGCTCGTCATCTGGTAACGACTTGGACACATAATCAATATTGGTGTAGCCGGAAGCTTCAAGCACTTCCACAGCAGACGGGTGAACGCCCTCCAGAAGGAGGAATCGAATCTTACTCTTGTCCAGGGAAATAGAGGGCATAACAATGGCTCAGATGTCTTATTATCTACCGTGTATAGTAGCTGGCTTTACAACCAGTCGGGCTGAGGATAATAGCACACAAAAGAAAAAGAGCCTTATCTTAAGGAGGCAACCTCTGGATTTTTTGTCCAATCACCACGACGGGGTTTAAACCTCGAGTGTAGAGCAGTTATGATGCGTTTCTGTTTCAGACACCTATACTCGACAACGTAGTCAGAATCTGTCTGATAGCCTGAGACAATGCCGGGTGGTCTTCGGAAAATTTGATGGCTTCCTGCTCAAGCTGTTCGTTGTAGTCCTGCAGGGGTATGTCGCCCTCTGCCTGAGCCAGCGCCAGCTGTAGCTCGTCGGTAATCTGCTTGAGGGCGCCTGCTGTACAATCATCCACAGGTTGCCCTTCAATCAGGTCGTGCAGGTTCTGGATATTGATCTGGAGTTCTTCGGACATGACGTGCTCCTGGGATCCGGTTAATCTGGAAAACGAATGTCTGTACTGTGAATGATAGTTGTAGCATGAATAAACGACTGATTAATACTCATGATGTATCAAGCTATGAGCAAAATAACAATACAAGAACAAACCAACAAAAAGGAAGCCTCATGAAGTACAGGCATCATTGGCTAAGTGGCGATCGCATTAACCTGCCGACCGGCAAAGTTGTCTGTGTCGGTCGTAACTATGTTGAGCATATCCGGGAATTAAACAACCCTCTGCCCGATGACCCGGTGTTGTTTATCAAGCCTTCAACCTCCCTGGTATCCTTGGAGACTCCTTTTGCTATCCCCGTCGATCGCGGTGAAGTGCATCATGAAACAGAAATAGCGATCCTGATAGATACCCAACTCCAGAATGCCTGTGAGAGTGAGAGTATTGATGCTATCAAAGCAATAGGGCTGGCACTGGATCTGACGCTCCGGGATGTTCAATCCCGGCTGAAAGCGAAGGGGCTGCCCTGGGAAATAGCCAAGGCGTTTGACGGCAGCTGCCCTGTTTCAGGCTTTATTGCCAAGGAATACCTGCCTGATTTTGATGACATTCACTTCAGCCTTAAAATCAATGGCCAGATTCGTCAGAAAGACACGTCAGCCCACATGCTGACTTCCATTCCGGGACTGATCAGCTATATCAGCCGTCATTTCACACTGGAACCCGGTGATATTATCCTCACAGGGACTCCGGCTGGTGTCGGTCCTTTGAAACAGGGGGATCAGCTGGAACTGGCTATTTCTGACCGGTTTACTCTGACAACATCCTGTGTCTGCCCGTAAGACAATCACTTCAGATTGCGAATAAACGGCTTTCTTCGTCGGTCATATAACTGTCACATTTTCACCTTATAGTTTTTGTCAGTAGATACATGCCTATAGTCGTAGAAGTGCCTACAGCCGTTAAAGTGCCTACAGCCGTTAAAGTGCCTACAGCCGTTAAAGAGAGGCTCAAAAAATCCCTTCAGGAGAGACACGGATGAAACTTAAAGCCCTAATAACAACAATGACCCTTGCTGCTGGCATACAGGCGGCTTCTGCCAGTCAGATCGACGCCGAAATCCCCACTTACCAGAAAGCCAGTGGTGTATCAGGCAACCTGTCCAGTGTCGGCTCTGACACGTTGGCCAATCTGATGACCCTGTGGGCAGAAGATTTCAAACGTGAATACCCTAATGTCAATGTACAGATTCAGGCAGCGGGTTCTTCGACTGCACCACCCGCCCTGACTGAAGGGACTTCCAACATCGGCCCCATGAGCCGCAAAATGAAAGACAAGGAACTGGAAGCTTTTGAGAAGAAACACGGCTACAAGCCCACTGCCGTTCCGGTCGCTATTGATGCTCTGGCGGTTTTCGTCAACAAAGACAACCCCATCAAGGGGCTGACCATGGCGCAGGTGGACGCTATTTTCTCTTCCACCCGCAAGTGTGGCGGCGACAAAGACATCACCACTTGGGGCGGTGCGGGTCTGGACGGAGTCTGGAAAAACCGTTCAATCCAGCTATATGGCCGTAACTCGGTATCCGGCACCTACGGTTACTTCAAGAAGAAAGCCCTGTGTAAAGGTGACTTCCGTAACAACGTCAACGAACAGCCGGGTTCTGCTTCTGTCGTACAATCGGTCAGTGCTTCTGTTAATGGCATTGGCTATTCCGGGATTGGCTACCAGACGTCCAGTGTACGTACTGTCCCCCTGGCCAGAAAAGCCGGTCAGCCCTTTGTTGAAGCCACGCCCACTAACGCTGTCAACAACTCTTACCCACTGTCTCGTTTCCTGTATGTATACGTTAACAAGCAGCCCAACAAGAAACTGCCTCCCATGGAAGCTGAATTCCTGAAACTGGTGCTGTCCCAGCAGGGTCAGGAAGTGGTGGTTAAAGATGGCTACATCCCCTTGCCTGCCAAGGTGGTTGAAAAGTATCGGTCTGAACTCGAGCTGTAATCCACCGCTTGATGAGTGATGCACGCGGGGCCAACTGGCCCCGTTTTCATTTTTGGCTCAGAGAATCATGGCGGCAATCCAGCCAAAAATGATCATGGGAATATTGAAGTGTAAAAAGGTGGGAATCACCGAATCCCGAATGTGGTCGTGCTGACCATCCACATTCAAGCCAGCGGTGGGGCCAATGGTGGATTCTGAAACCGGAGAGCCCGCATCCCCTAACGCTCCTGCGGCACCTACCAGACAGGCTATCGCCAGCGGCGTAAAACCGAGCTCCATACCCAGCGGCACATAAAGGGTGGCAATAATCGGCACCGTTGAGAACGAAGAACCAATACCCATAGTAATCAGCAGCCCGACCAGAAGCATAAGAATGGCGGCAAGCGCCTGACTGTTGCCAACAAACATCTGCACCTGACCCACCAGCTCAGGAATATCACCTGTTGAGCGGAGCACCTCGGCAAAGCCTGCCGCCGAGATCATAATGAAGCCAAAAACCGCCATCATTCGCAGACCTTCATTGAACACCTCGTCTGCTTCCCGCCAACAGACGATTCGCCCAATGACCATGATAATAAAACCCAGTGCAGCCCCAAGAACCATGGATCCGGCCAGCAATTGACTCACCAGCAAAACCGCGATGGCAATGACAGAGGTAATGATGACAGGCTTACTTAACTGAACCTCTTGCTGATGAATCAAAAGGGTTTCTGCCTGACGATAGGCCCTTGGCTTTCGATAACTGAAAAATACCGCGATCAGCAATCCCAGGAACATGCCAAAAACAGGAATCGCCATGGCCAGCGGCATTTGGCTCAGCTCAATATCCAGCCCATTTTCCTGCAGGTTGCCACCAAGAATCTGATTCAGATAGACACTGCCAAAACCGATTGGAAAGAGCATATAGGTTGCAGTAAGACCAAAGGTCAGCAGACAGGCCACCTGACGGCGATCAATCGCCATAGCACTGAATACTGATAACAGGGGTGGAATCAGTATGGGAATAAAAGCGATATGGATGGGCACCAGATTCTGGGAAGAAAAGGCCATCAACACCATGGTCAGGAACAAACCGTACTTTAGCTTTACATTGTTATGAGAGCTATTACTGCTCTTCACTGTGCGGATGATCTTGCCAGCCATCCACTCAGGTATACCGGAGCGGGCAATGGCCATAGCAAAAGCACCCAGCATGGCGTAACTAATGGCAATACCCACGCCACCGCCTAAACCTCTGGAAAATGCCTCCAGAGTCTGAACAATATCCAGACCTCCGATCATTCCCCCGGCCATCGCCCCAATAAAGAGCGCCAGAACCACATTGACGCGCAACAAACTCAATACGAGCATGACGGCGACCGCCAGAATCACTGCGTTCATAGTATTTCCAAATGGTATTTTTTCGTTATTACCGCCAGCAACAGTCAGCTATGGAGCATGAGCTATAGCGGCATAAATCAGTTTTAGTTAATAGCTTTATTATTCCTGCAAATAGAGCGCCAGCGGGCTAAGCAAGTATTTAAAGCATAGGGATATTCCTGATAAAGCGGTCAGGAATCAATGATGGGAATGATGGTGGGGATGCAGAGGGGCAGCAGCAGTTTGAGAGAACACTGTCAGGGAAAAACAACCCGTTGTAGACAAGGACAATTGTCTTGATTGCATGGATAAAGCTTCCTGATGGAATCATCTGTTTGGACGGTCGATCTTAACAGACCCTGCTGAAAAAGCGAGCCAAAGATTCCCAAGCTATGCTGTGATCTGTCTCCCATTTTTTTCAATTCTGTCATATTTTTGTAACACAGGCCCTTTAAGGTACGATCAATAATCCCTGCGACCAGTGCCATGTACCCACCAATAATAGAAGACAGCCCTGGTGTCGATTACAACACCCCGGCCCATAAACGCCATCAGTCACTTCGCTTTTTCAAAGATCACCTGACCCGCTGGAGTGTGGCCGTGGGTGGTCTCGGTGTTATTGCTGCCATCCTGCTGATCTTTATTTACCTTCTTTACGAGGTGGCTCCCTTATTCAAAAGCGCAGACATTGAACAAACCAGCACCTGGACACAGACACTTACCGAAGAGCAACGCCCACTGTACCAGAGCATGGAAGAACAGGCGGAACTGGCTTTTTCCATCACCGCTGACGGTGCCATGACGTTTTCCGCCACCGGAACCGGGGCGCAGAAATATCACTATTCCCTGCCCCTTCCTGCTGGCACCTCAGTCACCACCATTGCCAATGATCCGGTTGATAACAACCTGCTGGCCGCCGGTCTGAGTAATGGTCAGGTCATTATTTTCAAGCACCTCTATAAAATTACCTGGCCGGATGATAAACGACTGATCACCCCCAAAATCAGCTACCCATACGGTGAGCAGGCGATTGATTTGATAGCAGGTCAACAGGCTGTTTCACACCTGAGCATCAGTGACAGTGAAGACCAGCTGTTGCTCACCGGTTATGGTGACCAGCGCCTGTACATGACCGCTTTTACCAAGGAATTAGACTTCCTGACCGAAGAGGTCACACTGACAGAAGAACGTATCACCCTGCCTGAAGTGGATGGGCGTATTCACGATGTCCTGATTGCTCCGGATCAACGCTGGCTGTTTGTTCAATCCGGTAGCGACGAGCTGACATTGATCGATATCAGCAATCTTCATCAACCTCATGTGGTTTCAGAAACGGACCTGACGACCCACTCGGCCAAAGTGACGACCATGACGTTCCTGCTGGGCGGAACTTCCCTGCTGATCGGCGATGACACCGGTATGATCAGCCAGTGGTTCATGGTCAGAGATAAACAAAACCAGTGGCGTCTGCAGCGAATCCGTGAATTCGAGCTGACCGGTGAACCGATTACACAGATTGTCCCCGAGCATCGCCGCAAGGGCTTTCTGGCAGCCGACGACAAGGGCAATGTTGGCATTTTCTACACCACCGCTAACAGAACCCTGCTGACCCGGAAGCTGAGCAATGGTCCTGTTGAGCAACTGGTTATTGCTCCCCGCAGCAACTATATGCTGGTGAGCAGCAATGGCGCTACCGAATTCTGGCGTATTGAGAATGAACATCCGGAAGTCTCCCTGTCGGCACTCTGGGGTAAAGTCTGGTATGAAGGCTATGAGCAACCTGAATACATCTGGCAGTCCTCAGCTTCGACCAATGACTTTGAGCCAAAACTGAGCCTGACTCCCCTGGCCTTCGGAACCCTCAAGGCCGCCTTTTACGCCATGTTACTGGCGACGCCTCTGGCCATAGCCGGAGCCATCTATACCGCTTACTTCATGGCCCCTGCCATGCGCCGTAAGGTAAAGCCTGTTATTGAATTGATGGAAGCACTGCCTACGGTCATCCTGGGGTTTCTGGCCGGTCTCTGGCTGGCTCCCCTGATCGAGAACAATCTGGCGGGCATCTTTGCGCTGCTGCTGATTGTTCCAGTCAGCATAGTGCTGTTTGCGTTTGCCTGGGACTCGATGCCCGGTCGAATTCGCCACGCTATTCCAGAAGGTTGGCAGGCTGCCCTGCTGATCCCTGTGGTACTGATCAGTGGTGCTATTGCCATGAACCTCAACGGCACCATCGAAGCCACCCTCTTTAATGGCGACCTGAGAACCTGGCTGACCTCTGAGCTGGGTATTCCTTACGATCAGCGTAATGCTCTGGTGGTGGGGCTGGCTATGGGCTTTGCTGTAATCCCCACCATTTTCTCCATCGCAGAGGATGCCATTTTCAGTGTTCCCAAACATCTGAGCTACGGCTCTCTGGCACTGGGCGCAACCCCCTGGCAGACACTGATGCGGGTGGTTCTGCTGACCGCCAGTCCGGGCATATTCTCCGCCGTGATGATTGGTATGGGTCGTGCCGTGGGTGAAACCATGATTGTGCTGATGGCCACTGGCAACACGCCGATCATGGACGCCAATATCTTCGAGGGCATGAGAACCCTGGCTGCCAACATTGCGGTAGAAATGCCGGAATCCGAAGTCGGCAGCAGCCACTATCGCATTCTGTTCCTTGCGGCACTGGTGCTGTTTCTGTTCACTTTTGTGGTGAACACCGCTGCCGAGATGGTTCGTCATCGACTGCGCAAGAAGTACAGTTCGCTTTAGGGAAGGAGCCGGAACATGAGCAATAAAATAACTCAGTGGTATCAAACGGGCTCGCCCTGGGTTTGGCTGAATGCCGGAGCGGTTGCCATCAGTGTCATTCTTGTGGTCGGTCTTCTGGGCTTGATTGCAATCCGGGGTCTGGGTCACTTCTGGCCGGGACACATTCTGGTGGCTGACTATGCCCCTCCCGGTCATCAAGCCCAGTTAATCGCTGGCGAAATTGTCGATACCGAAACCGTTTCTGCCACCCGTCTTAAGGCTGCCGGTCTCCCGGTTCCAAAGGGAATGGAAGCAGTGACCCGTGATTTGCTGAAAGTGGGTAACCGAGATGTTTCAGGTTCGGACTTTGCCTGGGTGATCGACCTTTGGCTTGAGAACCGCCATTACCCTGAAAATATCGTTGCCATGGAGCGCCGGGAGTGGGGTAACTTCTACGGTTACCTGAACAGCATCAAACAGGATGGTAAAGTCGTGGCAGAGGGTGAAGCTGCCTGGCCAGAATTCCAGAAGAGACTGGACAGAGCCCTGGCGATCTACGACGAAATCTACGCCATTGAAAAGCACGAAATAGGTTCCGTCAACGCTAAGCTGGAGCTCCTGCGTCTGGAGCAGCGGGGTCTCGAACTGGAAGGTACAGCCACTCCCCAGGCGCTCGCCGATATCGAGGCACAACGCAAAGCTTATCAGGCTGAATATAAGGTGATGGAAGCCAGGCTGGGTGATCTGTACGTAGCGTTCAACCGTGACAGCCTGATGGCTACCACTATAGATGGCACAGAGATCGAGCAGTCTTTTAGCAAAATCGTTCGGGCCTATAAACCCAATGCCATGACCCTGACCGAGAAGGTGCTTTTTTATCTCGACAAGTTAGGCGAATTTATCACTGACGACCCCAGAGAGGCGAATACAGAAGGGGGCGTTTTCCCAGCCATTTTTGGTACGGTCATGATGGTGATTCTGATGTCGATCATCGTGACACCCTTTGGTGTCATCGCAGCGGTTTATCTCCGGGAATACGCCAATCAGGGCTGGCTGACCCGGGCCATTCGGGTAGCCGTGAATAATCTGGCTGGCGTCCCTTCCATTGTCTACGGTGTCTTTGGCCTCGGTTTCTTCATCTACTTTGCCGGTGGTCAGATTGACCAGCTGTTCTTCGAGGAAGCACTGCCCTCACCGACCTTCGGGACACCGGGATTGCTCTGGGCGTCGATTACCCTGGCCCTGTTAACGTTACCCGTGGTCATCGTTGCCACCGAAGAAGGGCTGTCACGCATTCCAAGCTCTGTCCGTGAGGGCAGTCTGGCACTGGGGGCAACCAAGGCAGAAACTCTTTGGCGTGTGGTGCTGCCCATGGCCAGCCCAGCCATGATGACAGGGTTAATTCTGGCGGTTGCCCGTGCTGCCGGTGAAGTAGCGCCACTGATGCTGGTTGGCGTGGTTAAGCTGGCTCCCAGCCTGCCTCTGGATAGCAATTACCCATACCTGCATCTGGATCAGAAATTTATGCACCTGGGGTTCCATATTTACGATGTCGGCTTCCAGAGCCCCAACGTAGAAGCAGCCAGACCATTGGTTTACGCCACAGCTCTGCTACTGGTGGTGGTCATTGCGGTTCTCAACCTTTCAGCAGTGGCCATTCGCAACCATTTGCGTGAAAAATACAAAAGTCTGGAGGTGTGAGGTTGATACGTGTGCCAGAAAGGTTTAATAACTTATTGAAGGTAACGTCATGCAGGATGAGGCACTGGACTTGAATACACCCTCCCGGACAGCAAACCAACAGAGCAAAGCCACTCCCGATGCGGCCAGCTCAACACCGGCGTTTAACCTCGACAGTCTGGGGCGCAGCCGTCGCAAGCTTAGCCTGGAGCAAGAAGAAAAATGTATGGATATCAGGCATTTGAATCTGTTTTACGGTGACAAGCAGGCACTGCACGATATCTCCCTGACCATTCCCAAACGCAGGGTCACTGCTTTCATTGGTCCATCAGGCTGTGGTAAATCCACGCTGTTGCGCAGTATGAACAGAATGAATGATCTGGTAGAAGGCTGCCGCGTCGAAGGTGAAATTCAGCTGGATGACCAGAATATTTATCAAAAGGGTGTCAATGTCGCAGACCTTCGTCGCCGGGTTGGCATGGTATTCCAGAAGCCAAACCCCTTCCCAAAGACTGTTTATGAAAATGTTGCCTACGGGCTGCGTATTCAGGGCATCAACAAAAAGCGTGTTCTGGATGAAGTGGTAGAGTGGGCTTTGCGCAGTGCGGCACTTTGGGATGAAGTGAAAGATCGTCTGCATGAAAATGCCCTGGGTATGTCCGGTGGCCAGCAGCAGCGTCTGGTGATCGCCCGAACCATTGCTGTGGAGCCAGAAGTCCTGCTGCTGGACGAACCGGCTTCAGCCCTGGACCCGATTTCAACCTTAAAAATTGAAGAGCTGATTAACAAGCTCAAATCCAAATTCACCATCGCTATCGTGACCCACAATATGCAACAGGCGGCTCGTGTCTCAGACTACACAGCCTTTATGTACATGGGTAAGCTCATTGAATTCGACGATACCGATACGCTGTTCACAAACCCACAACAGAAACAAACTGAAGACTATATAACCGGTCGTTACGGCTGAATGCTATAGCATCTGGAAAAAACATGGATACCAAAAGCGAACTTCTTAGCCACCATATCTCCCAGCAATTCAACCATGAACTGGAAGAGTTGCGAAATAACCTTCTGGCCATGGGTGGGCAGGTTGAAAAACAGGTATCCGATGCGATCAATGCCCTGATCGATGCTGACAGCGAAGAGGCTGTCGCAGTCTGCGAAAAAGACACCGACATCAACTACATGGAACTGGCCATCGATGAAGAATGCTCCCGCATTCTGGCCAGACGCCAGCCTGCTGCCAGCGACCTCCGTCTGGTCATTTCCTGCTCCAAGGCCGCCACCGACTTGGAAAGGATTGGTGACGAGGCAGCAAAAATTGCCCGCTTTGCCATTAGCCTCAGTGAACAGGGAGAAGCGCCCAAAGGTTATATCGAGGCTCGTCACATTGGTAACCTTGTACGACACATGGTTCAGGATGCACTCAATGCTTTTGCCCGCTTCGATGCCGATCTTGCCCTGGCCGTTGCTAAGGAAGATAAAACTGTCGACCGGGAATACAAAAGCGCAACACGGGAACTGGTCACCTACATGATGGAAGACCCCAGATCCATCACCCGGGTTCTAAATATCATGTGGGTATTGAGATCACTGGAACGGATTGGCGATCATGCCCGTAACCTGGCGGAGTACGTGATCTATCTGGTGAAAGGTACTGATGTACGACACATTGGTATTAAAAGAATCCAGGAAGAAGTGTTTGATAAGCCTTGATGGTTGAGTACTCAGCATCGCAACAATCCCGGTAATAATAGGGCCGTTGAGTTTACACTTTAAAGTACCAGTTGATGATAAAGACGCTGAAAATGGTGGTAATCAGGCTCAGAAAGGTAATGATGTATTGCCGGTTGATGGAACCCATTTCAGTGCGAACATCAGTGATTTCTGCCCTGACATCACTGATTTCACCTCGAACATCGGTGATTTCAGCTCGCACATCGCTGATTTGACCTCGAACATCGCCAATCTCAGATCGAACATCGCCAATCTCGGAGCGAACATCGGCTATCTCTTTATGCAGTTCAATACGCAGGGAACTGATATCCGAACTCAGTGACTGATAATTGCGCTCACCTTGCAGCTGTAGCTGCATGATGGCTTCCTGCATAATCAGGATATCTTTTTTACTGGCATTGTATTCCGGGTCAAGGGAAGCACTGACCTTGCTGGCCAGTTCTTCATCAATACCGATACGTTTTAATTCTGAGAATAACGACTTTTCCATAACCACCCCTACAGAACAGAACCACAGCATAGATCAGGGATCACATTATGACCAGCTGACAGGGCTTCACCGCAGACCCTATTGAAACCCGAAGAGCCCCTTATCCTGTTTAATGGTCAGGTTTGGAGTGATGTCATGGTTTTTGCCCGGTTGATCAACTATAACTCTAGAGTTATGATAAATTAACCTTTCGATGAAGAGCGCTATGAAGAGTCGGAATTTGATCAAGATGCTTGAAAAAGATGGCTGGGAGTTAACACGGATCAACGGCAGCCACCATATTTTCAAACATCCGGTCAAAAAGGGAACGCCTTCTGTACCTCACCCCAAACAAGGATTACCGAAGGGGACGGTCAGGAATATTCTCAAGGAGGCAGAGCTTATATAAGCTTCGTCCAGAGGGTTTGATTAGGAGAAATCTATGTTATACCCCATTGTTATTCATAAAGACCCTGACAGTGCATACGGTGTTACAGTGCCTGATATCAAAGGCTGCTTTTCAGCCGGAGATACTTTTGCTGAAGCACTGGAGTGCACCAAAGAAGCCATTAACGGCTATCTGGAAATGTTCACTGAAGAAGGCAAGCCAATTCCTAACGGATCGGATATTGATGACCTGGTTGATAACCCTGATTATGAGGGAGGAACCTGGGCATTAGTGGAAGTGGATATCACCCCATATTTGGGAAAAACTGAAAAAATCAACGTCACACTGCCTTCCAGCCTGATCAGGAAAATAGACGATGAAGTAAGAAAGCATTCTTCCCAGTATCGAAGTCGTTCCAGCTTTCTCGCACAGGCAGCATTTAGAGAGCTTTGATAAACATCCAGCTAAAAGCCTTTTTTCGCCATGAGAACCTCATGAGAAACCCCAGAATCTATACTGACCAGCCTCTGGCAAACGATCAGGTCGTTGAGCTAACCGACAGTGCTGCCAACCATGTTGGCAAAGTCCTGCGCATGAAACCTGAAGAGCCTCTTATCCTGTTTAATGGTCAGGGAAGCGCCTGGCAGGGAAGGATTCAGTTTGTTGCCAAAAAAGTGGTTACCGTTGCTTTGGCAGCAGAACTGAATCAGGTCACGGAATCCCCCTTGAAAATCCACGTGGGGCAGAGCCTTAGCAGGGGTGAGCGAATGGATTACGCGATCCAGAAGACCACCGAAATGGGCGTGACGGAAATAACACCACTCTTTTCTGAACGCTGCGAAGTCAAGCTGAATGCAGAGCGTCAGGAAAAACGAATCAGACACTGGCAACAGGTCGCTATCAGTGCCTGTGAACAGTGTGGCCTGAACAGGGTTCCGGTGATTCACTCGCCTGCATTTGTAGTAGATTGGATGGCACAGCAACACTCTGACTTGAAGTTTGTACTGCATCATCGAACCGAAAAAAAACTGGAAGGGTTCGATCGACCAGAAACCATTGCTTTGTTAATCGGCCCGGAAGGTGGGCTGACTCAGGAAGAAATTACCAGGGCAGAGTCGTCAGGCTTTCATGCCCTGGCACTGGGGCCGAGAGTCCTGAGAACGGAAACTGCCCCGGTAACTGCAATCAGTGTCATGCAGTATCTATGGGGTGATCTGTAAACATTGCAGATAACTGCTGTTCCACTTTTTCAAGATCGGGAATGGCGGCAGGAATACCCTTGATAGTGACTCTGAATGTTTCTGCTGACCCTCGATGACTGTCAGCTTCCCCCCTGGGTTGAACGTCGCCTGCTGTCAGCTCCACTGCCTGAGGAATACCCTGTATCACCATGGCATAAAAAGGAGTCTGCGCATTCCCGATACTGCTGTGCATAACGGCAATCCTTGCCGTCGCAGAGAATTCTGCAAAACGACCACCGTTGATTCGTTCAAAGGTAATCAAAGGGATGGTTTGCCCCCGCCAGTCAATTTCACCGAGCAACCATCGGCTTTCCTGACAGCCACCGGATGGACGACTGTAGTCAACAACATCGACAATGCAGGAAGCAGGCAGCAGCAGCGGTATCTGCTGCATAGGAAGCAAACGAGACTTCAGGCTATTTTCACGCTCAAGGCTATTTTCACGCTCAGGAGCCCCCGTCATAACGCAACTCCTCTATTGTTTTAAGCCTGCGAACCAATGTGACAGGGTCGATAATGATGGCAACACGACCATCGCCCAGAATGGTGGCTCCGTTAACACCCACCAGATCAGCGAACTGCGGCCCCAGGCTTTTGGCAAAAATTTCAGTGCCGCCAATGATTTCATCCACATGCAGAGCCAGATTCCGGCCCCCCCGCTGGATGATCACAACCGGACATTTTTCGGGTTGAATTCCAGGGCTGTTATTGCCCAGCAGTTCACCCAGGAACATAAGCTGGTGCTCCATACCGCCATATTGCAGGGGCGTATTGTTCTGGTAGCAGTCGGTCAGGACTTCGGGGGCCACTACCGTAATACCATCAATGGACTGCATGGGCAGGGCATAGAGGTTACCTGCAACCTGAACCATCAGGGCACGGTTGACCGACAGAGTAAAGGGCAGACGCAGCTTGAAGGAAGCGCCCTTGCCGGGCTCACTGCTAATCTGGACGCTGCCACCCATCTGACGTATTTCAGTATTGACGACATCCAGACTGAAACCGGGTTCCAGAATCAGTTGGGCAATTTCCTGATCGCTCAGTTCATCTTCCGAACTGATCAGGTTGTTTTCCAGGGCTCTGGCGTGCACAGCCGGAAGGTCGATGCCTTGACCATCGTCGCTCAACTCGACAACAACATCGGCACCGTCCCGGGCAATGGCCAGGGTCAGATGACCGGTTTCTGGTTTGCCCAGGCTCAGACGCTTCTCCACAGAGGACTCAATGCCATGGTCAATGGCATTTCGAAGCAGATGTTCCAGTGGCGCCAGGATTCGTTCCAGCATGGTACGATCCATTTTCCCTTCAGCGTTGGTAACATTCAGGCTGACAGGCTTGCTCAGCTCAGTAGACAACTGACGGGTAATCTTGCGAAGCCGTGGCAATAGACAACTAAACGACACCATCCGGGCCTGCATCAGCTTTTCCTGAAGCTCTCTCAGAGTTCTCGCCTGTTGCAGTAGCAGGGTTTCTGCTTCGCGACTTTTTTCCTGAATGCCTGCCTTCAGATCTTTAAGGTCAAGATCTTTAAGGTTAATAGTGCTACCCATTTCCTTAAGGGTGTTGTTGATACCATGAACCTGTTGCTCGACACGGCCACGATAAATACTCGACTCACTGGAAAGCGTGATCAGCGACTCCAGAAGCTGCGCAGGTATACGAATCATTTCGTGATTCCCGGACAGGACACCGACTGTGCTGGTAGTAACCGGTGTTTCGAATCGCGTTGTTTCAGGAGCAGGCTGCTCGAGGGGCTCTTTTTTGGGCTGGCTCAGGTAGTCAGGAAGATCCAGAAACAGTTCAGGCAGTTCGGGGCCAGAGTCTTCCTCATTGGTTGCAATATTGAGAAGGGGGACTGTGTCGGCGGCTATGGGCTCTTGTTCAAGAACCGGTTCGGTCCGAACCGGTTCAGCGATGAGCAGCGCTTCCAGAGACTCCCTGAGTTCTGTAAATACTGATTGCGGTCTGACTGGCGTTTGCTGGGCCGCAGCCATGTTCATCATATCGACCATAGCTTCAAAGCCATTGGACAGTGGTGCCGCAAGAACCCCCGGTAATAGAGTCTCGTGCTTGCCCAGATAATTCATAACATCCAGAAGCACATCGCATAGCTCAGCCAGCGAGGTGAGTCCTGCCCTGCTTGCCTGTTCAGCCAGTATGGCTAGTTCTTTCTGGAACCGTTTCAGCTCTTCCCCAGGCAGAGCGTTGCGCCAGGTCGAAAGGTACTTATCGGCGTCCAGCAGCAGATCCAGGTCACTGTAGGCAAACAGATGGTTGTCCTGACCGGTAGAGTATTTTTTGCTGGTAGATGGTGCCTGATGCTGTTCAATATTGGGCGGCGGGGTGTCGTACTCGGGCTCAGCAGCTGGCTTTGATAAGGCTTCAACAATAGCCAGCTGTGCCGCTATCGGTTCCGCGTCGTCTAACCTTTCCAAGTCAATTTCTGAATCATTGGCAATAGCGCCATCAATAGTGCTCTCTTCGTCCTCAATGGTGTAAGTTTCACCTTTGGCCAGGGCGTCCGCCTGCTCCATGCAGACCAGAACGTCGTGGGTCAGAACCTGGCTCTGCTCCGCAAAGTCGGAAATCAATGCTGGCAGCATATCATTAACGCGGCTGATCAGGTGGCTTAATTCAGGGCTGTGGTGAATGGTGCCGTCGATCAGGTGGTTTAGCATGTTCTCGATGGACCACGCCAGCTCAGCCACAACATTGGCATCAACCAAACGACCACTGCCTTTCAATAGATAGAAAGCCCTGCGGATATCTTTCAGACGATTGTGATCATCCTGATGATCGATCCAGACAGCTACATTTTCAGTCAGTTGCCGCTGAACTCTGTCGGCTTCTTCCATGAAAACCACCAGCAGCTCATCGTCAATGATGCTCTCTCGCTCTACCGGGTCTTCTTCAACGTCCGGAGCAAGAGTCCCGGTCTGACCGGGTTCAGAATAGGGTATAACTTCAGCCGGTGTCTCTGCTTCCAGGCTGCTGGATGAGGTGAACTTAAACTGCACCACATCGTATGGGTTAACCTCGACCTGTCTGTTGGTCAAGGTGACAGATGCCTGAATAACATCAGAAATATCGGCCTGGGCTCTGGTCAGTGCTTCTTCCAGGTTGTAGCGTGCTTTCAACGCTCCGGTGAAACCCTCATGACCTTTCGAGGTAGCAATGTAGTAGAGCAATCCCCTGAGCAGGGCATCATTGGGGTCAGTATTGATAAAAGCAGCACCCTGTTTAATAAACAGGCGGATCTGACCATCCAGCCCTCTCAAGAGGTTAGCGACATGAATATTCTGTTCGATCGACTGATTATCCAGCCCTTCAACCAGAGCAATACTGGCTTCCCAGAGAGGAGAAAGGGGCGCGCCCCAGGAAAGGTCCTGTAATTTGGTAAACAATTTAGCCAGAATTTTAATCTGCTGAGCCCGATTCTGATCCCGCAAATAACCTGCGAGCGTCAGCTGATACTTCTGCCGTATTTTTCTCAGTAACGGTACCAGACCGGTCTGTTCAAGAGCCTCCAGTTGCGGTGGCTCGACAGGATCAATCAGTGAGCAGCGGTCCGGAAAGAAAAAAGTAGCTTCCGGCAGCGGATCGTCCTCTCGCAGCCGTCTCAGTTCGTTAATCAGGGGCAGAAGCGCCAATGGACGATCAACACCACTGTCGAGAGTCTGTTGAATATAATCTGACAGCTGCAAGGTGCCTTGTATCAGGACGGCCAGAGCCATTCTGACATCAGACACCCGATCACTGATCAGTGCCTCGGACAATCTATTTATTTCCAGACTCAAATGGCTGGCGCCTTCATACTGCAACAGTTTGAGTGCGCCATGAGCCTGACGGAACGCCCTCTGTCCGACGCTTATATGGGCTGGGTTGCCGGGCTCTTGCTGGTATTTTTCCAAGGCCTGGCGGGCTTCAACAAGCGCCTGTTCAATCTCTTCCTTAACCCGGTGCAGGCCTGCATAATCCTGTTGTTCAGCCATTGCCGACCCCCATTTTTGCCTGTCAGCAACCTATGCTGCTGGAATAATATGCTGCTGGAATAAAAATGCTCATCAGATGGTTATTTTGTCTTTTTGTACGATCTTCGCTGCTTCATTTTCTGCTGCCGGAGGCAGACGGAAGCCGGATACAGACTGACGCATTTCCAGGGCCATTTCCGCCAGATTCCCTACCGAGCCGGCGGTGGCTGTGGTGCTGGAGGCCGTTCGGGTGGTGATGTCCCGGATGGTCGTCATACGCAGGGCTATCTGTTGGGCAGAATCTGTTTGCTGCTTCGCGGTCTCGGAAATGTTGCGGATCAGTTCGGCGAGGCTGCTGGATACTTTCTCAACCTCTTCCAGGGCAACCCCGGCATCCTGTGCCAGTCTGGCACCGTTGACTACCTCAGCAGTGGTTTGCTCCATGGAGATAACGGCTTCGTTGGTATCGGTCTGGATGGTAGATACCAGTGCTTCAATTTGTCTGGTCGCACCCGATACCCGTTCTGCAAGACGCTGCACCTCGTCCGCTACCACCGCAAACCCCCTGCCAGCTTCACCCGCCATGGAAGCCTGGATGGCAGCATTCAGGGACAGAATATTGGTCTGCTCTGCGATGTCGTTGATCAGGGAAATGATGTCACCGATTTCCTGCGAAGACTCACCCAGACGTTTGATTCGCCTGGAAGTGTCCTGAATCTGTTCGCGGATAGTATCCATGCCTTCAATGGTATTACGAACGACCTGACCACCGCTGGTGGCAATTGCTACCGATCTGTCGGCTACCTGTGCTGATTCAGAGGCGCTCGCAGAGACTATGGTCATTGACTCAGTCATATCATTGACCGCCTGACTGGCATAGTTGATTTCTTCGGCCTGGTCACCCGCTGCCTGGGCCAGCTCTTTCGCGGTACTCTGTGTTTCCTGGGCTGAGGTATCCACTTCCACCGCGGTTTCATTGATGGTCTTGACCAGTACCCGCAATTGTTCAATAGAGAAGTTAATGGAGTCGGCAATGGCACCCGTAAAGTCTTCGGTAACTGTCGCCTGTACCGTCAGGTCGCCGTCTGCAAGGTCGGCCATTTCATCAAGCAGTCGCTGGATCGCAGCCTGGTTGGCTTCGTTCCGGGCGGCGGTTTCAGCCAGACGCTGACGGGTATCTTTGACAATAGTCAGGGCGATCATCAGCAGAGAGAACAGAGCAACCACACCGGCAATACTGATAACTATGTTGTTCACCAGACGCTGGCCAGTCAGACTTTCAAAGGTATCAACGAGAATGGACGTTTGTTGCAGCAGCTGCCGGGAGTCAGTGAAAATCTGGTCAGCAGCCGCTCGTACCCGGAACAGTTCCGGGGTGGTCTCCAGAATTTCGTCAACACTGCCTTCTACAAAGCCAAACAGGTCGGAAATTTCAGCCAGACGATCAATGGCTTCGGCATCGGTGACCTGACTGATACGCATAGCCAGATCACCTTCCAGCATACCGTTCAGTACTCGACCAAACAGCTTGGCATCACGACCAAAACTGTCTGCTGCCATAATGGCGTCTTCACCCCCTTCCAGCACTTTTGAGGCACTTCGAATAATACGTTCTGCAAGCCATGGCTGGCGCTGTGCCATTGCAATCTGGTCATTGGGAGCACCATTCTCAAGGAGAATCTGTACCACTTCGTCGTACTCCACCTGCAGCTGGATAATGGTTTCACCCAGAGTTTTTGCCACTTCATGCAGGGCTATCACGGTTGTTTCTGCGGCCAGAATGTTATCCGCTTCTACTTTCAATTCAGACCAGGCTGCACCCAGTGTCTCAATCTGTGCGGCGGCATTGCCGTCATCGGAGCTAAGCAACGGAGCAACAGAAAGTCTGGTGTTTTGCAGGGAGGTAAAACGTTCATCAAATTCATTGCGTGCTTCACGCAACAGAATAAAGGCTTCTTCCTTACCGTCCGCTGCCTCGGTAGCACTGGTTGCAATGCGCTGAGAAAGTACCCGAAGCTCACCAGCATCAGTCAGGTGCTGTTGATCAAGCCTGCTCTGCTGGCTGATAAAAATAAATGAACCGGTGATAACGGATAGAGACAGAATTAACAGGAAAATCGAGGCCAGAATGGCTCGGCTCGTCCCTGCTCCCTGGACACTGGTTGCGGTATTGCCTTTCATTATTATCGTCCCCGGTGACGTCTTTGGAATGCTCGCCTTGTTGATTATTGATTGTTGTTATTGGATTACACTTTGGCTGCTTTTAAAAATCGAGAATCATTCACTAGCAGCTGTGTGTTAAACACCATGTAATCTTTTTCTTGACGGTAATGGCCAACAGTAAACGGCTTAACTGCATCAAACAGATGATCAGGCACGCTATCAGAGAACTGGCTGGTGGAAAAATGCACCATACCCTGCACTTCATCAACGATCAGACCCACCGACACTTCTCCCTGCTCGACCACCATAATCCGGCGGGCCGACCTCTGGCTGTCTTGAGCCTTACCCAGAAACTCTCCCAGATCTATGATGGGAAGTAAACGCCCGCATACGTTTGAGATGCCTTTTGCCCAGGAATGTACACCTGGCAGGGGCGTGCTGGATGGAACGGGCAGAAATTGCGTTACCTCACTCATCTGTACCGCAAACTGCTGGCCACTCAGAGTGAAGCCAACGCCCTTCCAGGACTCAACCCGGCTTTGTTTTTCAGGCGGCTCAAAAGCATTGCGGCTGACCCTGGCATCCAGCTCCAGCAATGCCTCAAAAGGGCTTGTGTGAACAGTGTTCATGCAGATTCAGCTTCCAGAATAGTATTCAGTGTTTTCAGCAGGATCTCTTCGCGAACAGGCTTGATCAGATAATCTTTCGCACCCTGCCTGATTCCCCAGGCTCTGTCAGTTTCCTGATCTTTGGTGGTGACAATCACGACCGGGATATGGGAAGTATCATTCGCTTTAGACAATTGCCGTGTAGCCTGAAAACCGTTGAGACCCGGCATGACAATATCCATCAATACCGCATCGGGATACTCGACCCGGCAGAGTGCGACACCATCAGCACCATTGTTCGCAGTCATCACGCTGTGGCCATGCTTTTCCAGCATGGCTTTCAACTGGAACAACTCAGTGGGTGAGTCATCAACAATGAGAATGTTTGCCATTATTTTCCCCTGTCACTGCTTTTACCCAAATCCTCAGGGCGAAGCTTTTTCATTGTTTTTTCGATTCTGGAAGGGCCGTATTCCAGCCAGACTCTTCAACATTTTTAACATGATTTGTCGTTAAATAGCCAGCCAATGAGTAGCCAGAAAACCTGCGCAATATTTGGCTAAAGCCACGCCTGCAGAAGCCGACGTATTAGAAAATCAGCCAATGGAATCTGGAAGGCAGGCAAGGATGCTCATGAAATTCAACCCGATATCGTCTTTGGGGCAAGTGCCATCATTTCGCCCCCTCCGCTTATGCCTGCTGGGTGTAGCTTTGATTGGCAGTGTTTTATTCAGTCGCCTTGCGATGGCAGAGACCCTGACTGAGGTGGTAAACAAGGCTCTGATCAGCCACCCTCAGGCTCAGGCTGGCTTGAGCCGCTACCGGGCGGCCACTAAAAATATTGATGTGGCCTGGGGCGGCTGGTGGCCTTCAGTGGATGTCACAACCGGGATTGGCAAGCAGAAAAAAAACTCCCCTGATGACAACCCCAACGATGGCATCAACTTTACCCGCAAGGAAGCTTCTTTCTCCATTAGCCAGAACCTGTTTTCCGGATTTGATACCAGCAACAGTATTGACCAGGCCAGCCACAGTGCCACTGCTGAATATCTGCGTCTGAGAAATACCCTGCAGGATTTGACTCTGGAGATCACCGATGCCTATCTGAAGGTTCTGGAAAGAAGGGAGATGGTCAAGCTGGCCGAAGAGAACCTGGAACTCCACAACGTCATCTTCAAGCAGATTGCTCAGCGTAGCCGTCAGGGCGTAGCCAGGGCTTCAGACCTGAATCAGGTTGAGGGACGAGTGGCCAGAGCGACGGTTAACGTGATCAATGCCCGTAACAACCTCGTTGATGCCGAAAGTGAATATTACAGTCTGGTGGGCTCTATGCCCGGTGAACTTAAGCAGCCTGACGCTGATAAGCTGCCCCTTTATGGAAGTTTTGATGAGGCATTGGCAGCCAGCGTCAAAAGGCATCCGGGCATTCTGGCGACTGAGTGGGACATCAAGTCCTCAGAGTCGGAAGAATCCGCCACAGACAGTAGCTTCTTCCCATCAGTGGACATCAATATTGACAGGAGCTGGAAGCATAATGCCGATGGCCAGCTGGGTGCCCATGAAGATACCACCGCCGTCATGAAGCTCAGCTATAACCTCTTTCGTGGCGGCTCTGACCGGGCCCGTTCCAAAGAAAGCGCCTACAGGACAGAAGAGAGCAGGGCTCAACGAGACAGGATGCTGAGGAATACCGAAGAAACATTGCGGCTGGCCTGGTCGGCCCGTGAGTTTGTCGGTGAACAGATGCAATACCTTCGTCAACATGAAGAATCCAGCAAAAAAACCGTTCAGGCCTACCAGGAGCAGTTTAATATTGGCAAACGAACCCTGTTGGATCTTCTGGACAGCGAAAATGAGCTTTTCCAGTCCAGCCGCAACCTGACCAGAGCGGTTTATCAGGAAATGTTTGCCCGTTTCCGAATCGTTGCTGCTACTGGAGAGCTGCTGGACAATCTGGAGATCGTCCTTCCTGCAAGCTGGCAGGAGCAGGAGTAAGAATAACCATAACCACCTGATGCCCCAGAGCAAGTCACTGCTCTGGGGCTGATCGGGTCTGACTCCGGTTCTTTAGGTCACAATCAACCACCCCCCCCTCCTGAAATTTTCTACTAGCCTTACTGAGTCAAGTTAAACAGAGCTGTGCCACCGACGCATGAGGTTCAATCAATGAAAATACTTGCTGTAACTGCCTGCCCAACCGGTATTGCTCATACCTACATGGCTGCCGAGAAACTCACCGAAGCCGCGCTCAACCATGGACACATGATCAAGGTAGAAACCCAGGGAGCTATGGGCATTGAGAACGAAATCATACCTGAGGATATAGAGGAAGCAGATGTTGCCATTCTGGCGGTGGATATTGCGGTGGACGGTGAAGATCGCTTCAGCGGTCTGAGGGTCATCAAGGTGTCTGTATCAGAAGCGATTCGACATCCGGAAGTGGTGATTGCACAACTGGGTCAGGAGTAACTGCTGATCACTCTTCCTCGACATCATCCAGCTCTTGCCAATCATAGTAGCTTTGTAGAAGCTCGTAACTGAGCATCCGGTTTTTCTGTTGCGAGTAGGCACCGGCGACCATGGGAACGGCCCTAGGGCGGGCTGTGTCAATAAATTCCAGGGGCTCTCCCCCCCGATAGACCTGGCAATCATGAGTAACTTCACCCTGATCTTTGAGGCCTTTTATCCAGTAATGACAGAACTCAGCCAGGTCGATTGAGATTTTAGATGCCATGCCCTTCTTCCACTCTTCTTTGGACATGGACTGTTCGAACAGCTGATAAACCTCAAGGTCCTCAATCGCTATCCCGTTATCGAACCGGCTCATTTCAAGCCTTTCAATATCCCGGACTATCGAGGCGGTAAGCGTTTTGGAGAGTGCTGTGTCGGATGCCTTTTGACTGCCAGTGACATCTCTGGCGACAACTTCGGCTACTGCCGGGTGCATATCTCCAGCCCGAATCAGCAGATCCTGACAACGTTCTCTCTCTGTATCATTGCCACGGCTTTCAAGGACTCTGGCAGTATTAGGCCGGTTCATAGCCAATCCCAGCTGGTAGGGATAGATGGCTTCTTTGGGAAACGCAGTGGCTGAAGGATGCCCATGCTTTCGCATGAAATTCATAAGCAGTGGGAACAACAGCGCTTTTCTTGCTGAATGTGCTGAACCCTGGCAGTCGTCGTTTTGATCGGGCAATGAAGCCAGTGGGGTTCCCACAGAATCTTCCCCACTGAGCGGTTCGCCTTGCCTTAAAAAAATGGCCCTATCTCCCGATAAGTCAAAATCTCTGGTACCAGTACTATCTTGATAAAACTCTACTTGATAGTGCCGGAGCATTGCGACGACCGGATCGTAGGCCGGAGCCAAATACGGCTGCGAGCCTTCTTGTGAAAGTGGGGATTTCAGAGTATCGGTCGCCGGATCATATATAAGTTTTTCACTACGCCAGTCGGTCTGATCTTGTCGCACGGCATAAGTACCAGGCCTGCGGCTATCAGGTTCCGAAAGCTCCGGTAATTTCTCCAGTGAGGGTAGATCAACGCAAATGCCCCGCCCTTTCACGTCCGGTCGAGGCACGGGGTGTTGCATGTCCAGCAGGGTTTGTTTCCTGCTTTCCAGCTCTCTTTTGGCTTCGGCGAGATCCCTTTGTAGAGCGACTTTTTTTTCTGACGTGTAATACTGGCCGATTTCAGTAAAGGTTTTTGCCAGCGATTCCCTGAGTTTCTTTGATGCCTGAGGATCTCTCATACCCTCGTCGGCAGGGATAATATTGATCATCCTGCCGTTACTGCCAACATGAATGACCAGCAGGGGAGGCTCAGCTCCGTTGGGTTTACCTGAAGCAATCTGCTGGCTCAAGTCGGCTGCACAGCTGGCCAGCGTTGCCCGGGTTTCAAGGGCTTCTACCCTGAAACTCTGCTGAATAAAGTGCTTTTCGGCTTCTTCCGGGGTTGCCGGAGCGGGCAAAGGTCTTGTGCTGGGAACGGGGACGGTTTTTGATGCTTTCCGTCGCCCCAGGGAGGTTTGTGACTGAGGAGTATCCCCCCTGGGAATCACTGGCTGTGTTTCATCACCTGACGGCTGGCCTGGTACGGCTGGTGGTTCTGAGCCGTGAGCGGCAGGCCTATTGGAGTTGGCGGGAGGTATGCTCATAATTTGCTTCCGTTGAAAACCGGTCAAAGGCCATGTTCGTATTGAACTTCCATGATCGTATTACCGAAACGATTGTCTGCCTCAAAGTAGTCCTTAATACCTTCTCGAATGGCTTTCGCGACCTCCGCCTTAGTGGTGTCAGCGTGACGATAAATATCGCTAACAAAGTCACAGGCGCGAAGTACAGGCAGAGTAGGTTGACCTTGCTTGGCTGCCCAGTGGTTATATTCATTCTGTGTGGCAATAAGGTTTTTAGCGGTTTGCCGAACACCGTCGAGAAAGACATCTTTGTCTTCAAAATCTTTATGAGACCGATCTGGAGGCACTACATAAATCATGGCGCGGTTCTTCTTGATAGCGGCTGGGCAGTGCTCATCCCTGAAAACACTGACAAAGACAGTACCCAGATGATCGGGTCTGTTAGTCACATGCCCAAGTATGGTTGCCAGAGGAGTATTCTCAGTGGTGTCTTTGTTTGAAAGGACATATCCTGAGTATCTTTCATTTCTCGCTCCTGCCAAAAAATCCTGCTGAGCCTTTTCTATGGCTTTTTGCTGGGGGAGCGGGAAAAATTCTCCAAACCGGGCATTCATTCCGGTGGCATCTTCGCCAAACAATAAGTCAACAGAACCCGCGTTCACAGAAGCGATACCCCCTGTTTGCCCGTAATCAGCCTCAGTCTCTTCCGTCAGGTAGATATCTGAAAATTGGCCTCCTTCGTTCAAAGGCAACAAGCGCTCAACGTGCCTCACATGATTGAAAGCCGGTGCGTGATGGGTCAGTGTCGCTCCAGTTGACCTGATGCTTGTGCCTTCGTCAGGGACGCCTTCATCAGGGACATCCAAAGGCCTGACTGGCTTTGTGGCTACGGGTGGGGGCATACGTTTGGAAGCATCTTTTGGAATTAACAGAAACTGACCCTGATCTGTTTGTTGATGAGGCGTTCTGGCAGGGTTGAAGGGTCTCGCCGGAGACCTGGCAGTGAACTGGTTTTCATCAATCACCAGGGTAATTTTTGGCACAGGAGGAGCAGGAAACGTTCCGCCGTTCTCTTCGATCTCCCGACCAATAAGAACCAGTTCTTCCTTGGTGTTCTCTATCTGTTCCCTGAGCGCACGTTTTTCTTCAGGGCCATTCTTCTGGTCAATCACCGTCAGTTTTTTTTGCAGCGACTCTCTGAGCTGGGTGGCCTCTTGTGAGTCAGTCGGCAGGTCAGGATCTGGCGGTAAAACGGAGGTCATTTTGCCATTTTTTTTCACAAAAACAATTTCGAAAGGCAGGTCATCCTGAAACTGTGATGGATCCTTAAGGCGTTTTGTCAGGTCGGGAATAAAATTCAGGAAATCATGTTGAGCCTGAAAGGATAGAACCTGATTGAACTGTTGATGATAATCACTCTCCAGCCTCTTTAACGGACTAAGGTGGCTCGCAGGGGTTGCCGGTACCGTGCTGCGCCTGCTAATCGGGGTATCAGGTGCTTCGTTATGACCACCGGGGAGTGCATTGGGTTTTGTCCGCGGAGCGATCCCTCCCGTGTCGGACGAGGAGGGGGTCTCAGGCGTAGTTACGACCGGTGAATGAGATCCCGGAGGCTGCGAAGGAGGTATGTTTCCACCACCTATAGGCATAGCTTATTCCCGAATTAATTGACCTTGAATGCTGTTCTGCGTTGATAACTGATTAACGTATTTCCTTGTTATCGGTCGAAATTAACACTTTTGAATAAGCTAAATATTTATGACTGGAAGTGCTGAAGAACCATTTTGAACCAGGTTCCAACCATGAAGAGTTTGTCAGCCCGCTGTGGGGACTCGATAACGTGATTCTGACGCCTCACGTGGGCGGCAGCACCCAGGAAGCTTTATATCAGTTGTAATCCTAAGTAGTCTGAGAACGGTAGGAAGTCTTTATCTGATTGAAGAAGAAAAAGATCATGCTCAATACAATAGGTTGCGATAAAGGAATCTATAGTCTTTCGGATGGTAATACCGTTTTTCCTGAGAGAGCGGTAATTTTCTGCTGCTTTTAGAGCTATTGATTGGCCGGCAAGTGAACGGATCTCAAGTGAGATGAGGAGTGATCTGGCGACAGCATAGTCCTTATTACTTTTGAATCCCTCTAGCACTTCAGTAAGAATCAAATCTCCAGTCAGTAGTTTCTTGTTGCCAAGAAACGAATCCAGTTTATCAGTGGCTTCACTAGGTTGATCATTGAAGTAATCGATCCATACTGACGAATCAACCAGAATCAACGATCTGCCCTCATATCATCCAGATCACCTTCCCATTTTAGTTTGCCTCGGAACTGCCTGATTCTTTCTTGTTTTTTCAGCTCGACCAAAAGTTTGAGTCCTTCCTCAACAGCCTCGCGTTTAGTCTTAAGTCCACTGTACTCAAGTGCTTCAGCCATTAACTGTTTATTAATCACAATGTTTGTTCTCATAATGTTCTCCTGAGTTTATTTTGTGTATGCTTTTAAAAAAATATACACATTGTAGACTTTTGGGTCATGTTTCAAACAAATTTACTTGCTGGTGGAAGGCAGGGCTTATTCCCGAATTAATTGACCGCTGCTCTGCGTTGATAACTGATTGACGTATTGCCTTGTTATCGGTCAGAATTAACACTTTTGAAAGAGCTAAATATTTATGACTGGAAGTGCTGACGAACCATTTATTCGGGCAAAGAGGCACTTCGCTCCTTAATCAGAACATCTGCGGGTATATGCCGAGCCCACTGTGCAGTTTGCGAATCATTGTGAGACTCAGATCCCGCTTTCCATTCAGTATCTCGGACACCTTGCTGGCAGAACCAAAATAACGCTTCATGTCATTTCGGGTCAGACCCTCTTGCTCCATACGAAATTTGATGGCGTGAACTACTCGCCCCTAAAGGAGCGAGCTTCCAATACTAAGCAAGCTACCGGAGTAGTTACCGTTCTTTTCTTTTTTGACGTTTCACTGCGAGCTGCGGAAGAGGGCTTGCCCTTTCCCGACTTACATTTCGCTCCACGTCCTTTAGTTAGCACAGGAATTCCTTTGCCAACCAACTCCGTCCCAGAGTCCATGAAAAACTTAATTGCTCGTTTCTTGATTACGATGCTGGCGTTTCTGTCAGCGTTGTCAAAGTGTCCACATTGACCGCAAAGAAACCGTTCTTGTGTCTTGCGGTTGTCGGGGTGAGTGTGACCGCAATCAGCACACTCTTGACTCGTAAAGGGTGCAGGCACTTTGAAGACTGCTTTGCCTGCTCTTGCTGCTTTATATCGGGTGTAAGTTTCCAAGAAGTGCCATCCTACGTTGAGAATGGCCTTGTTCAGTCCGGCTTTTTGTTTCGCCTTGTTGGAGATGAACTTTCCGTTTTGATCTTTTTTTGCCTTTAGCCTGCGAGTCATTTTTGAGGTTTTCAGATCCTCGAAAACAATGACCCTGGCCTTGCTGTCAACCATTTTACGGCTGGTTTGGTGGCAAAAATCTTGCCGAATGTTGGCTACTTTCTTGTGCTGCCTGCTAATCCTGTTCTTTGTTTTCTGACGACGGTTAGAGCCTTTGGTTTGGCGTGACAAACGACGCTGAAACCTCTTCAGGTATCGCTGGCGCTTATCCATGCTCTTTGTCTGGTTTTCTGTAAAGTCATAAGGCTTAACGCCAGTATGAACAGGTATAACAACACCTCGATCGACGCCGATAACATGCGCTTCCAGCCACTCTTTGGAAGCACCTTTAAGGTATTCCAAATGCTCTTTTTCTGTTGCTGGTTCTTCTGATCCATCGTCATAACAGAAAGAAACGGAGTACTGACCAGCTTCTTTTCTAATGTAAATGGATTTTGGTTCGCTGAATGGACGGTGAGTTTTAAACGACAAATAACCAATATTATTGGTCTTTGTACCAATGAAAAGACGGGTTACACCATCTTCACAGATATCGAACCGGAACACTTCATTGGTGAGATAAATGCTGCCCTTGTCGGATTTTGGCTTTTTCTTTGGCTTACCGCACTGGCCATTAATGTGTTTATGGTAGGTCTGATACCAATTGACGGCAGAATTCCTGATTATCTGGCTGGGGCAATCAGATAACCAAGGTGTCAATTCTTTGCTTTTGAATTGCGAAGTCTTCTGATCGACCGGAGCATGAGTTCCGACAGGGCAATACTTTCTGGCGTAGGTGCTGTAGTACCGATGTTCATCACACTTTGCATTCCAGATAACCCGGGCGCAGCCCATCCATTGAGACAGAACCAACTTTTGCTGATCTGTTGGATTGGCTTTGAGTCGGATACCTTGAAGCATTACATAACCTGTTGAATTGAATGGCTTCATGCTAGTCTGGCTAGAAATATCTGTCAAATATGAGGTTTTTATGTACGAATGGAGATCTTGTAGATCATGTACATTTAGGAATAACGTACATCTAGTATTTGTTACTAAATACCGTAGAGCCGTGTTCACTAAGGAAATGATCGACCGGCTACGAAGCGACTGTCACAGCAAGGCTAACGCCTTGCAAGGGCTTGACCCGCCTCTAAAGAAGCGGGATTGCGCCCTTAATTTCGTTCAACAGGGTCTGGCAGATCTGAAGGAAATTGCTCCGTTTCATATTTCTCAACAAGGAGAGCCAATAATTCCAGTTCGTTATCTTCTTTTGACCCTTCTTCCGGACAGCTATCTATAAGGAACATCAGGCGTTCCATGGCATCCGCATGATCTTTTTCTGTCTTAATGACTTTGATCTCAGACATCAATTACCTCCTGAAGTTTTGTTTATCATAATCCGCATGAGTGCCAACCCACTTGATTGCAACAATACCATTCCGATAAGTCACCTTTACAACCAGACGATAGTTATTACCTTTGATATTTCCTATAAACCTATAAAGTAGTCGATATCGGTTTTCTGAGGTCGTAGGTTTCTTTGAGGTAGGTTGGGAGGCAGATCATTCTTTATCACCTTTCTTTCTTTTCGCGTTAGATGGCGACTGGTCATAGGCTTTTCTTTTGGTTCTCTGGTCGGCAGAAAGGTGGGTCTGTTTGTGCCTTTTCAAACTGCTCGCCCGGTCAGTGCTGTAATTGCAGCCCTCATGGTCACACTGGTGCACCTTGGGTCTCTGGTCGGCAGGCAAGTGGGTCTGTTTGTGCCTTTTCAGATGCGCCGGCCGCTCACCCCTGTAGTCGCAACCCTCATGGTCACACTGGTGCACCCTGAGTCTCTGTTCAGCAGGCAGGTGGGTCTGTTTGTGGTCTTTCAGTTTGCTCGCGCGTTCAGCCTTGTAGTTGCAGCCCTCATGGTCACACTGGTGCACCCTGAGTCTCTGGTCGGCAGGCAGGTGGATCTTTTTATGCTCTTTCAGATGTTCCGCTCGGTCCGTGCTGTAGTTGCAGCCCTCATGGTCACACTGGTGCACTCTGAGTCTCTGGTCGGCAGGCAGGTGGGTCTCCCTGTGCTTTTTCAGATTGCCCTTGATGTCGGTGCTGTAGTTGCAGCCCTCATGGTCACACTGGTGCTCCCTGAGTCTCTGGTCGGCAGGCAGGTGGATCTTTTTATGCTCTTTCAGATGTTCCGCTCGGTCCGTGCTGTAGTGGCAGCCCTCATGGTCACACTGGTGCACCCTGAGTCTCTGGTCAGCAGGCAGGTGGGTCTCCCTGTGCTTTTTCAGATGGCCCCTGTGGTCGGTGCTGTACTTGCAGCCCTCATGGTCACACTGGTGCACTCTGAGTCTCTCGTCGACAGGCAGGTGGATTTGTTTATGCGCTTTCAGATTCTCCGCCCGGTCCGTGCTGTAGTCGCAGCCCTCATGGTCACAGTGGTGCACGCTGAGTCTCTGGTCGGCAGGCAGGTGGATCTGTTTATGCGCTTTCAGATGTTGCGCTCGGTCCGTGCTGTAGTCGCAGCCCTCATGGTCACACTGGTGCTCCCTGAGTCTCTGGTCAGCAGGCAGGTGGGTCTCCCCGTGCTTTTTCAGATTGCCCTTGATGTCGGTGCTGTAGTTGCAGCCCTCATGGTCACACTGGTGCTCCCTGAGTCTCTGGTCGGCAGGCAGGTGGATCTTTTTATGCGCTTTCAGATGTTCCGCTCGGCCCGCGCTGTAGTGGCAGCCCTCATGGTCACACTGGTGCATCCTGAGTCTCTGGTCAGCAGGCAGGTGGGTCTCCCTGTGCTTTTTCAGATTGCCCGTGTGGTCGGTGCTGTAGTTGCAGCCCTCATGGTCACACTGGTGGATATTGGGTTTCCTGGGTCTCTTGGGTCTGTGGCCGACAGGCAGGCGGGTCTGTTTGTGCGTTTTCAGCTGACCCATGTCGTCGGTGCTGTAAGTGAGTATTTCACTATTTGAAACAGGCTCCTGCTTAATCTTTTTCAGTTCCAGAGTCTCACCACACTGACTGATTTCATTGGATACTCGAAAGGGATTAAGTGTCGTGGTTACATACTGAGCATCAGACTCGTCTTCGTTTGAACGATTGTCATTGCTTTCATCAGAGGTGCCGTTAGTGATTATTTCACTGTCTGCAACGGGCTCCTCCTTAGTCTTTTTCAGTGCCAGAGCCGAACAATACTGACTGGTTGCATTGGCTACCCGAAAGGGATTAAGTGTTGTGGTTGCATACTGAACATCGGGTTCAGCATTAGCTTCATCTTCGTTTGAATCCTTGCCGCCGCTTTCATCAGAAGGACCGCTGTCTTTACTGTCAGAACCATTATCAGAGGCTGCCTGACTGCAAGCCGTAACTTCGACGCCAGAAGCAGTAGAAAAGCAATAGCGAGTGTCAGGCTTTAAGACGGTGTGACCACCGAAACAAGGTATATCACTGTCGTTTATCTCAGTGGCGATAGCTTTAGCCGAAGAGCCAAGTTCTGCTAGCCCATCCCGGACCGGGAAAAGAGGGAGAAGAATAGTTTCAAGGCCCGAAACGTAGACTCCTTTTATTGATAAGACTTCAATAAAGGGCTTCGGGGCGTTGATCAGCGCCTTGCCGACAGCCAGAGCGAAGCGCAAAGCCAACCTATTTTCCTGAGCGTAACCATTGGAGCAATGCACAGAAAAGGCAATAGCCAAGGTCAAAATCAATGGTTTTTTGGATAGCAAAGCCCGGCTTCCCGGTCGTTGAAATGTTTATTGAGAAATCAGGTTAGTCAAAATCTGGAGAGAGGTCGGTGGTTTCTTTGCCGTAAAATGCCCGAATTCAGGACGCAGGCAACCGCCTTGCACAAAACAAGAAACGAATGTCTCATTAATGAACCCATACCGTCTGTAGGACTGAATAGTTAGGCCCGTTTGGGCGATGCTTTACATAAAATTTGGTAAAAACAACAAATGAGACAGGCTCACGAAATCGCTATAATGCCCCGTTTAATAAATCCGGTAACGCTCGCAGGTCTCCGGCAGAGACTGCCAGCACAGACCAGGCGGTCAGCTATTTCTGGTCAAACACCGGAGCTGGCCAGCCCAAAGCGAAAGAAACAGATTGAACCTTTGATGAGTAAACAAGATACAGCCCTGAGCCCAAAAACAGCCCTAAGCTCGAAAGAAGCCCTGAGCCAAAAAGACTGCGCCCAGCGATTTATATTCGAGAACGCCGATCTTCGTGGCGAAATTGTCTCTCTGGGCAGCAGCCTGACCGAATCCCTGGCCGCTCACGACTACCCGGTTAATGTTAAAGCCTTGCTGGGCGAGCTGGCGGCAGCTGCCGTTCTACTCAGCTCGACTCTGAAATTTGAAGGTATTCTGAGCCTGCAAGCTAAAGGCGATGGCCCTTTGTCGCTGTTGATGGTTGAGTGTACCGATCAGAAAACCTTCCGCGCCCTGGCTCGTTGGGACGAAGAGAATACCGACCAACTGACTGCCAAAGGTCTGTCGGGCCTGCTGGGTAATGGCCAGTTGGTGATGACCATTGATCCTCACAAAGGCAATCGTTACCAGGGGATTGTGCCTCTGCATCACGAAACCCTGACCGAAGGTCTGAATGCCTACTTCAGGCAATCCGAACAGCTGCCAACCCGTTTCTGGCTGGCCGGTAACGGTGATCAGGGGGCAGGTATTCTGTTGCAGGCTTTACCCGCCAGTATTGAACAGGAAGAGGGTGAACGTCAGGAGTCGTGGAATCGTATGGTCACGCTGGCAGATACCGCCACCGAAGCAGAAATGCTCGAGCTGGAGCACGAGGCTTTGTTACTCAGGCTGTTCCATGAAGAAGAAGTTCGGGTTTTCGATCGTGAAGCGGTGTCCTTCAGCTGCAACTGCTCTCGTCCCCGCAGTGCTAAAATACTGGCCAGTCTGGGCCAGGAAGAAGCGGAGTCCATGGTGGCGGACCTTGGAAAAATCGAGATGGGATGTCAATTCTGTAGTCAGACCTATACTTTTACAGCGCAGGATGTGGCTGAGATCTTTCAGGGTAACGAACCCAAAACCCACTGATCGGTATTTCTCCCCGGCCGGAGATGCTCCGGCCAGATCTCTTTTCTATCAGGCCTCAGATGATCAAACTTTTATCGATAAATAGGTCACTTATGCGTTTATCTGGGTCAATATATCCCCTATCATGGTCGCCTCTGCACCGTTTACCACAGAATCACAAATACAAACAACACGACTTGCTTGACGCTTAGGGGAGCTTTAAATGACAGAAGTTAGCGCAACTATTGAGCTGGACACAGCAGCTTTGGCCAGTCTGGGTATCACAGACGTAACGGACATTGTTTACAACCCGTCCTACCAACGTCTATTTGAGGAGGAGACCCGTCCCGGGCTGGAAGGTTATGAAAAAGGCGTAGTGACCGAGCTGGGGGCCGTTGCTGTTGATACCGGCATTTTTACCGGTCGTTCACCGAAAGATAAATACATCGTCAAAGACGATACCACCCGCGACACCCTGTGGTGGTCTGACCAGGGCAAAAACGATAACAAAGCAATCACCCAGAACGTCTGGACTGATCTGAAAAGTCTTGTTACCCGACAGTTGTCCGGTAAGCGCCTGTTCGTGATTGACGGTTTTTGTGGTGCCAACCAACAAACCCGTTTAAGTGTTCGCTTTATCACCGAAGTGGCCTGGCAGGCTCACTTCGTAAAGAATATGTTTATTCGTCCTTCCCAGGAGGAGCTGGCAAGCTTTGAGCCTGACTTTGTGGTAATGAATGGTGCCAGGTGCACCAATCCAGACTGGCAGGAGCAGGGTCTGAACTCTGAGAACTTTGTCGCCTTTAACCTGACCGAGCGGGTACAGATTATCGGTGGCACCTGGTACGGTGGCGAGATGAAAAAAGGTATGTTCTCCATCATGAACTACCTGCTGCCCCTGAAAGGTATCGCCTCCATGCACTGCTCTGCGAATGTCGGTAAAGACGGCGATGTTGCAGTATTCTTTGGATTGTCCGGTACGGGTAAAACCACTCTCTCTGCCGATCCAAAGCGGGCTCTGGTGGGTGATGATGAGCACGGCTGGGACGACCACGGTGTCTTCAACTTTGAAGGTGGCTGCTACGCCAAAACCATCAACCTGAGCAGGGAAAACGAGCCAGACATCTACAACGCGATTCGTCGTGATGCCCTGCTGGAAAACGTGACGGTGCGTGAAGACAGCACCATCGATTTTACCGATGGCTCCAAAACAGAAAACACCCGTGTTTCCTATCCGATTGAGCACATTGAAAACATTGTTAAGCCGGTGTCAAAAGCAGGTCACGCCAAAAAAGTAATCTTCCTGACGGCGGACGCGTTTGGTGTGCTGCCTCCGGTATCAAAGCTGACACCAGAACAAACCAAATACCATTTCCTGTCTGGTTTTACCGCCAAGCTGGCGGGTACTGAACGGGGTATTACGGAGCCAACGCCAACATTTTCTGCCTGTTTTGGCGCAGCGTTTCTGACCCTGCATCCGACCCGATACGCTGAAGAACTGGTTAAAAAGATGGAAGCCAATGGTGCCACCGCCTATCTGGTTAACACCGGCTGGAATGGCACGGGTCAACGCATTTCCATCAAGGCTACCCGTGCCATCATTGATGCCATCCTTGATGGCAGCATTGATAAGGCGGAAACAATAACCGTTCCTTACTTTGGTCTGCACGTTCCAACCCACGTTGAAGGCGTGGAAGATGGTATTCTGAACCCTCAGGATACCTACGAGAACAAAGAAGACTGGGATAACAAGGCTCGTGACCTGGCTGATCGCTTTATCACCAACTTCAGCAAGTTCACAGATACCGACGAAGGCAAGGCTCTGGTCGCTGCCGGCCCATCTCTGGACTGATATAAAAAAACCGTCGTGCAATGGTTGCTTTACCCAGGCAACGATTGTACGACAGTTTATTGTTTTCTGATGCTTATTGCTGCAACCAGTGGCTGGCCACATCCAGCATACGGTTGGAGAAGCCCCACTCATTATCAAACCAGCAAAGCAGCTTAACCAGCTTGCCAGAAGTCACCTTGGTCTGGGTAGCATCGACCACACAGGAGCGGGCATCATGATTGAAGTCTACGGAGGCGTGGGGTTCGTCAGAGAAGCCCAGAATGCCTTCCAGACGACCATGGGTAGCCTGTTCCAGAATCCGGTTCACTTGCTCTGCGGTGGTTTCCTGTTCAATGTGGACGCAGAGATCCATGCAGGAAACATTGATGGTGGGCACCCTGATGGCATTGGCTTTGAAGCACCCCTTAAGGTCAGGCAGCAGTCTGTCAATGCCCCTGGCCAGACCGGTATCCACAGGAATGATGGATTGCAGGGCACTTCGGGTCAGTCTGAGATCACTCTGGTGGTAAGCATCAATCACCGGCTGATCATTCATCGCTGAGTGAATGGTGGTGATACTTCCATACTCAATGCCAAAAGCATCATTGAGTGTCTTGATAACAGGAACAATGCAGTTTGTGGTACACGAAGCACTGGAGACAATGCGCTGATCGCGAGTGAGATCCTGCTCATTGATACCGTAAACAATCGTGGCATCGACATCCGCTTGAGCAGGCTGTGAAAAGAGCAGCTTTCGGGCGCCACTCTCTAGATGTTGTTCCGCTATTGCCCTTTCATTGAATGATCCCGAGCACTCCAGCAACAGATCAATACCGAGGCTTTGCCAGTCAATATTTTCAGCACGGGCTTCGTGAAGCAGCTGGATACGGTCGCCTGCTACGATCAGCTGATTTTCTGCCGACTCAACTTTGGCCGGGAAGCGACCATGGGTGGTGTCATAACGGGTCAGATAGGTGAGTGTATCCTGATCGGACAGTTCGTTGATGGCAACAACCTGCAAGTCTTTGCGATAACCATTTTCGTAAAGGGCACGCAGAACACACTGGCCGATACGACCGTATCCGTTGATGGCTATTCGAAACACATTCTTCCGGAGCATAGTCTTGCGTCAGGCTCATTACTGCTGAATGGGGTCGGTATTATAAGCACAATAAAGAAACTTTGCCCCATCTTGTTGACGGGGCTCTTAATTCTGGCAATCAGGCACAGGCTCCGGTTTCCGAGTCTGGAGTGCCTTTTGTCGCCCGTTCATCTAATGGGATGCCCTGATTCTTAACCAGTAACAAGGAAGCAAAAGAGAGCACACCACAGACGGCTATCACAGCGGTCATAGGTAATTGAGTACCATTATGAAACAGACCTACCACCGCCGAAGAAACACCGCCAATGGTGAAGCGAAGTGCACCCGCCATGGCATTGGCTGTACCTGCTGACCTCGGAAAATGAGACAGGGCCAGGGCGTTGGAGTTAGGGCCGGTCAGACCAATGCAGCTGATGTAAATCACCACAGGGATCACCAACCCGACCAGCCCACCGATCTCAAACTTTGCGTTAATCATCATTACCACGGCGCTGATGGTGGCAAGAATGCTACCTGCTTTCAGGATAGTGAACAGTGGCAGGCGATCGATCAGTCGGATATTGATCATATTCATGGCCATCATGGCCAGGATATTGACGGCAAACAGCAGGCCATAGTGCTCTGGCTTAACCCCATACAGCTCAATATACACGTAGGGCGAGCCGGCAATAAAAGCAAACATACCACCAAAGAAAAATGCATGAGAGAGAATGCAGCCCACGGCTTCCCGGTTTTTCAGTACGGACAGGTAAGTCATGCCCAGCTGGCTGGCGGGTACCACCAGCCTTCTCTCCTGCGGGAGAGTTTCCGGAACTTTTGAGACAGCCAGCACTACGGCAAAGGCAGACAAAACCGCCAGAAAAATAAACAGGCTTTCCCAACCCATGAATTTAAGCATCTGACCTCCCAGCAGGGGAGCAATCAGCGGCGCTACCGTCACCACCATCAAAATAGACGACATAACCTTTGCGCTTTCCTGCCGTGAGAACAAGTCCCGAACCATGGCGGGAATGGTGACCATAACGGCAGCCCCGGCCATCGCCTGAAGCACCCGGACAATAATCAGTTGCAGACCGTTTTCACAAAGCGCCGCCATAACACTGGTAACAAGAAAAGCCACCAGACCCGGAAACATGATTTTTCTACGACCAAAGCGGTCTGAGAGAGGTCCGTACAATAGCTGCCCCAGGGCAAAGCCCATGGTGTAGGCACTGAGTGTAAACTGGATAACACTCAGGGGTTCTCCCATCGCTTTGGCAATGGCAGGGATGGCCGGGAGGTAGAGATCGACGGCCATAGGGCCAAGCGAGGTTAAGGCGCCAAGAGTCAGTACGAACAAAAGCCTGTCGCGGCCATTACTCTTTAAAGTGTTTTGGTTTTTATCTTCCTGGCTGACTGTTTCTGGCTCAAGGCTTTCTGTTGGCTCAAGGCTTTCTGTTGGCTCAAGGCTTTCTGTTGGCTCAAGGCTTTCTGTCTGAAGATTTTTTTCAATATTGATGGTCATGAAACTTCCCTGGATCGAGCGGGCGAGTCGCTGAAATTATTAGTCTTCTGTTGTCTATTCCTTCTGTTTGAGCTGCGACACAGCCGCCGCAGGTCGAGGGATAAAAAATAAGTTTGCTGTCGTGTACAGAAGAGATGGCAGTTTTAAGCCGCTATTTTAATTCTTATCGGTATAAAAAAATATATTTAATAGGTAAATAAATAATATTGAAAGTAACGCTTGAGTGTTTGATATATTATCTGCCTGACTGGCTATCACTCCGCCACTCCCCTTTAAGGTGGCAATTTTCAGAATAAGGTTCCTATGAAAGCCCATCATCCAGGTATTTTGCTGATCCTGTTGCTGCTGGTTTTTCCACAGTTCAGCGAAACGGTTTATGCCCCGGTATTACCCGGAGTCTCCGCCGCATTTTCGGTGTCCAGTAATCTGGCCCAGTTAACCATGAGCCTCTATTTTGCCGGCTTTGCCGCCGGTGTCCTTTGCTGGGGGTATCTGGCTGATCGAATCGGCAGGCGAAAATCCATGATTGCAGGTCTTGTGATCTACGGTTTGTCTGCCCTTGTTGCTGTTTTTGTTGAAAGCTTTTGGGCATTCCTGATGGCTCGTATCGCTTTGGCTTTTGGTGCCAGCGCAGGGTCCGTCGTCATTCAGACCGTGATTCGTGATTGCTATGAAGGCGAAGGGATTGTGAGGGTCTTCTCTCTGGTGGGCGTTGCTTTGTCATTGTCTCCCACGCTGGGACCGGTACTGGGAGGGATTCTGGCAGAAAGCCATGGTTTGGAGGGCGTTCTTTATGCCCTGGTCTGTCTGGCGGTGCTGTTGCTGATATGGACTTTGTTGAAACTGCCTGAAACCCAAAAAGCGCAACCAGGCAATAACCCTGAGCGCCTTTCAATGGTGGCTCTGGCGGGCAAGATGCTCTGCGATCGTCGTATTCTCTGTTCGGTTCTGCTGGTAGCGGGCATGAACATTTTGTTATTTGGTTACTACACGCTGGGGCCTTTTGTGGTTGCCAAAATGGGCTTTTCTGAACAGGTATTCGGTTTTTCGGGGCTGTTGATGGCCCTGGGCACAGCCATAGGAGCTCTACTCAACCGATCACTGGTGCGGCGAGTGAATATAGAAAAACTGGTTCAATGGGGATGCACTCTGGCTCTGGCGGGCAGCTTATTGCAAGGGCTTGTCAGCGTACTCAGTTTTGAGTCTCAACGGCTTCACCTTGTGCTCTTTTTGCTGCCAATGATCCTGATTGTGACAGGGTTCGGGCTGACCATACCCAATGTCCTGGGAACCGCCCTGGTGGATTATAAACCGCAACTGGGTTCGGCAGGAGCACTGCTGGGCTTGTTCTATTACCTGGTGATTATGGCCGGGCTGGGCGCTTTGAGTGCGTGGTATGTGGATACACTCTGGTATATGCCCATGAACTTTGCCCTCATCAGTACTTTATTAGTGCTGATTGCCAACGTTAAGCGCAAGGTTCTCCATCCTTTTGCGAAGTAAAGTAAGACCTCAACCACAGAACAGGCTCTGTGTAGAACCCGGACAACTGCTCCCCGAATTCTTTGTATAATTGGGCTACAGAAAAACGCCAAGCAACCTACAAGTTATATGGAAAAAAGCCTGTGGTATTGACTGGGGTGCAATAGTCTGCGTGGCTTTTTTAACGAATGCAGGTGAAAGTATGACTATGTCGTGTGCCTTAAAGACGCTTTTTTTTTCAGTGTTTTTGTTTTTCTATCAGCAGAGCCTGGCAAACGACACCTGGCGTATTGAAAAGTTTCGTAAGTATCAAATGAAAAACTGGCAACAGCCTTCGAAAGAACCACAAAACGACACAGGTCAATCCAATATAAGCCCACTTGAAAATATCCGTATTGGCTTTGCCAGGCTTAATTTAGAGTCTGACGATTTATGTGGAGATGAGCGAATGGAGATCTGTGAAGGTTACGAGCTTACTGAGCAAGACTTTAATCGTCTGAACAGCTTTTATTTTAATTATGTGAGCCGAGGTGATCCTCAACGTCGAAAAGTTCGCATTCAAAGAGTACTGGGTATCATACATCGTATGCTAGCTATTAATATAAACAGGTTCAATGATGTAGATTGGGTAGAGGAAGAGTTCATCAAGGCAATGGCAAAAAGCCTTTTTGATCAATTGTTTTTGTCTGCCACGATAAATAATAGTAGTAATCCTCATTTCAATTATTTTCATTTAGTTCCGGGGGGAAGGCAGTGCAATTATGTTGGGGTTAATAACGGTCTGGTCCTGATGTTTCTTACTTTTCTTGCTCCCCACTTTCTTGCTAAGGATCAGCTTTATAATTACCTTTGTATCTTGGGTAATGTATACACTGGAGAAATCTGCGATCAAGCATTCGACTGTACATTGCTTTCTGAAAATATCAATGAATATCATTCTCCACAATGCCTTGCAGATCAATTGAATGCAGCCGAATTAGACGCAGGAATAGCGTTTCTGATCGGTTTAACTGCAATGGCATCAGCCGCTTTCCAGCGCATTGATTCAAGACAGGACTCACATGAGTCACTGAAGACCTTGTTGATAAGATGCCTGCCATACCAGCTTCTGCCAATTATCTACAGTAATGCAGCCAGGCATTGTCGACCCGGACGCTCATGCCCTGTGCCTGCGTTTATGTATACCGTTAATGGCATGCAAGAATTTACACACAGTATTGTGGGTGTTAACCCCACACCTTTATCGGAGGCATCATCGACTGAAAGTCTGCAATTTCTAATGGATTATATTGAGCTTGCAGATAGCGAAGACTCAGACAGAGCAGGATCAGGCACTGAGTTTGCCCCTGAGGAATCGGATGCTGAGGATCAGGATCTATCAATAGTCGTTCAGCAACAAAATGAACTGATAGGCCAATTACGACAGGAATTGACAAACCAACCTGCAACTGAGGAAGCGGGAGCTGTCGGAGGAGCTCCAGCAGAAAACGACCAATGTTCAATTTGTACCAACCTTCTGACAGATAATATGATTCTATATCGTTGTGGACATGCCGGTTTTTGCAAAAATTGTGCTGAGCGACTTATAGATGAGCAGAGAGAGTGCCCCTTTTGTCGGGTCATACCCCTGTCATACATGAAGATACTCAACATGGCTTTGCACTGAATCTGTGCACGACGCCAGCCACCTTGCTGGCTGTGAACATTCCTCCCCTAACCAGAAGTACCGAGAGGTAAAACGATGAAGAACAACCCTGAATGGACCACCCGATGGCAAGAAGGACGCATTGGTTTCCACAGATCTGAGTTCAATCCGTCCTTATTGAAATTCTGGCCACAACTGAACCTGTCAGAAGCCCGGTCAGTGCTGGTGCCACTGTGTGGCAAGAGTCTGGATATGATCTGGTTCAGACAGCAGGGGCTGGAAGTGATCGGTACCGAACTGGTGAAAATGGCGGTTGAGTCTTTCTATCAGGAACAGGCGCTGCAACCGGAAGTGAAAGAGGTTCAGACTCACCGGCATTGGCAGGCCGACGATATTCATATCCTCGAAGGTGATTTCTTTGCCCTGCCGGAAAACGCCGTTGAAAGCACCGTTTTTTACGACCGTGCCGCCCTGATTGCACTGCCCGCAGAGCTGAGACAACAATACGTCAATCAGCTGATGCGCACCGCTCCCCATTTACAGGAAGGTCTGTTAATCACGGTTGAGTACGATCAGAACCTGATGTCGGGCCCTCCCTTTTCGGTTCAGGAGCACGAAGTCAGAGCCCTGTACTCACCCTGGTTTGAGGTGATCAAGCTGGACACACAAAGCATGGTTGCTGCAAGCCACTTGAGGGAGCAAGGCGTCAACGAGTTGGTTGAAGTGGTCTATAAGCTCATGGCACTGACTTAACTTTTAACTTGCCAATCTTTTTTTGAGAAATTTGCAGGTTTCCCAATGGAGGAAGGAACCTTTGCTAATAAGTACTGTCATACCAATCATGTCATGAAATTCGAGAGCGGGTTTCAATTAAAACGAATTAGGGAGTTATTCAAATATGGATATATCACAGACTGGCACTCCTACCGGAGTGACTCATACCGCTCCACAAGCTAACAGCAATGGGCATTTTTCAGGCTCCGATGTCCGGACCCTTGATCCACAGCCAGAAATGACTTCACAAGAACATAATCAGGCATCTGCTACTCCCATCGCGGATCGTAATGTTGATGCGTCTTTGAAGACAGATGACGCTCAAAGCGATTGTGGAAATAGTTCCAAAGCGCAAAAAAGGCCACTCCCTGATGACCCGGACACCGTACCTCAACTGTGCAAAATGATTAAAAGCGGTGCCATGGCTATCTCTGAAGAGCCTGCCACACTGGAAGAGTTTGTCGATAGCCTTGTAAAGGTGATTACCAACCCTGATAGTACGGACGCTGAAACTGCACAAGCCGTAAGGTTAATATCCAAGTACGGAGCCGATCAACTTGCCAGGTGCACAGTCTCATTTCCTATTAATAACAACCTTTCCTACCCAGCAATTACTCCTTTTGCTCTTGCATGCAGACACGGAAAGTTGGACTTAGTTGAGGCTCTGTTCGTGAATCAGGAACAATTAGACCAGACATTTGATACAAAAGGAAATGTGCCTAAAGGACGCACAGCACTCATGCTTGCAGTTATTAAAGGGCATGTAAATGTAGTGAAACAATTATTAGATTGGGGAGCTGACGTTCAAAAGCATGATGAAACCAACCTTTGTGCTGAAGAATTGAATATGATTTGTAATAACAAAGGTAAAGAAGATACATTCCGTAAAATCAAACAAGTATTAAAGGAGCATCGTGAAGAAAGGAACCTACCACCCTTCATATATCCCCCTTTTAGAATTTTTCACCTCAAAACTACCGGGGAAGCGCGGATTTATGCACAAGATCAAGAAACACTTTTATCTGTTGTCCGGGAGGTTAGGGCGTCTCTAAACGAACAATAGTCATGGCTCTATAACCCATGACTATTCTTGCATCACGCTTTTGAACTTAAAACGCTTCTTACGGTCAAAAGTGGCGAAATACAAAAAGAACCATGGAGGATATGACAATGCAACCCACTGGATCAGGGTCTCAAGTGCCGCCAATGAAACGTCCATTTGCCGACGTAGATGCGGCTGCTCCCCCCGCAAAAAAATCGTGCTTACGACAGGTTGAACCAACCGTAGCCGAAAAATCACTGCCATCCAGCAGTTGTAATAATAATTGCCTTGCTGATTTCAGGACCGCAATGGATCTTGCAATGCTTTTTTTAGAAGCCAGAAAGATCAAGCCGGTTCCCGGGCAAACTTATTTAGGAATAGTAAATCCCCTGTCATCTTTCAGAGATGAAATATCCGCCCAAATTGCTCGTTTGACTCAGAATGATGAAAACCCTGTGGTTAATGGACAGGCAGCGATGTATTCCCCTGAATCTCCGGATTCAGAAAGACCAGTGACACCCCTGTCTTCATCTTCGAGCAATGAGTCCAATGCCCGGTTCAAAACATCAACAAAAGGCGTGGTACACGGTACTGGTGTCATTGCTACCGATAGCTTTAAAAAGGATGAGGTCATCTGTACCTACGATGGACCATTGGTGTACAGAATCCCTATTCGTAATACTGGCAAATATCATGTCTTTGCCATGAAAGATGCGGGCAATAATGGCTTTAATGATATCAAGTTCATGGATAAAGACTCCTTCGTCGTATGGCCGGGCGTTGCTATTACAAAATCGGGCAGACCAGCCATTCAAATTGGCCGTGATGGTCAGAGTGATATCCGATTCCTGAATCACTCCAAGGAAGCCAATGTCATGATCTGCTATAAAGGCAAAGGCTGGATAAATTGGGGTGATCAGGACAGTCTTCAGCTGGAAGTTATGGCCATAAAAGACATTAAGTTGGGAGAAGAGCTGGTATTCGATTACGATACAACCAAGAAAGACTCTGAAATAGACTTCAGCAAATCAATGGTAGAAACAGCAACCGAAGAACAAAAAAAAGATATAATCGCAAGAATCAACAAGTTCAATAAAGGTTTGCACACTGAGAAAACAAGATCAGCAAAAACAATGAACAAAGAGATTGAACTGCCAGATGCACTTGATAACAAAATTGCTGATATCAAACAAAAAATAGACGAAATTCGTAAAGAAAATGTTGCACCCGCAACTCTTGATCAGTTTAAGGCAGCACTAAATGTCTTTCAGAAGGCTCTTCTCAAGATTATTTATTCTGACAAACCCTCAACTTCAAAAGATCTGGCTTCACATTTATTTCCAGGAAAAAACGGACCAGAAAAAAGAGCTTTTATGGAAGAATTAACCACTGAAGCCATTGAAGACTTGAAAAAATTTTTAACCCGTACGATGTTTAATGGAAGTCAAGTCTGGTTTACCGATAAAGAATTAAAAAAGTATCTTTCTTCATTAAATTTATGAAAAAACGGCAGGTGATATCAATCACTTGCCGTTTTTTAATAAGCTTTAAAAGCCATTCAGGGCATCAAGTTCCCTGTTGCGATCAGTCCAGAATCTCTTCAGCCGCAGCAACAATATTCTCTACCGTAAACCCGAAGTATGGGAACAGGTCGCCAGCCGGTGCAGACTCACCGAAAGTGGTCATGCCGATAACCCGTCCGTCCAGGCCAACGTACTTGTACCAGAAATCAGCCGCAGCCGCTTCAACGGCAATACGGGCAGGAACTTCCAGAGGCAGAACGCTCTGCTTGTATTGCGCATCCTGAACATCGAAAACGTCCGTGGATGGCATGGAGACAACGCGAACCTTGCGACCCTGTTCGGTCAGTACCGCTTCAGCATTGATAACCAGTTCCACTTCAGAACCGGTAGCGATCAGGATCAGCTCTGGCGTGCCTTGGCAATCCTTCAGTACATAACCACCCCGGGCAATGTCAGCTACCTGATCGGCTTCACGGGACATGCAGGGCAGACCCTGACGAGAGAAGATCAGCGCACTGGGGCCATCTTCACGCTCAATCGCATGTTTCCAGGCCACCGCCGATTCAACGGTGTCACAGGGACGCCAGGCATTGACGTTTGGAGTCAGACGCAGGCTGGCAATCTGTTCTACAGGCTGGTGAGTAGGACCGTCTTCACCCAGGCCAATCGAGTCATGGGTGTAAACCTGGATAGCACGCTGCTTCATCAGAGCGGCCATGCGCACAGCGTTACAGGCGTATTCCATGAAGACCAGGAAAGTAGCACCGTAGGGTACGAAGCCACCGTGCAGGGCAATACCGTTCATCATGGCGGTCATGCCGAATTCACGTACACCGTAGAATACATAGTTGCCGCTGGCATCAGCAGGCTTAACACCTTTAGAGCCGCTCCACAGAGTCAGGTTGGAACCGGCCAGGTCAGCAGAACCACCCAGCAGTTCAGGCAACAGCGGACCGAAAGCATTCAGAGTGTTCTGGGACGCTTTGCGGCTGGCGACTTTTTCACCTTCTGCCTGACAGGACTGGATGTACTCATCCGCCTTGGTAGAAAAGTCAGCAGGCAGTTGGCCTTTCTGACGACGAAGGTATTCTGCTGCCAGTTCAGGGTAAGCTGTCTGGTAAGCAGCAAACTTGTCGTTCCACGCGGCTTCTTTGGCAGTACCGGCTTCTTTGGCATTCCATTGGCTGTAGATGTCAGACGGAATTTCAAAAGCAGGGTGTTTCCAACCCAGACGCTCGCGGGTCAGTTGGATCTCTTCGTCACCCAGCGGGGCACCGTGGCACACTTCCTTGCCTTCCTTGTTGGGGGAACCAAAACCAATGATGGTTTTGCAGCAGATCAGGGTCGGTTTGGTGGTTTCAGCACGGCCAGCTTCGATGGCGGCACGGATGGCTTTGGGATCGTGACCGTCAACATTTGGAACAACGTGCCAGTTGTAGGATTCGAAACGCTGAACAGTGTCGTCGGTGAACCAGCCTTCCACTTCACCATCAATGGAGATGCCATTGTCGTCGTAGAAAACGATCAGTTTGCCCAGCTCCAGAGTCCCTGCCAGAGAGCAGACCTCGTGGGAGATACCTTCCATCATGCAACCGTCACCCATGAAGACATAGGTGTTGTGGTCAACAATGTCGTGACCTTCACGGTTGAACTGAGCCGCCAGAGTCTTTTCGGCCACCGCCATACCCACGGCATTGGCAATACCCTGACCCAGGGGACCGGTAGTGGTCTCAATGCCCGGAGCGTAACCGTACTCAGGGTGACCTGCGGTTTTCGAGTGCAGCTGACGGAAGCTCTTGAGGTCTTCAACAGACACATCGTAACCGCTCAGGTGCAGCAGGGAGTAAAGCAGCATGGAACCATGACCGTTGGACAGAACAAAACGGTCACGGTCAGCCCACTCAGGGTTAGCCGGGTTGTGATTCAGATAATCACGCCACAATACTTCAGCAATATCGGCCATACCCATTGGGGCACCGGGGTGTCCGGACTTGGCTTTCTGTACAGCGTCCATACTCAGGGCGCGGATGGCATTGGCTAGCTCACGACGTGAGGACATAGGAATCAGGGCTCCGAAGATCCAGTCTGTTGTAAATAGGCGGTTATTCTAATGCCTTCAGTTAAAAACTGAAATTGCTATAAATGACTATCCTGAAACCTCCGGTTCAACTACCACCGGAGGCTTTTTTGTATCAGGTGGTCTGAACCTGAGTTTTCCTGGTACTGAGTTGTTGCCAGATCCAGCGGAACAGGTTCCGGACTTTATACTTATGCTTTTCAGTAAGGCTGCCCAGGGCAACCGTCACCAGCATAATACAAACGACTATGGCAAGGTGTCTCCACACCGAAGTAATGTCTCCGGGCAACACCGAAGCAAAGAAGTTCATCAACGGTGAATGGAACAGGTAGAGAGAGAATGTCAGGCCGGCCCAGAAACGGATGGGCTTTTTAAATCGCTCCAGCCAGAACAAATGCTTTTTGGCTACCGTAACCAAACCCAGAAAGTGCATGGAAACCAGTACCGCGTAAACAAAGCTGATGATGAACTCATCGGAGTATCTCAGCCAGGTAGAAACCGTTTCTTTACCCAGAACTTCTTTGGTCCAGATCAGCAGGTCGGCATCAATACCGAAATACTTGATGGCCGTATAAATAGCGATAGGACTCAGGAACAGCAGCCAACCGATGACCTGAGAATGATTGATAGTCTGGCTTTTTCGGTAAGTCCAGACACCCAGCCACCAGGTGGGAGCCAACACCCAGAGCTTGGGCCCCATAATCAGCAGGATCAACAGCGCCAGCAACACTCTTTTTTTGCCGGTGAAATAACACACCGCAAAAAACAGCATGTAGTACCAGAACTCATAACTCAGGGACCAGAATGGGCCGTTAGTGGATGGACGGATATGGAAGGTCCAGATCTGATTGACAAAAAACAGGTTGGCAAAAAAACTCGTTACATTGTCGTAGATAGCATAAGAATTAATCCAGGGTATATAGAAGTCTGGAGACAGGTAAATGCCGATGGTATCCACAACCATAGTCAGCAAAAGCGCTGGCACGATGACCGAGTATAATCGGGAGAGTCTATTAACCATATAGTCCGTTTTATTCTCTTTTTTGGCATCCACCACGTAAGCAATGACATAGCCGGAGAGAATAAAAAACAGAATAACGACGTCGCTACCGATGTGGGAGTCCCTGTACCATTGCCAGACACCGCCCGAGATCCTGCTTAACGCCACATGGTAAAACATCACCATCATGGCTGCGCTAAAGCGCAGCAGATCAAGGTAAAGAGAAACCCGAGTATTCATGATGGCTGTCCCGACGGTTTCTGACGACTGAAACGCGCCCAGGTCATTTGCCACATGTTTTCAAGTGGCCGAACGTAGGCGGTTCTCAGGTCAAGGTAAGGATCTGGCTCATTGTTTACCAGACCGAAGGTCAGGTTGTTTCTCAGATCCTCGGTAGGAAGCACCAGGGTGCCGAACATCCAGTCCCAGATAGCCAGTACCTGACCATTATTTTTGCCCCAGTGTTTCATTCGGGTGCTGTGGTGGATCTGGTGATGAGCCGGGCTGATAAAGATATGGTTTAGAACGTGGCCCCAGTGTAACCAGATATGAGAGTGTCTGAGGTTGGAACCGGCAAATCTGAATACGAAGGAGGTAAAGCTAAGCCCCAGGATAGTCAGGACGTCGACTTTGCCCATAAACAGGAACAGCAGAATCCCCATAAGCGATCCGGAAATCGAGCGTCTGATAACACCGTCAAAAATAAAGTCCAGCGGGTGTTTTCTGTACAGACTGAGGGGCGTCATCGTCTTGGGAGAATGGTGAACTGCATGAATCTCCCAGAAAAACGGCAGTTTATGGTTAACCGTATGGGCAACGTAATAAGCGAAGTCAGACACCATCATGTAAACGAAGGCAAACAGGATAAATCCGTAAGGGCCTCCGGTCCAGCCAGGGGATGTCCATGTGCTGGATAAAAAGCTGTTCATCAGGAAGGCAAAGGATGCAGACGACAGCAACAGTTTAAGGGGCGTTAACAGTCCCTGGATAACACTGTTGCCCAGAAAGATCTTCACGTCGGCCCAGGCAGAACGACTCAGGTAGATATTTTTGGGAGTGAGAAAGCTGAAAAAACCTTTGACTGAATAGTCTTGATGATCTTTTTTTGAGTAATAAATATAGGAAACAAGGGCAAACAACGCCGATGACAACAAAAAGCCGACATGGAGCCTGCTTGTTGAAAGAAAAGATATGGTCAATGCGTCGTACAAACTGTTGCCTGCATTGATCAAAGCTTCCGAGAGCCATGCGGGTAAAACGCTATTCAAGAAGCTAATAAGAGTCTCAGGCATTTAATACTCCTGATGTACCGTTTAAGTTTAGATATTCACCCGTATTTTAATAAAGGCTGTCTAGGTAAATACCACGATTCAGTTTTCTAAATGGCCATCTTTTGTAAGGCGAGGCCTGAAAAAGTATTCTTCGGATAATAATCAGTTCATAGTAAAAAAAAAGTTAACAAGAATTAATCAGGTGATGACCGTATCTGCATAGGTGTTTGTTGGAGGGGCTAATAGCCCCAACCTTTCTGCTCTCAACTTGTCTGGGGCTGGCTTGATCTTGCAGAAATTTTTTGCCAGATCCACTGAAACAGACTTCTGACTTTATACTTATGTTTCTCAGTTACACTACCCACAACCACTGTCACAGCAACAATGCCCACCACCATAGCCAGGTGACGCAGAGGTGAATGAACATCACCCGGAAACACGGCAACAAACAAGTTCAATAATGGGTGATGAAAAAGGTACAGGGAAAACGTCAGACCCGCCCAATATCGAATAGCCTTCTGCCATCTCTCGAGCCAGAAAAGGCTGTTTTTGGCCACGGTCACCAGCCCAAGAAAGTGCATGGACACCAGAATCATGTAGACATAACTGATGATGAATTCGTCTGAGAATCTAAGCCATTTATAAACGGTATCGCTGCCGAGCGTGCTGTTGGTCCAATCCAGCAGAACATCGCTGATACCGAAGTATTTGATGAGTGCGTAAATCACAATCGGGCTCAGGAACAGAAACCAGCCGGTTGAACTGGAATGGTTGATGGTCTGGCTCTTTCTGTAAGTCCACACCCCCATCCACCAGACGGGCGCTAACAGCCAAAGCTTAAGACCCATGATCGCCAGCACCAGTGCCGTCAGCAGGATACGTTTGCCACCCTGGAAGTAGAAGACGGCAAAAAACATCATGTAGTACCAGAATTCATAGCTCAGGGACCAGAAAGGACCGTTACTGAAGGGGCGTATGTTGATGGTCCAGATCTGATTAATATAAAAGAAGCTGGCAAAAAAACGCTCAATATTGCTGTAAGGAATGTACCAGAAGGTTCGGTAATATTCCGGGTTCAGCAGTATCCCAAGCCCATCGACCACCATCGTCAGCAGCAGTGCGGGTATGACGACAGAATACAATCTTGAGAGCCGGTTAATCAGGTAACTGGTTCGGTCTTCTTTTTTCTGATCGGCTACGTAAGCAATCACGTAGCCTGACAACACGAAGAAAACAATGACCGTATCACTGCCAATACGCAGATCCCTGACCCATTGCCAGACACCGCCGGTAGCACGCTCTATGGCAACATGCGACAACATAACAATAAATGCTGCGCCAAAGCGCAGCAGGTCAAGATAGAGAGAAACCCTGACATTCATGCCGAGCTCTCCGTATGACGAGTTCTGGTGAATCGCCTGCGAGTCATTTCCCACATGTTTTTCAGGGGCCCCATGTACGCGGTTTTCAAATCAACATGAGGGTCAGGGTCGTTGGGAGTCAGTCCAAACACCAGAGTGTTTCTTAATTCTTCGGTGGGAAGAACAAGAGTACCGAACATCCAGTCCCAGATCGCAAAGACCTGGCCATTGTTTTTACCCCAGTGCTTTATTCTTGAACTGTGGTGGATCTGGTGGTGAGCAGGACTGATAAAAATATGATTCAGTACGTGGCCCCAGGAAACCCAGATATGAGAGTGCCTCAGGTTAGATCCTGCCATCCTGAACAGGAAGGAAAGGAAGCTGATGCCCAGGATGGTATAAACTTCGACTTTACCCATGAACAGGAACAGTAATAAGCCCATCATTGAACCGGCAATGGAGCTTCTGACCAAACCTCCAAACATAAAGTTCAGCGGATGAACCCGGTACAGGGTGAGCGGTGTCATGGTTCGGGGTGAATGGTGCAGCGCATGGATTTCCCAAAGCAGCGGGAATTTGTGAGCTGCAGTATGGCCAACGTAATAAGCAAAGTCGGAGACCAGCATATAAATCAGCGCAAACAGGTAAAGTCCGAAAGGACCTTCTGACCACCCGGGTGATGTCCAGTAGTGAGAAAGCAAAGAATTGACAAGAAAAGAGAACGATGCCGTGGATAGCAACAACCTGAAAGGTGCGATCAAACCTTTGATCGCTGTGTTACCGAGATAGATTTTCAGGTCTACCCAGCTCGACGAACTCAGGTAAATGCTTTTGGGGGTCAGAAAACTGAAAAACCCCTTTACAGAATGTTCCTGATTATCCTTTTTTGAGTAATAAAGGTAAGAAAACAGGGCAAACAGAGCCGAGGTAAAAAGGAAACCTACATGCATACGGCCCGTTGATAAAATCGGGGCAGTAATACCGCTATAAAGGCTGACGAACGTTCTTTCGACAACGTCGAAGAGCCATGCAGGTAAAACGCTATTCAAGAAGCCAAGAAGAGCCTCAGGCATATACATACTCCTGATGTACTGTTTTCATTCAGATATTTACCGTGACTGTGATGAAGGCTGATAAGGTAAATACCACAATTTAATTTTTCTAAATGGCTGCCTTGCTTTTAAGGTGAGGCCCGAAAAAATATTCTCAGGATAATAATCAGTCCATAGTAAAAAAAAAGTTAAAAGAATTTAACTAAGCGATAGCCGCACTATTATAGGTATTTAATCCCAGTTGAGTTTAGAGTCACGACTATAAACTAGGTACCAAAACTGGTTTGGCCTGACGTTGTGTTGCTTACATCAGGCGTTCTGACTTAATCCGGAATCACGTCAGGAATGAATGGTGTGTAGACATCTTTGCCTCTTTGTAGACTGAAGACTTATGATTTCACAGTAGGGTTAGAGCGGTAGGGCGTGAGTTTTGAATGCGCTTACCTGGGATTCAAAAGGGAGGTAAGGGCAGGGACGTCAAAACCCTAAATGAACATTATTCACAAAGGGCTGTTAAGCTTTGGGTTAATGTGCTTTGCGAGCTTTTAGCTTACGATTCTCGTGACAGTCTGAGCTGCTTTGGTTAAAACCTTCAAAAAATGCTTCTTTCAGGGTTTCAGAAAGCTTTCTGCTGGGTGATTGCTGCTCTGATGCTCCTGAAGAGTGTAAATCCAGAGGCTTAGCTTTATTTTTTTTATTTTTCTCGTTATAAAACAGAGAGTTAAAGGTTGTCATACCGTACCTCCTGAATATTTGGCCATAAGATGGTGATTTAGTTTTGGATCGAAGTAATGTTTACGATTAATCCAGACAAAACCATCACCTTTAGTTATAACGGCAACATCTGCGGGCCCTCCAACAGTTTCAGAGTCTGTTGACATTCTTCGCTTCACTGATGTCAAGTTTATAAGCGATTCGGCCAGTCTTGCAAGCTCGTCGCGAGGCAGAAAGCTTACAGCATTTATAATTGGGCTAGAGTTCCGCTCTCTGAGCATGTTTTGGAATTCTTCGCCTACACGTCTTGCTCCTATTGAGCCAAATCGACCGAGTTTAGACACGATTTTCGAAGCTGTATCAGCTTCTTCAGCTAGAAGTTTCTCAACTGCTTCTGGATAGGATGCGGCAATGCCGTGGATTAGGTCATTCACAGAGTTGATGTAGTCGGGGTGAACTCCATCCATAAATGTGCTTATAACGTCACTTTGAGCAAATGGTAATATTGTTACTGTATTATCAAGATCTATAACTGCTGAGCTGTTATCCCAGTACTTTAATCGTTTGTATGTTCCCTCAATATTGAATGAAAAAGTTGAAGGAAAAAGCTCTTTTTCCCCGAAACCGGATATAACCAAGCCGCTGTGTTGGCCTGTAAAGGCGTGACTGATCAGGAAGGCTTCAGTGATAATATTTACCAATGCACTTGAGTATTTTTCTACAAAATAATCGATGTGTTCTTCTAGCCCGGATATTTCATAAACTGCCCCGAATCTCGCGCAGGACTTTGTCGCTCTAAGGGATTTTGCGAGGGAGCGCCGTACCGGGGAGTACGGTCGACTGAGCAAAACTCCCTTAGAGCGGCAAAGGACAAGCGAGATCGGGAGCACGTTTATGAAATATCCGGGCTAGCGGGCTTTCGGAGGCGAGAGCTTTTAAAATCTTGGAGAGACTGCTTTCAATATCCTCTTTTAGCTCTGAATAAAAATCTTCGTCAGCTCTGGGGATTTGCTGATGTTGCTTAATGAAATCCTGTATCTGTGCAAGGGACATTCCGAGCTGTCTACCTAGTTCCCACTGAACCTCTTTATCACTCATCTTGGCAATACTATGGCTATCGAGATAGCTGATCAGGGGTTTAAAAATATGGAGTAAAAGGCCTTTTATATGAGTTTCAAAATATCGCACACTCATTTCGTCTGAGAATAAATTTGCGTCAGATTCGAGGTGCGTCAGGAAATGACTGGCATACTCTTCCAGGCTATCAAATGTTACAGAACCTAACTTTTGGCGGTATGTTTTGATAATGGTTTCCCAAGGAACTCCCATTATCTCAGCACCCCCGTAAATCATAACCCCAACAGGCGCGACCTTTGAGAGCTGAAAAAGTTTGTTAACACTGTTGTATATCTTAGGAGCGATCTGGTCTCCACCAGATATGGTTACCGCACTATCAGCAGCCATTGCTATCGCTGATTTATTCATAACGACGACTTCTGTTGTCATTAGGGACTCCTGCAGAAAAGTTCTGCAAAAGATAGCATATTACCTGCCTTGTGTTTGATCTATTGAGTGTTTGCAAGGTTGGTTGCATCTCAAGCAGTCTATTGTTGAACACCTATGACTGACTCATTGGTTGATGGTTTGTAACTATTCAGCCCCCCTGTAATCGGCTGGCATTTTCGTGATTTTGTGCCACTTTAAAGTACAGTAATACCAATAAAAAAGCCCCCAACTGGAGGCTTTTTTATATCAGGTTATTTGAATGTTTGCCTTTTTGGAACTGAAACTGTCCCAAAGCCTTCGGAACAAATCCCTGACCTTGTATTTATGTCGCTCTGTCGCAGTACCAACAATAACGGTGATGATCATGATGCCTGCAATAATCGACAGGTGTCGCCATCCTGAATGGATATCACCCGGGAAGACTGCCGCAAAGAAATTCATCAGCGGGTAATGGAAGAGGTACAGGGAGAAGGTCAGTCCTGCCCAAAAGCGAATCGGCTTCTGCCAACGTTCCAGCCAGGCCAGGTTATTTTTAGCCACCGTCACCAGACCCAAGAAGTGCATGGAAATCAAGATCATGTAGACGTAGCTGATGATGAACTCATCCGAGTACCTGAGCCATCTGAACACCGTACTGGAGCCCAGAGTGTTGTTGGTCCAATCCAGCAGAACATCGCTGATCCCCAGGTATTTAATAAGACCATAAATCACAATGGGGCTCAGAAACAGTAGCCAGCCGGTGCCACTGGAATGCTCAATCGTTTTGCTCTTTCGGTAAGTCCAGACACCCATCCACCAGACAGGAGCGAGGAGCCATAATTTCAATCCCATAATCGCCAGCACCAGGGCGGTGAGGATAATTCGCTTGTACCCGGTAAAGTAAAAGACCGTGAAGAACATCATGTAATACCAGAACTCGTAACTCAGCGACCAGAAAGGCCCGTTACTGAAGGGTCTGATATTGATGGTCCAGATCTGGTTGACATAGAAGAAACTGGCAAAGAACCGGGCTAAATCATGAAACTTTGAGTACCAGAAGGTTTCATAGAAATCCTGGGCCATCATGATTCCCAGCCAGTCAACAAACATAGTCAACAGCAGGGCTGGGATCACCACAGAGTAAAGTCTGGAGAACCGGTTAATAAGGTAGTTTTTTCTATCTTCCCGTTTGATGTCGGCAACGTAGGCAATGACATACCCGGACAAAACAAAGAAAACAATGACCGTATCACTGCCAATACGCAGATCTCTGATCCATTGCCAGGAGCCACCAGTGATTCTCTCCATGGCAACATGGGAGATCATCACGATAAATGCAGCCAGGAATCGCAACAAGTCCAGATACAGGGATACACGGGTATTCATGATGCAGCCGACCCGGATTTGAACGTTTTGTAACGCTGCCTGAGCATTTTCCCGATCATCTGGAAGGGATAAGCAGTGGCTGCCCTGAGCCCGGTATGAGGATCCGGCTTATTAACGAACAGACCCATCACCAGGTTTTTCCTGATTTCTTCCGATGGCAGCAGCAAAGTACCGAACATCCAGTCCCAGATAGCGAACACCTGACCATGATTTTTCCCCCAATGCTTCATACGTGCACTGTGGTGTATCTGGTGATGGGCAGGGCTGATAAAAATATGATTAAGAACACGGCCCCAGGAAATCCAGATGTGGGAATGCCTTAAGTTAGAAGCCGCTATGGTGAATACGAAGTAGATAAAGTTCATACCAAATATGCGATAGATATCGATTTTACCCATGAACAGGAAAATCAGCCCACCCAGCAGAAAACCCTCGATAACATTCTTGACGGACTTAAAGGTAATCCCATCCAGAGGGTGCAGGCGATAGAGCGTCAGGGGTGTCATAAACTTTGGCGAGTGGTGCACCGCATGGAACTGCCACAGGAAGGGATTCTTGTGACTCAAGGCATGGGCAACATAGTAAGCAAAGTCAGCAATAAGCAGGTACAGCAAGGCAAAAATATAAGGTCCATAAGGCCCTGAAGCCCAGCCGGGGGAGACCCAGTACTTGGCAAGCAAACCACTGAACATCAATGAGAACGCCGTGATGGACATCAACCCAAGAATCGGGGATAGCAGGCCGGAGGTGATCCGGTAGGCCAGAAACAGTTTCAGATCCACTAAAGACGAGTTCGACAGGTAGATACTTTTCGGTACCAGGAAGCAGAAGAAACCTTTTATGGAGGTGTCTTTATTGTCTTTGCGGGAATAGTAAATATACGAGAAAACCGCAAATAATGAAGATGTGAAGATAAATCCGATGAAAATCCTGCTGGTTGAAAAAATCGGGCTCATCAGAGCTTTCTGAAGGCTCTTCTATTGAACCCGTTAACGACTGCAATAGCCATTCAGGCAAAGGTAACCCTGAAAGCAGCTCAAGCATATTGAAACTCCGGCTTAAAATCACTTTATTAATTGGACTGACGACTGCTAATGGATAATCAGCGTATTGTATTTTTCAATGACTGATTGATTAAACGTTCCTGTAAGACATCGGGTCCATTTTTACAGCTCTGTTAAGTTTATTGAGTGAAGTGCTAACGAGGTATACGTATTTTTATTGCTTAAGTTTGATTGATTCTTCGCTGATGAACCCTTGGTTAGAAGTCTTTACAGTAACTTTGCATCCCGCGACTCATTTCTGGACAAACCCTGATATTAACCAGTGATATATTGAGAACCCTCAAAAATTCGCGCTCTGCTGGAAGATGTTCATGCTCAGATTGTCTGGCTTTTTCCATAAAAAATATTCAGCCATGTCGGTTTATTATGTTTAAAAGCCGTGCAAACTATCGTTCTTCGCTCATGGCTGTCTCAAAGCTCATGGCTGTCTCAAAGCTCATGGCTGTCTCAAAGCTCATGGCTGTCTCAAAGCTCATGGCTGTCTCAAAGCTCACGGCTGTCTCAAAGCTCACGGCTGTCTCAAAGCTCACGGCTGTCTCAAAGCTCACGGCTGTCTCAAAGCTCACGGCTGTCTCAACGACACTCGCACTGTCGCTGATCGTGTCGGGATGCTCTTCATCCGATGAAACCCTGAAGACCGATTCCGGACGCAGCCACACACTCACCCTGCTTCATACCAATGACCACAATGGTCAGTTCTGGAAAAACCCGCAGGATGAGGGAGGCATGGCTGCCCGCAAGACCCTGATTGACACCATCCGGGCTGAGGTGACTGCTGAAGGGGGTACAGTCCTGCTGCTGTCGGGTGGTGATATCAGCGGTGGCACACCGGAGTCTGCCCTGCAAAGTGGCGTTCCGGATATCAAAGGCATGAACCTGATGGGCTACGATGCCATGGTGGTCGGCAATCATGAATTTGATCACTCAATGAAAGTGCTCCGCCAGCAGCAAAATCTGGCAAAGTTTCCTTTTCTTTCTGCCAATACCTACGACGCCAGCACTGGCCGCCCCCTCTTTGATGCTTTTCGACTGATTGATGTGGGCGATATAACCGTAGCCATTGTTGGCCTGACTACACAGGATACCCGTAAGATAGGCAATCCGGACAATATCTCGCGCATTGACTTTAAGAATCCGTTACACATCGCCAACCTTCTGGTTCCCAAGATCAAGGAACTGGCTGACGTAGTGATTGCCCTGACTCACCTGGGCTACTTTCCCGATCAATGGCGAACTCACGCCCCACCCGGAGATATTGAGCTGGCAAAAGAGGTCGGTGCTATCGATATCATTATTGGGGCTCACTCAAGGACCGCCCTGCAACAGCCCGAGGTGGTGAATAATACCTGGATCATGCAGGCCGGAGCTAACGGAGAGTACCTTGGCAGGGCTGACTTTACCTGGAAAAACGGTCGGTTAACGCTGGATAATTACCAGCTGATTCCGGTCAACCAAAAAGATCAGAAAAGCCGAATAAAAGAAGATCCTGAAATGCTGAAGCTGCTGGCGCCCTATCAAAAAAAGGGTCAGGAATTAACGATGGTTTATGAGACCCGGTCACCGATTACTGCAAACAGTTTTGCTCCTGGCGGGATGCCAGGAGACCAGGCGGTATTCTCAGGAACTTAAGTACTCAGAAGCATGTCTGACGGGAGCAATGGTAATCAGTCTCCCATCAGCACAGAGTCCAGGGCCAGCACAATCATCTCGTCAAAGGATGTCTGTCTGTCTTCGGGAGACAGCGCGTCACCCTTGCGAATATGATCACTGACGGTGCAGATAGCCAGACCTTTGGCACCAAACTCAGCACAGACGCCGTAAAGACCTGCGGCTTCCATTTCTACACCCAGGATGCCGTGCTTTTCCATGATGTCGAACATGTTATTCTCGGGGCTGTAGAAAAGATCCGCAGAATAGAGATTGCCTACCTTCACCGGCATGTTCTTGTCACGGGCACTGTTAACCGCATTCTCCAGCAAGCCAAAATCGGCAATGGCGGCAAAGTCATGGTCGTTAAAGCGGATACGATTCACTTTCGAATCAGTGCTCGCACCCATACCAATCACGATGTCGCGCAGCTTCACGTCAGAAGAGATAGCACCACAGGAACCCACGCGAATCAGTTTGTTAACACCGTATTCAGTGATCAGCTCCTTGTAGTAAATGGAGGCTGAAGGAATGCCCATGCCGGAACCCATCACTGATATACGACGATCTTTATATGTTCCGGTGTAGCCAAACATATTACGAACGTCGTTTACCAGTTCAGCGCCTTGCAAAAAGTTCTCGGCAATGTATTTGGCACGCAATGGATCACCTGGCATCAGGCAGACATCAGCAAAAGTACCGGGTTTGGCATGAATATGAGGGGTCATTTTTTTCCTCTCCGGGGCTCTGCAAAAGAGCGCTTGAAATAGCGGGCCATGGACAGGCCGGTAAACAGTCAGCTCAGCTTACGACAGAAAGCTGGTGCCGTAATCCATGGGCTCCAGATCAAAGAAACCGGCCAGGCTCTGGCCAATATCTGCGAAGGTCTCCCGTCCACCCAGTGAAACCGGTGGCACCTTTTTGCCATAAACCAGTACGGGTATATGTTCACGGGTATGGTCGGTACCGTGCCAGGTAGGATCACAACCATGGTCGGCACTGATGATCAGCACATCGTCTTCCTGCATGGCGTTGAACAGTCTCGGTAACATGGCGTCCAGCTCTTCCAGCGCCCTGGCATAACCGGCCACATCACGACGATGGCCAAAGGATGAATCAAAATCAACGAAATTGGTAAAGACCAGGGAACGATCCGGGGCTGATTCCAGAGCCTGCATGGTGGCCTCAAACAAAGCCGGAATGCCAGTGGCCTTCAACGTTCTGGTAATACCCTGATGGGCAAAAATATCGGCGATTTTTCCAACACTGACCACTTCGCCACCACTGGCCACCAGCTTATCCAGCAGAGTGGGAGCAGGGGGCAGAACCGAGTAGTCCCGACGATTCCCGGTTCGCTGGAAGTCACCGGCATCATCACCCACAAAAGGACGGGCAATAACACGGCCAATATTGTAAGGATCGAGGAGCTCACGGGCGATTTTGCAGACTTCATACAGTCTGTCCAGGCCAAAAGTCTCTTCATGGCAGGCAATCTGGAAAACGCTGTCTGCCGATGTGTAAACAATAGGCTTGCCGGTACGCAGGTGTTCTTCGCCGAGGTTTTCCAGAATGGTTGTTCCCGAAGCGTGGCAATTACCCAAGACACCCGGCAATCGAGCCTTCTCCACCAGTTGCTCCAGCAGCTCTCTGGGAAAGCTGTTGTTCTCATCCTTGAAATAGCCCCAGTCAAACAGAACCGGAACACCCATCATTTCCCAATGGCCACTGGGGGTGTCCTTGCCACTGGAAATTTCCCTGGCGTAACCATGGGCACCGATCAGCTTTACATTGTTGTTCATGCCAGCGGGAAAGGCTCCCGAAGAATCTTTAGCCGCCTGCAACAAACCAAGACTGGCCAGGATCGGCAATTCCAGCACACCTTCCCGACCGATGTCTGCCTCACCCTGTGCACAGGCCCTGGCGATGTGGCCAATGGTATTTGAGCCGGCATCGCCAAACTGATCGGCATCGGCGCTGGCGCCAATCCCAAACGAATCCATTACCAGAACAATTGCTCGTTTCATGTGAAATACCTTACTCCTGAGAGTTCCCATTAGCAGGAACATGCTGACACTCTTGAACCATGACCGAACCGCCAGGCAGCATAGGCTCAGCCATTCCCTGCGAGTCCCCTAATTATTACTCAGAACCATGCCGAGCAGGACAGTGATTAATACTTAACCCGCTGAACGTCTGGAAAATGACTGGGCAGTGTTCACTAAATTGGGCACTGCTGGAATCCATGGACTACTTTATCAGAGCGTTCATAAACCCGATAAGGCAGATGTCATGACTAACTCAATTTCTCAGCTACCTGAAACAGCAAAACAATCGATATTTTGCCGTCGTGAAAAGGCGAAACTGTGGGCTGCTGCCCTTGGCCTCATCACTATGGCGTGTCCCTGCTCCAAACTGCTGGCAGATGTTCCTTTACCAACACCAGGGGAGGAGAATATTGCCGGAGCTAAAACGACAAAAGATTCTGACTTCCTGGACGCCATTACTAACCATTATGCTCATATGGGGCAAATCGCCCCCTCTGCTCTCAACTCGACTACGACTCATCTGATCTTTGCCATGAACCATGATAATGAGCTGGTCGCAAAGAAAGAGGAAGAGAAAACAGAAGAATCAGAGGACGCTGCAACTGCAACTGCAACTGCAACTGCGGCTGAAGCTGCTACTCCAGCTGAAGCTGCAGCAGCACCGGTGCAACAGCCTCTGGTTGAGATAGCACTTCCGTTCATGAGCCTGGAAGAGATTAAAGCCGAAATTAATGGCATGAATACAGGCATTCCTGAAGACGTTTTAAACGCTATGTTTGAGTATATCTCGAAGCCCGATCTCGATGCTGGTCATTCAATTTCAGTAATGATTAGTAATTTGATAGCAATACTCGACATAAAACTTAACGACAACCAGAATACGCTGATGAGTGTTTTAAATACCATCCAGGGGGAATCATCTCCTGTCAATTTGGAAAAAAAACAACAAAGACAGAGCCTCGCGATGTTAATCGTGAGTTTCTATGCCGCCCTCCATGCAGATAAACAAGACCCTGAGTTGGTTCAGTTCTTTTTTAACGCATTCCTGCTTCACGCCGTCGGCCTGTCTGGCATCGGGAGACTCCATGGCAAAAAAGGTGACCTTTTAGGTACAGATAAACCCATAGACCCCGAACTTTTATCCGACAACGTTCAAGAATCGTTTTCAGTCTTTTATGCAATAAAAGCGTTAGAAGAAGCACGCCGTGATTTTTTGCAACAAGTGAATGAGTTATTAAAAGCTAAAAAGGAAAAGGAAAAGGAAAAGGAAAAGGAAAAGGAAAAACAACCGGCTGACTCGGTACTTCAGCACGCTGCCAATCTACTCAATTACGGGGTTAACAGGAACGGGGGGCCACTTTATGAATTTAATATAGAATCACTCACCCGGTCATTGCAGGTATCAGCAGAACATAGTGACACAAATCCTGGGGTAGTTGCCTCTAATAATCAGTTTACGAGTTTGATTTATGTCATAGGGATGCTGCTTGATCCTTACGCGACAACACTCGCGCAATCACATGTTAATAACTTGTCGAGTTATTTTCGTGCATCAGGCTGGCTGGGAGATAGCACTGAACCTTCAGTCGTAGAAAATGGTACCGAGCCTTCAGAGCAAAAAAGCAAAGAAGAAACGATATTTGAAACATTCCAAAAGGTATTAGATGACGCAAAACAAAATAACGGGAAGGACGGCACTAAATTATTTGAAAAGTTGCTTTCATCGCTACAAAAATACATAGAGCATCAGTTACGAAAAGCTTTGAAGGATAATGAAGGTGATTACAAAATCATAATGGGCACCATTGGCTCAGGATTTGCTGACTTGCTGGAACGATCAGAAAAAATATTGGCAATCTATTCTGAACAGCCTGAAACAGCTGAATCGGACAAGGCAGCACAAGCAGAAGGCGGGCCCTACAGTGATGAGAACAAGAAAAAACACCTGCAAGATCGAATAGAAGCGTTGCAAGCATTCGTCAAATGGTTTAGTTCCAACTATGGATTTTATATGGACCCCCCTGTTGACTCGGACGTAGATGGCGCTGTCAGCAAGAAGCCTGAGGGTAGTGAATCTGACACGGATGAATCTGACCTGGAGGAATCTGATATGGATGATGCTGACAGTAATAAGGCTGACCATGGTGAAGCTGACATAGATGAAGCTGACATAGATGATGTTGACACTAATAAGCCTGAGGGTGGTGAATCTGACTTATGATTTAGGCTGCCAGCAGTTTCTAACAAACTGCTGGCACCAAAAAAATTCGGCAACGCTGTGATCCAAGGATCGGTTTTCTGTGCATTCATAAGCTAGAAAAGGCAGATGTTTATGAGTAACTCCACTTCCCAGCTACCTGAAACAACAAAGCAATCAATATTTTCCCATCGAAACAAAGCCTATCATACGGCTGCTTTCCTTAGTCTGATTATAATGGCTTGCTCCTGTTCAAAAGTGTTGGCAGAAAATATTCTATCAACACCTTTGATTGAGGAATTTATTGAAAAAAAAATAACCACTGAAGAAGAAATGAAAAAAAAATCCAGTTTCCTGGACTATTTGATTAACATAGACAGACTCCCCCCTTTCGAACTCAACTCAAATATGACCCGTGCCGTCTTCGCCATGAACCATGAAAATGAGCAAGGAACGCAGCCAGGCACATCAGCGGGGGCTGAAGCAGCTCAGCCACAGGCTGTATTGCAAATTCAGCCTCCTCTAATAAACCATGAATATATTGTCGCCACTGTCAATGGGTTGAATACATGGCTTGATCAAACCACCATAAACACCCTGTTGGACTACATTCCGTCAATCTCTAATGAAGGCCTGACAATTGCTAAAATGCTTACTCAATTGATACACGCTCTCAATATAACGGTTAACGAAGACCAGGTTCGGTTGATAACCATTCTAAATACTATCGAGGATACCGTATCTCCAATTGATTTAGATAAACCACATCAAGCCCAGGGCCTTGCGATATTAATATTGAGTTACTATGCAGCCATCCGTTCAAATGGCGCCAACTCTCAAGCGACTCATTTCTTTTTTCAAACATTCCTGAATCACGCCTCTAGCTTGTCTGGCATTGCGAGAATTCTTGATAAAAAAGCTGACCTTTTAGGTACAAATAAACCCATATTGACTCTAAAAACTTTAAAAAAGAATGTTGCAAAATGTATCCCCGTCAGCTCTGACATACAATTCTGGCGAGAAATGAGCTATATCCATTTGCTGCAGATGAACAACAACCCCTTATTTATTGAAGAACCAGAGATAGCCATTGACCCAATGCTAGAAGCCGCCATTACCTTTCTCACTTATAGCGATAACAATATCGGAATGCCGCTTTACCAACGCTATATACAATCAGAAATACGAATGTTAAGCGTGATGCAACAGCATGGTGAAAACAATCCAGAAATCGTTGCCTCAAGTAATCAATTCGCAAACCTGGTTGAGTCCGTAAGCATGATCCTTGATCCTTTCACCATACAATTAGCAACAATACATGTTGAAAACATGTCGAGTTATTTTAGCGCGTCATATTGGGATGACACCATTATTTCTTCAGAAGGAAAAGAAAAAAAGAAAATAAAAGAAAAGAAATTATTTAAAATATTCAAGAAACTATTAACCGACGCAAAAAACAACCCTGGTAATGAAAGTCCTAAAATATTTCAAGAATTACTTCTATCCTTGAAAAATTACATAGAACAACGAGTGCAAAGAACCTTTTTTGATAGAAATGAGCTCATAACCATAATGCTAACCCTCTGGACAGGATTTTCAGATCTGCTGACACAATCAGAGACTACTTTGTTACTGCTTGAGTCATTGACTGAAGTCGAAGACTATCTGCATACTCATGGAATTGAACAAAAAGAGAGGAAAAGAAAATACTTGAAAGATCGGATAAAACACTTAAAAGATTTTTCCATTTGGCTGAACTCAAATTACCGTGCTTTTATGAACGCTTATCAGCGTTCCAGCCAATCAATTCGAAGAACAGACTCCTAACCCAGGAGCCTGTCGGACTTTTTTTAAAGACGAAAGAAAACTCAGTATCCGCCTTTATCGTCTTCCTGTTCTTTCAGGCCAAGCGCCACCAGCAGGCTTCCGAGCAAGCTACTGGCACCAAAGCGGTAGTGGTTACGATCGATCCACTCCTCTCCCATAACGTCAGCGGCAATAGCCAGGTGTTCTGCTGCGTCCTGTGCTGTTCGAATGCCACCAGCAGGTTTAAAGCCTACGTTTTGCCTGCCACTGTCGCGAATGGCTTCCAGCATGATGCGGGCAGATTCCGGTGTCGCATTAACAGGGACTTTACCGGTTGAGGTTTTGATAAAGTCAGCACCGGCTTCAATGCAAATATCACTGGCCCGACGGATCAGGGCCGGATCCTTCAGTTCACCGGACTCAATGATCACCTTGAGCATCACCTTGTCTGCACAGACTTCTTTGCAACGACGAACCAGCTCAGCTCCAACCGTTTCATCACCTGCCATAAAGGCGCGATAGGGGAAAACAACGTCTACTTCATCGGCACCATAAACGACAGCCGCCCTGGTTTCTGTGACCGCCAGCTCAATATCATCACCGCCCTCGGGAAAGTTGGTAACGGTAGCAACCGTTACATCCTTCAGACCCAGCTCTTTAAGGGTCTTTTTGGCGATGGGAACAAATCTTGGGTAAATACAGACGGCAGCGGTATTGCCTGCTGGTGTTTTGGCTTTGTGGCAAAGATCAATAATCACTTCCGGCGTATCATTTTCATTCAGGGAAGTGAGGTCCATCAGTTGCAGGGCCTTACGGCTGCTGGCAGTGAGATCGGTCATGATTCTGTCCTCTGATTCAAAAGAGTTTCTGTACTGCAGAAGTAGGCAAGGGTGCAGCACATGCCCCTCATGGGACCGGGTCGCTTGAAGTGAAGGCGTATCCTAGAGAATACCTGCCAGTAAATACAACAAGTATTTTCGGACGGGCATTCGGCTTTTTTGAATAATACCACTGCTTTTCTGACGTCCTAAGTAGTACTCTATGGGGACTATAAAGCCAGCAAACAGTCGTACTCGCCTTATGATCCCAACGGAATCCCTCGAAATTGTCAGAGCCGTGGCCCACTTCAGAAACTTTACTGCTGCGGCCAGGTACCTGCATAAAGTACCTTCAGCAATCAGCTATACCGTCCGCAAGCTGGAAGAACGCCTGGATGTGCAACTGTTTCTGAGGGACAGTAAACGGGTTGAACTGACCCCGGCAGGCGAACACTTTATCCGTCAGACTGGCAAACTGCTGGCTGAACTGGAGGAACTGGAGAAAACCACCCGCCAGATGGCTACCGGCTGGGAACATGAAATCAAGATTGCCCTGGATAATGTTGTTAACCAGGGCATGGTTTACGATCTGATTCGCGACCTTCAGGCGGTTCGCCCGGAAACCAGTCTGGTGATCAATACTGAAGTTCACAACGGCTCCTGGGATGCCCTGTTCCATAACCGTTGCCAACTGGTCATTGGGGCTCCCAAGGCTATTCCGGACAATATTGAGACGAACGATCGTTTTGAATGGAAGTCCATGGGTTCGCTGGAATGGGATCTGGTGATGTCTCCCGGGCATCCGTTAGCCAGTATTTCCGGTCTCATCAGTCAGGACATGCTGAAGAATTACAGTTCAATCTGCATTCAGGATACATCCAGAGTCTTTCGACAAGGCTACAACCTGCTGCTCGAAGATCAGCAAATTCTCCTGGTTCCCAGTTTCCGCATGGCCATTGAGTGTCTGCTGAAAGGGTTGGGCATTACCGTCATGCCAAGCCACTTTGTTCAGCCCTACATTGAGCAGGAATTGCTGGTTCGCAGGGATGTGCTGGATATTCCCATGAATGACAGTTGTTACCTGGCCTGGAACAAGGAGGTCATGGGCAATGGTATTCGCTGGGTGCTGGACTGGCTGGGTGAAGAAAGCTGGCTGAACAAAGTCTGGCTACAGTATGACGCGATGAAGCCCATGGGTTATCACGTGCCATGACGGCTGTATGCCCTGTAAGTCATCCATTTGTATAGCTTACAGGCTTTAACAGCTGGTCTCGGTTCTTGGCCGGTCAAAGCGGTTCCCCATGGCAAAGACATTGCCCAGCAAAATAATCCCCACCCCCAATACTGACACCGGTGTCCATTGGTAACCCTCCAGAGCAGTGGAGATCAAGAGGGCAATAATGGGATAGACAATATCCACATAAGCGGTGCGATCAGATCCCATTCGCTGAATCAGGGAAAGGTATGAAGTCATGGCGACAACTGAACCAAAAACCACCAGATAAACCAGGGAAAGCAGGTAACCCGGACTAAAGTCAAACGAAGGTGGAACACCGCGGAGCAAGGCCAGCCCCACCATTTCCAGGCCACCATACAACATGGTAAACACCGTCACCGGTACCACTGACAAACCGTCTTTTTCGTTAATCTCGCAGGACACACTGCCCATGGAAAACATCAATACGGCAACCAGTGCCAGTGCCAGCCCCTTCAATTCCTGAGAGCTTGGGTCAATCTGCGTGATATGGGGGAAAAACACCATCAATATACCGACACTGCCCAGTGCCGCTCCTATCAGAACAGAGCGTTTAATGGCGTGTCCCAGCCAAAACCGGGCAATCACTACATTTGAATAAAGAATGCCCGTGCAAATCAATGCTGAAAGCCCACTGCTGATGAACTTTTCGCTCTCATAGACCAGCCAGTAGGACACACCGCAAAGGAAGGTTCCCTGAAAAAAAAGTCTCAAATGCTGCTGCCGGGTAAAGCCTGAAAACCTACCCCTGAAACGACAGATTAGCCATAACAACAGCGCCCCTGACAGAAACCGGTAAGCGATTGACCACATGGCGTCAACGGTTCCCAGCTGCCAGCTGACAGCATACCAGGTAGAGCCCCAAACCAGAGAGCAGATACAAAAGAGAGTGGCATTGGACACGTTCTGAACTTCCCGCATCGAAATCTTAACTGTATGACATTAGGCCAAATGCACAGTTTCGCCAGAACTGTTAGCAGTTATTTTTAATTCAGCGGTTCTGGAACCCAGTGACCCGAAATAAGTGCAATTTTTTCATGTTGATCCGTGGATAATCATCGAATCAAAACCTCCGTATCGATACCAAGCCAAGATGTTGCCCTCTATAGAAGACCTGCCTGCCAAGTTCCCGCCCAAACTGTCTGACTCACTGTCTGACCCACTGTTTAATCCACAACGGCTGACCTCTGCCCTGATTCTGGTATTCCTGACCATACATCTTTTGTTGGCAGCACTGATTCCACTGACTCATTACGAAGCTCATTACGCCCTGTACGGTACTTATCTTGACTGGAGCTATCTGGATCACCCACCGCTGACAGGTTGGCTGCAAACGATTCCACAGTTGTTTTCAGATCATGACTTTTTATTGAGATTGATCCCGATAGTATTATTGACCGCCAGTCAGTATCTGCTTGCCAGATCCTGTGAGCGTTTATTTCCCACAGCCCATCCATGGCTTGCACCCATTACCCTATTAATCATCAATGGGGCCATCGTCACCCATCTGGGAATTACCATGGCACCGGAAGTGCCGCTGCTCTTTGCGGCTCTGCTGTGCCTTCATTCTCTCCTTACTTTGCAAAATAAAGACCGCTGGCAGAATTGGCTGGGCCTGGGGTTTGCCCTTGGCCTGGCGGGGTTGTCCAAGTACACAGGTGTCACTCTTGCTCTGTCATCGGGACTGATACTGCTTATGAATCGTGGTTTTGCCGTTCTCAAACACCCCGGACTTTACCTGACCATGGCCATCACGCTGTTGATGATCAGTCCTGTACTCTATTGGAACTGGCAAAATGATTGGGCATCCTTCCAGTTTCAACTGGGTTACCAGTTCGAAGAGTCCGATAGTACATGGAGTCTGGCCAGCGCTTTTGAAGCCATAGCGATCCAGATCGGTGTCTATTCCCCACTGTTATTTATCGGCGGCCTGCTGGGCTCAGCCCGGGTGATGCGCAGCGGTAATCCCGGCGGGAAGGCCCTGGTGCTGATGGCATGGCCTATCCTGCTGCTGTTTTTCTGGATGTCTGGAGCAGGGCGATCATCAGCCCACTGGACGCTGATCAGCTGGTATCTGCTGGCTCCTCTTGCGGCACTATGGGTATCAGAGTGCTGGGGTTCAAGAGCTGTTCGCTGGCTGGCAAAAGGTTCTGGTAGCTTTTCTGCGGTGTTGTTGATGGCGTTTTTGGTGATTCCCCTGCCCATGCTTGAGTTCCCTGACATGAAGCACCCGCTGGGAAAAACAATGGGGTGGGAAGAAGCCGCCGAAGAGGGTCAACGCTTATTGCAGACCATTGAACCCGATCCGGATTATGAAGAGCCAACATTGCTGGTCACCAACTGGCACTATGCAAGTCAGTTGTCCTGGTACACCCAGGGTGCGCCCGTTCGTGATTTAAGCTCTGATCCCAGTCAGTACGTTCGCTGGTTTGGCGCCGCTGACCGCTGGACCCATGGCATCGTGATTCTACCCGATAACGAGAATACCATCAGTGTTCCGAATATGAATTGCACACTGCTGGAGAAAACTCCGGTTGAGTACGGAGAGAGCCTGGTTGGCCATTTCAGTTTCTTCTACTGCCAGGCCATTCAGTCCGGGCAATTAACGAGCTTGTAGTTAGCGCAACTAACGGCTCTGTCAGTCATTTTCGAAGCGAATCCCTGCATACTTGGCAAATAATATAAAAACACCACAAGGAGTAGGGAGTATGCAGAAAACAGGAAAATTCAGTGCAGCCATCCAAACAGCTCTTTTCGCCGCTATAAGCCCGATCAGGGGCATTATTGAAGGAGCGCGATTACTGACCACCGTGGTCGCTATTCCCGGTGCGGTCGCAGGCTATCTGTTGGGAACACTGGTCAGTCAGGTCATTAAAGTGCGCCGAACCGTCAGTGTACTGCAAGCGGCAGGTGCCATTGTTGGCGCTTATCTGATCATCCTGCAGGCCATCTCTCACCCTCTGCTGATGGCCTTATATCTCATCCCCGTAATGACAATAGTCGCCAAACAAACCATTAAAAACCTGATGGCCTGTAAAGCGGTATATCAGGAACTCAGAAAATACGGAACTTCAGAAACCCTGAAGCGTGGCGCAAAGCCGCCTATAATCCCTCTGCCCGGCAAATTTCTTATGGGTCGCAACAAACCCGGCCTGCAATCTGTTACACTGCCCGCCCAGACATCGTTCACCGCTACATAAGGCTTTGTTATGCGTTTTCTGGATCAGGTTCAGGCGGCTATGCGTAAGAACAACTCTCTGCTCTGCGTAGGTCTGGACCCTCTGCCCGAGAAGTTTCCCGCCCATATTCAGGCGCTGGAACAGCCTATTTTGGAATTTAATCGTTTCATCATTGATGCCACTGCCGACTTAGTGTGTGCTTACAAACCCCAGGCGGCCCATTATCATGCCCGTGGCGCTGAAGAGGAACTGGCTCAGACCATCGAATACATCAAAGATAATTACCCGGATATTCCCGTTATTCTCGACTCAAAGCGGGGTGATATTGGCAGTACGGCGGATCAGTATGCGACGGAAGCATTTGCTCGCTATGGCGCAGACGCCATCACCGTCAACCCGTATATGGGCATTGATACCATTGCGCCCTTCACCCGCTACGAAGACAAGGGCACCATCATCCTTTGCCGAACCTCCAACCCCGGGGCCGCTGCCATCCAGAACCTGAAGGTGGGTGACGATTTCCTGTATGAAGTCATTGCCCGTAAAGCCAAGGAGGAGTGGAACGACCACAATAACCTGCTGCTGGTTGTCGGCGCCACCAACCCTGAAGAACTCAAGCGGATCCGTACCCTTACCGGTGATATGACATTCCTGGTTCCGGGCCTGGGCGCCCAGGGTGGCGACGTAGAAGCCACTGTTAAAAATGGTCTCAACCATCAGGGTGAAGGCATCATTGTCAACTCTTCCCGCGGTATTCTTTATGCCGGCAATGATGAAAACTTTGCCGAAGCAGCCAGGGCGGCTGCCATTGAACTTAGAGATCAGGTAAATCAGTACCGTTAACAAATGGCTATTGGAAGATATCCTGAACCGGTATCTTCCTTTACAAAGACCTTTACAAAGACAGCCCCTGATCCTGATAAGCAGTTTGCCAATAATGCGTTTATCTTCTATACATCTACTTCTCCCTATTTTTTAAAAAGGATTAGCATGTGTAAGCGTCTATTTTTATTGTCTTATTTTGTCGTGTTGCTTCAAATACCACTTTCATTCGGAACAATAATAAAAACTTCCTCAAGGGATTTTGTTGTAGAACGCAACGGAGAAACGGTAAACATCAAAATAGAGGGTATACCCGGAATCATTGACTATTTTGCAGAGGTTAAACATGAAAATCCCGATTGCACTGGTTGCACAATGTATTTAATCAGAACATCTGAGGGGAAATACTATGTACATCATAAAAAAAACCAAATAGAGCATTCCGGAGTTGTCGATGTGATGAACCATCTATTCGTGACTGGAGGGAGAGCATCAGGGACGGTTCTCTTCATGCCGGGAAAGGTATCCACATCCTATTATGGATTACCCTGTTATCTACATAACCAAGTCGATGCACGGATGCAAACCACATACGTCCCTAACTTAGCGCAACTGTCCGATGGTTATTATCAAATTGTGATGGGACCCGATATTACCATTTCTGAATCTGTGATTGTTGGCAATTTTGAAATAGTAGAAGAAGCAACCTTTTAATATTTTTAATGCCCATTTCGAGCTTAAAATAGCAAAGCCATTGCGAGGAATTGCAACGAAGGTACAACTATCTTGAAAACACCCCGTTCGGCACTCCCTTAAAATCCTCGCCGTTGTTGGCTTCTGTTGTTTCAGCGGTATACTTAGGCGTTATTTCTGATAAGGAAGCTTCCCATGCGAAGACTCAAGAAGCTGCTGGACCAAAACCGCGAATGGTCAGATGCTGTTCGGGAAAAAGAACCTGATTTTTTTGAGCAACTTTCTCAGCAACAGGCTCCCAAATACCTCTGGATAGGCTGCTCTGACAGTCGGGTACCTGCCAACCAGATTACCGGCCTGATACCTGGTGAGCTGTTTGTTCATCGCAATGTGGCCAATCAGGTCATTCACACCGACCTCAACTGCCTCTCGGTTATCCAGTTCGCCGTTGAGTACCTGAAAGTGGAGCACATTATAGTGACCGGCCACTACGGCTGTGGCGGTGTCCAGGAGGCGGTAAAGAATCGCAAACTGGGTCTGATTGATAATTGGCTGCGTCACATTCAAGATGTACAGCACAAGCATCAAACCTTCCTGAATACTCTGGGCAGTCAGGAAGACGTGTTCGAACGTATGTACGAACTGAATGTTGTAGAACAGGCTCTGAATGTCTGCCAGACCACCATCGTTCAGGATGCCTGGCTGCGTGGGCAGGACCTGACGGTGCACAGCTGGATTTATGGGCTGAAAGACGGCCTGCTGAGGGATCTGGGACTCTGTGTCTCCGATCCTGACAGTCTCAATGGACTCTACAGCGATGCTATCAGGCTGATTACCCGCTGACTCTTCTTCTGTAAGTTCCGATGGTCATTCTCCGTGGCTGTCGGCTTTCTCCCTGAACTATCACCCGGCATCTGTATTTGCCAAAACCCCGTGACATAAGTTCAATTTAAAGTAAGAATAAGTACATCTTCATCAGTGAACTGTCGTTTTCACTTATGACTGCTTTAAATAAAACAATAAATAGTAAGCCGCAATGCGCTTTCCACTTCAGAGGATAAATCTATGACGCCTGAAAAATATCCGGTCCTGATGAGACTGTTGCACTGGCTGATGGCCTTTACCATCCTGGGTATCATCGCCAGTGGCTGGTATATGGCAAGCCTGTCCAAAGAGGTCAGCTATAAATACGACATCTACCCTTGGCACAAGTCTTTTGGCATCCTTATACTCCTGCTGGTAACGACCCGCATTCTGGTACGATTATTCAGCAAAGTACCTGAGCTACCTAAAGATTTACCCAATCACGAGAAGATATTGGCCAGGCTCACTCATTATTCTCTCTATGCCTTGATGATTCTTGTACCTCTCAGCGGTATCACCATGTCCGATGCGGGCGGGCATGATCTGTTCCTTTTTGGCATCCCACTGCCTGAGCTCATGGAAGACAACAAAGAGCTGGCAGGGACTCTCCATACGATCCACTCTTATATTCCCTATGCATTTCTGGCCGTTATAGCCCTTCATATTGTGGGTGCGCTTAAACACCGGTTTATGGATAAACCTGAAAACGATGTGCTGGGCAGAATGCTCTGAGCCGGCTAAAAAGGGCTCCGGTCAGGAGCCCTTTTTACCAGTCGGTAAACCCTGATGTTATGGCCTGTTCTTAAAGTCGATACCAGAACCTGTAGCGCTTTATCCCACTGACACACCAGCCCACTGGCAGCCCGCAACGAAGCTCGCTCGTCAATATTGTCGGAGAAGCACAACATTCTCAGTGTCATTCTGGCACCATCCGTCGAGATCATTGCGATAAATGTTGGTTCGTTGGGTTCCCGGATCACCAGAATAAAATCACCCTCACCCAGTGCAGTGCTGGTTAATTGCTGGATTGAGTTGAACTCCTGCAGCTCTTCAACCTCAAGATTAATCTTAAGCGCCATCATCGCCAGACCAACATCCATCAGCTCCAACGACAAGGCGTATAAATTCGGAAGCCGGGATTCGTCCAACTCCGGAGGCAATGAAATTTTTTGGCAATTGTTAGACATTTGATTCAAAAAACATTGCCGAATAGCAATGTCATGACCCATTAAGGTATCTGAAGCCAGAGTCACCCCACGCCCACGGCTACGAACTGCCTTTTGCAAGCTTTCTGCCTCTGCCTCTGCCTCTGCTTCTGCCTCTGCCTCTGCCTCTGCTGCTGCTTTTGCTGCTGCTTCATCATCATACAGGCGAACATAATCCTTTGAAATCCCCTTCAACATGTAACGCAATAGACGACTGAATTCAGACAACTGAACCCGGTAAAGCTGACCACTTAACTTGTTCAGGTAACGGCTGATCGTCCAAACAGTGAAACTTTGATCATGATCGACATAGCACACCGCTTTGCCAGCCTGATTTAAAAGAAAAGCGAAGCTCCAACTGCCTTTCAGGACAATCAGGGAAAAGAAATAACCTCCCTGAGGATTGGGAAGCGTCAAAACGTATTCGCCCTCATCCAAAATCTGGATATTGTCCAGGGGTTGAGTGGATGCACTCATCCAACCAACAGAGATCAACCCTGCCACTACACTCTGTTGAATTTCAGTCTGCACATGAATTAACAGCTGCTGAAGTTTATGTACTATTTCATTTGAAGCATCGAGAGTGTAGGTGTCCATGTTAATTTCCAGATAACAGACGTTGAAGGATTCAGCGGATAATACTTCTTGTTCGCAGGGAAGTTCGTCAAAAACTGGAGACTTCTGCTGGGCACCATCAAAAAAATCAAACGGCTGCTCCAGCCATTCACAACCACTCTGACTTTCCTCATCAGGAACGGGGGCAGGAACGAGGGCAGGAACGAGGGCAGGAACGAGGGCAGGAACGAGGGCAGGAACGGGGACAGAAAGCCCTGCTCCGGAAAAACCATTGAAGGATGGCTCTGATAAAGCTATTTGGCTGGTTGAAAACGTATCAACAGCATCAGCCCATCGACTGCAACCAGGGTCTAACCGAGGATCCCATCGTGGTTTTTTAAACAAAGGTTGTTCTTCACACTGGCAAGTCTTCTCAGTGGATATATACACCTCTCTGGGCTTGGGCTCTTTATTTTTCTGTTTATTAATCGAAGGATAGAACTGCACATTTTTACTGGCTCTTGCCCGGACGACTTTTTTTTCCCTGAACGTCCTGCCACAGCGACCACATGTACAACGACATTTCTCAAGCCTATGCCGACATTGTTGACAGCGTTGGCGACCTGATTGATCTATCACTATTTTATCTTTCTTGTGGTCGTCAGAGCCGTGACTGTAGAAGGCACCAAGCGATAAAAATAAAAACAACAACACACTCAAACCCGCTCCGAACATACAGCCTCCTGAACCAGACCCTTCAGGCAGATCAGTCCAGCTCACTTTAATATCCATACAACATCACACCTGCAATGCTTGCCTTTTATAAATTAATAATGACTGCCATCACGTGACTTTAATCGGTAAACCTTGACGTTGTGGCCTGTTCTTAAAGTCGATACAAGAACCTGTAGCGCTTTGTCCCATTGACAAAACAGCCCACTGGAAGCCCGCAACGAAGCTCGCTCGTCAATATTGTCTGAGAAGCACAACATTCGCAGTGTCATACTGACTCCATTAGTGGAGATCATTGCCATAAATGTCGACTCGCCGGGTTCCTGAATCATCAGGATAAAATCACCCTCACCCAGTGCCGTGTTCGTTAATTGCTGGATTGAGTTGAACGCCTGCAGCTCTTCAGCCTCAAGATCAATCTTAAGCGTCATCATCGCTTGACCAACATCCATCAACTGCAACAAAGCGTATAAGTCAGGAAGCCGGGATTCGTCCAACTCCTGAGGCAATGAAATTTTTTGGAAATTGTCAGGCATTTGATTCAAAAAACATTGTCGAATAGCGACGTCGTGACCTACGGAAGTATTAGAAGCCAGCTTCACACCGCCCTCACTGCTGCAATCTACCTTCTGCAAGTCTTCTGATTCCTCATCATAATCCGGGCCATAAAAAGCCTTATGGCTAGCCCCTATCATGTAATCAATCACCTCCTTCGAGATCGGTATCTTAACTTGATAAAGCTCGCCTCCAACCCTCAGGTAGCATTCAATCGCGCACATAACGGCAAGTTTTTGATTGTTGATGTAACAAACCAAAGCCCCCTCCTGATTCAGAAGGAAAATCAGGGTTACTTTGTCTTCTACAATAACGACGGCAATGGAATGACCACCCTCAGCATTGGGTAGAACCAGGGCATAATGACCATCACTCACAGACTTAATATTGCTGACAGGTTTAGCATCCGCATCCACCCACCCAACAGAGGCCAACCCTGCTACTACACGCTGTTGCATGCCAGCCCGCACCCATGAGCCGGTATCCTCCTGCCAATTATAAACTGCCAAGCTATCATCCTGTTCAATGGCAGTCTGAACCTGATGTAATACCAGCTGAAACTGCTGCTCTCGTATATCGGTAACGTCACATCCCAGAGGTACCATGGCTTCTTCCAGATAACGAATATTAAAGGGTAAAGCTGAGGGTGGATATTTCTGGCTTAAAGGTTTGACTTTAAGCGGAACCTGCTGCCTGAAGCCGCTAAGATCATTCCGCTGTGTAAACCATTTACGATCAAGTTGATTTTCCTTATCTGGTTCTGAATCTGAATCTTGATCTGAATATGCACCTGAACCTGAAACAGGAGCAGAACTTGAAACAGGAGCAGGAGGCTCTTCGTGGAAAGCACCTCTCACAGTTAATTCTGATAAAGCCATCTGAGAGTTTGAAGGTCCATCAAAAGCATCCACCCACGTACTGCAACCAGGCTCCTGTTGAGGATCCCATAGCCACTTTCTGACCAAAGGCTTTTCTTCACACTGGCAAGTATTGTCAGTGGATAAATAGACCTCTCTGGCCTTGGGTTCTTTGCCTCTGTCACTCTGGGCGGAGTCTTGCTCTTTTTTGTCTTGCTCTTTTTTGTCTTGCTCTTTTTTGTCTTGCCCTTTTTTTCTTGTTCTTGCCTGGGCGATTAACCTTTTCTCCCTGAACGGCTTGCCACATTGATGACATCGGCAACCACAGGCATCAAGACTTTCCCGACATTGTTGGCAACTTTGATGACCCGATTCATCTGTTACTATTTTATCTTTTTTGTAGTCGTCATATCCGTGACTGTGAAACGCTCCAAGCGACAAAAATAAAAACAACACACTCAAACCCGCTCTGAGCATAGAGCCTCCTGAAACAAACCATTCAGGGAGACTAGATACTTAATCGAGATTCGTCATGGAGAATCGGGAAAATTATTCACCATTCCGGCAAAGTGACCTATTCCAGCCAAAGCGAGTTATCAAACCAGAAAAGACATCATCCAGCGAAGCAGATAAAAAAAGCCGTTGGTGAGTAACGGGATGGGTCAGTTCCATATCCGTACAGGCCAGCAGTAATCTTCCGGCTGAAAAGTGTTGGGCAAAATATCGGTTATGCACTCCCTTCCCATGTTTGGCATCGCCAATAATCGGATGGGCAATGTGCTTCATATGCCGACGAATCTGATGTTTCCTGCCCGTTTTCGGCCAGACTCTCACCAGCGAGTAGCGGCTGGTTGGGTATCTTTCTATGGCAATCGGCAGCTCGACTGTTGCCAGTCTTTCATAAGCGGTAACCGCCTCTTGGGCCGGTTTATCCTGGCGTGCCTTGCGATCGGTCATTTTATCCAGCTCTTCTTTCAGCGGATGATCAATCACACCAAACTCTGGCACATACCCTCTGACAACCGCCAGATAGGTTTTCTCCACCAACCCGTCCTCAAATTGTTTTCCTGCCAGCCGGGCAACCTCCGGCGACAGGGAAAACAGTAAAACACCTGAAGTAGGCTTATCCAGACGGTGCAGTGGATAAACCCGCTGACCCACTTGATCTCTGACGATCTGTAAGGCAAACCGGGTTTCATGCCGGTCAATCATGGAACGATGCACCAGCAGGCCCGATGGCTTGTTAACCGCCACTAGCCATTGATCCTGATAAATGATTTCCAGTAATTCTGAAGTCTCTTCGGACATATACGACATCTCAACCTTAAAGGAGGCTATATGGCAGGTAAATCGCTATCACATTACCTCAAGATCAGAGAGATCGGCTCTCATAAGACTTTCGCGACCCAGGTCAAAACCTGCTACTGAAACGTAAACATCAAACCAGCGGTTCAAGGCTTCGATGTCTCTCTGCTCAGGCCAGCGACCCGGATCTTCTTCCCAGGCGGACAATTCATTTTCCATCATGGCACGGGCGTTGTTGGTCAGTACCGCCTTAAGGCCTTCCTCCGTTTCCTGCTCATCCAGCAGGTAGGAACCACCTTCCAGGCTCCAGTCTTCCGGCAAGTCGGTGCCCAGTCCTTTTGCCCAATCAATAAAAGGCTGTCCGGGCTTCAGGGTTACAACACAACGATTAATAAACTTCATGAGTTCTACCATCGAAATAAAGTTCTGTTTGATTCTATAACCATTTTACCCTTGGAGTTAGCTGCTATTGTGAACGACTCGCCTCTGAAGGAGCGAGCTTCCAATACTTTTGCTGTGCACGGGATGAAAAACCGGCAATTCTTGTCTAAATTGTGCAGCGGCAAGCTTCAGACTCCAGTTTCCGAAGTCTTATTGCTTCTAACCCAATTCTAACAAGTGCTTGATGCGGTCAGATTATCAAGCGTCAAGGAACCCCGTACTCAATGTACCGGTATCCAGTTGAGGAAAAACGATGAATTTTTTGTTCAGGGCGAAAGGCCTTCTGCTTCCTTACGCCATGGTGCTGTTATGCCTTTCTGCAAAAGTTTCAGTGGGGCTTCAGGGAGTGACTTTATCTCTGTCTATGGTTGAGCCTGTCCTGGCAAACAACAGAATTGCGGTATCTGATGAAGGTACAACCGTTCAACTTGGTAACAGAGTCATTTATCTGGATGATTTAACCCGGGATGACGTGAACCGGGTATGGCAGTCCTTCTTGTTTGGTGGTGTCATGTCGGCCATATTTTCTACCATGGGTTTGAGTTATGGGTTTTATTTTCACCATCACTGGCTCAATTCCTATTCCATTGCGATATTGGGTACGATGATGTCAGCCTTTCTTTATACGGATGCGATTCTAACCCGACTCAGGTTTGGATATGCCCTGGTTCGGAGTCTTTTTTCTCTTGATTATCCCATGCCTTATGCTGCCATTGCCTGCATAGTGCTGACAAGAGAAGAGCACAACCTGAATGATCCCCTGAGAACATACTTTAGTCCAAAGCTTGTATTGCTGTTACCACTGGCAAAAATACTAAGCTTGTCGTTCTTGGAAGATAAGAGTAATACCACAACCCATACGGATTTGAACGTGACAGGACACGCAGCTGATTTGTTCATTATCTACACTGAACCATCTCCTGTTAAGACGACTGCTTACAAACTGGAAAGAACAGGGGTTAGCGAACGGAGTACAGGCCATGATGGTTACAGCGCCCTGGCAGAAGCTATGAATAAGAATGGCCTCAGCGCTGTCTATATAGGTCCATTATTTTCCAAGTTCTTTCCCATGCCTTCGTCTCTGCCGAACGGCATTCAAATGTCAGAGTATGTTGTTGCGCTGGCCTATATTTGTTTCCGTGTGCACGATGGTGATGAACTGGTATACGGTATATTCGTCCAGAAGGCTTCTGGTTTGAACAAACCGGAAGCCCTTTCACCTTATCTGTTGTCTGCTTTTTCTAATTCTCATAATCGTTCAGCTATCACCAGGGCTCGAACCCTTCTTGCCCCAGTTTTTCTTGAAGAAGTCGCTGAGTTTCTCAATGAGTACGGCAACAATGAGACTGTTCAGATTAAGAATACAGCAGGAAATGCTCTGCATTATTACTTTTATAACGGGGAAAGCCAGGGGGAGGTTGTTGACATACGACACACTGAAGATAGTTCATATTTCACTTTACCCGGTTCAGATGGATTCCCTGAGGCTACTATCACCTGGAGCAGCCAGTTTGATGGACAGCAAACATTGGCTCTGGATACTGGCTGCAATGAGGATAGCAGCTGTGTGGTTGCCCAGTATAAAGTGCCTGCATGGGTCAATAAACTGTTAAGTATGCAGTTGGCTTACCTGGGATATTCCGTCGGGTTTAACTGGGCCGAAAGAGCTGTTAATGCTGTCCGTTCAGGCAAGCGTGTATTACCAAATTTTGAAGCTACGGATTACAACGGTGATGATGACAGTTGTCCAGTCTGTAAACGTCCTTCAATAAGCAATGAAGAGGGTACCTTTGATGGACTCGATGAGGATGAGCCTGTCGCGTTGATGAACCTGGCATGCAAGCACCCTATCTGTGCAGATTGTCAGAACCAGTTAATCCAGAATCAACTGGATGACAACTTACTCTCTGCCTGGAAGTTACAGCGTTTTGGTGTTAAGTGTCCAACCTGCAACCAAAAATCCTCTTTCACTCTGCTACCTTAGGCTCATGCAACGGAAATGCGCTGTTCAATTCGAAAGTGGATGCCCTCCCATCAAGGGATTCATAAGAGACAGGAAAAAATTTTGCCCATTCGCCCCAAGGGGATTGCCGCTTATTCACTTTTGCTGAACAGCGCCTATCTGAACAGTGTCTTCTTTCTTGGGGTAGTTTTAAAAGTGAGGAGTTACGAGTTTGATTTCTTATAGGTCTGATTCATTATTTTATTTTGCTATGAAAAAAATACTGGTGTTGTTTTTTACGTTGGCTTCCTGTTTTTCTCTGGCTAATGAAGAGGTCGATTTTCATTCAGGCAATAGTACTGACATGGCTCTGTTTGGGGGCGTTCGGGGACTCTCCCCTGAAATCAAAAGTGCATTAAAGGAGCAGGGTTTTGATAATTTAACTTTTAATGGCGAGGATAGTGGAAAAGTTCTGGAGACAATCAATAGTATTTTCAGTCGACTTGATGATGTCTCTTATAATGAAGGAGGGCTGAATGCAACAAACCATTTGATCGATGAAGCACTTTATGATGACCCTGAGTTGTTGCAGGCTGTTTATGAGACCTTGAAACAAGGGTTTTCTTTTTTGCCCTTGGTTTACTCTCAATACAGTACATGGTGGCACTTATATAATGGCATCGGGGATTTCTATCAGGTTCTAAAAGACCATCTGGCGGCTGTCCGGAAGCAGCCACCGCAAACCATTGAAAAACAGTCTGATCAATCAAGTTTCCTGAATTGTTTTTTTTCTGGTAGTAAGTCCCAGTGCTATCATCCTGAAGTGCTTGGTTATGCCATTTCAGGTATCAGCGTAGCCTGGCTATTACATACCAGTTATCGACTTCTTTATGTCTACAGAGATCTCAATGTACCATCTGCTGCCTTTATCGCAGGTACGCTGACACTGGGTACACTGACTTCAGCCTGGTGGGGGGAAGGTAATTCGATCTACGCTGTTTTGGCCGTTCAGGCACTTCGGGCCTATTTTCTGGTAAGTGGTCATCATCGTGAATTGTTCAGTTCTAATAAACTGGTCAGAATTTTATTGGCGTCTCATTATGTAAGTTCGGTTTTAAGTTTGATAGACAATTTACGCAATATTGGCTACTGGTCTGCTTTCAAGAAGGCCAATTGGCCTGCATATTATTTCTGTACCACATTGGCTGTGACCTCAGTGTTGGCTTACATCAGAAATATTCGTATTCCTGAGGCAATGCTGGTGATGGTGGGAGGCTCGACTTCAGCTTATCTGGTGACAGCATTTGCAGCCCTGTATGGTGCTCAAAATATGAACATGGAACACTGGCATTTGCTGCTTGCCTATGGCGGTATGATTATAAATTCTATGATTACTCCGGCAGGCATGTTCAATGTTATCCCTACATTGACTCAACAGTCTGTGATTGCCTTACGCTATGCCTACTCTTTAACAGAACCTGTTCCGGATGTTGTGGAGGGTTTTGATCCTGTATATTACACGGTAATGTCTATTATCTTGCCTGTGATGTATTTGCTGAATATCCCGATTATGTAAGTATTGCCGGTTCTGTCTCTGCGCAAACTAAATATACTGTCCGGCACAATGGCCTGAAGCCCAGGCCCACTGGAAGTTAAAGCCCCCCAGGTGGCCGGTTACATCGAGAACTTCACCGATAAAGAAAAGCCCTGGCTGGATGCGGCTCTCAAATGTTTTCGACGAGATTTTCGCAGTGTCCACGCCACCCAGCGTCACCTCTGCTTTTTTATAGCCTTCTGTACCAGAAGGTTTCAATTCCCAGTTCTCCAGTGCTTCAGCCAGATCTTCAAGTTCAGCCGAGGTGTAGTGTGCCATGGGCTTTTGACCATTGTCGGTTAATAATCTCAGCTGGCCTTGCTCACACAAGGCTTGAGACAACCTCTTGGTCATATGTTCAGACAAAATAGTGGCAGTCTGTGCCTTGGGCCTCTGTCTGGCACAGGACTGAAGCCAGTCGTGAATATCTACGCCAGGAATCCAGTTAATAGCAACCGTATCCCCCGGATTCCAATAGGACGAGATCTGTAAAATAACCGGCCCACTGACACCACGGTGGGTGAACAGAATATTTTCCCGAAAAGACTGCCCATTGCAGCGGGCTATCACTTCGGAGCTGACACCGGAAAGTTCTACAAAGTGTTTCAGCCAGGCCTGATTCATAGTGAAAGGTACCAGTGCCGGTTTTTGCTCAATCAGTTTATGACCAAACTGTTCAGCTACCTCATATCCAAAACCGGTGGCTCCCATGGTCGGGAATGATAAACCACCGGTTGCCACCACCAGTGACTGACAGGAAAAATCGCCGATATTGGTGGCCAGTGCGTAACCCGAAGATTCATTGGACTGTATGGATTCAACACGGGCTTTGGCTCGAATGGTGACACCGGCATCCCGACACTCACTGACCAGCAGATCGACGATCTCCTGTGAACGATTGTTACAGAAAAGCTGCCCCAGTGTTTTTTCATGCCAGGCCACCTGATACTTATCCACAAGTGCCTGAAAATCCCACTGGTTATAACGTGCCAGGGCTGACTTACAGAAGTGCAAGTTGTTTGACAGGTAATGGGCAGGCTCGGTGTAGAGATTGGTGAAGTTACAGCGTCCACCCCCTGAAATGATAATTTTCTTCCCAATCTTGTTGGCGTGATCCAGTACCAGAACCCTGCGGCCCCGATAACCCGCCGTGAGCGCGCACATAAGGCCCGATGCACCGGCACCGATAATAATGGCATCGTAGTCAGATTGTAGCGCTCTGGTCAGGGGCATATTCAATAGCTTTCAAATAAACGGTAAAGCCGTCAGCACATCGGCTGTCAGTGGGTTTTCAGATTGACATACTCACCACCCTAAAGGATGGTGATTCTGCACTAATTAGATAGTGCAGGCTTCAGCCTCACGGCTTTAGCAGTTTCCTGTTGCCGACGACATTACAGCATCGTTCGCTTGGCAGGCTCTAAGGGTATGACCTACCCCGAATTTCGTATATGCGCATTTATGCTAGAGGAAATGTAGTTACATCAACATCATATTTCAACGGAAACATTGATATTGTTGATAGAAGGAGTCCCAACGGACTCCCGACGAACTCCCCCTACCTCAAAGAAAGGGTTTATACGTTCGTCGAAAAGATGTTAGTGCTTTGATATCGACTCATGTCAGGCAAAGAACAAGAGGTCGTTATCACTGCTTGAAATTGCACCAGACAGCCATGATAATGATTCTCAATTAAATCCTAAGATCCTTTGAGTAGTTATATGGCAAGATCTCCTGCAAGAGAGCTATCTGTAAAGAGCATTGAGTCCCTGAGTCCTCATATGAAACGGGTCGTCCTGACCGGAGAATCTCTTTCTGATTTCCCACCAGATCAAGCCAGTGCTTATATAAAGCTGGTTTTCGATAATCCTGCCACACCCGAGAAGCCACTCCGGAGAAGTTACACCGTCGTTTCCAGTGATCAGCATACACAACAGTTAACAATTGATTTCGCAGTACACCCAAATACCCGTGACCAGGGGCCTGCTGCACGCTGGCTTGAAGATGCCAGCATTGGCGATCCGATCTCAGTATCCGGACCGGGCCCTACCAAGCTGGTTGACCTGGACGCAGACTGGTTTGTACTCACCGGAGATCTGACCGCACTGCCCGCCATTCGTGCCAACATAGAGATTTTACCCAGCCATGCAAAAGGCTACGTCATTCTGGAAATTCCTCATCAGGACGATCAGCAATCCTTGGCTCTGGAAGCATCATCAATTCCTGAAGGCATGGAAATTATCTGGGTGATAAACCCTCATCCAGGGCAGCAGAAAGAGCTTTTAAAAGAAGCCTTGGCCAATCTGCCTCGCCTGCCTGGAAACCCTTACCTATGGGCTGCCAGTGAGTTGAACGCTGTACTGGAGATCAGAAACTGGGCAAATGGACAATCTCTGACCCCCCGCTCCTCACGCTACATCAGTAGCTACTGGCAGCTTGGCCTTCCAGATGAAGCCCACAAAGTACAAAAAAGAGAGAGGCTCGCTGAAAAATAAGGGCCTGTACACACTTTTTCCTGCACAGACGACCATGGACGGTCTATTAGAAAAGGAAGTGGATAACCATAACGCACAACGCAAAAACCCCAGTCGATCTCTCAACTGGGGTTTTGCTGTATTCAATGCCTGGCGATGACCTACTCTCACATAGGGAAACCCCACACTACCATCGGCGATGCGTCGTTTCACTACCGAGTTCGGGATGGGATCGGGTGGTTCCAACGCTCTATGGTCACCAGGCAAAACTGGTTTGAACCGGAGGTTCATGAGGCTTTAAGGCTTTAAGGCTTTAAAGTTTATTTCAATCCGGTTCTGGAATCCTGTTTAAATAAGCTTTTTCTTGCTTCACACTCTTCATGTATGGTTTGTCTTAAAACCTTATAGCCTTACAGCTTTAAAGCCTTAAAACCCGCAGCTTCGCTGCGCTGCGCAAATCGCTTTGGCGTTATATGGTCAAGCCTCTCGAGTCATTAGTACGGGTTAGCTCAACGCCTCACAACGCTTACACACCCCGCCTATCAACGTCGTAGTCTTCAACGTCTCTTATGGGCCTTAAGGCCAGGGAAGTCTCATCTTGAAGGGGGCTTCCCGCTTAGATGCTTTCAGCGGTTATCCCGTCCGAACTTAGCTACCGGGCAATGCGTCTGGCGACACAACCCGAACACCAGTGGTTCGTCCACTCCGGTCCTCTCGTACTAGGAGCAGCTCTCCTCAAACTTCCAACGTCCACGGCAGATAGGGACCGAACTGTCTCACGACGTTCTAAACCCAGCTCGCGTACCACTTTAAATGGCGAACAGCCATACCCTTGGGACCGGCTTCAGCCCCAGGATGTGATGAGCCGACATCGAGGTGCCAAACACCGCCGTCGATGTGAACTCTTGGGCGGTATCAGCCTGTTATCCCCGGAGTACCTTTTATCCGTTGAGCGATGGCCCTTCCATTCAGAACCACCGGATCACTATGACCTACTTTCGTACCTGCTCGAGATGTACCTCTCGCAGTCAAGCTGGCTTGTACCATTACACTAACCGCACGATGTCCGACCGTGCTTAGCCAACCTTCGTGCTCCTCCGTTACTCTTTGGGAGGAGACCGCCCCAGTCAAACTACCCACCACACAATGTCCCCGATCCTGATAAAGGACCTGGGTTAGAACCTCAATATTGCCAGGGTGGTATTTCAAGGTTGGCTCCATGCAGACTGGCGTCCACACTTCAAAGCCTCCCACCTATCCTACACAAGCAACATCAAGATCCACTGTGAAGCTGTAGTAAAGGTTCACGGGGTCTTTCCGTCTAGCCGCGGATACACTGCATCTTAACAGCGATTTCAATTTCACTGAGTCCTGGGTGGAGACAGCGTGGCCATCGTTACGCCATTCGTGCAGGTCGGAACTTACCCGACAAGGAATTTCGCTACCTTAGGACCGTTATAGTTACGGCCGCCGTTTACTCGGGCTTCGATCAAGAGCTTCCCTCACCTCCAAATTTTTCTCGCTGACTGCGTTAAACGTCTTCGCTCGTTCAGTCATTTACTTATATGTAAACTCCTTCACTCGCTCAGCCGTTTGCCTTGCAGCAAAAAAAATTTGGGGGTGAGGTAACCCCATCAATTAACCTTCGAGCACCGGGCAGGCGTCACACCGTATACGTCCACTTACGTGTTAGCACAGTGCTGTGTTTTTAATAAACAGTCGCAGCCACCTGGTATCTTCGACCGCCGCCAGCTTGGGGAGCTTCAGCCCATAAAGAGCAGTCCCGTCACCAGCAGCGGCGCACCTTCTCCCGAAGTTACGGTGCCATTTTGCCTAGTTCCTTCACCCAGGTTCTCTCAAGCGCCTTGGTATTCTCTACCTGACCACCTGTGTCGGTTTCGGGTACGGTCCCTTTTGACCTGATGCTTAGAAGGTTTTCCTGGAAGCCTGGCATCAACCACTTCCCCACCTTGGTGGGTTCGTCATCAGTTCTCGGCTTTGTGGACCCGGATTTTCCTGAGTCCACAGCCTACGACCTTAAACAGGGACAACCATCGCCCTGCTGGCCTAGCCTTCTCCGTCACTCCATCGCAGTCAAAAGGGGTACAGGAATATTAACCTGTTTCCCATCGATTACGTCTTTCGACCTCACCTTAGGGGCCGACTCACCCTGCGCCGATTAGCGTTGCGCAGGAACCCTTGGTCTTCCGGCGAGGGAGCCTCTCACTCCCTTTATCGTTACTCATGTCAGCATTCGCACTTCTGATACCTCCAGCCCACCTCCCGGTTGACCTTCTACGGCTTACAGAACGCTCCTCTACCGGTGTCAGAAGACAGATGACAGAAGACGGAGGACAGATTGATCCGGTATAAATTCCACCGACTCAGTCTATCCAAATCCTTTGTCATCTTTGCCAGATGCTCGAACAGTTAAACCGATTGTCTGCTTTATAAAAGCTAACGACTGTCTTCTGTCCTCTGTCATCTGTCTTCTGACCCCCCGTAGCTTCGGTGAATAGTTTGAGCCCCGTTACATCTTCCGCGCGAGCCGACTCGACCAGTGAGCTATTACGCTTTCTTTAAAGGGTGGCTGCTTCTAAGCCAACCTCCTGGCTGTCTGGGCCTTCTCACATCGTTTCCCACTTAACTATTACTTTGGGACCTTAGCTGACGGTCTGGGTTGTTTCCCTTTCCACGACGGACGTTAGCACCCGCCGTGTGTCTCCCGTGATTGCACTCATCGGTATTCGGAGTTTGCATGGGGTTGGTAAGCCGGGATGGCCCCCTAGCCCAAACAGTGCTCTACCCCCGATGGTGAGACACGAGGCGCTACCTAAATAGCTTTCGAGGAGAACCAGCTATCTCCGGGCTTGATTAGCCTTTCACTCCTATCCACAAGTCATCCCCTGGCTTTTCAACGACAGTGGGTTCGGTCCTCCAATCAGTGTTACCTGATCTTCAACCTGCTCATGGATAGATCGCCCGGTTTCGGGTCTATTCACTGCGACTCTTTGTTCCGAAGAACGGCGCCCTATTAAGACTCGCTTTCGCTACGGCTTCCCTATGCGGTTAACCTTGCCACAGAAAATAAGTCGCTGACCCATTATACAAAAGGTACGCAGTCACACCCCTAAGGATGCTCCCACTGCTTGTACGTACACGGTTTCAGGTTCTATTTCACTCCCCTCAACGGGGTTCTTTTCGCCTTTCCCTCACGGTACTGGTTCACTATCGGTCAGTCAGGAGTATTTAGCCTTGGAGGATGGTCCCCCCATGTTCAGACAACATTTCACGTGTGCCGTCTTACTCGATTTCACAATAACTGGCCTTTCGTGTACGGGGCTGTCACCCACTATGGCGGCACTTTCCAGAGCCTTCCACTAGACCAAAAATTGCTTAAGGGCTGCTCCCCGTTCGCTCGCCGCTACTGGGGGAATCTCGGTTGATTTCTTTTCCTCCGGGTACTTAGATGTTTCAGTTCCCCGGGTTCGCCTCCTAAACCCTATGTATTCAGGTAAAGGATACTCACTTGTGTGAGTGGGTTTCCCCATTCGGACATTCCTGGATCAACGCCTGTTTATCGGCTCCCCAAGACTTTTCGCAGATTACCACGTCCTTCATCGCCTCTGACTGCCAAGGCATCCACCGTGTACGCTTAGTCACTTGACCATATAACCCAAAGCAATCTAATGATTGATTGAATCAAAGGTTCCTATAACTACCTTTAACGATCTTCAGTTCATCACTGGCCACTGTTAACTGACCACTGACAACTGAACGCCATACACATTAGCTATTACCTTTCGGCAAATAACTTGAGAGTGTCTCAGCAAGAATTTCATTAAAAGACTAACGTCTTTTAAATCAACTCAGCTTAATTTAAGTTTGGATTCCACATTGTTAAAGATCGCATTATCCGCTTCCCGTTAAAGAAGGGGACAATGAAGCAAAATACGCTTAATGAATGGGTTGTCCGGATTAATGGTGGAGCTAAGCGGGATCGAACCGCTGACCTCCTGCGTGCAAAGCAGGCGCTCTCCCAGCTGAGCTATAGCCCCATATCCCGAATCATGATTGGTGGGTCTGGGCAGACTCGAACTGCCGACCTCACCCTTATCAGGGGTGCGCTCTAACCAACTGAGCTACAGACCCAATCCTGTTGGTTCAGCGCAATGCTAAAACAACCGATTCATTAAACACACTTTTTTAAAGAACAAAACAACACCAGACGACTTTCGTCGTTGGTGTTATCAAACAATTCGTGTGAACGCTTATGAAAGGTCGGTCGTCGTTTAAGGAGGTGATCCAGCCCCAGGTTCCCCTAGGGCTACCTTGTTACGACTTCACCCCAGTCATGAATCACTCCGTGGTAACCGCTCTCCCGAAGGTTAAGCTAGCTACTTCTGGAGCAACCCACTCCCATGGTGTGACGGGCGGTGTGTACAAGGCCCGGGAACGTATTCACCGTGACATTCTGATTCACGATTACTAGCGATTCCGACTTCATGGAGTCGAGTTGCAGACTCCAATCCGGACTACGATGCACTTTCTCAGATTAGCTCCACCTCGCGGCTTGGCAACCGTCTGTATGCACCATTGTAGCACGTGTGTAGCCCTGGCCGTAAGGGCCATGATGACTTGACGTCGTCCCCACCTTCCTCCGGTTTGTCACCGGCAGTCTCCCCAGAGTGCCCGACCGAATCGCTGGTAACTGAGGATAAGGGTTGCGCTCGTTGCGGGACTTAACCCAACATCTCACGACACGAGCTGACGACAGCCATGCAGCACCTGTCACTGCGTTCCCGAAGGCACCCCTCTATCTCTAAAGGGTTCGCAGGATGTCAAGGCCAGGTAAGGTTCTTCGCGTTGCTTCGAATTAAACCACATGCTCCACCGCTTGTGCGGGCCCCCGTCAATTCATTTGAGTTTTAACCTTGCGGCCGTACTCCCCAGGCGGTCTACTTATCGCGTTAGCTGCGTCACCAGGAATGCAAGATCCCCGACGACTAGTAGACATCGTTTACGGCGTGGACTACCAGGGTATCTAATCCTGTTTGCTCCCCACGCTTTCGTACCTCAGCGTCAGTGTCAGACCAGAGTGTCGCCTTCGCCACTGGTGTTCCTTCCTATATCTACGCATTTCACCGCTACACAGGAAATTCCACACTCCTCTTCCGCACTCTAGCTTGCCAGTTTTGGATGCAATTCCCAGGTTAAGCCCGGGGCTTTCACATCCAACTTAACAAGCCGCCTACGCACGCTTTACGCCCAGTAATTCCGATTAACGCTCGCACCCTCCGTATTACCGCGGCTGCTGGCACGGAGTTAGCCGGTGCTTCTTCTGCGAGTAACGTCACAGCTCAAGGGTATTAACCTTGAACCTTTCCTCCTCGCTGAAAGTGCTTTACAACCCTAGGGCCTTCTTCACACACGCGGCATGGCTGCATCAGGCTTTCGCCCATTGTGCAATATTCCCCACTGCTGCCTCCCGTAGGAGTCTGGGCCGTGTCTCAGTCCCAGTGTGGCTGATCATCCTCTCAGACCAGCTACGGATCGTCGCCTTGGTAGGCCTTTACCCCACCAACCAGCTAATCCGACGCAGGCTCATCCGATAGCGCAAGGTTCCGAAGAATCCCCTGCTTTCCCTCTTAAGGCGTATGCGGTATTAATCCGGATTTCTCCGGGCTATCCCCCACTACCGGGCAGATTCCTACGTGTTACGCACCCGTCCGCCGCTCGTCAGCAACTAGCAAGCTAGTCCTGTTACCGCTCGACTTGCATGTGTTAGGCCTGCCGCCAGCGTTCAATCTGAGCCATGATCAAACTCTTCAGTTTAAATCGTTTTGCTTCCTGTCTGAAAACAGTCCGCTGCTCAATCTTTGCAATTAAACGTACATGAATTACAGGTATGTTCGCTTGCTTGATCAGCATTTAAATCATTCCAGAGCAAAGCTCTGTTGACCGATGCCATTCGCACAAGCGCCCACACGAATTGTCTGATAATTTGTTAAAGAACTGAGTTAAAACAAGAAGGTTTTAACCGGCTGAATCAGCAGTCAGTGCCATTCAGCGAGGCGCTCATCTTACCTTGGCGCCGGTTGTTGTCAAGCGCTTGTTTTCCAAGCGACTTTTCAACCCGCTGGGACTGCATCCGCTTACTCAGTAAGCGTTGCGTTTCCGTCTCAGCGGCGGTGCATTCTACCGAGTCAGCAGATATTGTCAACCTGACTTTTTATCAGATGATTCAGCTCTGCTGCTGTGGCAGCCCGCTCCGTTCGAGGAGGCGAACTATACAGAATTTCACGAGGGGTTCAACACACGACAAAGTACTCACGTAACATTCCCTAATACTTAAGAAGGTTAATTTTTATCTCCCCCTCAGAAATAAGAAGCCCAGCAAAATAGCCGGGCCCCTCGGAATGCACCATACGATCTGTTTAACAATCAGGCATTGGTAGCCACAAAGTATTTTGGATCTTCAATGACATTCACTTCCACCATGTTGCCTGCTTTCTTCAGCAGGTTCTGACAATCCTGACTCAGGTGCAGCAGGTGCAGGGTTCTGCCTGCCTTGGTGTAACGCTCTGCCAAAGTATCAATAGCTTCCAGTCCAGAGTGGTCACACACCCGGGAATCAGCAAAATCGATGACGACATCGTTGTTGTCGGTTTTCGGTGAGAACTGTTCCAGAAAGTGAGTGGTAGAACCAAAGAACAAGGGCCCGTGCACTTTGTAAACACTGGAGCCTTTATGGTCTTCTTTTTTCTCAATCCGAATGTGCTTGGCGTGTTCCCAGGCAAAAACAAGAGCAGAAACAATAACCCCGATAATAACGGCCACGGCCAGATCAGTCAGAACGGTTACGACCGATACCAACACCAGAACAAAAGCATCGCCCTTGGGCACTTTGCGTATGATACGAAAACTTGTCCATTCAAAAGTACCAATCACTACGATGAACATGACGCCGATCAGGGCTGCAACCGGAATTCGCTCAATCAGTGAGGAAGCCACCAATATGAATGCCAGCAGGAACAATGCTGCTGAAATACCCGACAGGCGACCACGGCCACCGGAGTTAACGTTGATCATGCTCTGCCCGATCATGGCACAGCCTCCCATACCACCAAAGAAGCCAGTGACAATGTTAGCTGCCCCCTGGCCCATGCATTCACGGTTAGAGCTGCCATGGGTTTCAGTCACCTCGTCGACCATTCGCAGGGTTAACAGAGACTCAATCAAACCAATAGCCGCCAGAATCAGAGAGTAAGGCAGAATGATCAGGAAGGTCTCCATGTTCAATGGCACCATGGGAATGCTGAATTCAGGTAGGCCACCCGCAATGCCAGCGACATCTCCCACCGTTCGGGTATCCAGATCAAGACCAATAACCAGCAGAGAAACCACAAGAATAGCAGCCAGAGAAGAAGGAATAGCGGTCGTCAGCTTCGGCAGGAAGTGGATAATAGCCATGGTCAAAGCCACCAGACCCAGCATCATGCCAAGTTCACTGCCCTGCATCCAGGCTATGTCAATAACACTGCCTTCCATAAAGGTGCCGGACAGCCAGCCTGTTGCGCCTTCAACGCCGAATTGACCCAGCTGAGCCAGGAAAATAACGATGGCCAGACCATTAACGAAGCCCAGCATCACCGGATGGGGCACCATGCGGATAAATTTACCCAGCTTGAGCATCCCGGCCAAAACCTGGATGATCCCCATCAGCACAACAGTTGCAAAGAGGTACTGCACGCCATGGTCTGCCACCAGACTGACCATCACCACAGCCAGTGCGCCGGTAGCACCGGAAATCATACCCGGACGACCACCGATTGCAGCCGTGATAAGCCCTACCATAAATGCTGCGTAGAGACCCACCAGTGGCTCTACTCCTGCGACAAATGCAAAGGCTACCGCTTCGGGCACCAATGCCAGTGCTACCGTCAGACCTGATAGCAGGTCGTTTTTCATGGTAGCTACTTTATTAGCTCTAAGTTCGAACAATATTGCCTCCGATTCAGACAGGCCGTCGGGAGAAACTTCTCGGGGATAACTTCTCTGGGTTAAACAGCGCGCGGATTCTAAAGAAGAGACTGACAGAAGACAACGACCAGACAACCTGAGAAACCACGGACCTTAACCCGTTTAACCCGACGGGCATATCACGATCCCGGATGGGATGATCTATTTTCTGTGCCTCACTACGACAGTACCCGCCAGTTTGTCATGCCAGCCTTGCTTTCTCTTATCCACCAAGATCCAGAAAAAGCCCAGAAACAGGGGCAAAATCGAGATAAAGTAGGCCAGGTAACGAATGACCGACTGAAACAGACCCGGAGCAAGACCCGTTTTTGCATCAACGATTTTCATTGAGACAACCATTTTACCGGGTGTAGCACTCTTGTAATGCCAGAATAAGATCACCGCCACTACCGGAAGCGCAAAGTTAGTAATGATACCTGCCGGATCCAGAAGTCGCCTTGAATCTGCAATCGTCAGCTGATTGCCATCAATCATCATGGTAAGGGAAAAAGTAATGGCAATCAGAATCAGAGTGTCGACCAACGTTGCCCAGAATCGGTCGAGGAACCCTGCATATTCGAGATTTTCTAACTGTTGAGAATTCGAATTCAGCTCAGACATTGTCGCTCTCTCCATTTATTATCATCTTTCGTTTCTTCCAAATTAGTTGAAAAAACTGAAATCAACAGAATCCGGGCATTAAATAAATAAAGGATGGAAGAAAAAAGGCGGCTTGGGACGAGCCGCCAAAACGATGAGGATATGCGAGTACTGGTAGCTGTTTACCAGTTTATCAGGTCAAAAAGTCTGGTCTCGATAGGCAACTCCTTTAGTTGTAATGAGAATGATTCTCATTCTATACCTAGCCAGAACGTTTGCAAGTGAATTTTTGTTTTTTTAAAAATCAAACATGAGCGTATTTCTCAGCATGACCCAGCCAGCGCAGCACCAATGGCTCTACATTTTGTGGTGCCTCTTTCAGCACCTTCTGAGCGGCATCCCTGACCTGATCCAGCAAAATGGCATCCCGTTCAAGGTCTGCCACTTTGAACTGGGCAAGCCCGGTCTGCCGGGTGCCCAACACTTCTCCCGGTCCACGTAATTGCAGATCTTTTTCAGCAATAACAAAGCCATCGCTGGAGTCTCGCATCACCTGCAAACGCTCCCTGCTCTGCTGGGAAAGCGGGGCGTGATACATCAAAAGACAGTGACTGGCTATACTGCCCCGACCAACACGACCTCTTAACTGATGTAATTGAGCCAGACCTAATCGCTCCGGATTTTCAATAATCATCAGGCTGGCATTAGGGACATCCACGCCCACTTCAATCACCGTAGTGGCCACCAGCAGATGCAGATGCCCGGACTTGAAAGCAGCCATGACTTCAAGCTTTTCAGCCGCTTTCATTCGACCATGGACCAACCCGATGGAAAGCTCAGGCAGTGCCTCACGTAACTGTTCAGCAGTCACCTCGGCGGCCTGGCACTGCAAAGCTTCTGATTCTTCAATCAAGGTGCAGACCCAGTACGCCTGACGGCCCCCCAAACAGGCTGAGCGCAGGCGCTCTATCACCTGGTCACGGCGGTCATCGCCAATCACAACGGTATTAACCGGTGTTCGGCCCGGGGGCAGTTCATCGATGACCGAACAATCCAAGTCAGCATAGGCGCTCATGGCCAGCGTTCGGGGGATCGGTGTTGCGGTCATAATCAGCTGATGAGGTTGGCCACCGTTCAACTCGCCTTTTTTTCGCAGTGCCATTCTCTGGTGCACACCAAAACGATGTTGTTCATCGATAATGGCCAGACCCAGCTTTTTGAACTGCACCTCTTCCTGAAAAAGGGCATGAGTACCGACAACCACAGCCGCGTCACCCTGGGCAATGTCTTCCAGAACCTGCTGACGCTTTTTACCTTTGGTTTTTCCTGACAGATAGGCGACAGAAATCCCCAACGGTTTCAGCCATTCCTTAAAATTTTTCTCATGCTGCTCAGCCAATATTTCCGTGGGTGCCATAACCGCCGCCTGATAACCATTCTCTATCGCCTGAAGGGCAGCCAGAGCAGCCACCACGGTTTTACCCGAACCCACATCACCCTGAACCAGCCTCAACATGGGATCAGGCTCCATCATATCCTGACTGATTTCCGCCAGTACCTTTTCTTGAGCGCCGGTCAGGGAAAATGGCAGCTGTTTACGAAAGTCACGGGTGAGTGTCTGCCCGGGTGGCATGGCATAGCTTTTTACCGTACGGATCAGACTTCGCAACTTCTGCATACTCAGGTTGTGAGCCAGAAGCTCTTCAAAAGCCAACCGTATTTGCGCCGGATGGCGACCTTCAGAAAGCAGTTCAACAGAAACATTGGGGGGCGGCGAGTGCAGGAACTCCAGGGCATCCACCAGCGACCCTAACTGGTATTGCCATCTGACATTTTCAGGCAGCCACTCCTGAAGGGCATCAGGATGATTCAGCTGGCCCAGGGCCTGCTCACAAAGACTTCGGATTCTCTGCTGGGTGAGCCCTTCGGTGGCCGGATAAACTGGCGTCAGGGTTTCCTCAACCTCCAGATCATGATCCGGCTTGATCACCCGGTATTCAGGGTGATAGATCTCCAGGCCGCTGGCTCCCCTGCGGGGCTGTCCAAAACAACGAACCTCGGTGCCCGGTTTGAGATGATTCCGCTGTGCGCTGGAGAAATGATAGAACCGCAACCCGACAGAACCGGTGCCATCACTGATACGGCAAAGCAGACTCTGACGCTTCCCCATCAAAACATCAGCAGCGACAACGGAGCCCTGAATAACATAATCCCCTTCCGGATGAATAGCAGCAATGGGCGTAATGCGGGTACGATCCTGATATCTCAGGGGCAGGTGAAAAAGCAGGTCTTGCAGGTTATGAATATGAATTTTTGCCAACTTGTCGGCGAGCGCCGCCCCAACACCTTTTAGTGCTGTCACAGGAGTCTCATGCAGGGGCTTCACCATATCACCTCACGGCTATTACTTTTTATTCATTTGCCTTCCAGGACAGAGCATAGTCTGAGAGCACTGGATAATGCATCTATTGCCTTGGGTCTCGGGAAGCTGGCACGCCAGGCCAAAGCCACCGTTCGACTGGGTGACGGTGAGCGAAAAGGTTTAGATGACAGGACATCGGGAGCATAATAATTGCCGACCAGAGCCGATTCAGGCAGTACACTGATGCCCATTCCGGAAGCCACCATATGGCGGATCGTTTCCAGAGAAGAAGCTTCAATGCCACCGCCTTCTTCACCACCCACATCGTCTTTCTGAGCCAGAAGCGGGCAGGCCTCCATGACCTGATCCCTGAAACAGTGGCCTTGCCCCAGAAGCAGTAACTCTTCGTTCACCAGTTCTGCGGGGTCTACCTCCTGCTTTGATTGCCAAGGATGCCCGGCTGGCAATAAAACCCTGAAAGGATCGTCGTACAGCGGCAGGGTCAAGACATCCGGCTCGGTAAACGGCAGTGCGATAATAATAGCGTCCAGCTCGCCCATTCTCAGTTTTTTTCGCAACACCGCGGTGAAGTTCTCTTCAATGTACAGCGGCATTTCAGGTGCTACCTGCGCCAACTGGGGCACAAGGTGTGGAAACAGGTAAGGCCCAATGGTGTAGATGGCGCCCACTCTCAGGGGTGAGGCCAACTGATCGCGCCCGGTCTTGGCAATCTGTTTGATCCCTGATACTTCTTCCAGAACTTTCCGGGCCTGGTGGACGACCTTTTCCCCCATGGGGGTCACCCGTAACGAATTGCGCGATCGTTCAAACAGGGCTACTCCAAGCTCATCTTCCAGTTTTTTCACTCCGACACTGAGGGTCGGCTGACTGACATGGCACTGGGCAGCAGCACGCCCAAAATGCTGCTCCTGGGCAAGAGTCACGATATAGCGCAATTCTGTGAGAGTCATAATAATGGAGCCTGCCTGAAAATAATCAGAACACTGTAAATTTAAACAGTTTTTTTTTCAAACTATTCCTGTGGCTTCTGCCAAAAGCGGAAGATAAATCACCAAAGCAGCAGAGAGAAGCACTCCATTTTAACAAGATTACTTGCAATTCATCGAAGATAAAGGACACTCACGGGTGTCCTTCTTTTTTACGGGGCCCCTATGAACAAAAATGTATTGATCGCCGGTTGCGGCGATGTCGGTTGCCAATTGGCACTACAACTTCTGGACACAGGCCATTACTCCGTCTGGGGATTACGTCGGAACATCGACCGTTTGCCCCAGGGCGTTCATCCTGTACGGGGCGATCTGTCGGACCCGGAACAGCTGGGCCAATGGCCTGACAAGATAGACTATGTCGTTTATGCGGCCGCCGCCGACGGACCCGGTGAAGACCATTACCGCAACGCCTATTTAAAGGGGCTTGCCAACGTGCTTTCCCGCCTTCAGGCAGAAGGCCAGCGGCCAGAGCGGGTACTGTTTACCTCCAGTACCGGCAGTTATCACCAGAATGAAGGTCAGTGGGTGGATGAAACGTCGCCCACGAACCCTGACCGTTATTCCGGGAAGATCATGCTGGAAGCAGAAGCGATTTTAATCAACAGTCCTTTTCCTGCAACAGCGGTTCGTTTTGGCGGTATTTACGGGCCCGGAAGAAACCACATGATCAACCGGGTAAAGACTGGTGAAGGCTGTAGTGCAGAACCTGTCGTTTATGGCAACCGCATTCATCGGGATGATTGCGCCGGTATCCTTGCTCACCTGATTCACCGTGATGAACAAAAGCTTCCTGTTGACTCCCTGTACCTGGGTGTTGATCACGAACCGGCTCCCATGTACGAAGTGCTGCACTGGCTGGCAGAGCAACTCAATATAACGCTGGATGACAGCCATCCTGCGCCTCAAAGAAGCAGCAAACGTTGCAGCAATCAAAAAATCATTGATGCGGGTTACAGGTTCAGGTTTCCAGACTATAAGGCTGGCTACTCAGAGCTGTTGAGCTCGACTACTGTTGAATAATCATTGTTGAACAAGTATGAAAATAGCGATTATCGGATTAGGCGGCATTGCCCAAAAAGCTTACCTGCCTGTATTGACCCAAAAGGCAGATCTGGAACTGATTTTTTGTACAAGAAACGCCGAAGCCCTTAATTATCTGGCAAGGCAATACCGAATTACTGAAACCTTTACAGATTACCTATCTCTGCCCACACATGACATAGATGCAGTGATGATTCACAGCTCAACCCCTTCCCATTTTGAGATAGCCCGGTTCTTTTTGAACACTGGATTACCAGTGTTTGTCGACAAGCCACTCTCTGATCATTACAGCCAATGTGAAGCACTTTACGAACTGGCAGCCAAAAAGAATCAGCCCCTGTTTATGGGCTTCAATCGTCGATATTTACCACTGCTAAACCAGCACCTTTATGAGAAAAGTGATCTGCTGGCTCTACGCTGGGAAAAACACCGATACCATCTGTCAGGCGAACTCAGAACCTTTGTTTTTGACGACTTCATTCATGCTCTGGACAGTATCAATATAGAAGGTGATACCTCCCCGGAAGATCTATCTATTTATTATCAGAAGACTGGCAGCAATCTGGCACGACTGGATATTCAATGGCAAGCTGGCAAAACTCTCTTGCAGGCGTCTATGAATCGTATGGCTGGAAAAACCCGTGAAACGATTCAGGCTGATTACCCAAATACCTCTTTTCGTTTCGATTCTTTTACATCAGGCCTTCGATGGCAAGGCAATGAAGAACAGACCTTGAGTCTGCCTGACTGGACCCCGATGCTAAAGTCTAAAGGTTTTCACGACATGATCGATCACTGGGTCAGTGTCGTACACGAAGGACGACAGGCCTGCGAACTGACGCAACGTAATCTGAATTCTCATTTACTCTGCGAAGCTCTGTGCACACACCTGTCAGATTCAACCACCAATTAAGCAGAGCAGTTGACTCAAAGAAACTGGTTATGTCCCCTGAAAAAATTGCCGTGATAGTTCACAGGCTTGCTCCACAAAAACCGAGCTTACATCACCCACTTAGTACACGGTTTCAATGAAATTGACGGGTTCCCTCTATCAATGGCACTCTAGCTCCGTTCACCCTGAGCGGAGCTTGGGTGCCATTGATAATCTGGAGCGTAGGAGCGAGGGGTGTACGGATATCGGAGCTTGGCTGCACTAGTTCGGTGCGGGTCTCACGCTCATTCGATAACCCTGATAATGATTCCCGGACCGTTGTTAAAAAACTACCTCAACTCCAGAATGGCATCAATCTCAACCGGCACACCTTTGGGCAGCTCTTTCACACCAATAGCAGCACGGGCGGGGTAAGGTTGAGTGAAGTACTCGGCCATCACTTCGTTGACCGCACTAAAGTTGCTAAGGTCAGTCAGGAAAATGCCTACTTTTGCGGCATCCTGAAGTTCGCCGCCAGCTGCTTCGGCAATCGCTTTCAGATTTTCAAAGCAGCGCCGGGTCTGGGCCTTGAAGTCTCCCTGCTCCAACTCCATGGTTTGGGGAACCAGGGGAATCTGGCCGGAAACATAAACAGTGGTTCCCGCCTTAACCGCTTGAGAATAAGTCCCAATGGCTTGAGGTGCATTTTCAGTGTTGATGGTCTGTCTGTTACTCATGTTTTTTGTCCGGCTAGGCTACTCTACGACGGTTAATGGAGTGAACGCCCTTAATGACACGAAGGCGTTTGATGATTCGGGCCAGATGGAGACGGTCCCTCACCTTGATCACCAGCTGCACCATGCAGAAACTGGCATCACGCTCTTCCATGCTGATTTTTTCAATATTGCCTTCCACAGCGGTGACACTGGTGGCCAAAGAAGCAATCATGCCACGATGATGTTCCAGCTCCACCAGCAGCTCTACCATGAACTCGCCGGAAACATCTTTATCCCAGTCTACTTCCAGCACTTTTTCAGGGCTGTGACGAATATCAACAATGTTTTTACAGCTTTCCGTATGAATGACGATGCCACGGCCTGAGCTGACATTGCCGACCACCGGATCGCCCGGAATCGGATAACAGCATTTGGCAAAGCTGATCACCATGCCTTCTGTGCCCCGGATTGACAGCGGCCTTTCAAAGTCAGACGTATCAATCTGGGTTTTCTCGGTTTTCACACTGCCAGGCTCCATTAGCATACGCGCAACGACGTAGGCCATGCGGTTGCCTAAACCAATGTCTTCCAGAAGGTCATCCAGAGTATCGCATTTGAGCGCTTTAATCTGACCCTGCAAGGCCTGCTCGTCCATATCATCCAGATGACTCTCGAAGCTGACCAGAGCCTTGTTCAGCAGTCGACGGCCAAGCGCGATGGATTCGTTGCGCCGCTGGTTTTTGAGGAAGTGACGTATATTGGATCGGGCTTTGCCGGTCACCACAAAATTCAACCAGGTGACATTAGGCCTTGCACCAGATGCCGTGACAATTTCTATCGTCTGCCCACTCTGCAATGGCTGACTCAGGGATGCCAGACGACGATCTATACGACAGGCGACGCAGGTGTTGCCGACATCCGTATGAACGGTGTAGGCAAAATCAACAGGAGTAGCGCCCTTGGGTAATTCGAGAATATGACCCTTTGGGGTAAAAACGTAGACTTCATCCGGAAACAGGTCGATCTTGACGTTTTCAATAAACTCCAGTGAATCACCGGCATTTTTTTGCAGCTCCAGTACACCTTTCAGCCACTGACGTGTACGGGCATGACTGCCGGATAGCGCTTCGTCCCCGGATTTATAGAGCCAATGAGCAGCAATGCCATTATTAGCCATATCTTCCATTTCCTGGGTACGGATCTGGATCTCAATGGGAACACCGTGCATACCAAAAAGACTGGTATGAAGCGACTGATAGCCGTTGGCCTTGGGGATAGCAATGTAGTCTTTGAAGCGCCCCGGAATCGGCTTGTAGAGGTTGTGAACCATGCCCAGGGCACGGTAACAGGAGTCAGCACTGTCGACAATGATGCGAAATGCAAACATGTCCATGATTTCAGCAAAGGACTTGCTCTGGTTACGCATCTTTCGATAGATACTGTAAAGGTGCTTTTCCCGCCCAACGACCCGACCCATCAGGCTCACTTCTTCAAGACGGGCAGCAATGGCTTTCTGAACCTGCCCCACCAGATCCTTACGATTACCCCGGGCTTCTTTAACCGCCTGACGTATCATTCGGGATCTCATGGGGTACATGGCCTGAAAGCCGAGATCTTCCAGCTCAATCCGCAGATTGTGCATACCCAGACGATTGGCAATGGGTACGTAGATATCGAGCGTTTCCCTGGCAATCCGACGACGCTTGTCGGGTCTTAGCACCCCCAGGGTACGCATGTTGTGGAGTCGATCTGACAACTTGACCAGGATGACCCGGATATCCCGCGCCATGGCCAGAGCCATTTTCTGGAAGTTTTCAGCCTGGGCCAGAGTTTTGTTTTCAAACTGCATGTGCGTCAGCTTGCTGACGCCATCCACCAGATCGGCTACGACTGCACCGAACTGCTCGTTAATGGCTGTTTTCTCAACTCCGGTATCTTCGATAACATCATGCAGCATGGCAGCCATCAGGCTGTGATGGTCCATGTGCATGTCTGCGAGAATCGCAGCCACCTCGAGCGGGTGGGTAATATAAGGCTCACCACTACGCCGGGTCTGACCGTCGTGTGCCTGTTCAGCGTAATAGTAAGCCCTACGAACAAGGTTGACCTGTTCGGGATTCAGGTAGGACTTCAAGCGGCCGGCAAACTCTTCAATAGTTAGCAAAGCCCGCTCCTCCTGTGCAGCCATCCAGCCATCCAGAATATCTCCGGGAGAGATCCGGAGCTATTAACCCTCAACACCCGCCAGGAACATGGCGGCTTCGTCTTCGTCTACCACTTTCTCTTCAACAGACAGAGGGGTTACCAGGCCTTCTGCAATTTCGCGCAGAGCCATAACGGTGGGCTTGTCGTTTTCCCACTCCAGTTTGGGATCCTTGCCACCAATCGCCAGCTGACGGGCACGCTTGGAAGCGACCATCACCAGCTCAAAGCGGTTATCAACATTATCCAGACAGTCTTCTACGGTTACTCGAGCCACTGCTCACCTCTCAAATTTGATCACTGTGGAAATTCTCTTTCCTATTCACCCCCAAGCCCAACCGGGAATAAGAAAGAGCACTTTTGCTGTATGGCTGAAACAACTTGTTTGCCGACCTTGCAGTGTACTTTACGGCCAGAGTCCAAACAACCCCGGAACGGGTCAGTCGTCATGCTCTGAAAGGTCTATTGATAGTATCGTCATCAGCTGACATTATTACTGCGCCACAGACATTTCAGAACAAAACTTATGACAACGACAATGAGTCAGCTGACGGCGCCAGAAAAACTGGCAGCCATGCAATCAGCGATGAAAAGCCAGAACATTCATGCCTGGATTATTCCAAGCTCCGATCCACACCAGAGCGAATACGTTGCCGACCGCTGGACTGGACGCGCCTGGCTGTCCGGGTTTGATGGCTCGGCAGGTACCGTCGTCGTCCTTCAGGAGCGGGCGGCATTATGGACCGACGGCCGCTATTTTCTTCAGGCTGAAGAACAGCTGGCAGGCAGCGGCATTGAACTGATGAAACAGGGGCAGCCTGATGCCCCCCCTATCAACGAATGGCTGGCCGATCACCTTGAAGAAGGTCAGGTCGTTGGCTTTGACGGCAAGGTTGTGAGCCTGAAATTCGTCAGAAGTCTCGAAAAATCCTTTGATAGCAAACGCCTGTCCCTGAAAACCGATCTTGATCTGCTGGATGAACTCTGGCAAAACCGCCCCGCCATGCCAGCTGAGCCCGTCTTCCTCCACAGCGATGCAATGGCAGGAAAAAGCCGTGAAGAAAAATTGGCTGAAGTACGGCAAGAAATGGCAGAAGCCGGAGCCGATCATGTTCTGCTCACCGCCCTGGACGACATTGCCTGGCTGTTCAACCTGCGTGGCTCTGATGTTGAATGCAACCCGGTTTTTCTTGCTTACGCTCATATCACCAACGACTCAGCACAACTCTTTATTGACGACCGTCGTATAGAGGAAGAAGCTTTGGCAGCGCTGAAAGCTTCTTCGGTAGAGTTGAGAGCTTACCCAGCGATTGCTGATAGCCTGTCATCACTCAACCACACAACGCTGTTGATTGACCCCGCTACCACCAGTCAGTGGCTGGTCGACGCTATCGCAGACAGCGTCGATGTGGTTGAGGCCACCAGCCCGGCCAGAAACCTCAAAGCGGTTAAAAACCCCATTGAAATCAAACGCATGGATGACTGTCATCGTCGCGATGGTGTCGCCATGGTGCGTTTTATGCGCTGGCTCGAAGGTCAGATTGCCACAGAAAGCCAGACCGAATTCACTCTGGATCAACAGCTTCGGGCATTCCGGGCGCTGGCTCCTGAATTCAAAGGCCCAAGCTTTTCGAGCATTATCGGATATGGCTCCAATGGCGCGGTGATTCATTATTGTGCTGACCAGGAAACCTGCCTGACGGTTCAGCCAAAAGGACTGCTACTGGTGGATTCAGGCGGCCAGTACGAAGATGGCACCACAGACATTACCCGTACCTTTGCCTGCGGTGAAATGACCGAAGAAGAAAAGAACGACTATACCCTGGTGCTCAAGTGTTACATTAATCTGGCCCGGGCCCGTTTTCTGCGGGGTACCCGTGGTATTCAGCTGGACATGCTGGCAAGACAACCGGCATGGGCTGAAGGTCAGAATTACAACCACGGTACCGGCCATGGTGTGGGTTATTTTCTGAATGTGCACGAAGGACCCCACAGTGTCAGCCCATACTTTCTGGATGTGGCTTTGAAACCCGGTATGCTGATCACCAATGAGCCGGGGATGTATCGTGATGGCAAGCACGGTATGCGGATCGAAAATATCATGCTGGTTGAAGAAGATACCGAAACCGAATTCGGCGTTTTCTACAAACTGAGAGATTTGACGCTGGCACCCATTGATACCCGTCCGCTGTTGCTCAATAAACTCAATAGTGAGGAAATCCAGTGGCTGAATAATTACCACGCCAAAGTGAGACGTGAGTTATCGCCACTTCTGGAAGGAGAAGACCTGGAGTGGCTGATCGGCGCCACAGAAGCCATCTAATCACAAGTCAATAGTTGTATATCTACAAAATGGCAGCCTGATGGCTGCCGTTTAATTCCATCTTCAAAAACACTGTTTGAGTAGCCAGAAAAGCTCAAACCTCTGCAGCTTTCGCGCCCTGATTGATCACAATCTTCCTTAACCCGCTTAAAAAGCCCTGCGCCACCCCGAGAATACCGCTAAAGGTACTCATGACCACTCCATGACGTCCCTTCATTTTCTCCTTAAAGTCACGGTCTGCGTTACCCACAACAACGGCTGTATGAACCGAAAAATGACTGCTTTTCCCGGGTGCCAGCAGATCCTCATCAAACTCAGTTTCGCCGACCGCAATAATAGTAGATTGACTCACTCCCATCGCTCTTGCCAGCCTGCTCATCCATTCCCCTTTAGTCATAGGTAATGAGAGTCTCACTTCTTGCGTACCGGATTTCAACTGGAGCATGGGAAGGACACCAAACAGTTTTAATATCCCTTGCTTCAACCGTTCCCTGTTTTCTTCCTGACTAAGATCCATTTCAGGAATCACTTTGAAAGTATAAATTGGAGCTAACTCAGGTTTTTCGACATCGGTAATAAACACCCCCTCTGACGCAAGTCGTGCTGCCAGCTCATCTTCCAAGTCAGCTATGAATGTCAGATATCGATCGAAATAGAAACCATCGGACCTGGGAATCAAGTTGTCTGGAAACAAGCTGAACCTGGGCACCAGAGCGCTAAAAAATCCGGTGCCTGAACGAGCCATCACATTCGCTCTGCCATAAAAGACTTCAGTGCTACTCCCAACGGATATCAGGTAATCAGGCTCAGGGAGCTGATGATCAGAAAAGCCCCGCCACTGATCGCAACCAAGAATGGTATCGGTCACAACAATCAGTCTCAATTTACCGCGATTTCGCCACTTCTTCACAAAAGCTTTGAACATGTCCCTTAACTGTGTCGTCTGTTCTCTTTGGTACCGATCGACTGGCAGCAAAGTTCCATAAAGACCCGTGAGTAGAACCACTTCTCCAACCAGCTTACCCATTTCTTTTTCAAGCTCAGCTAGTAAGCTTTCAAATTCCTGCGGCTGTTTTTCTAAATCCATGTAATCATCCGGTGGCAACTCATCTCCTGAGCGACTCTGTCCAAAAACACTTCTACCTGCCTGACGGCGTTGTTCGGAACCCTGCTGACTAGACGACTGATTACCACTGCTTTGCTGCAGATCCGGCTTTACGTAGGCGTGTTTCAACATAAGCGTGATCACTGGCAAGGGACTTCCTCCTCCCCCTCGACCAAAACCACCTCCGGGATACGGCCCAAAACCGCCGCCACCGACGGCAGCTGCCATTGGCACGATAAATGAGTCCGCTTTATCAGCGATTAATGAAACGGAATTATTAACAACCCATCCCTCACTTTCATCTGAATGGGCAGAATTCACTATCAAAATGTTGGACAGCAAAAAAGTAAGGGGAAACAACTGCAGAACGTACTTCATCTTCACACCTTTTGAAAAAAGATGTGAATTATAGTTCATGCCTAGTGCCAGACAGGGCCTGGCAACTAATCAGCATGGATAAATCGGACGGTCAGTTCAGCAAACCATCAATCAGACTGGACTTGTAGTATTGCATCCAGCCAATAGATAGACGACGACTCCTTATTATTGTCTGCAAGTCACGCAAAGCCAGATCAAACTCATCGTTGATCACCAGGTAATCAAACTCTGCGTAATGAGACATCTCATTCACAGCCTGATTCATACGACGTTCAATCACTTCCAAATCATCGGTACCACGACCGATCAAACGCTCACGAAGTGCTTCTTTGGAAGGCGGTAGAATAAAAATGCTGACCGCTTCAGGCATTAACTTGCGCACCTGTTGGGCGCCCTGCCAGTCAATTTCAAGAATCACGTCTTCGCCGGTATCCAACTGTTCCTGAACCCAGGCTTCAGAAGTGCCGTAGTAATTCCCGAATACTTCTGCATGTTCCAGGAACTGCCCCTGGTTCATCAATTCCAGAAAGATGTCCTTACTGGTGAAGTGATAGTTCATACCGTCGGTTTCACCGGGGCGAATCGGACGGGTTGTGTGGGAAACGGATACCTTCACGTGGGGAGTCGATTGAACCATCGCCTTAACCAGACTGGTTTTACCGGCTCCTGAGGGGGCTGCGATGATATAGAGTTTGCCTTTATTTGCCATGATATCTCCAGACGACAGCAGTGGGGCTCCCAGACGGGGTACGAGTGTTGGTAATTGTACACTATCAGGGAGGGTGTCCATGCATGAAAAACGTCCGATGCTCACTCGGCTGAATATACACTGCGGTCGGGCATGAACGTCTAGCTGAAGGAATCCCCGTCGATCACGACGGGGAGGATGTCAATCAGAATCAGAATCATAGAAAATATTGCCGCTATGGAAACCATTAGAATGGCTTTCGGAACCACTGTTCACAATTTCTATCCCGTTCTCTGAGGGAACCAGAAAACGTTGGTCCTGGACCAGCGAGGCCATCAGTTGGCGTTGTTCACCATTGCTGTCCGTTTTAACTATAGCCAGGAAAAAGGGGCGATCAAAGGATGCTTCTCTAGCACCAAAACCACCTGACCGAGTCATCCTTGTTGCAGTCTTGGCCTCTACATAAGCACCTTGTTCATTAACATCAGCCTTGACGACCTGGACTGTCTCAACAAAACCACATTTGCTTTGAGGAAAGTTTAACTTGGATACCAGACTTTCGGAGGTAATTTTCACACCCTGAATTTTTTCAATGCTCGTTTGTAAATCTTCCATTGCGCAATCAATGGCAATTTTCGGGAGTTTCAGGCAAAACTCTGATGTTCTGCATAATGGGCGTGTGACATTAGAAGTCAGCTCTTTGAGAGTATCGCAATCAAGATCACTGATTGAATACAATGACTCCTTGTCAGGAATAATGGCAATAAGGTCAACCTGATAATCCGGGCTGTCAGACTGCAAGCCTTTAGCAATGGCGAAGAAATCACAGTATTTTTTGTATCTGAACGTTCCGGTTTGTTCCATCATCTGAATGTTCTTGACAGTGTTACCATTGGCACAGGTGAACCATCTCTCAGAAGTATCCTTACTCTTAAAAGGATCTTGCCAACGGCCATCGACATTCAATACATTGCCGAAAATAAACGGCATATCTTTCTGTTCACGTTCAGAAACAATCCCCTCAAGGACATTTGGAACTCTCCCATGAGTCGCTTTTTTAACAAACTCAATGGTCCGGTCGGCGACCGACTCGTTGCCGACCGGCACTAACTTTTCAGTTCCATAGTATTCTTTCAGTGTTGTATCTAAGGATTGTTCGCAGCTCTGATAGGCTGATACCAAAAAGTTCTGGGTAGCGACCAGCGACCGTTGGTTTGGTGGCTGATATGGGTGACTTTTGCTTAACTTACCCAGCTCTGAGTGAATCATCTTTTCCAGCTCGGGTGACCATGAGCCTTTTTCCAGTCCCAGGAGTTTTTCCTTCTCGCGGTTCGTCTTGTCACTGTCGTCCATGGCTGCCACCATGAGACCCAGTAACTGGGCAAGGCTTTCAGAAGACAAAGCCACGCTGTCCTCATCGCTAGAATGCAGTAACTTTAATGACAGCTCCCCAAGCAGCTTGCTGATGTGGTGCTGCACATCCGTTTGACTTAAATGAGTATGAGCCTGTGATGCCGGTGCCGTATTTGCTGGGGCTTGAGGGCCCTGGGCGGCCACTTGTGGGTTAAAACCGTTTGAAACCGTGTACATATCCACCTCCTTATGGTTTGGGTACGGGTTTTTTGATCGTTAAATCCTATTAAAGTTCCAGCAGCGTCTGATTATTTACGAACGACCTGATACCGGGTACTGCGTCCATCTCCCCACGCTGGGATTGACTCAGGATCGCGCTGGGCATGTAAAGCCGAGTACTTTGGGCACCAGCTTGCGCCAGGGCCTGATCAGTAATAGCCTGGGTTAACCGCCCATTACCATCATCAAAAGGATGCAATGTCACAACTTACGAGCTTACCTGGAGTAGTGAGCCGATTGAAAATTCTATTCGGCTCAATTTATGAGCTGAATAATGGTATTAATTGGCTCACACAGCAAGACAGCCCGATTGGGCGAGGGTTTACGACGATTTTGCTAAACACAAAAACCCTGCAGGAATTTTGATGACGGCTATTCTAGGAGCCTGACCGAGAATAGCGCCCGTAGCGAGGACGGCAGAAAATTGAGGATAAAAATTCGGTTTTGTGAGGAGAATAGCTAGCTATTTGACGAACAAAAGCGGATTTTTAGACCAATTTGCTGTCGCCGCAGTAGGGCAGCTATTCTCGGTCAGGCTCCTAGTTAAATTCTTTTTAAGAGTGCGGACAAATCAATGACCCTAAAACATGCCTTTAAGGTACTTTTGTTTTCAGTATTTTTGTTTATTTCTCAGCATGGGCTGACAGACGACACCTACAACCTTGAAGAATTTCGCCAGTATTATAAAAAAACCTGAAGCCCACTTCAAAAGAACAACAAAAAGACGCAGACACTCCCATCATGAACCCATTTGAGAATATTCGTATTGGCTTTTTCAGACTAAATTTAACGTCTGACGATGTATATGGAGATGATCGACTGGAAATCTATAATGACCCTCTGTTTAATGAGCAAGACTTCAGACATCTGTCAAACTTTTACTCTAATTACGTAAACATAGGGGATCCTCAATATCGGCATGCGCGTATTCAGAGAATGTTGAGATTGATGTTTCGTGTATTCACTATAAATGTGACCACAAAAACCACAGAGATAGATCGAATAAGAATGAATGAAATGGCAGCAATACTCTTCGAACAATTATTTAATTCACCCACCATCAATGGCAAGGCTAACCCTCATTATAACTATTTCAATCGATCTATAGCATCAATCCAACCTGGCTATGACAATGTAAATGACGGTTTTGCCCTGATATTTCTTGCTTTTCTTAGCCCTCATGTTCTTTCCATGGCAGAATTTGAACGGTACTTTGCTCAGCTGCACCAACATTTTACCCGAAACAGCTACCATCAAGCGGTATCCAATTCTCTGATGTCTGGTAATCTCAGCGAATATCACTCTCCGCAAGGCTTTGCCAATCAGCTTAATGCGGCAAATCTGGACAGTGAAACGGCTCTTTTGATCGCTTTATGGGCAATGGGAATAGCTTCTCAATATTACATCCAATTTGGACGAGTTTGGCCAAAAACACTGGAAGAAGTGCTGCAAAGATTTTTGCAATATGACTTTCTGAGGAAAAGCTACCTGGTGATGGCAAACGACGACGTCAGCAAAATACTTTCTATGCCTGCGGTCCTGAAAAGCCTTGAAAGCATGTATGAGTTTGTGCACATAATTCTGGGTATTGACATCGCATCCTTGCCTATATTAGTGGAGGATGATCGGCCAGATTCCCATGAAGCAGTGGATTCAGATGATAACAGCGGGGTGTCAGAAGGAGCAGTGGGAGGAGCCACAGAAGAAGAAACCCAGGGATGTTTGATTTGCTCGGGTCCACTAAATCAATCAAAAAACGACACACGCTCTGTTCTTTGCAGTGTCTGTGTCAGAGCACTGTGAACAGCTCCCCCGACTGAGCGGGGGTTTACAGCGTTTTTGCTAAAGAAGCGGGATTTCATTCAACATTTGCAGGTCTTCGTCACTGAAACCTGAGAGGTAGAGCAGGCTGTCCAGGCCCAATGTTGAGATAGACTGTCTGGCGCTTTGCCTGACCACAGGCTTGGCCCGAAAGGCAACGCCCAATCCGGCGACACCGAGCATGGGTAAATCATTCGCTCCATCACCTACGGCAATGGTCTGCTGCAAAGAAACGCCTTCTTTCCGGGCAAGCTGTTTGAGAAGGTCTGCCTTGCGCTCGCCATTGACGATCTCGCCTTTGACGACACCGGTCACTTTGCCATCGACAATGTCCAGTTCATTGGCAAAGATATAATTGATCCCCAATCGCTCTTGAAGGAAATGAGCAAAGTAAGTAAAACCGCCTGACAGGATGGCCGTTTTATAACCCAGTGCGTTCAGGTATTTAAACAGCTTTTCAGCGCCTTCCATGATGGGCAGCTGTTCCGCTATGTCTGCCAGAACCGACTCATCCAGACCTTTCAGCATGGCCAGCCTTTCACGAAAACTCTCGTTAAAATCCAGTTCGCCCTGCATGGCCCTTTCAGTGATGTCTGCCACCTTGTCACCCACACCTGCCGCTTCAGCCAGCCGGTCGATGACTTCAGCTTCAATCAGGGTAGAGTCCATATCAAACACCGCCAGTCTGCGATTTTGACGATAAGTGTCGTCTTCCTGAAAAACCAGATCCATATCCAGCTCTGGGGAAATGTGCAGAAAGTCTGCCCTTAGTGTGTCCAGATCGGGAGCCGCTCCCCTGACCGAGAACTCCAGACAACGACCAGACAGCCGGGTAATCTGATGTATATTCAAACCGTAGTCTGCCGTGATATTAACGGCACCGGCGACTTGCTCTGTCGTGACGTTTCGGGACAGCAGGGTCAGGGTGTAATGATTCTTGCTCTGTTCGGATACTCTTTGTTCATAGTCTTTATCAGCCATGATGGACGTTATGGTCGCCATTAGGCCGAGTTTCTCTTGCTCTGTCATATTGATCAGCAGAATCTCTCTCACCGTTCACCTCCCTTCTTGTCGACCTCTATTGTAAGGCAAAGGGCAGATTATTGTCGGTCAGGTTATTAAACTCAAACCCCATCGATACTGAAAAAAAGCCCTGAGAATTAAAAAGCAATCTACACTGTCGGCTTGATCGAAATGCTGGCGCAAACCCGTTCCTTCAGGGGCGGGTCTAGCCAGCGCAAGGCGTTAGCCTTGCTGTGACAGTCGCTTAGAAGTTTTAACAGACTTTTCTGAAGGCGCTGTTCTCTGGCTTTCAATATATTTTTTAACTGTCTCCATACTGGCACCACCTGCTGATATACAGCAATAACTCGGACTCCAGAAGTGTTTTCCCCATAACATTGGCTTTATGCGCTCCCAGTATTCACGCTTTAGCATATACGACGATTTTCCTTTTAGCTTGCCTGCCAAGTTAGAGATTGCCAGCTTTGGGTGAACAGTAACCATTGCGTGAATATGATCGTGCTCCCCGTCAAATTCCATTAGCTCACAATCCATCTGAAGACAGGTCTCTGAAAATATTTCACGTAGTCGGTCAATCATTTCCTTGGTGAACACGTTTTTACGGTATTTAGTAACAAATACTAGGTGTACGTTATTCCTAAATACACATGATCTACCGGATCTATATTTGTACATACAAACCTCATATTTGACAGAGGTTTCTAGCCAGACTAGCATGAAGCCATTCAATTCAACAGGTTATGTAATGCTTCAAGGTATCCGACTCAAAGCCAATCCAACAGATCAGCAAAAGTTGGTTCTGTCTCAGTGGATGGGTTGCGCTCGGTTTATCTGGAATGCGAAATGTGATGAACATCGTTATTACAGCACTTACGCAAAAAAATACTGCCCCATAGGTACGCATGCCCCTGTTGACACAAAGGCAGCCCAATTCAAAAGCGAAGAGTTATCACCCTGGTTATCCGATTGTCCCAGTCAGATAATCAGAAACTCGGCTACCAACTGGTATAAGACCTACCAAAAACACATCAATGGCCAGTGCGGCAAGCCAAAGAAAAAGCCAAAATCCGACAAGGGCAGCATTTATCTCACCAATGAAGTGTTCCGGTTCGATATCTGTGAAGATGGTGTAACCCGTCTTTTCATTGGTACAAAGACCAACAATATTGGTTATTTGTCGTTTAAAACTCACCGTCCATTCAACGAACCAAAATCCATTTACATTAGGAAAGAGGCTGGTCAGTACTCTGTTTCTTTCTGTTATGACGATGGATCAGAAGAACCAGCAACAGAAAAAGAGCATTTGGAATACCTTAAAGGTGCTTCCAAAGAATGGCTGGAAGAGCATGTTATCGGCGTGGATCGAGGTGTTGCTATACCTGTTCATACTGGCGTTAAGCCTTACGACTTTACAGAAAACCAGACAAAGAGCATGGATAAGCGCCAGCGATACCTAAAGAGGTTTCAGCGCCGTTTGTCTCGCCAAACCAAAGGCTCTAACCGTCGTCAGAAAACAAAGAACAGGATTAGCAGGCAGCACAAGAAAGTAGCCAACATTCGGCAAGACTTCTGCCACCAAACCAGCAGAAAAATGGTCGATAGCAAGGCCAAGGTCATTGTTTTCGAGGATCTGAAAACCTCAAAAATGACTCGCAGGCCAAAAGCAAAAAAAGATCAAAACGGAAAGTTCATCTCCAACAAGGCGAAACAAAAAGCCGGACTGAACAAGGCCATTCTCAACGTAGGATGGCACTTCTTGGAAACCTGTACCCGATATAAAGCAGCAAAAGCAGGCAAAGCTGTATTCAAAGTGCCTGCACCCTTTACGAGTCAAGAGTGTGCTGATTGCGGTCACACTCACCCCGACAACCGCAAGACACAAGAACGGTTTCTTTGCGGTCAATGTGGACACTTTGACAACGCTGACAGAAACGCCAGCATCGTAATCAAGAAACGAGCAATTAAGTTTTTCATGGACTCTGGAACGGAGTTGGTTGGCAAAGGAATTCCTGTGCTAACTAAAGGACGTGGAGCGAAATGTAAGTCGGGAAAGGGCAAGCCCTCTCCCGCAGCTCGCAGTGAAACGTCAAAAAAGAAAAGAACGGTAACTACTCCGGTAGCTTGCTTAGTATTGGAAGCTCGCTCCTTTAGGGGCGAGTAGTTCACGTAGAGTTTGTCAGACATCAGAACGGGACGACTGGCAAGAACTCTAGAGCTACAGCCAAGGATGCTGTCGTGCTGCTGGATGGAATAAAAGCTGAACCAGTTTAAATGTTAGGTATTTTCAATGCGAGTAAGCCTGTGGCAAACATTGTTATTTTTTACTTTCGTTACAACCGGAACGGTTAAAGGAGATTTTCGGCCAACGCCTTCGCCATTATCTATAGTGCTGGGCGATGGTTCCATTATTGTTGAGGAGGATACGATTCTATCCATCCAGGGTTTCACTCCATTTTTTGATTCCCAAAAAGGTTCAGTGCTACTTATTTCAGACATTAACAAGAAAAATAGAATCAGGCTTCGGGCAGATGCTCGCCAGTCTCTGATTGTGACTGATATTTCAGGCGACCAGAAGCGCATTGATTTGCAGAGTCTGGTAGAAAATAAAAAAGCTGTTTTTTTGCCTGTTGATAGTTCGATTCATACTGAAAAAACGGGGCAGTCTTTTTCCGGCAACCTGACTCCGGGCCGGGCTATTTTTTCTCTTTCAGGTCTTGGCATTCAGGGCAAGTCACTCTTACCGGCACATTATGGACTACTGGGAATAAACGACAACAAAGCACTACTCTCTGACTTTCTGGATTATCCGGTCACGCCAACTTTTGTAGAAGTGACTGCTTATATGAATTATGAAAACTACCCGGATAACGAAGATGTCAGTGACACTATGATGATGCTGAGGTTCATGGTGGAGAAATCGCTGACAGTAGCCACGCTTTATTCTTTGTTGCGTTCAGCTTTTCCTGAAATCGCTCTTGGGATAGATGAATTTAAGAAAAAATTCTGCAGGAAAGAGCAACCACTAAAGCTGAAGAGACTTTACAATTATTTGGTATCCAAAAAGCAAAGTGCGATAGATAAAGCATCCCAAACCGCTGACGGTGCAACTGAGGGAGCTTCAGCGGCATTGCCGGAGTCTGAAAGCGCAGTAACTGCAGTTGGTTATTTGATTGCCAAACAAATTAGAAGAGAGTATCCCAGAAATAGAGATGACAAGATCAATGCTGTCCTAGAACGCTTCCCTGAGCCAGCTGCTGTTGCGCCTGTAAAAAAATCGTCGGCCTCACAACAGGGTGTACCCGTCTGGAGGGGCGGTGCAAATACCGTTTCTGCGGGTTTTGATTCTCCAGGAGGGAATTTAATGCTTACTGGCCGAGGTGCAGAGATGGTACCAAGGGATGAGCTACCGGGACTCTTGCGTGCTGTGCAACGTGCCACTGGTGTGGATATGGAACTATCAGATGAAGAAGATGAAGGTGTAACCGAAGGCGAAGGTGTGGCCGAAGGCGAAGGTGGAGATCAAGATGAAAACCAGGAGGCTGAACAAGAATAATAATTTACTACGACCGCAGTAGGACAGTCTTAATTCCAACAAACTTCTGGACGGTTGCTATTCTTGGTCAGGCTCTTAGCCAGATCAAAAGTTGGACTAATTTAAGAATTGGAAATTTTTAATTTACTTAATATTGAGTGAGGCTGTCCAATGCGAAAAAGCTTACGAAAGACGTTGTTATTTTTCACCTTGATTGCAGTGGGAACGGTTGAAGCGGGCCCTCCCCTAACGCCTTCGCCTGAGCCATTATCTATAGTGCTGAGCGATGGTCCCATTATTGTTAAAGAGGGTAGGATTTTACCCATTCAGGGTTTTACTCCATTTTTTGATTCCCAAAAAGGGTCGGTACTCTCTGAATTTCTGGATTATCCGGTCACGCCAACTTTTGTAGAAGTGACGGCCTATATGAATTATGAAAACTACGCAGATAGTGAAAACGTCAATGACACTATGATTCTGCTGAGGTTCCTGGTGGAGCAATCGGAATCAGTGGGAATGCTTTATTCTTTGTTAATGTCCGCTTTTTCTTCAAACTTTCTTGGCGGAGAAGAATTTACGAGCAGATTCTGGATGAAAGACGAATACCAACCGCTAAAGCTGGAACGCCTTTATCATTTTTTGGTGTCCAGAAAGCAAAGCGAAATAGCTAATGCGCCCCAAACCACTGAAGGTGCGACCGGGGGTGCTTCGACGGAGGAAGAAGCAGTGACGGCTGTGGGTTATGCGCTTGCCAGACACATTAGAACGGTGTTAAGTAGATTTCCCAGAGATGAAAAGGTCAATGCTGCTCTGGCACACTTCCCTGAACCGGCACCCACCACGGCAGGTTTGCCGCCTCGTCAAACTGTCCTTCTATCAAGACGTCAAATTCAAGCAGTAATAGATACTGCACGACAACTCTCAGAGACGGCAAATGATAGAGCAAGTCCAACAGTGTCTGATGACGATGAAACCACGAGTTCCAGCGATAGCAGCGATATTGAAGGTTGTTCAGAAATAATGGAAAGGAGTTTTGAACGAAATTAAGGGCGCAATCCCGCTTCTTTAGAAGCGGGTCAAGCCCTTGCAAGGCGTTAGCCTTGCTGTGACAGTCGCTTCGTAACCGGTCGATCATTTCCTTGGTGAACACGTTTCTACGGTATTTAGTACCAAATACTAGATGTACGTTATTCCTAAATACACAGGATTTACATGATTTCCGTTCGTACATACAAACTTCATATTTGACTGATATTTGTAACCAGACTAGCATGAAGCCATTCAATTCAACAGGTTATGTAATGCTTCAAGGTATCCAACTCAAAGCCAATCCAACAGATCAGCAAAAGTTGGTTCTGTCCCAGTGGATGGGTTGCGCTCGGGTTATCTGGAATGCAAAGTGTGATGAACATCGCTACTACAGCACCTACGCCAGAAAGTATTGCCCTGTCGGAACTCATGCTCCGGTCGATCAGAAGACTTCGCAATTCAAAAGCAAAGAATTAACACCTTGGTTATCCGATTGTCCCAGTCAGATAATCAGAAACTCGGCTACCAACTGGTATAAGACCTACCAAAAACACATCAATGGCCAGTGCGGTAAGCCAAAGAAAGAGTGTGCTGATTGCGGTCACACTCACCCCGACAACCGCAAGACACAAGAACGGTTTCTTTGCGGTCAATGTGGACACTTTGACAACGCTGACAGAAACGCCAGCATCGTAATCAAGAAACGAGCAATTAAGTTTTTCATGGACTCTGGAACGGAGTTGGTTGGCAAAGGAATTCCTGTGCTGACTAAAGGACGTGGAGCGAACCGTAAGCCGGGAAAGGGCAAGCCCTCTTCCGCAGCTCGCAGTGAAACGTCAAAAAAGAAAAGAACGGTAACTACTCCGGTAGCTTGCTTAGTATTGGAAGCTCGCTCCTTTAGGGGCGAGTAGTTCACGAAGACATGAATAATTGACCGGTTCGGCCAAAAATCCTGATAGCATTTTGACTCTCCCGGCTCTCTTTTGGGCGAGGCTTCTCGTCGAAGGTGGTAAACTGAATCTTTTTTGCTGACAGAGCTATCGAGACCCATGCTCCGCCTATTGCTGATTGCAGTAGCCAAATCTCCGAGCGGTAGCGTGCTGTCAGAAGAACCTCATGTCCAGGAGTGCCACAATGACTAGTGCCCAACAACGCGCCGAGCTTCAGCGCCAGATCTGGCAGATCGCCAATGATGTGCGTGGCTCAGTAGACGGCTGGGACTTTAAACAGTACGTCCTTGGTACTCTTTTCTACCGCTTTATCAGTGAGAACTTCACCAACTTCATCACGGGCGGTGATGACAGCGTCAATTATGCGGCCATGGATGATGGCGATGAAAACATTGCCGCAACCAGAGAAGATGCCATCAAAACCAAAGGGTATTTTATCTACCCCAGTGAACTGTTTGTGAACGTGGCGGCCAATGCCAGTAAAAACAATAACCTGAATACCGAGCTGGCTGACATATTCAAGTCGATTGAATGTTCAGCCAACGGTTACCCGTCCGAAGCGGATATCAAAGGCCTGTTTGCCGACTTCGACACCACCAGCAACCGTTTGGGCAACACAGTTAAAGATAAAAACAGCCGACTGGCTGCTGTGCTCAAAGGCGTTGCAGAGCTGGACTTCGGTGATTTTGAAGACAACCATATTGACCTGTTCGGCGACGCTTACGAGTTTCTGATCTCCAACTACGCCGCCAATGCAGGCAAGTCTGGTGGGGAGTTTTTTACCCCGCAAAGTGTGTCCAAACTGATCGCCCAGCTGGCCATGCACAAGCAGACCCATGTCAATAAAATCTATGACCCGGCAGCCGGTTCTGGCTCATTGTTGCTACAGGCAAAAAAGCACTTTGATGCCCATATTATTGAAGAAGGTTTTTTTGGTCAGGAGATCAACCACACCACTTTTAACCTGGCTCGTATGAACATGTTTTTGCATAACATTAACTACGACAAATTTAATATCGAGCTGGGCAACACCCTGACGGATCCGCACTTTGGCGATGACAAACCTTTTGATGCCATCGTCTCCAACCCACCTTACTCGGTGAAGTGGATCGGTTCTGGCGATCCGACCCTGATTAATGATGACCGCTTTGCCCCTGCTGGTGTGCTGGCCCCCAAATCCAAAGCAGATTTCGCCTTTGTTATGCACGCACTCAACTACCTTTCCGGCAGAGGTCGGGCAGCCATTGTCTGCTTCCCCGGCATTTTTTACCGCAGCGGGGCGGAAAAGAAAATCCGCCAGTACCTGGTGGATAACAACTATGTCGAAACAGTGATTTCGCTGGCCTCCAACCTTTTCTATGGTACGACGATTGCCGTCAATATCCTGGTACTTTCCAAGCGCAAAACCGAAACCACCACCCAGTTTATTGATGCCAGCGGTGAGGACTTCTTTAAAAAAGAGACCAATAACAATGTGCTGACGGATCAGCATATCCAGCAGATTATGGCGATCTTCGACAGCAAGGACGATGTCGAGCATGTCGCAAAGTGGGTCAGCCTTGAGACGATCGCTGCCAATGACTACAACCTGTCGGTCAGCAGTTATGTGGAAGCCAGAGATACCCGGGAGAAGGTTGATATTATTCAGCTGAATGCTGAGTTGAAAACTACGGTTGGCAGGATAGATCGTAACTATTCAGCACCCAGCAAAGGATGACCGCAGTAATTCTTCATGGCTATAAGCAGGGCTTCGAAAACGTTCTGACCCTGCTTTCTCGCCGATGAAACATAACTCCGTATCCGGCAATACCATTTCGCTCCTTTCTTGCTTCTGATACAACCTGATATTTTTTGCTTCACCTTGCCATTTCTGATGTCTCGTTCACTGCCATTATTGTCGAAGGGGATGTTGAGGTCGGTCATGAATCTCAAGGTTTCGTCCTTGAACTCCACCAACCGCTTAAACAGGTTGAAGGCTTTGGTATTTTTGACTTTGTCACGACCCAGCCGTTGCCGTACTCGTTCCATATACTCAGCCTCTTCAGCCAGCGCTCTTCTCGCTGTCCGCTCGAACAGTGAGGCAATGCGCTGGTAAATCACTTCTGGCATAGCCTTCATGCCAATCTTTCTGAAACCGTTGCTGAGATGGCAGGCCAGTCTCAGCAACCGTTGCAAACGTGCGGCAAGATGGTTGCAGTCCCTATCAACAACACCCTGTAACTCTCTCAGGTGATGGGCATTGCAGAGGGCATGAAGTGCAGCATAACGGAAGTAAGCCTTATAGTGGTCATGAACTAATATTCCAGCAAAGGCCAGTAAGATGCCCATGGACTCTATGGCGGAGTGACCTCGACTGGGATCAAGGTGATACATCGTCCATTTTTCAGTACGAAGGACATGCATCCACCATAGCGCCCCGGCTACTCTCATGCCCGTTTCGTCAGCACCGGCAATGGGTTCTACCTTGAGGGCATCGGCAATAGCCTGTTCGGTGCTGGCTAACTGGTTATAAGCCTTCTCCTGGAAGGTGCAGATAGAACCCGGGCTAACCTCTAATCCGAAAATATCCATGAAGAACTGGGAAGCGCGCTTGTAAGGCACCAGCTGATACTGGCAAAGATACACGGCCAGTGCCTGAGTAACAGGCCCATACTGCACATGAGAGTCTACGCCTTCGGGGAAGCTGGCCTGCGTTACATGACCGCAGCTACACTTTTTGACCTCTGCTACATGAGCAGTTACTTCAAAGTGACCAAAACGACCGGGTTCAAACACTTGTCGTTCAACCAGCTTAACCGTTTTTTCCGAACGCAGTGAGCAACGGCATTTTTCGCAGTCAATGACAGGGTGGTAGTGGGTATGCTCTGCTTTAGCAGCTTGTCGAAGCGTAGAACCCTTGTGACCTTTCTGGCCGCCGGGCTTACGACCTGACTTCTTTCGTAAGCTTTTTGGGTTGGGTTTTTCGTCTTTTGGGTCGCTCTCCGTCGCCTCTAAAGAGTCCTTTGCTTTGGCGTTGGGTTTTGCATATCCATCCGAGGATGGAGGCTTGCTGCTGTTGCGGCTGTTGGTATTGAGTCTAGCTGAGAGTTCTTTGTTCTCCGTCTCCAGCTTTGCCCCTTGCTGGCTCAGCACGGTCACCTGCTCTTGCAGTTCATTCACAACGGCAAGGAGGGCGACAATCATCTGAAATTCGGGAGTAAGCTGACTCATAGCGGCATACGACCAGGAAACTGTACTTCAGAGTGGCACATAATCACGAAAATACCAGTCGATTACAGGGGGGCTGAATAGTTACGATAGATCAGCTACGCTCGGATATTGATGCCATTGTGGCTGAGATAGAAGGTTGAGGCATGAACATTTTAAAATATCTTTCAAATGGCGAATTACTGGAAATGCAGTTATCCGGAAGTTCCGGATAACTGCCACAGACGACAAAGAATGTGAAGCATGACACTCAACAACAAATTAAACATCACCGACCAGATAGAACTTGCCAAAGCAGAAGAAAAGCTCAGCAAGCAAAAAGCCAAGCAGCTCTTTGATTCCGGTGATATTAATAAAGTAGAGGTTGGGACATTTGCTGGTCTGGCCTACATCCATGCCTACCTGTTTGGTGATATTTATGATTTTGCTGGCCTTATCCGCGAAGTGAATATTGCTAAAGGAAATTTTCGTTTTGCTCCCCTGATGTACCTGCAAACGTCGTTGGACAATATCAACAAGATGCCCCAAAACAACTTTGATGAAATCATCGAAAAATACGTGGAGATGAATATCGCCCACCCCTTCCGTGAGGGCAATGGCCGAGCCACCCGCATCTGGCTGGATCTGATACTCAAAGCCGAAACTCAGCAGGTCATCGACTGGAACCAGGTAGATAAAGAAGAGTACCTCTCTGCCATGCAACGCAGCGTCGTCAAAGACATCGAGATTAAGCATCTGCTCAGGCAAGCCTTAACCGATCAGATAGACGACCGTGACCTATATATGAAAGGCATTGATGTTAGCTTTTTTTATGAAGGTTATAGTGAATTCAGGACTGGAGAGCTTTAGTGGTGAGTGATATGAGTTTTATGGAAAAGCTGTTGGATGGGGTTGAGGTTGAATGGAAGCCCTTGGGAGAGATAGGTGAGTTTATCCGTGGTACCGGAATGCAAAAAAAGGATTTCGTTGAAACAGGATTTCCTGCTATTCACTATGGTCAAATTTATACTCGATACGACTTATCCGCTGAAAAGACTTTCACTTATGTATCTGATGAATTAGCCAGTAAATTAAGAAGGGCTTTAAAGAATGATCTCTTGTTAGCAACAACCTCAGAAAATGATGAAGATGTTGTTAAACCATTAGCTTGGCTGGGTGAGCAGGCCGCTATTTCTGGCGATATGATGCTATTTAGACACAGTCAGAATGTTAAGTACTTAGCATACTTTCTACAAACGGCTGAGTTTCAGACGCAGAAGAAACCATATATTACAGGAGCAAAGGTTCGTAGAGTTTCAAAAGACAGCTTGGCAAAAATTGTTGCCCCTATCCCTTGCCCGGAAAACCCACAAAAATCCCTAAAAATCCAATCCGAAATCGTCCGAATACTGGACAAATTCACCGAGTTGACCACCGAGTTGACCACCGAGTTGACCACCGAGCTTAATGCACGGAAAAAACAATACAACTACTATCGTGATCGGTTGTTGAGCTTTGAAGATGGTGAGGTTGAGTGGAAGACGCTGGGAGAACTTGGTGAGTTTATTCGTGGAAAGCGATTTACCAAAGCAGACTATGCAGATAGTGAAGGTGTTAACGTTATCCATTATGGCGAGATTTATACCCAGTACGGTGTTTCAGCAACTCATGCGGTTTCGCAGGTTCGCTCTGAGCTGGCCCCATCACTGAGGTACGCAGAACCCAATGATGTTGTAATAACCGATGTCGGGGAGACCGTTGAAGATGTTGCTAAAGCGGTTGCCTGGATTGGAGATGATAAAGTCGCTATTCACGATCACTGCTATGCCTATAGACACTCACTGAATCCCAAGTACGTCTCCTACTGTATGCAAACAAGCTCATTCATTGCAGATAAGGCAAAGTACATTGTTCGTGCAAAAGTGAAAACGCTGTTAATTAAAGGATTCTCGAAAGTTCAAATACCTGTTCCCTATCCGAACGATCCAGAGAAATCCCTCGCAGAGCAGGAGCGAATCGTTGCCATTCTGGACAAGTTCGACGCCCTGACAAACTCCATCACCGAAGGCTTACCCCGAGAAATTGAGCTGCGCCAAAAGCAGTACGAGTACTACCGTGACGTGCTGCTAAGCTTCCCAAAGCCAGAAGAGAGGGCAGCCTGATATGAGCCATAAAAACCTGAGCCTGCAAGACCAGACCACCGAATTCCTGCTTTATACCGCTCCCGGTGGCGATGTAAAGGTAGAGGTTTTGCTGAGTAATGAGACCCTATGGCTGACCCAACAGCGGATGGCCGAATTATTTGGCGTACAGCGCCCGGCCATTACCAAGCATCTGAAAAATATATTTGAAAGCAATGAGTTGCAGGAAGATGTGGTATGTTCCATTTTGGAACATACCACTGAGCACGGAGCCGTAGCAGGCAAAACCCAAACCGGGAAAATAAAGTACTACAACCTGGATGCCGTCATCTCCGTCGGCTATCGGGTCAACTCAACCCAAGCCACACAGTTCCGCATTTGGGCGACAGCCTTAATCAAGGAATACATCATCAAGGGCTTTGCCGTGGATGATGAACGTTTAAAAAATGGCCGGTATTTTGGTAAGGATTACTTTAAAGAGCTACTGGAGCGGGTGCGTTCCATCCGTGCCAGCGAGCGGCGTATTTATCAGCAGATTACCGATATCTTTGCCGAATGCAGTGTCGACTACCATCCCAAATCAGACACCACCCGTTTGTTTTATGCTCATGTGCAGGACAAATTTCATTTTGCCATTACCGGTCACACGGCAGCAGAAATCATCGCTTTAAAAGCCGATGCCGAGCTGCCTCTGATGGGCATGAACATCTATAAAAATGCTCCTGATGGCCGTGTACTGAAATCAGATTCCAAGGTGGCAAAAAACTATTTAGCTGAAAGTGAGATCAAACAGCTGGAGCGTACCGTATCCGCTTTTTTTGATTACATCGAAGGGATTATCGAACGACGCAACACCTTTACCATGGCAGGGTTTGCAGAGAGTGTGAATAAGTTTCTGGCCTTTAATGAGTATCAGGTTCTGGAAGGCCATGGCACCATCAGCCGCCAGCAGGCAGAACAAAAAGCCTTTGCCGAGTACGAGAAGTTCAATAAAAAACAGCGGATAGAATCGGATTTTGACCGTCAAATTAAAAAACTGCTGACAAAGAAAGGTAGTGATCAATGACCGACTACAAAACCATCGCCGAATCAAAAAACTTCATCATACTCGACCAATACACCCAGGAGTGGCAGGTCAAGGACAGCTACCAGAGCGAAACCGAACTCGAGCATGAACTGATCGAGGATCTGCAAAACCAGGGTTACGACTATGTAGCGGGCTTAAACACGCCCGAAAAAATGCTGGTGAACGTCCGTGAACAATTACAGGCACTGAACAACGTCAGATTTCAGGATGGCGAGTGGCTCCGGTTTGTCGAACAGTATCTGGACAATCCCAGCGACACCATCATTGATAAAACCCGCAAGGTTCATGACGACCACATTTTTGATTTTGTGTTTGACGATGGTCATATCGAAAACATCTACCTGCTGGATAAACAGAATATCGCCCGCAACAAAGTGCAGGTGATCAAACAGTTTCAACAAACCGGCACCCAGGCCAACCGCTACGATGTCACCCTTCTGGTGAATGGTTTACCGCTGGTGCAGATTGAGCTGAAAAAGCGCGGTATCGCCATACGGGAAGCCTTTAACCAGGTGCATCGCTACAGCAAAGAAAGCTTTAATGCCGAGAACTCGCTCTATAAGTACTTGCAGCTGTTTGTGATTTCCAACGGCACCGACACCCGTTACTTCGCCAACACCACCCAGCGCGATAAAAACAGCTTCGATTTCACCATGAACTGGGCGAAATCCGATAACACCCTGATTAAAGACCTGAAGGATTTTACCGCCACCTTCTTTCAGAAAAACACACTGCTCAGGGTACTGCTGCACTATTGTGTTTTCGATGTCAGCAATATCCTATTGGTAATGCGTCCCTACCAGATTGCCGCCACCGAGCGCATTCTGTGGAAAATCAGAAGCTCCTATCAGGGCAAAAACTGGAGCAACACCGAGAGTGGTGGCTTTATCTGGCACACCACCGGTTCAGGTAAAACCCTAACCAGTTTTAAAGCCGCCCGCCTGGCCACCGAGCAGGATTTTATTGATAAGGTCTTTTTTGTAGTGGACCGTAAAGACCTCGATTATCAGACCATGAAAGAGTACCAGCGCTTTTCACCCGACAGCGTAAACGGCTCAGACAGTACAGCAGGCTTAAAACGCAACCTCGCTAAAGACGACAACAAAATTATTGTTACTACCATTCAGAAGCTGAACAACCTGATCAAAAGCGAGAGTCACCTGCCTGTCTATCAACAACAGGTCGTGTTTATTTTTGACGAAGCCCATCGCAGCCAGTTTGGTGAAGCGCAAAGGAATTTGAAGAAAAAGTTTAAAAAGTACTATCAGTTTGGTTTTACCGGCACGCCGATCTTCCCGCAAAATGCGCTGGGCGCGGACACGACAGGCAGTGTGTTTGGCCGGGAATTACACTCTTATGTGATCACCGATGCCATTCGCGATGAAAAGGTGCTGAAGTTTAAAGTGGACTACAACGATGTACGACCACGGTTCAGAAATATTGAAAAAGAAACGGATGAGAAAAAACTGACCGCCGCTGAAAACAAGCAGGCTTTTTTGCATCCGGAGCGTATTACTGAAATCTCCCGGCACATTCTGAATAACTTCAGGCAAAAAACTCACCGACTGCAAGCTGGTGGCAAGGGTTTCAATGCCATGTTTGCCGTCAGCAGTGTCGATGCGGCCAAAGCTTACTACGAAAGCTTCAGAAATTTACAGAATAAAGACCATCAGGAACAACCGGGCAAAAAGCCCCTTAAAGTGGCCACTATCTTCTCTTTTGCGGCCAATGAAGAACAGGATGCCGTCGGAGATATTGCTGATGAGAGCTTTGAGGTGTCTGCCATGGACAGCAGTGCCAAAGAGTTTCTGAGCGCCGCTATTACTGACTATAACGCCCACTTTAAAACCAACTTTGGTGTCGATAGCAGAGGCTTTCAAAACTACTACCGCGACCTTGCCCAACGGGTAAAAAAACAGGAAGTCGACCTGCTGATCGTTGTCGGTATGTTCCTGACGGGTTTTGATGCCCCCACGTTAAACACCTTGTTTGTTGACAAAAACCTGCGTTATCACGGTTTGATGCAAGCCTACTCCCGTACCAACCGGATTTATGATGCCACCAAGACCTTTGGTAATATCGTCACCTTCCGTGATCTTGAGCAGCCAACGATCGACGCTATCACGCTGTTTGGTGATAAGAACACCAAAAACGTCGTGTTGGAGAAGAGCTACAAAGAGTACATGGAAGGATTTACCGATATCACCACAGGCGAAGCTCGCCGTGGCTATCTGGAGGTTGTGGCAGAACTGCAAAGACGCTTTCCAAAGCCTGATGAAATTATCAAAGAGCAGGATAAAAAAGACTTCGCAAAACTCTTTGGTGAATACCTGCGCGTTGAGAATGTACTGCAAAACTACGACGAGTTTGCTGGTTTGAAAGCCCTGCAAACGGTTGATAGGGATAATCCTGAGGCCGTCGAGGCGTTTAAAGCCAAATACTATCTGAACGACGATGACCTGGCAGCCATGCAGGCTATCGAAGTACCTTCAGAGCGGTTAATCCAGGATTATCGCTCAACTTATAACGATACCCGTGACTGGCTACGTCGTGAAAAAGCCGCTAACCAGAAGGAAGAGTCCAGCATCGATTGGGACGATGTCATCTTTGAAGTGGACCTGCTGAAATCTCAGGAGATCAACCTTGATTACATCCTGGAGCTGATTTTTGAGCACAACAAAAAGAATAAAAATAAAGCGGACTTGATTGAAGAAGTCCGTCGTCTTATTCGTGCCAGCCTCGGGAACCGTGCCAAGGAGAGCCTGATTGTTGATTTTATCAACCAGACCGACCTGGATAACATCGGAGACAAAGCCAGCGTCATTGATGCTTTCTATAAGTTCGCTCAGGCCGAACAAAAACGCGAGGCCGAAGAGCTTATCCGATCTGAAGGCTTAAATGACGATGCAGCCAGACGCTATATCAGTACTTCATTGAGGCGGAAGTACGCCAGCGAGAACGGTACTGACCTGAATGCCACTCTTCCCAAAATGAGCCCGCTGAATCCTCAATACAAGACGAAGAAACAGACGGTGTTCCAGAAAATTGCTGATTTCGTGGAAAAATTTAAAGGAATTAATGACCGGATTTAACCAGATGCGCATCTTTGAAAGTCAGGTTTTAACCACATTCTCTGTTAGAATCGTGCCTATTGGCACCCAATTCGTTCTTTAATGCACAAAGCTCCGCGTGATCGGCACTCTGGCAGCACAGTAATAGAAACACCTGACATAACACCTTAGGAGGTTCGGCCTTGTCATTGCCGAAAAAAATCATCACCCTGTTTGCCAGACAATCAGCAGCCCTGTCTCTTCGCCAGCAACTGTTGCTGCTGTTTGGCCTACTGTTCACCGCCTTAACCCTGTCTACTGGTTTTCTGGTCAACAGCGAACTGGAGTCCACCAGCCGTCATCAGGCTGACTCTATCGGCAACCTGCTGAGTGCCCAGACGGCCAGTGCCGCCACTGATATGCTGGTAACAGGAGACCGGCTCAGTCTCAACGTACTGTTGGGACAGCTGGTGCAAAACCCCTATGTGGCCAAGGCCGCTATTTATAGCATTGATAATCGTGAAATTGCCTCTTCCGAGAGTGATCAGGTCGATGAGAAGGGTGAAACCTATTCGTCACCTATACATTATCAGGACGTGATCGCGGGTTATGTTCGCCTGCAGCTGGACAAAGGGCTGCTGACCAAAAACCCCGGTGATGCCCTGACGCTGATTATTACCATCAGTATCATTCTTCTGGTCAGTGGTTTGCTGTTGCTTTACTTTTACGCCTCCAGCGTCACTTCCCGACTCCATCTGATTGAAAGACAGTTGCATTCTATTCTGCAATCCCCTACCAATCCGGTCTCCTGTAGAAACGAAATACTCAGACTCTCTGGCTTTGTGGAAAATCAGCTCACTGAAAAACTGATGGATTCTGTTGAACCGGAACCCGTGGAAGAGGAAAAAGAGGAAATCTCGGCCATCATCAGTGTCCGCAATAAAAACATGCCACGGTTGCGACAGCTGCTGGCTCCCCATGATCTGATGCACATTATTGAGACGCAGAGCGAAGCTCTGAAATGCGCCGCTCAACAGTATCAGGGAGCGTTAAGTTATACACCGGATGGCAGTGGGTATATTCGTTTTTCCAGTCTTGAAAGTGCTTCTTTTGCCATGGATGCCCTGAGTTGTGCCCTGTTGATACAAAGCCTTAACAGAGTGGTGGGTGAGCAGAACATTGCTTCACTGGAGATGGGACTGGGTATTTGTGTCAGTGACGGCATGTGTGATTTCCCCGGTGCAGAACATCCTTCACAATCCGACAGTGCCGCCAGTAATGCCTTGATGCTAGCCAGCCTGCCAGGCTCGGAAGGTATTCACATGTTCCGTGATCAGCTTAACTGGCTGCCTGCCGGAGAGCCCGAAATAAAAATCAGTGAACAGGGTGAGGATATTGTCGAGATCACCGGGGTACCGGCAGAGCAGCAGGAAACCATTGCGCAGGAGGCTTATGCGATCAGCCGGGAGCTGGAGCGATAGATCTTTCGTTTGGTAGTTACTAACGGAGAAATTATGAAGTCCAATCTAGCCATCGTTAAAACAGCCATAGCAATAGCTATTAGCTTGAGTTCATACGCCTACGGCAGCGGTAATTACTCACACAACACGACGCAGACGACAACAATTGCTCCAACTCCTATATCTGAAAGCCAACAAACTCTGGCTAAGGTATTTCCCAAATACACGACGGTGTTTGGCATTAAAGTTCGGGGCACAGAAAAAGTGCCCGATGAGAAACTGCTTCATGCTGCGAAAATTATGGCTGAATATCTTGATAACAATGATGATGGTCTTATCGATAATCAGCAAGTGGTTGGTACGTTACTTGCCAACAAAGCCACTTTGGCAATGATCGCTGACGATTCCGAACTACAGCCTGTGCGGAATAAAGTCGGAAACAGGAAGAAGCTACCCAATCTGCAGGACCTGAAAGCAAGCGAAACTCATCCAAATGGCGCAGCCAGAGGTGTATTTGATGGTGCCCTCGAAGAGGTGCTGCATTTGATCACCCGTCTTGGCTACAGCAAAGTTTATCCTGAGGCGCTTGGTGAGCGACATGGTTCATTGATTGCCGATGCCATGGACAAAGCTCGTGGTGGTCGGTTTGATACAATCCCGGACAGTTACCCTGAAAACGCCTGGTTCACTTATGAAGATGAAAGCTGTGACTACAGCTGTATGATCACTGAATATACTTATTTTGCACTGACTTCGATGCTCGGCGGTCAACAGTTTCCGGGTCGATTGGAAAAAATCCAGAATGAATGGAAATTAAACACCAGAGATAAAGTACGATCAGGTGACCCTGATGTTTACGATATCCTAACTAATCCGGTTTATTTACTGCCCAGCGTCTTACCCGATGGTCAATACAACTCAGCCACCTTCGAGATAAAAACAGGTGCCGATGAGCCAAGCACAACAGCCCATGATTCTGCAACGAAGGCAGAACAGCCGTTAGTCGTACTGCTCGTCGCAATGATAACTGTTTTTGGAAAAGTGATGCTGTAAGTACTTCAGACTCTCATTTCAATACCATGCCTGGCCATGTAGGCTTTAGCCTCCGGTATAGAGTATTCACCAAAGTGAAAAATACTCGCCGCCAGGACAGCATCGGCCTTGCCTTCTTTTACCCCCTCAACCAGATGATCCAGATTTCCCGCACCACCAGAAGCAATCACAGGTATTTCCAGAGCATCGGAAATGGCTCGGGTCACACCAATGTCGTAACCGTTTTTCACGCCGTCCTGGTCCATGCTGGTCAGCAGAACTTCCCCGGCTCCCAACTGTTCCATTTTCTTCGCCCACTTAATGGCATCCAGTCCGGTTGGCTTTCGGCCACCGTGGGTAAAGATTTCCCAGCGATCCGGTTCGCCTGACAGACTGACCTTCTTGGCATCAATGGCTACAACAATGCACTGAGCACCAAAACGGTCGGCGGCTTCCTGAACAAACTCAGGATTAAAGACAGCCGCCGTATTGATGCTCACTTTGTCGGCACCGGCATTAAGCAGGGTGCGAATATCTTCTACTCTGCGAATACCACCACCGACCGTCAGGGGGATAAACACTTTACTGGCCATACGCTCAACGGTATGAACCATGGTGTCGCGGTCTTCATGGCTGGCAGTGATATCCAGGAAGGTGATCTCATCAGCACCTTCTTCGTTATAGCGACAGGCCACTTCAACAGGGTCACCGGCATCACGGATATCAACAAACTGAACGCCTTTCACCACTCTGCCGTTATCAACATCCAGACAGGGAATAATTCTTTTCGCTAAGCCCATTGAACGGCCTCTCTGTTTTTTGCAATGAACCGCTCAGTTGACCAGACGCAGGCATACCGGGTATCGGTACTCATCCCCTCGACTGGCTTTCATGCTGGCCCTGATCACAAAAATCAGAGCAAACACCACCGCAAACGGAATCAGGGGAAGAAAAAGCAGCCCGATCAGAACGGCATTCAGCAATCCCCAAACAGCAATCACCAGAATCACGGTGATCTGGAAATTTAAAGACTCTTTGGCATGAAGGGCAACAAACTCCGACTGATCCTTTTTCTGATACCAGATCAGTAAAGGGATCACCAGGTTCAGACCCGGCAGGATACAGCCAAACAAGGTCAGGATGTGGGAGAAAACAGCCCAGTTTTTCTCATTGGAGTCGGGCTTCTTCATAAAAGGTTGTAAAGCGTCTATGTCCATTTTTTTAGCTCGAACGTTGTTTAAGTGTCGAGCCCTCTCTCTAAGGATTCCAGTTCAAAAAGTTCTCAAGCAGTTTCAGGCCACTGTCAGCGCTTTTCTCCGGGTGAAACTGCACCGCAAAAATAGTGTCCCTGGCCAGCGCTACATCAAAATCGACGCTGTAGTGACAACGACCAACGGCCATACCATCATCATTGGCATGAGCATGGTAGCTGTGAACAAAATAGAAGCGGGCGTTATCTTCGATGCCTTTCCAGAGAGGGTGGTAACGATGTTGCTGAACCGGGCTCCAGCCCATGTGGGGAACTTTCAGCTTTTCACCGGCTTCATCCACCAGCCCCCTGCCAAAAAATTTGACTCGCCCCGGCATCAGACCCAGACAGTCAACGCCACCATTCTCTTCGCTGTGACTCAACATGACTTGCATGCCTACACAGATACCCAGAAGCGGTCGTTGATTTTCGACCACTTCTCGCACCACATCATCCACACCTCTGGCACGAATTTCTGCCATACAATCACGGATGGCGCCGACACCGGGAAGCACTACACGATCGGCCTGCTGAATGATTTTCGGGTCAGCAGTCACCTTTACACGGGTATCGCTGCTGGCCACGTATTCCAGTGCTTTGCTGGCTGAGTGAAGGTTACCCATGCCGTAATCAATAACTGCCACTGTCTTCATTTTTTTAACTTTATGGCTGATTAAAGCGAACCTTTGGTGGATGGCATCTGGCCAGCCATGCGGGGATCCAGTGCCAGCGCCATTCTCAGTGCCCGCCCAAACGCCTTGAAGACGGTTTCTATCTGATGGTGAGCATTGCGACCACGCAGGTTATCAATGTGCAGCGTCACATTGGCATGATTAACAAAACCCTGGAAAAATTCATAGAACAGGTCGACGTCGAACTTGCCAATCATGGCCCGGGTAAAATCGACATTAAACTCAAGGCCAGGGCGTCCGGAGAAATCAATGACTACTCTGGACAGCGCCTCGTCCAGCGGTACATAAGAGTGACCGTATCGGGTTAGACCTTTCTTGTCACCAATGGCTTTAGTGAATGCCTGACCCAGGGTAATACCAATATCTTCTACAGTGTGGTGGTCATCAATTTCGTTGTCGCCCACCGCTTTTATGTTCAGGTCCATCATGCCATGACGGGCAATCTGGTCCATCATGTGGTTAAGAAATGGAACGCCTGTATCAAACTGGCCTTTGCCATTCCCATCCAGATTGATATCAACCCTGATCTGGGTTTCCAGAGTATTTCTTTCAACACTGGCCTTACGTTCAGCCATAGTAATCTCCGATTGTTTCTATTCTATACCGCCAGACTCTAACCGACTCCCGGACCAGAACCCGGCCATTATACGGAGCCGCTTTAAAGCAGGCGAGCTATTCATTGAGTACTTTTTCGAAAAGGCCTCCTTCCAGCCTTTCAAGCAAGTCGTCAATCTGCTTTCGCTTATTCTGTACCAGCTTGCCACCGGCAGGTCTTTCACGGTCATTGGCCCAGTTCTGGGACCAGCCTACGGTAAAGTCCACACATTGTTCGGCAAACTGAGGCAGTGAGAATGTCTTGGACTGCTCCAGACACCCGGTGAGGAAATTGTCGACATCCGACTGCTGCATGGGGTATTTGCCAACCGGTTTCTTCATAAGCTTGGGCTTGACGACATAAATCCAGAATTGCCCTTTCTTGGGTAGCTGACCACCGACCATACTCTTGAGATGACTGACATCCACCAGAGTTCTACAGTTCAGGGTTTCATTCCGATCCAGACCACCGATCTGCTGATTGGAGGATGCCAGCAACAGGCCATTGAATACCTTCCCTTCTTTCGGGGTAACACCCAGAACGGTTCTTGTCGGTGATTTTTCAACCACTCTGGCAAACCACCCTCGCTCATAGCCACTGACCCAGACAGGAAACTCAACTTCGTTTTTATTCAGCTTCTTCTCCCGGGCTGCCTCCAGCATCAGCGTGCCGGAAGCGACCAGATATTGTTTTTGATGAGCATCAATCCCGGGGAAACATGACGAACCAAAAGCCCATGAAGATATGGGCAAAGCCAGACCAAACGCCACTGCCTGCCATCGTTTGACCGATACTACCGCCAGAGTTCCCAATGTCTCCATAACCTGCACCTCAGATATTTAAACCGCAGAGGCAGATAACCCCCACAGCCAGAACAACCCCACCTCCATAATAGTCCCTGAAAAGCGTGCCATAGTGATCGGTCATTAATTTACAACATTTGCCGTCTGAAAAAATAATTCAACATAACACTTGCAATTGATTTACAAATCTGATTTGTTAGAAGCAATGGTCAGAAGGATCTGATTCATGCCTCCTCGAGTGCTGTTTACGGACAAAATGCTCAGGCTCGGAGTTGTTGCTACCCTGACAACACTTACTGCTTTTTCAGCGGACGCTCTTCTATTACCTCCAAAACCTCTGGCGTTGAGTTCATCATGGGATTGTCGTTCTGGTCCAAACAGCGACTGGCTGTGCCGAAGCAGTCAGACGGACCGCTACGAACAACCTTTGGAAACTGCTGCTTACTCTGTTTCAGATAGAAATAATGGCTACCCTGAGTCTATTCCTCAGCAGCACTATCAGCCGGTTCAAGCTGAGCCAGAAAACTACTTTGCACAGGAATCAGCACAACCTGTCGATCAACGGCAAGATCGCTATTCCAAACCCTATCAACAGACGACTCCTGAACAACAAACCCGGCAAAAAGTCACGGAGCTACTGAGTTCGAAACATGGCAGTGTTGTGATCCAGTGGCTTGCAACTCATACCAAAGAGCCATTAATAGATTTACAACGTCGTTTCCCGGTGCTGCAACAGGCGACGATTGTTCGTTACCAGCGCAACAACAAAGATTGGTTTGTACTTCTGGACGGCCCTTTCAAAGATCAACAATCAGCAATGACAGCCCTCAACAGTCCTCCCCGGTTGTTGATGACCGACAAGCTCTACCCCTGGACACGCTCTCTGGCCAGCATCCAGAAGCTCAACCTGATTATGCCGGGAGAGCTCAGAGATCCCGGCGATCTCTCACAGCCATCCAACGAACAGCGTTATGTAAACAACACTCCAGTGCAACCGGATAATAATCGACTGTTTGCCAGTATCGTCCCCGCTTATCCACAGGTTCAGCAACAAGAAACTGAACGGGACTACAACTCCGACCCTTACCAGGTTTCTGAGCCACGCTTTCAATCTTACCAGCAGCCCAGTGCTTATGAACAAGCACCGGATTTGAATTACAGTACTTCGCCTCAGCAACGTTATACCCGGAAAATGCCTGAAGTGGAACGCTATCCACAAGACTATCCACAAAACTATCCACAAAACTATCCACAAAACTATCCACAAGACTACTCACAAAACTATCCACAGAATAATTATTCAGCCAGAGAAGAGATCAACGTATACAGTCGTCCAAAAGCGGCCAGAAACTACCGGGAGCCCACTCAACATAATATTCTTGAAGCCTCCCGGAATAGCTACGCCATTCAGTGGCTGGCTGGAACCCGAAGGGATACCCTCGAAAGAGTCCGCAGGCGCTATGTACAGTTAAGTAACACCCAGATCATTCACTACCGAAAAGGGCAGCGGGACTGGTTTTTACTGGTAGGCCCTCCCTACCACAGTAAAGGTCAGGCTGATAGAGCACTTTCTAATCCGGAACTGGCTCATATTTCTTCACGCCTGTACCCCAGAATCCGGTCGGTTAATGAACTACAGCGTCTTATTTCGGGTGAGCCTGAAAAGACTCAGCAGGTTTACTCCCAGAGGGCTGCTCAGCCACAAGAGACCATCATCAGCGGGCCGGGCAACAGCTATACTATCCAGTGGTTTACAGCCAGCAAGCCGGAAGCCATTGAAAACCTGAAAAAACGATTCCCGGAATTACGATCGGCTGTCACAGCCCGATACCGTAAAAACCAGAAAGACTGGTATGTCCTCATTCAAGGTCAGTTCACCAGCAGTAAAGAAGCTCTGGCTGTTCTCAATTCACCACAACTGAAAAACGCTGCCCAGGTGCTTTACCCCTGGACCCGCTCAGTTAAGTCTCTGAAAAACCTTCAGGCTTGGGAAAGTTAAATTAATACACTTGCGGTACACTATCCTGATCAAGTAGTCAACTACCCGTCCCTAAAGGAACGGGCTTGTAAAAGCCCTTGTTGACTAGACCACTATTTAGGAGAGACAAAAATAGTAAACGTTATTTCGGATGTAGATACCTTGGAATGTCGCCTTAGTTCCTTGCTCTATCGTGGCTCTGTAAACAGTCTTATTGGGTTATAGACAGTCAACCACATTGCGAAGCCGTTATAACTGGTCGAAAGGAAGTCTGAAACTGGTTTGATCCTACAAATCAGCGTAAGCACAACTCGAAGGAGGTAGACTGAATGCTAGTTTACGTACTCAACAAAAATGGTGAACCATTAATGCCATGCAAGCCCCAACGGGCTAGAAAGCTCTTGAAAGAGAGTAAGGCTAAGGTTGTTTCAAGGACACCATTCACCATACAACTACAGTTTGGCTCTACAGGCTATAAGCAAACTGTAGTGACTGGTATGGATACTGGCTCTAAGGTTATCGGCTGTGCTGCTATATCTAATGGCAAGGTTGTATATCAGTCTCAAGTCAAGCTTAGAACCGATATTAAGAAAAAAATGGATCAAAGGAGAATGTATCGAAGCAATAGACGTAACAGAAAAACCCGATACAGAAAGCCCAGATTTTTGAACCGGAAAAACTCAACCATGTTCGGAAGGCTTCCACCTTCTGTAAGGTCTAAGGTTCAGTCCCATTTCAGGGAAAAGAAACAGGTTGAAATGATTTTACCTGTTACCCGATGGAATGTAGAAACGGCCAGTTTTGACATTCACAAGATAACCAACCCTGAAGTGTCAGGAAGGGGCTATCAGGAAGGAAAACAGAAGGATTATTACAACGTCAAAGCCTATGTCCTTGATCGTGATGGATACAAATGTCATTCAAAACAGAAGGTGAAGCACAGTGAAAAATTACACGTTCATCATATTGTATTTCGATCAAACGGCGGAACAGATGAGCCAGGCAACCTGATAACCCTATGTGAAAGGTGCCACAAGGATTTACACGATGGGAAATTTGAGATTAAGGGTCAGAAAAGCAAGACTAAACACGCTACCCAAGTCAGCATCATCAAGGAAGTGTTAAAGAAAAACTGGTCATTCAAAGAAACCTTTGGGTATGAGACAAAATTCAAGCGTGAAACGATTTTGAAATTACCCAAAACCCATTTCAATGATGCTGTAGCTATTTGCTGTGAACATGGGGAGCTGGTTAAACCGAGTCCAGTTTTGTATCAGAAAGTTCATGTCTCTAAAGGTGACTATCAGTTACACAAAGGGCAGAGATCAGAAAAGAAAATTCCTGTTGGCAAGTTGTTTGGCATTAAAAAGTTCGACTATGTAAATACCCAAAAGGGTAAAGGGTTCATCAAAGGCAGAATGTCTACAGGATATGCTGTATTGATGGATATAGAAGGTAAAACTACAATAACCAGCACAACAATTAAGAAGGGCTGTAAAAGGTTAAGTGCTAGAAGCACAACCCTGATCGACTTCAAACATTGTGCATAGCGAATCCTGGCGGATTCGTTGCTTACATCCCCCCCGCTAAAGGAGGGGTTTTACGCAAAATTCGATAAAAACTCTCTCAATGCCTTAAATCCTCTAAGGTCCCGAGGTCTCTCATGAATCGTCCACTAAAACTCATCGCCTTTGTGGTAGCTGGCATCATTATTCTTGTTGTTGCCGCCACCCTGATTCTTCCCAAAGTGATTGATCCCAATCGTTACCGGGACGATATTTCCAAACTGGTTTACGACAACACCGGCCTGACGCTCACGATTGATGGCCCCATTGGCTGGTCGGTCTTTCCCTGGCTGGGGCTTTCCCTTAAAGATGTGAATATTAAAGGGACTGACCACTCCGAGCTGGCAAAGCTGGGTACTGCTGAAATCAGCGTTAAACTGCTGCCTCTGTTAAGCAAAAAAGTCGAGATGCAAACAGCCAAACTGATGGGGCTGGAGCTGAACCTGGTCAAGGACAAGTCCGGCAAAGGCAACTGGTATGCGCCCAAAAAAGCGGGTAGCCAGCCCACTGAAACAGAAACCACAACAGTTACAACGCCCGAAGGTACCACCGAATCTGCAACCCTTGAGCTGGATATTGCCAATGTCAGCGTTGAAGGGCTGGTGATCCGTTACGACGACAAAAGCACAGGCAAAAGCTACCGGGTTGATCAGGCAGGGCTGGAAACCGGGGCGATTCGCAACAACGAACCTTTTGATTTCAATCTGAAGGCTCATATCAAAAGCAGTGAACCTGACCTGACACTCACGACTGACGTCAGTGGTATTCTAAAATTCAACCTCAAAGAAGGCACCTATGATCTGAAAGACCTCAAGATCTTTGCCAACCCGGCAGTCGATAACCTTACCGAGGAGAGCGCCGAAGCCCTGCAAATTGTCGGTGCCATAAATGTCCAGCAACATCCATTGATGGTGAAAGGTCATCTGGATGTCACTCAATTCAATCCGGGCAAGTTGCTCAAAGAACTCAAGATCTCGCTTCCCCCCATGGCAGATCCTGAGGCAATGACTCAAATGGCTTTCAAAAGCTCTTTTAACACCGATGGTAAAAGCTTCTCTGCGGATAAACTGGATCTGACGCTTGACGGCTTCAAGATGGATGGTTTTTTCAAAATCGGAAGTCTGGATAAACAGGACATAACCTTCCAGTTCAAAGGCACTGACCTGAATCTGGATCGCTATCTGCCACCCGCCACTGAAAAGACAGCCGCCAAAGAAGAACAATCTAAAGGCAAGTCTGAAGGCGTTCAGAGCACAGAGCCACCAGCTGTGGCTTCAAGTGCTGGAAAAGAGCTTCAGCCAAAAGAGCTTCAGCCAAAAGAGCTACCACTGATTCCGGAAGATGCCCTGCGCCCTTTGAACATCAAAGGCTCTCTGGAGCTGGCTTCTCTGACCGTTGCAAAACTCACGTTTAACAAGCCCTCAGTTCAGCTCAAAGCCCTGAACGGACGTCAGAACATCATGCTGACTTCTGGTTTTTATGAAGGCACCATTGATCTGGACACCAGGCTGGATGTTCGGAAAAAAGGTGATCCCGAAATACAGACAACAGCAGACCTGCAAGCTATTAACCTACAGGCCCTGGCTAAACCGATACCGGCTCTGAAGTCCATTGAGGGTAAAGTAAATGCCGACATGGACCTGACAACCCACGGCCAGCTGGAAAGTGTCCTGACCCGTAACCTGAACGGTAAGGTCGATTTCAAAGTAAATAAGGGAGCCTTTACCCAGGCCAACTTTGACAAGCTGGTATGCGAGGGAATTGCCAGAATTCGCAAGAAGGAACTGCAGAAAAAAGACTGGGGTCAAAGCACCCAATTCACCCAGCTTGGAGGCAGTTTTAACGTTCGCAACGGGGTAGCCTACAACAAGGATCTGACCGCAGCCCTGACCAACCTGAACCTCAAGGGTGATGGCGAAGTCAATCTGGTCAAGCAGACTATGGATTATCATGTCGGTCTGAACATCAGTGGCAACCGCGCTCCTGACAGTGATCCCGCCTGTCAGGTTAACGAAGACTACGTCAACGTCACCTGGCCGGTTCGTTGTCAGGGTAAGCTGGATCAGCTGGAGTGTGGTGTTGACACCGAACGCCTGGCCGACACAATTGCTGCGCTGGCCAGACAGGAAGTGAAAAAGCGTGTGGAAAAAGAGATTGAAGAAAAAGCCGGGCACCTGAAAGATGCCCTGAAAGGTCTTTTCAAATAGTAAGGTACCAGCGACTATCAGCCGAAGGTGGACACACTGAAGTAGACCACAAAGATACTGATAATATTCAACACCATACCCGCTCTCAGCATCTGGCTCTGTTTTACCTCACCGGTAGCACAGGCCAGAGCGTTGGGCGGTGTGGCTACCGGCAGCATGAAGGCACAGGTCGCCGCCACACCGACACCAAAGACCAGCGAGTAGGTGATCGCAGGGTTAAACTGATCAGCCAGGGCAATCATGACCGGAATTAGAATCGCTGCCGAGCCGGTGTTGGATGCCATTTCGGTCAGGAAAATCATCAGGGTAATACTGGCCATAATCAGCAACCAGCCGGGAGCGTCACTCAGTGAGGTCATGATGTTTCCGGCCAACCATGCGGATGTTCCTGTTCCCTGGAGCACCATGGACAGACAGAGGCCACCGCCGAACAGTAGCAAAATGCCCCAGTCGATTTTCTTCTCCAACTCTTTCCAGCCAATCAGCCCAAGCGCGGGTGCCGCAGCCGTAATCGCAAATGCAACCAGACGATCAAAGTCTTTAACGCCCAGGAACTGGCTGATGGGCTTGGCGAAAATCCAGCACACCACGGTGAACACAAACAGGGCAATGGTACCTTTTGCCTGGGGGCTCCAGTTCATTGCAAAGTCACTGCCACGGGTCTGGTTGACCTTGGCGTCTTTTTCCGGACGGATAATCAGCCACATGGAAAACAATACCGCGGGGAATAACATCACGGTGCTGGGCAGACCCACTTTCATCCAGGTCATGAAATCCAGATTGAGAGCCGCAGCAGCGATGCCGTTGGGTGGAGAACCGACAACGGTGGCCAGACCACCAATATTGGCGGCATAAGCCGTACCCAGCACCACAAAGGTGCGCATTCTGGGATACTGCTTATCAATCAAACCAATGGCAATCGGGAGCATCATGGCGGTTGTGGATGTGTTGCTCATCCACATGGACAAGAAAGAAACCACTGAGAAAAACAGGATAATAGAAACCCATAGACGACCACCCGCCAGATAAGTCACCCGTTCAGCCAGCCAACGATCTATTCCGTATTTGTTCAGCAACGCAGCCAGAGTAAAGCCGCCCATAAACAGGAAAATAATGGTTGAGGAGAAATTCGACATACCCTTGGCAAAGTCGAGCAAATGAAGCAGCGCAGCAATGACGGGCACCAAAATGGCCGAAGCGGCCAGCGGAATAATTTCTGTCATCCACAATCCGGCAAAAAGCAGCAGCATAAATAAGCCCAGCTGTGTATCGGGCTGTTCGACCAGTACCTGCCCCAGGAAATAACTGATGAGAGCCCACCCCCCTATGATGGCGAGCCTTAATGGAAGAGTTAGAGTGTTAATCGCAAGATTCCTTTTTCAACATAAATCACTACGGGTTTTGATGGCGGCAGATTAACGGCTTATTGGCCATCTTTTGTTGATTGATGTCACTTAAAAGGAAACTTTGTTAACGATCAAAGCCATCGGGTTCGGAGATATATGAGCAGGCCAAAGCTCCGACCCCGAAAATCAACAATGTTCACAAAAAACTTGAGAGAACAAAATGTTATGTTATAACATTTGTAGTCTTAACAAATATCCACTGCGTTTTTATCACCCGACACAGTGACCATTCACACAACAGGAGCCCTCCGTGCCTGCAATAAACTCGCCGGTTATTTCAACTGACGTTCACTCCCAATCCGCCCTGGCAACTCCCTGTAAAAAAGCTTCTCGCAAAAGAGGGGCTTACAGCCGAATGGCCAAAGCGTTGATTCTGGTGGCAGCGTCAGCAACCGCAACTGTTCATGCTGAAGACTTCAGTCCAAACTTCAGCCTGATTCTGGATGGCCATTACAAATCATCCGACAGCGCTCTGAGCGAATACGGAAAAGGGTTTGGTCTGGGTCATATTGAGTTGGGTGTCAGTGCAGCTATTGATGATCTTTTCTACGGTAAGTTCACCGGTGTCGTACATGAGCACGATGGCAAAACCGAATTCGAAACAGAAGAGGCATTTATCCAGACTCTGGCGCTTCCCGGCGGTTTCAGCGTTCGGGCGGGTCGATTCCTGTCTGATATCGGTTACCTGAATGGTCTGCACACTCACACCGATTCATTTGTTGAACGACCCGCTGCTTACCGTGCCATGCTGGGGTCTCACTATTTTGACGACGGTGTTCGCCTGAGTTATGTGCTGCCTACCGATACCTTCTGGACTATCGGTACCGAAGCCTTCAGCGGTACCAAGATGCAGGCTGCGGATTTAACCGATCCAAAATCAGTGGGTGTCTACACCGCCTTTACCAAACTGGGTGGTGATTTTAACGAAGAGAACAGCTGGCAGCTGGGCCTGAGCTACCTGAGAAATGACAACGGTGCCAGCATCAGCAGTCACGACCATGAGCAAGAACACTATCATGAGACTTCAGAAGAAGAGGCTCATGCCCATACCCATTCTCATAACGCCCAGTTTACCGGCAAGAACACTTATATTGCCGATGCCGTATGGAAGTGGGCCCCTGATGGCAATTACAAGTACCGCAGCCTGACTTTGTCTGGGGAATACCTGCAGACACGGGATCTCAGCGACACCATCGAAGGCAATGAGAAGAATGAAGGCTTCTACCTGAGCAGCGTTTATCGGATGACGCCTCAGTGGGCGGTGGGTGCTCGTTACGGTGAGTTCAAGGGCTACGAAGCCCACAGCGACCATTTCGATGAGAAGAACCTGAAAGAAACTGAATTCATGGTGTCCTGGAGTCACTCCCACTTCTCCACAGTCAGGCTGCAATACACCCATCAGACCGGCGATGGTTTCGATAACGCCAACAACAACATTGTAACCCTTCAGTATGTTATGTCCCTGGGAGCCCACGATGCGCACGCTTTCTAAACTGTTGCTGGCATCCGCCCTGGCCTTACCGGTATCCAGTCATGCGGCATTGACCGTTTTTGCCTGTGAACCGGAGTGGGCGGCATTGTCAGCAGAGATTGCACCTGAAGCAACAATTTATACGGCAACGACCGCCTTACAGGATCCTCATCATATTCAGGCGCGTCCGGGACTGATCTCAAAAATGAGGAAAGCTGACATAGCCGTTTGCTCAGGTGCTGAACTGGAGATCGGCTGGCTGCCGGTGCTACAGATGAAATCAGCCAATCCCAATGTCCAGAGCGGAGACAAAGGGCTGTTTTTTGCTGCTGACCAGATTGAAACCATTGATAAGCTTGAGAAGGTCGATCCCACCATGGGTGACGTTCACCCGCAAGGAAACCCTCACCTTCACCTTGATCCTTATCGGATGGTGAAAGTCGCTCAGGCGCTGGCTGAACGTATGGCAAAGCTTGATCCTCAGCATAAAGATGAATATTTGGCCAACGCCAAAAAGCTCTCAGAAGAGTGGGAGACCCATATCAAGCGCTGGGAAAAAGAAGCTGCACCGTTAAAAGGTAAAACCCTGATAACCTATCACAGCGACTTTGACTATCTGCTGAAGTGGCTGGGTGTCAATGTTGCTGCCGACCTGGAACCCAAACCCGGTCTGCCACCTTCAACCAGACACCTGGCATCCTTGTTGGAACTGTCTGAAAAGACGCACATTGATGCCATCGTGTACGCCTCTTACCAGGACAGGAAAGGAGCGGACTGGTTAAGTCAGAAAGCCGGTGTACCTGCCATAGAGTTACCAATGACAGTGGGTGGCAGCGAACAGAGTAGCAACCTGATCAGCTTGTATGACGATCTCATTCAAAAGCTGCTGAAAGCGACTTCGGCACCATGATGGAGTGGACTCTTATCGCAATTATGCTGCCTGCCCTTGTGGCAGGCATCATTGTTTTCAGTACTCATCTGGTGCTGGGGCGACAGGTTCTCAAGCGTGGCATTGTCTTTATGGATCTGGCCATTGCCCAGATCGCGGCTATGGGTGCCATTGTCGCTCATATCCTGACAATGTCACAGGCTCACAGCCATGACGGCGCCACGATATCAGGGACTTTTATGCCCTTTGCCTTTTCCATTGGTGGTGCTGGCCTGATTGCCTGGCTGGCCAAGTATGCCGAAAAAGAACTGGAAGCGATCATTGGCTGCATTTATGTGGTCTCTGCGGCTGCTATCACCCTGCTTATGGCCAGTGATCCCCACGGGGCGGAACATATTTCCAAAGCTCTGAATGGTCATATCCTCTGGCTTGGCTGGCAGGATATGATCGTTCCGGGGCTGACCAGTCTGGCATTTCTTACAGGGATAGCCATCAGACCACACATTCTTGATGGCAGGCTCTTTTATCCTGTTTTTGCCTTGATGGTGACACTGAGTGTCAAAATGGTGGGTGTCTATCTGGTGTTCAGCTCCTTGATTATGCCGGCACTGGCCGTCAATCAGTTGTCTGGAAAAAAAGCGCTTACTTCAGGGTATCTGACAGGCTTGGCAGGTCTGGTTCTGGGGCTGGTACTGTCGAGTCTTTATGACTTTCCCGGTGGGGCGACCATTGTCGTCAGTTTGGCTGTGGTTTGTGTTCTGTTCAGGGTATTGAGCAGGCGCTAATAACCCATGAAAAAAGCCAGAAGGGTTTTAACCTTCTGGCATATCCCTTACTTCACCCCAAAAACAGCGATAATCCTCCGGATTCAGCCCTAATTCTCTGAGGTAATCAATGGTTTTAGCTTGAACTTCCTCTGCCGTATAATCTGTGCAGGATTGGATACCTTCAGGAACAGGCTGCAAAGGGGTTTTATCCTTTCTGCGCTGTTGAATAGTTTGAAACAAGGCTTGTAAAAATTGGTTTATCAGCTTAATTTCCTCTACCGTTTTCGGGCAACGGAAAAAACGAAATTCCAGTGTTGATATTTTTTTAACTTTTCTTGCTCCGGTGATATGTAACAAAGACATAGCCATATACTTTTCCATATTACAATCATTAATTCTACCAACCCCCCGTTGTATGGACGTCATATGAACAAGCTGGCTATAAAAATGTGCAAATTGATTAAGCCTGTCTTTTTTTTCTGAATCAGTATGCTTTTTATGGCTTAACTTATGGCTTAACTGTTCATCACAACTTTCGTGTATTTTTTTATTATATTGATCAATGATCCAATTTAACCGCTTCACTGCAAATGGTTTCGTGTCTGGATTATAATCAGCAAATGTTTTATACCATTGAGCTTCATCTTCCTTCAGGATACGATCATTATTTCCAAACGCCCTCAGTAAAAAAGGGTGTCGCTGGATCTCAGACTCCAATGCCAGAAGCACACTGGTATCACCCTGAGTGGCACTCAAGACATCAACGTGTTTATGCCCGGAGCTATAGTCAATCAATCCGTCTTTGCGCATTGAATCAGTCACTTCAATCACCTTCTTAAAAGATAATTCCGCGAGTTGATCATCAGGATGATAAGGCGTGCAGTTTATTTCAAACCAATTCTGTGTGTCATAAAAAGGAGTCACGGTAAAGCTACTGTCAAATCCATAGCACACAGCAGATTTTTTATTCTTAATTTGATGAGTTAACTCTTTTTCTGAGAATCGAAGTAAAAAAATGCCAACCAGCGTACCCTCTGAATCAGAAGATAAATTTCTTACATCATATTCAAGCTCTTCACCCAATTTAAGGTTTAATCTGTTTTCCGTTTTCGTTTCATTGCCAGTCGGTAAAGGGCAAGCATCAAACAGGGCATCGATAATATCATCACAGCGCCGGAAAAAAATAGTATCCATAACATGTCGATTAAAAAACTCTCTCATACCGCTTTTGTTGGCGCGCAAAGCACTGGTCAACAAATTTACATCGCCATAGAGTGTATTACCATTATCAATGATTTGCTGCCTGAAGTTCGCGGCAAAATTAAAGATAACTCTCAACTCAGAAAAAAGACCTCTTGGAGCAAGAAGGGTTTCAAAAAATGGAAATATATCCTTTAACAATTGCTCGTAGGTAATTTCATTCCGAGAGCCAAAACGATACTTAACCTTTGGGATAACATCATCGGGTACGTTTTCCTTTTTATTAAGATAATCAACCAGCATGTGCCCCAGGATATAACATAATCTACCCCTTTCTCTTTTTGATTCAGCTGCTGCCCGTTCAGTAAAAATAGCCTCCAGGAAAGACTCTATCTCTTTAACCCGCGTCTGGCTCATGGTTTTACCCGCCACGTATTTATCGGGGCTGCCTTCAACAGTAAAACACCGGTCATGGACCAGACCTTCCTGATGTAAAACAAAATCGATAAAAATCTCTATTAATTCATCTCTTTGATCATCTTCACCAAAGTCTCTTACGATTTCTTCATATCTCAGTGACTGTATGAGCTCTACAATGGTCGTTCGAAAACGTTCAGCTACTTGTGCAGCAGTAAAGGTCTCACTCAGTAGGCCACTGGCTTGATCTACGCCCTGACAATCATCAGAAGTAATACAGTGGGAAGCTTTTCGCTCGGGAATAGTCCGACTCGCAATCTGATGGCTACAATCTGGCGCAATAACATCAAGCTTTCGCATCTTCTCTACCGGTGTAAGGGATGCACCCTCAACCCGTATCGTTCTTGAAAAACCTTTGATTACTTTCTGTTCTGAATCAGAACTTTTATCATTATTTTCAGCGAGGCTGCTTTTATAAAGTCCGCAAGCTCCTGCTCCGCTAGTGTCTGTATTCATAAATCCCTCTGTTGAATATATTTAATTCTTTTGAGCTATAAATGCTTCAGGCTAATAATTTCCAAAAAATTTTCAGAACAATGATTCATATTTTCAGAGCTGGCCTGCTTCACGGAATATCCCGTACTTCGCTCCAAAAACAGCGATAATCCTCCGGATTCAGACCTAATTCTCTGAGGTAATCAATGGTTTTAGCCTGAACTTCCTCTGCCGTATAATCTTTGCAGGATCGGATATTTTCAGGAACAGGCTGCAAAGGGGTCTTATCCTTTCTGCTCTGATTAAGGTTTTGAAACCAGACTTGCAAAAATTGGTTAATCAACTTGATTTCCTGTACCGTTTTCGGACAACGGAAAAAACGAAATTCCAGTGTTGAAAATTTTTTAACAGATTTTGCTCCGGTAATGTGCAGTAACGACATCGCCATACATTTTGCGTTCACATTGGCAGTAACATTACCTAACACCTTTTGTAGCGTCGTACTATGAACAAGCTGGCTATAAAAATTTGCAAATTGCTCAAGCCTCTCTTTTTTTTCCGAATCAGTGCTCCCTTTATGGTTTGGCTTTTCAGTGTCATTTTCTTCTATTTTTTTATTGTATCGGTCAATGATCTTATTTAACCGCTTTAAGGCAAATGGTTTTAAGCCTGGATCGTAATCAGCAAATGTTTTATACCATTGAGCTTCATCGTCCTGCAGGATACGATCATTATTTCCAAACGCCCTCAGTAAAAAAGGGTGTCGCTGGATCTCAGACTCCAATGCCAGAAGTACACTGGTATCACCCTGGGTAGCACTCAAGGCATCGACGTGTTTATGGCCGGAACTATAATCAATCAACCCTTCGTTGCGCATTGAATCAATCACTTCAATCACTTTCTCAAAAGATATTTCTGCGAGTTGATCATCAGAATGGTAAGGTGTGCAGTTTATTTCAAGCCATTTCGGTAAGTCGTAAAAAGGTAATACGGTAAAGCTATCATGAAAACCGTAGCGTGCAGCAGATCTGCCATTATTGGTAGGGTAATAACTCATTCCTTTTTGTTTGAGTCGAGATGAAAAACTACTAAGAACCATACGTTGTGACTCAGGAAGTTGATTATTTATATCATATTCAAGCTCTTCACCGAATTTTAGATTTAATCTGCCTGCCCGTTTCACTTCAGTGTCAGTCCCAACAGCGCAGTTATCGAACATAGCATTGACTATACCATCGCAGCGTCTGGAAAAAATAACCTCCATAACCTCTTGATTAAAAGGCTCTCTTATATCATTACTGAGGCGTAGAGCAATGGTTATAAGATTGTGGTCTTGACACGGTTCACAAGCACTATCAATGATTTCCTGTCTGAATTTTTTGACAAAATCAAAGATAACAAACAGCTCAGAAAAAAAGCCACTTTCACCAAGAAGGGTTTGAAAAAATGGAAATATAGCTTCCAACAATTTCACGTACCTAAATTCAGTGCAGCCAAATCTTTTTGAAATCACAATCTTTGGGATAACATCATCCGGTTCGTTTTCTTTTTTATTAAGATAATCAGCCAGCATGTCCCCAAAACGATAATTTATTAGAGGTTCATAACGTTTCGATTCCTTTACTGCCCGTTCAGTAAAAATAAACTTCAGGAAAGACTGTATTTCCTCAACCCGCCCCTGACTCATGGTTTTACCCGCCACGTATTTATTGGGGCTACCTTCAACAGTAAGGCACCGATCATGGACCAGACCTTCCTGATATAAAACAAAATCGATAAAAATCTCTATTAATTCATCTCTTTGATCATCTTCACCATATTCTCTTATGAGTTTTTCATATCCCAGTGAATGTATGAGGTCTACAATGGTCGTTCGAAGACGTTCAGCCACTTCCTTAGCGGTAAAGGTCTCACTCAGTAGGCCACTGGCTTCATCTACGCCCTGACAATCATCAGAAGTAATGCAGTGGGAAACTTTGCGCTCGGGAATCGTCCGACTCGCAGCCTGATGACTGCAATCTGGCACAATAGCATCAAGCTTTTGCATCTTCTCTACCGGTGTAAGGGATGCACCCCCAACCCGTAGCATTCTTGAAAAACCTTTGAATACTTTCTTTTGTGAATCAGAATTTTCATCATTCTTTTCAGCGAGGCTGCTTTTATTAAGTCCGCAAGCACCTGCTCCAGTAACGTTTACATCCATATGCATCGATAAATCCCTCTATTAAACACATTTAATTCTTTTGGTCGATGAATGCCTTAGACTGTTAATCCCCAAAAAAATTTCAGAACAATGATTCATATTTTCAGAGCTGGCCTGCTTCACGGAATATCCCGTACTTCGCTCCAAAAACAGCGATAATCCTCCGGATTCAGCCCTAATTCTTTTAGGTAATCAATGGTTTTAGCCTGAACTTCCTCTGCCGTATAATCTTTGCAGGATCGGATATTTTCAGGGACAGGCTGTAAAGGAGTCTTATCCTTTCTGCACTGATGAAGGTTTTGAAACCAGACTTGCAAAAATTGGTTAATCAATTTGATTTCCTGTACCGTTTTCGGACAACGGAAAAAACGAAATTCCAGCGTTGATAATTTTTCGACATCGCTTGCTCCGGTAATGTGCAGTAAAGATATAGCCATAAATTTTCCGTTCATAACGGCACCAACATTATCCACCCCCTTTTGTAGAGTCACAATATGAACAAGCTGATTGTAAAAATTTGCAAACTGCTCAAGTCTCTCTTTTTTTTCCGAATCAGAGCTCCCTTTATGGCTTGGCTTTTCAGTATCATTTTCTTCTATTTTTTTATTGTATCGGTCAATCATCTTATTTAACCGCTTCAAGGCAAATGATTTTAGGTCTGGATCGTAATCAGCAAATGTTTTATACCATTGAGCTTCATCGTTCTGCAGGATACGATCATTATTTCCAAACGCCCTCAGCAAAAAAGAATTTCGATGGATCTCAGACTCCATCGCCAGAAGCACATCGGTATCACCCTGGGTAGCACTCAAGGCATCGATGTGTTTATGGCCGGAGCTATAATCAATCATCCCTTCGTTGCGCATTGCATTAACCACTTCAATCACCTTCTCAAAAGACAATTCTGCGAGTGGATCATCAGAATGGTAAGGTGTGCAGTGTATTTCGAACCATCCCGCGTCGTAAGTAGGGGTTATGATAAAACGATTATCAAAACCATAACACTTATAGCTTGTGTAAGTGTTACTACTGTAAATAGTCATCCCTTTTTTTTGGATTCGATCTGCAAAACTCTTAAGAGGCCGACACTCTGATTTTTTTATATCATATTCAAGCTCTTCACCGAATTTAAGATTTAATCTGCCTGCCGGTTCCACTTCATTTTCAGTCCCAACAGCGCAGTTATCAAACATGGCATTGACTATACTATCGCAGCGTCTGGAAAAAATAACCTCCATAACATCTTGATTAAAACGCTCTCTTATATCATTACCATTGAGGCGTAGAGCAATGGTTATAAGATTGTTGTATTGACACGCTTCACAAGCACTATCAATGATTTCCTGTCTGAGTTTTATGACAAAATCAAAGATCATAACCAGCTCAGAAAAAAAGCCACTTCCACCAAGAAGGGTTTGAAAAAATGGAAATATAGCTTTCAACAATTTCTCGTAGGTAAATTCAGTGCATAAAATCACAGACTTTGGGATAACATTATCCGGTTTGTTTTCTTTTTTATTAAGATAATCAGCCAGCATGTACCCAAAACAATAATATATTTGAGGTCCATAACGTTTCAATTCCTTTACTGCCTGTTCAGTAAAAATAGCTTTCAGGAAAGACTGTATTTCTTCAACCCGCCCCTGACTCATGGTTTTACCCGCCACGTATTTATCGGGGCTGCCTTCAACAGTAAAACACCGGTCATGGATCAGACCTTCCTGATATAAAACAAAATCGATAAAAATCTCTATTAATTCATCTCTGTGATCATCTTCACCAAATTCTCTTATGATTTTTTCATATCTCAGTGAATGTATGAGGTCTACAATGGTCGTTCGAAAACGTTCAGCCACTTCCTTAGCGGTAAACGTCTCACCCAATAGGCCACTGGCTTGATCTGCGCCCTGACAATCATCAGAAGTAATGCAGTGGGAAACTTTTCGCTCGGGAATAGTCCGACTCACAGTCTGATGACTGCAATCTGGCACAATAGCATCAAGCTTTTGCATCTTCTCTACCGGTGTGAGGGACGCACCCCCAACCCGTAGCATTCTTGAAAAACCTTTGAATGCTTTCTTTTGTGAATCAGAATTTTCATCATTCTTTTCAGCGAGGCTGCTTTTATTAAGTCCGTCAGCACCTGCTCCAGTAGCGTTTACATCCATAAATCCCTCTATTAAACACATTTAATTATTTTGAGCGATGAATGCTTTAGACTATTAGCCTCTAAAAAAATTCCAGAACGATCGTTTATATTTTCCAATGCACTTGAGGGGATTACAGCAATCCTGAAGCGAAAGACTGGCAAGATTGTACCGACCAAGCCAGTCATTTCCCGGTGCAGGTTATGCCATTTTCGGGCGAGGTTTCAGGTAAAAGATGATATAGCGAATGGCGACATACGTCACAATAGCGGTGGCTATCCAGAGTTCAATACGCCCCAGCTGACAAAAGAGATCAGCAAAAACGCCAGTGACCTTGCCTTCCAGCTTCAGCAGTGCGGTGGCACCAATCACCATTGGGAAGGTAAAAGCGGCATAGCCTGGTGAAAATGGCAGTCTCAGCAGTTTAATAAACGCCATATACACCATGGCCGTCATAAAAATCGCCAGTGGTGCCAGAACACTGATCATAATCAAGCTGGGGTTATCCGTGATGGTCAGATAACCTGCCAGAGACAGACTGGCGGGTGCCCCCATAATGGCAAAAGTAGGCAGCGCCGCATCAGGAATAGTGTTCTTGAACATCAGGCGATAAAACATAACGGGCAGCTTCACGAAATAGCAGCACACGCCAAAAATAAACAACGCCTGGACCAGAGGCTCAAAGCCCATACCCGGACTGGTGACCGCAGCCACAATAATGCCAACAGGAGGTACAAACCAACTGGGCACCATGTGCTCAATATCAAAGTCCCGAACCCTGTGCACCACAAAACCAATCAGTAATACCAGGTGAGTCAGAACCGCTGCCGACCAGAGCAAACGTGCCACAATTTCAGAAACAGGCATGAGAGCAGCGGCGATCACCATAACAGCCATGGCACAGGTTGGCATAACGCTGCTGACCACAGGGTGTGCAAGGTCTTCCCGAATCAGGTGCGGGTGCAGAATAAACTTCAGCATCAATTTGAAAACCAGGATAGCGGCGATCACAGCGGCGGTTAACTTCAGCGCCAGGGACTGATCCGGTATCACCAGAGACCAGGCTGCGCCAAGGCTGGCAATGCCCAGTGCCAAGCCGCCAAGAGGGGTAGGAACACGACTTAATCTAGAGACCAGGCCGGTTTTACGACCTGGATTTTCAGACTTATTCATCTTTCTTGTTACCGAGAGTATCTGTTATTCGCTCATGGTCAGTCTCCTGAACTCATGGCTGTTTCAACAGTTTTTGAAGGGAATATGAATAAAATAACGTGTTTACAGAATAATAATATTCAAACTTTTACATGACATAAATCAGTAAAACTTATACTAAAGAGGTTTACGCTTTCGGCAAGAACAGGTCTGGGCAAAAAAATAGCTGGATTAAAGTGAGGAAATTCATATCTCTCCCTCCCAGAGGCAGATAAAAAAAGTCTATAAAATCAGATTCAGTAGCCATTACATCGTATTTTTCATAGTAGAATGCACGGTTAAATTTTTAAACCCAGACACTCTATATGTCGTCAGATAGCAAGTCAGACAGCAATAATGAAGCCTTCAGCCAGCAGGTGCTGCAATGGTTTGATCGTCATGGTCGCAAGAACCTGCCATGGCAGAAAAACATCAACCCCTACCGGGTCTGGATCAGCGAAGTCATGCTGCAGCAGACTCAGGTCGCCACCGTCATTCCGTACTTTGAAAACTTTATGGCACGTTTTCCCACCGTTGCCGACCTGGCTTGGGCCCAGACTGACGATGTGCTTCACCTATGGAGCGGACTGGGATATTACAGCAGAGCCAGAAACCTGCACAAGGCAGCAAACATGGTCATGGATACTTTTGTCGGCGAGTTTCCTCGTTCTGTTGAAGAATTAACGCAGTTACCCGGTATAGGTTTATCCACAGCCGGAGCAATAGCGTCTATCAGTATGGGCATTCGCGCTCCGATTCTGGACGGCAATGTTAAGAGAGTCCTGACCCGTTATCAGGCCATTGCTGGCTGGCCCGGACAGTCTGCGGTGACAAAACAACTGTGGAGTATTGCTGAGGAGTACACCCCACATCATCGCAATGCTGATTACACCCAGGCGATGATGGACCTGGGAGCCATGATCTGCACCCGAACCAAACCTTCCTGCCTGATTTGCCCGTTACAGCAAGACTGTCTGGCCCATGCAGCCGGAGAAGAAACCCGCTACCCCGAGTCCAAACCTAAAAAAGAGAAACCGGAACGATCGATAAGAATGTTAATGGTCATCAACGAGTTTGGAGAGGTTCTGTTGGAAAAAAGGCCACCCACCGGCATCTGGGGAGGACTCTGGGGCTTTCCGGAAATCCAGACTGATGAAGAACTGTCTGAAGCGGCTCAACACAAGACCGGATTGAGTCTGGAAGATTTTGAAGAATGGTCGTCTTTTCGACATACCTTCAGCCATTATCACCTGCATATTACTCCCATCAAATCCTTTGCTGCCAGAGACTGTTCAATAATGGATGGCGATCGATGGCACTGGTTTCAACCGGATCAGCCCTCTGAGCTGGGGCTGGCAGCGCCGGTCAGTAAACTGTTAACGAAAATTAGGAGAAGTTTATAGAGCGTCAGTGTGAGTCAACAGAGACTTTCTGAGCCTCAAAACTGGTCAGGCCCGAAAATATAACCTTTAATGGCTGTAGTCCCAGCACTGTGAGATGGAGTAGATCGTAATGCGACTCTCAGCCCAGCGACTCTCAGCCCAGCGACTCTCAGCCCAACTTCTATCCTGCCTGCTCATTCTGCTGCCATGCCAACTTCTGGCCGACTGGTCGACCTCAAGTTATGAGAAGGACGGCATTGTGCTGCCTTATCAACTTTATTCACCTGCACTTGCACCCAGGCAAAAAGTGCCGCTGGTCATCTACCTGAACGATTCACCCGAGGCAGGAAAAGAAAGTAAGAAGCCGCTCAATAGCAAACAGACTGTCGGGCCTGACTATTTCGCCAGTCAACCCATACAGACCATGCAGAAAGCTTATGTTCTGGCTCCCCGGCCCCCTGCAGACAGGTATTGGGTAAAAGTGCCTCCGGGTGAGTTCAACTTTCAGGAAATCCCTTCTTCCACAGCGCTTTCATCCCTGCTGGAACTGGTCAGCCAGCTGGCCTCAAATTCCGAAATAGATGAGAATCGGATTTATCTGGCGGGTCACGGCCAGGGCGGGAGTGGTGTCTGGTTTGCAGCCATGACCACACCCGATTTATTCACAGCCATCGCTCCCATTGCTGGAGCAGGAAGCCCTGATGCAGCAAAACAGCTCACACGCCTGCCGGTCTGGACGTTCCATGGTGACGCCGACAAGGTGACACCGGTTCTTTATGCCCAAAACATGGTCGATGCCATTATCAGGGCCGGCGGCAGCACACAGCGGCTGCGTTATACAGAAATAGAAGGTGGCAACCATGAGTCGGCCTGGCGTGAGGCATTCAGAGGCCACCAGCTTTGGCAATGGTTCCTGAAACACAGGAAATAGCCGCAGGAAAAGCTCAGTTCTTTATAAAATTTCGGGGTTAGAGATGACAAAGGTTTCAAGTTAAACTACGCAGACTCAATGACAGAATGCCTAGTTCAACATGATCGGTCGATGTAAAGAATATTTCACAGGGTGTTTATCTCTCTCCCTTTTAGTCATCAACACCCTGTTACTCAGTCTTCCGCTGCTCTGCTTTTCCCTGTTGAAGCTCATTATTCCATTAAAAGACTTTCGTCGTTTGATGGGACGTGAGGCCCACTCTTTAGCTGAGCTGTGGATCAGCATCAACTCCCTCTGGATCAGAGGACTGTCAGGAACTCATCTGAATATCAGCGGTCTCAACAATCTGAATCCCAATGGCTATTACCTGGTCACTGCCAACCATCAAAGCTGGGCTGATATTTTACTGATGCAACACCTGCTCAACAGAAAAATCCCCTTGATGAAGTTCTTCCTCAAACAGGAGCTGATCTACGTTCCGGTTATTGGCCTTTGTTGGTGGGCTCTCGACTTCCCGTTTATGAAGCGTTACAGCAAAGCCTATCTTGAAAAACACCCGGAAAAACGCGGCAAAGATCTGGAAAACACCCTTAAAGCCTGCGAAAAATTCAAAACCATGCCGGTATCAATCGTCAATTATCTTGAAGGCACCCGTTATACCGAGGCAAAACACAAAAAGCAGAAATCCCCCTTTGAACACTTGCTGAAACCCCGCGCTGGCGGTATCAGCTATGTGATTGGCGCTCTGGGTGAACAAGTAAGAACCCTTTTGAATATCACCATTGTTTATCATCAAAAAGGCCAGTTGGGTTTCTGGGACTTCCTCTGTGGTCGAATTAAACACGTCAGCATCCATTTTGAACAACGAACCATCCCGGAATCGTTCACAGGCCGAAATTACCAGCAGGACGCTGAATTTCGTAATGACTTTCAGGCGTGGGTCAATCATCTCTGGGAAGAAAAAGATCAGCTTATACAACAGATGAAGTGTTATGAAAACCAGCCCGGATCAGCTTAACTTTAATAACCGCTTTGGCCGGTTGCCAGACGTGTTCTATACCCGTCTTCAACCCATCCCCCTGGATCATCCAAAGCTGGTAGCCGTAAGCCAGAACGCCGCTGATCTGTTAGATCTTGAGCTGGGCGACAGCTGCAAACAACAGTTGACTCAGATAGCTGGCGGTTCACGGGTTCCAGAAAGCGCCGACCCTCTGGCAATGGTCTACTCCGGGCATCAGTTTGGCAGCTATAACCCGCAGCTGGGTGATGGACGAGGCTTGCTGCTGGGAGAAGTGACCAACGACAAAGGAGAAAGCTGGGATCTCCACTTGAAAGGAGCGGGTATGACACCCTACTCCCGATTTGGCGATGGTCGGGCTGTTTTACGTTCCTGCATCCGTGAGTACCTGGCTTCAGAGGCTTTGTTTCACCTGGGTATCCCGACCACCCGCGCCCTTTGTGTGGTGACCAGCGACACGCCGGTTTATCGTGAAACGGAGGAACGCGGATCGACCCTGTTGCGAATAGCAAAAACGCATATCCGCTTCGGTCACTTTGAGTATTTCTATTACACCCAACAACACGACGCTCTTAAAACACTGGCCGAGTTTACGATTCAGAACTACTTTCCCCAATGGCTCAATAAAGACGACAAATACTGTTTACTTTTCAAAACAGTGGTGGAGAAGACCGCTCACATGATTGCCCTGTGGCAGGCCAACGGCTTTGCCCATGGAGTGATGAACACCGACAACATGAGCATTCTCGGAGAAACCTTTGATTACGGGCCTTATGGCTTTCAGGATGATTTTAACTGGCACTACATCTGTAACCACTCGGATCATTCCGGTCGCTACGCCTTCAGCCAGCAGCCTGACATAGGTTACTGGAACTGTGGTCGACTGGCGCAGGCTCTGGTGCCTCTGCTGGACGATGCATCGGCTCTGCAAAAAATATTGGACAGCTATCCCACACTTTACTCAGACAAATACCTTTCATTGATGAGTGAAAAGCTGGGACTGCGGGAAGAAGAGCCTGAAGACTCAGAGCTGATCCGGGACCTTCTGCAACAGCTCCATGAGCAACACCTGGACTACACCCTGTTTTTCCGGGCATTGTCGAATTACCAACCGGGTCAGGCATCATCCGCATTAATGGACTTGTGCAGCCAGCCTGATCCCCTCAAACAATGGCTGCAACGCTATGATGAAAGGGTTCTTCGAAACTCGGAGCCAGAGCAGCAGCGTCACCAGCGAATGAAACAGGTTAACCCCAAATACGTTTTGCGAAACTATCTTGCCCAAACGGCAATCGAAAAAGCAGAAACAGGGGATTACAGTGAGATCAAACAACTGATGACAGTGTTGAAATCACCCTATGATGAACACCCTGATCTGGAACACTATGCCCAAAAGCCCCCTGAATGGGGTAAAAAACTGGAAGTCAGCTGTTCGTCCTGACGGATAGTTTGCTATACCATGCCACGATTTAGAAAAAGGGGATACCCATGGCCCGTACTGTACATTGTGTAAAACTCAACAAAGAAGCCGAAGGTCTTGCTGTACCGCCACTGCCAGGCCCGAAAGGCCAGTGGGTTTATGAGAACGTATCCCAGGCCGCCTGGAGTGAATGGCAAGCCCACCAGACTCGCCTGATTAACGAGAAACACCTTAACCTGCTGGATCCTGAAACCCGCAAATACCTGACCGAACAAATGGATAGGTTTTTCGCTGGCGAAGACTATGATGCCGCTGAGGGTTTTGTGCCGGAACAGCATTAAAAAACGGAAAATCGGTATGCCCGACTTGACTCAGAGGGGGGAAATCCGTTTAATACGCCTCGCACATGATTGCATGAAATGCCTGGGTAGCTCAGTTGGTAGAGCAGCGGATTGAAAATCCGCGTGTCGGTGGTTCGATTCCGCCCCTAGGCACCATCTGTCTTTACGGATGGTGTTAGCAAAAGCAGTCTGGCATGGCCTGGGTAGCTCAGTTGGTAGAGCAGCGGATTGAAAATCCGCGTGTCGGTGGTTCGATTCCGCCCCCAGGCACCATGGATAGATACAAAAAAGCCTCGCACTTGCGGGGCTTTTTTCGTTCTAGATGTAATTGACGGGTTCCCTCTATCAATGGCACATCAAACTCATTGAAGTGACGTACCAGGTGCTTATCTTCCCCCTCCTTGGCCTACACCCCCCACTCAGCCCCAAAACCGTAGCTTTTTTCTACAGTCGTCAAAACCTGTTTCAAGTCAGTACATTTACTAACGACGAAGGTGTACTATTGACCCAACAAATTTAAAATATATTCAGATCGGTTCAAAAATTATGCATGACAGTCTAGGCAAAGCACTATGTATCAAGAGTTACTCATTTGAGACAGAGGGGGACATGGGCATTGTCAAAATACTTTTTGTCCAGGAGGATGACAAGTACACACCTTACACCCCGGAAATTGAAGCTGAAGACGGGATATTCATTACCCATAGCTACGAATCAGCCACAAACGCCTTCGATGAGGGTGAGATTTTCTGCATTAACGCTTACAGGGAGTCAGATCGGGACGATTGGAAAGAAGGGACTGGATATAAAAAACGGTTTGTGTCCAATGGTACAGAGATCTCTGCCCTGAATAAATATGAAATGATGCCCATCATAAAGTGCTCTCTACCAGATAAAAAAACAGGCATCATTGATAGCAGCATCATTCCTCCACTCAACAAGTCCTTCTTTGTACACAGTGAAGATAAGGCCTATGGCCCATTTTTAGCCAGTAGAGTTAATGATGACAGTTATCGTTTGATGCCTGTTAGTGGTTCTTTAAACCTTGATACTGATCACATTGTATCCATAGACATAACAGAACTGGCTAAGTGTACTGTGGTTCAACGCTCAACAGACGCTTTATATTTGCCCAATCTGAATAGCATTAAGGAGATGAGTGGCTCCCTGGAAAAAATTGATTTTATCTCAGACAAAGACCTGATCAGGTATTTTGCTAAAAACGGCTTTGGTAAAAATGTCAAGAAATTATCTAAAAGCGCGGCAAAAGGGCTGCTTGACGCTATAGATAAGCACAGTCAACAAAAAGCCTCATATAGAAGCCATGAACGCCTGGATCGGCTCAAGAACATAATGGATGACTATCTATCTCAGGATGACATCGGTCAAGAAATAATTAATGACTGGACTAATTCCAGACAAGGTGAAAAGTTTCTTGGTAAGTACATTCAGAATAACAAGTCAAAGATACTTGATGACCGTATAACAAAACTGGATAAAGAAGCAGAGGAAGAACGTGCCAAGCTTGAGGCTCGTAGAAATAAGTATAAGAAAGAGCATGATAGCGAGATGGCTCGTTTAAATGCTGAGCTTGAAAAACTCCGCATCAGGGAAAGAAACGAAAGACAGGAAATTGATGACCAATTAGCCCAATACCGCCAGCAATCAGAAAAGCAGAAAAAAGAAGAAATACAGAAGCAAAATGCTGAGCTTATGGCTGAAATAGAAGCCCTGGAGCAGCAAAGAGACACGATGGCTTCAGAAAATGCCGAGCTAGGCCAGGAGCTTGAGCACCTCCGTCATGCTCGTTCTCTTCAAACTGTCATTGAAAATCTGGAGTTTCAGAAAGACTCTCTGGTTCGCACCATTGAAGCAAAGAATGCTTTACTGAATGACACCAATGAATTAAGAAAACTTGCTATTCAAGACAAAACCTTAAAACAGTTGATGTCCCTGAACTCCACCATTGATTCTGATCAGAAAATAGAGTTCTCAGAGGTAATCTGTAACGACAATCCAGCCACTCGACCAGAAGATTATATAGAGGCCATCAAGTCTCATCTTGATGAGCAAGAAGGCCGGTCATTGTCCAGAGATGAGGTAGCCAACCTCATGATCTGCATTGCTCAAAATTATCTCACCTGCCTGGCGGGCCCTCCCGGTGGAGGTAAAACATCGTCTGTGGTTCGGTTAGCAGAAGCAATGGGGCTTCATAATTCTGAAGAAAATAAACCAGGCCATTTTTTGAATATTTCTGTCGGTCAGGGTTGGGCAGGTATCCGAGACCTATTGGGTTATTTCAATGCTATAAAAGGTGAGTTTCAACCAGCTCCAACCAAACTTTATGAGTTTTTACAGCATCTTCAGGATGATCAAGAAAAGAAATTTCTCCGATTAGTACTCCTGGATGAAGGAAATCTGAGTCCTCTTGAACACTATTGGTCTGACTTTCTGCAAATGGCAGACGCCGAGTATAGAAACAAGGTGTTAAGTCTGGGTGCAAAAGATAATAACCTGATACTCCAGCCCGCTAACAACTTGCGCTGGATAACAACGATAAACTCTGACGAAACAACAGAAAGACTGTCACCTCGACTGCTCGACAGGGTTCCAGTGATTAAAATGGATCCAGAACTGGATATTGAAAGCATCCTGGATTACACAACATCTGAAACGCAAACGGTTCCTGGCGGCATAAATTGGTCAACGCTTGAGAACTGGTTCAGCCCCCAGGAGGACAAAGATTTTTCTGTCTCCGATCGGCAGGTTATCAAATTTATTCTTGATCAAAATGACAAATCTCGAATGCTGCATTTGAGCCAGCGAAAACTGAGCAATATGCGACATTACCTGAATGTAGCTAACCAGCATATGGGGGAGAGTCAGGCACTTGACTGGTGTATCGCTATGTATATTTTACCGACTATCGAAGGCTATGGTAAACGTATTGAAGGGGGGTTACAGGCTCTGATTGGTGAGCTTGACAAAAATGGCCTGCGACGCTCGCTCAAGATTGTTGATTCCATTCTTGAAGAAGGTCGTCTGTCGCAAAGTTATAGCTTTTTCTAAGCCAGGAGAGCAGCTTTGCAACATTACATCTTGCACCTTGAGTTACTCGATGGCGCCAGGAGGGGGGTCACCCTCTCCCTTCCTGTTAAAGGTGATAGCCATCCTTCTGTCTGCCGTGTAAAGGAAGATGAAAGTCTTCGTCTGGCTGTCGTTCTTCCTGAACATTGGGAGAATGTGACCATTGCCGTTGCAGATCAATTGCTGGAACCCACAGAGTGGTCAGAGGTAGATTCTGGAATAGAGTACGTCTGGATACCCAATAAACAGAAAAATAAATACACCCCTTATTTTCGAAATTACTTCGGAATAGCAAACTTTGAGATTTCTGCCCACAATACCATCACAGGCCTGCCTGAGATAATCGTTTTTTCTGAAATAGAAGTACTTGCGAGGAGACTTAATGCCGAAAGAGCCAGTCAAATGCTCGACTACCTGTTTCAAAAATCTTTCCCCTTACATGCCACCACCAGTCCAACCAGGCAAAAGGGGAGTAACTATTATGGTAGCGGTAGCTATGATGGTAACGGAGAAACACCGACCCAGCGATTGGATGCTCTCGAACATATATGTAGCGTATTAGAACAAAATATCCCAATCATTGCTCGACGACCTCTCACCAGACTGCGACAGAAAAGAGTGGTTGAGCCTGTTTATGGAAAAGATCTCAACGCAAGCGAAGCCTCCATACAGTGGCTAGCAAGAAATACCGATCAATTAACACCGGAAACAGATAAGGAAAATGCTCATCTTCAACTGGACGACCAACTGTATAGGGTAAGCCAGCTAGCAGTCCAAAAACCCACCGGGTCAACCGATATAACTGAGAATCGCAGGATTCTTGGAGTATTAAGAAACCTTCAACAGCAAATTGAAGATTTAATTTCTTCAATAGAGAACAGGATATGTTCTATTGAGAAAAAAGGGCAGGGATCAGGTACAACTGGAGCCTATGTAAGCTTTTTCAACTGCTTATCACACCATGTTCGTCAATTGAATCAAACAAGGCTTTATCGTTGTGAGCGCCTAAAAACCAGATTGCAAGTCTGCACTCGCATTTATGAACGTTCTGTTCCGGTAAGACAGCCTGATTTATCGATCACCATATCGGCAAAAGCTAAGTCGAATCATTCCTATAGAGATATTATGCTGGCTGCTTTGAAGCTTTATGGCAGCATAGACTGGAAGCAAGAAGATATTTTTCTGGCAATTCACTCAATTCCAAAACTGTATGAATTATTCTGCCTTGAACAGCTTAAAGAAGCCCTTCATAAAGTGCCCGATATGGTGACAAAACAGGACATCAAGCTTGCCACTGGTTCTGACAGAGGTAAACATGCTGCATTCTCATGGGAAGACTGGAATATAAGCCTCCTATATCAACCCATATTCCCGACAGAAAAGAGCGGCGATGCTTTGTCCATTATTAACAGCGAAGGCTGGACTGAGAGATACGATGGCAGTTTGGTCGAAAGAATCAAAAACAAAAGAGAGCCTGATTACATCATAGATATACAGCACATCACAAAAGACTACCGCTATATTATAGTGCTAGACGCAAAGTACACTCATTCAGAAAATGCATACAGCCGTGACTTGAAGTCCTCGGTCATGAAATATGTTCATGGCTTGCACCTCCTGAAAGGCGGCTTTTCTCCTGTCATTGGTTTATATATTCTTTTTCCTGAAGAGGGTGCGCGCTCTTTTCATCATGAGCACTTCGGGATAATGAGTGAGCAACCCGTACTCCCTGTGCTTACAACGCACTCGATGTCCCCCAGGTACTCTTCAACACTCAATAACCTGGAAAGGAAACTTCACAAGTTGATGAGTGCTGCTACAAAAACTGTGAAACCCTCTTCTTAAATTTGGGTGAGCCTGCTCACCCTTTCCAGGTCTGGAGCGGTGCTCAGACCGTTCTGGCACACCAGACGACCTTACCTACTATTGGATTTTCTTCCAGCTTTTTCAGGTCTATATTCCAGCGGGGATACTCAGGGTTATCGCTGATTATTTTCAGTTCATGCTGAATCTGTTTGACCCGCTTGGCCATCAAACCTTCTTCGGTCTGAATCAGATACACCGCTTCACTCTGAACTGATTTCCGGGACATATCCACCAGCACCTGATCGCCATCCCGAAAGGTAGGCAGCATACTGTCACCGCTGATGGTGACAAAGGCCAGGTTTTCACCGGAAACACCTAGTTTCTGGCTAAGAAAAGCCTTACTGAAGGTAAAGTAGTGGCTGACATCCTCAGCCTGTACAACAGAGCCTATGCCGGCGCTGGCCTGCACATCAAACATGGGGGCGAAGACCAGTTCTTTAGTGTCTGAAGTTTCAGAAATTTGTCCACTGTCGTTTTGTTCACCGGTCAACAGCCAGTTCAGGTCGACCCGAAACTCATCGTAGAGACTTTCCAGATAGGCCATGGAAGGGCGGCTGGTGCCCCGACAGATTTTATAGATATGAGAGGCGGATTTGCCTGTCATTTCAGCAAACTGCTTTTTGTTTCCCTGTGTCAGACGATCAACTATCAACTGAAAACGGCGCGCGAAAGCGTTTGCCATACCTTGTTTTTTCCTGAATAAGAATAAAAAATCAATTATACCAGCTCTGATCAGCGGTGCAGAAATGAAAAGAGTGCGCCACTATTCAGCCTTTAAGCAAGGATCGATATAATCAACCGATGACTTTCCAGCTACGCCCTTATCAAAAAGACGCTGTTTCCAGAGTGATACAGCATTTTCGCAACAGTGACGATCCTGCCCTTGTGGTATTGCCCACAGGTGCCGGCAAAAGTCTGGTGATCAGTGAGCTGGGGCGCATTGCCCGTGGCCGGGTTCTGGTTCTGGCTCACGTCAAAGAGCTGGTTGAACAGAATCATGCCAAGTACCAGAGCTATGACCTGAAAGCCTCTATTTTCAGTGCCGGGCTGGGCAGAAAGGAGGCCTCTGAGCAGGTTGTATTTGGCAGTGTTCAGTCTGTCGTTAGAAATCTGGATCAGTTTAACGACGAGAGCTTCACGCTGCTGGTCATTGATGAGTGTCATCGGGTCTCTCTGGAGAAAACCTCCAGCTATCACAAGGTTATTGAACATCTTCAAAAGCTCAATCCGAGGCTGAAAATACTGGGATTAACGGCAACGCCCTATCGGCTTGGTATGGGCTGGATTTATCAGCATTACCTCCCCGGAAACAAAAAAGGTACCCAGAGAACGGCAGAAACCCGATTTTTCAAAAGCTGTCTTTATGAGCTTCCGTTGTCGTATATGATTAAAAATAACTATCTGACACCTGCAACGTTGATCGATGCCCCTGTGGTTTTTTACGACTTCAGCCTTTTATCTAGAGATCGTTTTGGTCGCTATAACGAAGCTGATCTGAACACGCTGCTAAAGGGTAAAGGCCGGGCAACGCAACAGATTATCACCCAGGTTCTGAAAGAGTCCGAAAACAGAAAAGGCGTCATGATCTTCGCTTCTACCGTAGATCATGCCCGGGAAATCATGGGCTATCTGCCAGAATCTGAATCTGCTTTGATTATTGGTGACACAGCTACACAGGAGCGTGACAGTCTGATTCAGGCTTTCAAGGCTCAGAAGATCAAATATCTGGTTAACGTTTCGGTATTAACCACCGGCTTTGATGCCCCCCATGTTGATCTGATTGCAATCCTTCGCCCCACGGAGTCGGTCAGCCTTTATCAACAGATTGTGGGTCGCGGGCTTCGGCTGGCCGAAGGCAAGAAAGATTGTCTGATTATGGACTTTGCCGGTAATCGCTATAATCTGTTCAGCCCTGAAATAGGCAGTCCAAAGCCTGACTCCAAATCCGTGCCAGTGACGGTTCCCTGCCCTGCCTGTGGTCATGAGAACAGCTTCTGGGGCATTGTCGACAGTGACGGTGATCTGGTTGAACACTATGGCCGCCGTTGTCAGGGCATTGAAGCGTTTGAAGGTGAAATTATTCAATGTGACTTCCGCTATCGCTTCAAGGAGTGTGACGAGTGCGGTGCCGAAAACGATATTGCCGCCCGAAAATGTCATCAATGCAAAAAAGCACTGGTGGATCCGGATAAAAAACTGCGGGATGCACTTAACCTGAAAGACTGTATGGTTCTGCGCTGTTCAGGTATGACGCTGGAGTCTGACAGCAAGGACAGTACCCCCAGGATCAAAATCACCTACTACGATGAAGACGGAGCTGAAGTCAGCGAGTTTTTCCGTCTGGACACACCTGCCCAGCAGGGCGCCTTTTATCATCATTTTGGTAAACATGCCCTGATTAACCGTGCTGAACCCTTCAGGGCCAAGTCGGTGGACACGGTTATCAGTCAACAAAAGAAATTTCGCAAACCAGACTTTGTGATTGCCCGGAAAGAGAAACACTACTGGTCGGTCGTTGATAAGCTTTACGACTATGAAGGTCATTACAGAAAGGCTTACGAGGCTGAATAAAGGAGCCTGAAGCCAGACTATTTATGACAGAAATAAATAAAATCAATTAATCTGACCACTCGCCTGAAAGGCTTACCCCGTCTGGGCTACAGCAATTTCCATAGCTTGCGGGAAAACGACACAGATTGATCTTACAAAAAAATCCAAGCACTATCTCTGGTACTGAAGTTTAAATTGAGTCTTTCTGTCTTGACCCATGCTTGAAAAAAGTAATCTGCTCACCGAAATAGGTCGAATGCTGCCTTCTATGACTATTGGAGAATGCCTTGATATTCGGTCTTACAAGCGCAACCGGATTATTGTGATCTGCAGAAAAGAAGTGGACCGGTACCTGCTGATCGAAAACGGCTTTTCGCAACAGAGCATGACAGGCCACGAAGTCTATATCCTCAAAGCCCTGAAGAAGGTCATCAAGAAAGAATTTCCCCGCAGCAATAAGCTCAGAATCTATCGAGAGGGGGTTACCGACCCCTATGCACTCAGTACTCTGAAACGTAAAACGCTATGATACCTATTAATGACTCTATTCCGAGGGTTCTGAAAGATATTCAGGTTCTCTCTCCAGGTTCAGGACTGAGTGTTCACAGTTACAAAAAGGATCGCGGCCTGTACATTGATGTGCTTTCCGAGAACCTCTTTATGATCACGGAGTTTGGTTACTTCAATCAGGAATCAGAAGTGGATTACGCTCTGTTGAAAAAACAGCTTAAGCGTATTTTTAAGCGAGAGTTTCCAAGATCACGATTCATTTACTTGAAAAAACGGGGCAAAAAGCCAAAGGCAGGGCAACAAGAGCTGCTTTAGACGGAAAACTTAACAGACTGTTAATCCTGAGCTTAAGGTTTGCCTGGCATAATTATGATGTCTATTCTCGGTCAGGCTCCCGGAACGGATACAACAGCTATTTCATAGAAAACAAGGCAGAGCATCTCTTGAATGTCAGGCTCTGCAAGGTAGTCAAACATGTCAGACAAATTACTCTCATTGCCTCAGGTTCTCAGCCGGGTTTCAAGAGGATCGACCGAAGAAGAAGGTTTTCCCAAACCTATCAGGCTGCCCTTCAGCAATAGTCCTTACTGGTTTAAATCAGAGATTGAAAGATGGCTGGTGAAGGAAAACCAAACAGCCTCCTGAACGGCTAAAGCCGTGAATGAGGCAGGTGTGACTTTTAATAGAGCACCTTTATAGATCAAGGAATAAGGTCATAATACATATTTTCATCAAACGGTTTTTTTTGATGCACTGCTTGCTTGTGTTGCAACAGTTTTTCAGCACCCTCACACATCGTATTGCATAAAGTATTCTGGCCATCCCTGACCACTAACTCGTTACAGTAAAGTTGATCGTGAAAGCTTCTTTTATGCCACGCCAGTTGTCGATGATTACACAGAACCACCCCGCATTCCTGCTGCTGGCCATCCGGGTGTTGCATTATCATTCGACAGGTTACACCACCTCCATATCCAACTTCATATACTTCATATTCATATCCATCTTCATCTGTATCTTCCTCTGAATCCATTGAAAGGTCGGGGGGAAGGGGTACATCAAATCCTAACGTTGCACCCTCAAAGGCGTTTAGGGCTTTTTTACAAACACCACGACAGGAACCGACGTAACAATTTAAACCCATCGTATGAAGGTGTTGATCAGGGCTCTGGTTGCCGCCGCCAGAGCCGGAAGACATGAGGTTGGCGAAAGCAGATGTAAGGTGGGGGACGGTTCCTGACGCTTGCTGACCGGATGATGCTGCTGCCGGGTTTGACTGGCCACTTTGTTGACTCTGCCCGGACAGCATCATAGTGTTAATCGCAAACGGGTGATCCCGACTTGCTTCCAGTTGACCTATCGGGTTAAACAGCGTTGAATCGGGATTCCAATAGCTTTTCAAAAGCCAGCCGATCGCAAAAAATGCTTCTTCAGTTAGCGATGAATAATGTTTAGCGCCGGGAACAGCGTTATCGCTGGTCAGAGCCAGTTTGTAAACAACCAGCGCATTGGCGGCGTAAATCAATTCCCACGAGATCGCATCAAAAAAGGTCGTTTTTAACCCATAACCGTCAAGTCCGTGTGATTTGCCATCAGGCGGCAAAATGGGTTCTCCATAGTCGTTTATGTCAGCAAGGTATGACGGGTTGCCTGACAATGTATGCGGGTCAGGCTTTATGGAAAAACTCTGGATTGAAGAGCCTGCATCCTGTTGAAGCTCGACAACAAAATTGCTCCCCAATGACTCGCCCAGACAGATGACAGAAAACAGGAACATCAACGACAGCAGTGCCGCAGAGAGTATATTTTTCACAGTTTTATCCTTACATCTACCCGGTTTCGTATTTTTGCAGACTGCTAAAGCTAGATCAGAGAAGTTAAAAATCAAGAAAATAAGCGTGTTTCTCTGTCAAAAACCAGCGAGGTGTCGTTTATTCTGAAAGTCACAATTACCAGAGACAATGCAACAAGAACGGCTTTAGATAGAAAACTTAATAGACTGTTAATCCTTAGTTTAAGGTTTGCCGGGCATAATTATGATGTCTATTCTCGGTCAGGCTCCCGGAACGGATACAACAGCTATTTCATAGAAAACAAGGCAGAGCATCTCTTGAATGTCAGGCTCTGCAAGGTAGTCAAAAATGTCAGACAAACTACTCTCACTGCCCCAGGTTCTCAGCCGGGTTTCAAGAGGATCGACCGAAGAAGAAGGTTTTCCTAAACCTGTCAGGCTGCCCTTCAGCAATAATCCTTACTGGTTTAAATCAGAGATTGAAGGATGGCTGATGAAGGAAAATCAGGCAGCCTCCTGAATCAGATTTTGAGAGGGTGGCTGCCACCCTCTTGATTAATTGCAAATCTCTTTTTCTGCTTTTTTTTACCAAATAACAAAAACCCCAGTCGATCTCTCAACTGGGGTTTTGCTGTATTCAATGCCTGGCGATGACCTACTCTCACATGGGGAAACCCCACACTACCATCGGCGATGCGTCGTTTCACTACCGAGTTCGGGATGGGATCGGGTGGTTCCAACGCTCTATGGTCACCAGGCAAAACTGGTTTGAACCGGAGGTTCAAAGCCGTAAGGCTTTAAGGCTTTAAGGCTTTAAGGCTTTAAAGTTTATTTCAATCCGGTTCTGGAATCCTGTCTAAATAAGCTTTTTCTTGCTTCACACTCTTCATGTATGGCTTGTCTTAAAACCTTACAGCCTTACAGCTTTAAAGCCTTAAAACCCGCAGCTTCGCTGCGCTGCGCAAATCGCTTTGGCGTTATATGGTCAAGCCTCTCGAGTCATTAGTACGGGTTAGCTCAACGCCTCACAACGCTTACACACCCCGCCTATCAACGTCGTAGTCTTCAACGTCTCTTATGGGCCTTAAGGCCAGGGAAGTCTCATCTTGAAGGGGGCTTCCCGCTTAGATGCTTTCAGCGGTTATCCCGTCCGAACTTAGCTACCGGGCAATGCGTCTGGCGACACAACCCGAACACCAGTGGTTCGTCCACTCCGGTCCTCTCGTACTAGGAGCAGCTCTCCTCAAACTTCCAACGTCCACGGCAGATAGGGACCGAACTGTCTCACGACGTTCTAAACCCAGCTCGCGTACCACTTTAAATGGCGAACAGCCATACCCTTGGGACCGGCTTCAGCCCCAGGATGTGATGAGCCGACATCGAGGTGCCAAACACCGCCGTCGATGTGAACTCTTGGGCGGTATCAGCCTGTTATCCCCGGAGTACCTTTTATCCGTTGAGCGATGGCCCTTCCATTCAGAACCACCGGATCACTATGACCTACTTTCGTACCTGCTCGACATGTACGTCTCGCAGTCAAGCTGGCTTGTACCATTACACTAACCGCACGATGTCCGACCGTGCTTAGCCAACCTTCGTGCTCCTCCGTTACTCTTTGGGAGGAGACCGCCCCAGTCAAACTACCCACCACACAATGTCCCCGATCCTGATAAAGGACCTGGGTTAGAACCTCAATATTGCCAGGGTGGTATTTCAAGGTTGGCTCCATGCAGACTGGCGTCCACACTTCAAAGCCTCCCACCTATCCTACACAAGCAACATCAAGATCCACTGTGAAGCTGTAGTAAAGGTTCACGGGGTCTTTCCGTCTAGCCGCGGATACACTGCATCTTAACAGCGATTTCAATTTCACTGAGTCCTGGGTGGAGACAGCGTGGCCATCGTTACGCCATTCGTGCAGGTCGGAACTTACCCGACAAGGAATTTCGCTACCTTAGGACCGTTATAGTTACGGCCGCCGTTTACTCGGGCTTCGATCAAGAGCTTCCCTCACCTCCAAATTTTTCTCGCTGACTGCGTTAAACGTCTTCGCTCGTTCCGTCATTTACTTCTATGTAAACTCCTTCACTCGCTCAGCCGTTTGCCTTGCAGCAAAAAAAATTTGGGGGTGAGGTAACCCCATCAATTAACCTTCGAGCACCGGGCAGGCGTCACACCGTATACGTCCACTTACGTGTTAGCACAGTGCTGTGTTTTTAATAAACAGTCGCAGCCACCTGGTATCTTCGACCAGCCTCAGCTTACGGAGCAAGTCCGATCACCAAAGCCGGCGCACCTTCTCCCGAAGTTACGGTGCCATTTTGCCTAGTTCCTTCACCCAGGTTCTCTCAAGCGCCTTGGTATTCTCTACCTGACCACCTGTGTCGGTTTCGGGTACGGTCCCTTTTGACCTGAAGCTTAGAAGGTTTTCCTGGAAGCCTGGCATCAACCACTTCCCCACCTTGGTGGGTTCGTCATCAGTTCTCGGCGTTCTCTAAAGAGAGGGACCGGATTTTCCTGATCCCACCGCCTACGACCTTAAACCCGGATAACCATCACCGGGCCGGCCTAGCCTTCTCCGTCACTCCATCGCAGTCAAAAGGGGTACAGGAATATTAACCTGTTTCCCATCGATTACGTCTTTCGACCTCACCTTAGGGGCCGACTCACCCTGCGCCGATTAGCGTTGCGCAGGAACCCTTGGTCTTCCGGCGAGGGAGCCTCTCACTCCCTTTATCGTTACTCATGTCAGCATTCGCACTTCTGATACCTCCAGCCCACCTCCCGGTTGACCTTCAACAGCTTACAGAACGCTCCTCTACCATCTAGAAACTAGTTTCTAGATACAAGTTTCAAGCAGTATATCGTTTGATGATGCCCCTGAGCATTTTTCCAACCTCCTGGTAACGGAAGTTGTAATGTTCAAACTGTGCTTGGTTGATATATTCCAAATCTTTGGAAAACTCTAACCAGACTCTGGTTTCATCGCACGATCCCATTGCCATTCGAATATAACGTTTTACTTCAGCATGACTTTCCTGCTTACCCATTCCCTCAGCAATATTTGCTGTAATAGATTTACTGGATCGTCTCATTTGGCTTGCCAATTCAAATTGTTCAATCTTGGGAAACCCAAGGCTTAAACGATGAATATCCAATGCCAACTGATAAGCTTTTTGATAAACACTTAAACTTCGATACGGCATAATCTAACCTTGTCACTTGTTTCTAGAAACTAGTCTCTAGATCCGTAGCTTCGGTGAATAGTTTGAGCCCCGTTACATCTTCCGCGCGAGCCGACTCGACCAGTGAGCTATTACGCTTTCTTTAAAGGGTGGCTGCTTCTAAGCCAACCTCCTGGCTGTCTGGGCCTTCTCACATCGTTTCCCACTTAACTATTACTTTGGGACCTTAGCTGACGGTCTGGGTTGTTTCCCTTTCCACGACGGACGTTAGCACCCGCCGTGTGTCTCCCGTGATTGCACTCATCGGTATTCGGAGTTTGCATGGGGTTGGTAAGCCGGGATGGCCCCCTAGCCCAAACAGTGCTCTACCCCCGATGGTGAGACACGAGGCGCTACCTAAATAGCTTTCGAGGAGAACCAGCTATCTCCGGGCTTGATTAGCCTTTCACTCCTATCCACAAGTCATCCCCTGGCTTTTCAACGACAGTGGGTTCGGTCCTCCAATCAGTGTTACCTGATCTTCAACCTGCTCATGGATAGATCGCCCGGTTTCGGGTCTATTCACTGCGACTCTTTGTTCCGAAGAACGGCGCCCTATTAAGACTCGCTTTCGCTACGGCTTCCCTATGCGGTTAACCTTGCCACAGAAAATAAGTCGCTGACCCATTATACAAAAGGTACGCAGTCACACCCCGAAGGATGCTCCCACTGCTTGTACGTACACGGTTTCAGGTTCTATTTCACTCCCCTCAACGGGGTTCTTTTCGCCTTTCCCTCACGGTACTGGTTCACTATCGGTCAGTCAGGAGTATTTAGCCTTGGAGGATGGTCCCCCCATGTTCAGACAACATTTCACGTGTGCCGTCCTACTCGATTTCACAATAACTGGCCTTTCGTGTACGGGGCTGTCACCCACTATGGCGGCACTTTCCAGAGCCTTCCACTAGACCAAAAACTGCTTAAGGGCTACTCCCCGTTCGCTCGCCGCTACTGGGGGAATCTCGGTTGATTTCTTTTCCTCCGGGTACTTAGATGTTTCAGTTCCCCGGGTTCGCCTCCTAAACCCTATGTATTCAGGTAAAGGATACTCACTTGTGTGAGTGGGTTTCCCCATTCGGACATTCCTGGATCAACGCCTGTTTATCGGCTCCCCAAGACTTTTCGCAGATTACCACGTCCTTCATCGCCTCTGACTGCCAAGGCATCCACCGTGTACGCTTAGTCACTTGACCATATAACCCAAAACGATCTCTTCGAGATCTCAGTTGTCAGTTGTCGGTGACCAGTGGTCAGTCGATTCGTGGCAACTGATGGTTATAGGCAATAACTACCTTAACGATCTTCAGTTCATCACTGGCCACTGTTAACTGACCACTGACAACTGAACGCCATACACTTGAGAGTGTCTCAGCAAGAATTTCATTAAAAGACTAATGCCTTCTAAATCAACTCAGCTTAATTTAAGTTTGGATTCCACATTGTTAAAGAACAAAACTAACAACTGACAACTGGTCACTGACCACTGTCAACTGATAATCAAACAATTCGTGTGAACGCTTATGGAAGGTCGGTCGTCGTTTAAGGAGGTGATCCAGCCCCAGGTTCCCCTAGGGCTACCTTGTTACGACTTCACCCCAGTCATGAATCACTCCGTGGTAACCGCTCTCCCGAAGGTTAAGCTAGCTACTTCTGGAGCAACCCACTCCCATGGTGTGACGGGCGGTGTGTACAAGGCCCGGGAACGTATTCACCGTGACATTCTGATTCACGATTACTAGCGATTCCGACTTCATGGAGTCGAGTTGCAGACTCCAATCCGGACTACGATGCACTTTCTCAGATTAGCTCCACCTCGCGGCTTGGCAACCGTCTGTATGCACCATTGTAGCACGTGTGTAGCCCTGGCCGTAAGGGCCATGATGACTTGACGTCGTCCCCACCTTCCTCCGGTTTGTCACCGGCAGTCTCCCCAGAGTGCCCGACCGAATCGCTGGTAACTGAGGATAAGGGTTGCGCTCGTTGCGGGACTTAACCCAACATCTCACGACACGAGCTGACGACAGCCATGCAGCACCTGTCACTGCGTTCCCGAAGGCACCCCTCTATCTCTAAAGGGTTCGCAGGATGTCAAGGCCAGGTAAGGTTCTTCGCGTTGCTTCGAATTAAACCACATGCTCCACCGCTTGTGCGGGCCCCCGTCAATTCATTTGAGTTTTAACCTTGCGGCCGTACTCCCCAGGCGGTCTACTTATCGCGTTAGCTGCGTCACCAGGAATGCAAGATCCCCGACGACTAGTAGACATCGTTTACGGCGTGGACTACCAGGGTATCTAATCCTGTTTGCTCCCCACGCTTTCGTACCTCAGCGTCAGTGTCAGACCAGAGTGTCGCCTTCGCCACTGGTGTTCCTTCCTATATCTACGCATTTCACCGCTACACAGGAAATTCCACACTCCTCTTCCGCACTCTAGCTTGCCAGTTTTGGATGCAATTCCCAGGTTAAGCCCGGGGCTTTCACATCCAACTTAACAAGCCGCCTACGCACGCTTTACGCCCAGTAATTCCGATTAACGCTCGCACCCTCCGTATTACCGCGGCTGCTGGCACGGAGTTAGCCGGTGCTTCTTCTGCGAGTAACGTCACAGCTCAAGGGTATTAGCCTTGAACCTTTCCTCCTCGCTGAAAGTGCTTTACAACCCTAGGGCCTTCTTCACACACGCGGCATGGCTGCATCAGGCTTTCGCCCATTGTGCAATATTCCCCACTGCTGCCTCCCGTAGGAGTCTGGGCCGTGTCTCAGTCCCAGTGTGGCTGATCATCCTCTCAGACCAGCTACGGATCGTTGCCTTGGTAGGCCTTTACCCCACCAACAAGCTAATCCGACGCAGGCTCATCCGATAGCGCAAGGTTCCGAAGAATCCCCTGCTTTCCCTCTTAAGGCGTATGCGGTATTAATCCGGATTTCTCCGGGCTATCCCCCACTACCGGGCAGATTCCTACGTGTTACGCACCCGTCCGCCGCTCGTCAGCAACTAGCAAGCTAGTCCTGTTACCGCTCGACTTGCATGTGTTAGGCCTGCCGCCAGCGTTCAATCTGAGCCATGATCAAACTCTTCAGTTTAAATCGTTTTGTCAGCTGTCCCGAAGAACAAGCTAACTGCTCAATCATTTGCAATTAAACGTACATGAATTACAGGTATGTTCACTTGCTTGATCAGCATTTAAATCATTCCAGAGCAAAGCTCTGTTGACCGATGCCATTCGCACAAGCGCCCACACGAATTGTCTGATAATTTGTTAAAGAACTGAGTCAAAACAAGAGGGTTTTAACCGACTGAATCAGCAGTCAGTGCCGTTCAGCGAGGCGCTCATCTTACCTTGGCGCCGGTTGTTGTCAAGCGATCATTTCTAAAAAGGAAATAAACGACCTGAAAACATCGCCAAACATTCCACCAGAAAGATAGAAACACCGTTCAGCGATTTGTGCATAACTGCACTCACCAGAGTAACTGCCAACTGCTGCAATATACTGCTCTTGAAATGATACTCCGGGTAACGAACCGGAACATCATCTGCCCGATCGATTTGCGTAGGTTACTCCTCAAACCGGCTTTCTTAAAGACTCGGATTACACCTACTTTTGCGCGAAGGATACATGAAACCGTTATTCACTGACCAGAATGTCAAAAGCCTTTGAATCGACTAAAGCGTTTGAGCCTCCACCCGGCGTTGCAAATGAAGCTTTACAGACTTTGTCCCTGTCAAAATACTTGCCGTAGGTTTTGAAACCGTTATTTACGAAACGGCAAAAATGTTGCGGTACCTTGCTGACTTCTTTGCCTGTACTTGAAAAGCTGTAACCGGCAATAATAGCCTTATCGGGCAGCTCATTCTCAAAAGCCTGCCAGCGAATACTACCCTCAACCTCAGGAGTCAGGTAATCAGAAGCAATACTGTCATCCTGATGGGTAGCAACATAGCCACTTCTGCCACTGGTACCAATGTATCTGCAATATTTATCGGGACCCCGTCCTGCCAGTGAGCCCAGTATAAACTCTTTGTAGGGCTTTCTGGGGGAGCAAAAGTATTCCTGAAGTTCGGTGTTGACTACACCTTTTTCTTTTTGTGATGGCACTTCCTGCCATATCACAGGAGATTGTCTGCTTTTATGAGACTTCTGTCGTACAGGAACAAAGTGAGACATATCGCCTGCTGGGTCAGCATCAGCTGTCAGGCCTGCACACCCATAACCACCGCTATGAGTCTCATCGTTGTACCATTGGGTCCCGGGGCTGGCATCGTCTTTGCACAAGGTTTCGTGACGCCAACTTTCAGACAACAGTATTGTTGACGCAAAGGGGACCGGATGCTCCTGCCATTTCTGAAATTGGTAGGAGGTATTACCGTAAGTAACATTAATCTGGTAATACTTTTTGTCGGTAACCAGAATATCTCTGGGTAGCACAGTTTCGCTCCCCAAAGATGCCAGGAAATAATCCGTTTTTCGACTTGATAACAGACATCCGCTGACATTATCGGGGGTATTGGCCAGCATGCCAACCAGGGTACCGATCCTGCCGACCTTAACACGACAGAATCCGGTCAATTGCTGATCATTACAGCGGAACTTTTTGGTTAAAGGTGCCGGCAGTGGAGAAATACAAAACTCGGTTGCAGATCCGTAGGGGTAAGCCGGATCATAGGCCGTGTTTAATGGAAATAGTGCAGGCTGGAGGCCACCTTCATCAAGGTGCAGGGGATGGGCATCAAGAAAGGTCGCCCTTGCCCAGAGATACTTCAGCTTTTTCTTTCGGTCAATATAGTTATCCTCACTGAGATTAAAAGGAAGCAGGTTGTATTTAGCGATAATGGTTTTCTGATAATGCTCAGGAGCTCGCGTGCTGTGCGTCGGCTTACTGGAACTGCCACTGACAATGCTTTGCGCCAACGGTGAATGATCGAGACCCTTTTTCTTGGCTTTGTCAGCTTTCTCAAGATCTAAAGCATGTAGCGTAGAAAAATGCCCAATCGAGTATCCGACCCCCAAAACAAACACAGCTAAGCCCGTTGCAGCCAGCATCGAAAACAACTTAGAATCCTTTAATTGTTTTGAGTACGAGTACGTGAGCAACTCATGACCCTGGATCCCAAACGTCGCGATAGCATTGTTAGTGACAGCAATAGATAACACCAGCACGGATAAAGCCCGAAAAACTCGCTTCATAGCTAAGCCTCTCCAGAATAACTGTAATAAGGTGAGAGTTAAGAGTCCGTAAATAAAGGATTCATAACTCTCAAGGAAGCCGAGAGTATAGTGTCTATTCCAACAGCAAATAGTACATAAACGACTCATAAAAACTGATTTTTATAAGTACCTGAGCATTTAGTTCCAAAAGCTTTCAGGAATACAGACTACCCTTTCGACTGATTCCGTCATTCACTAACTAGAATTTCAAAGGTCTTTGAATCGACCAAAGCGTGGGAGTCCCCACTCGGCGTTGCAAATGACGCTTTGCAGACTTTCTCCTTGTTAAAATACTTGCCTAAGGTTTTGAAACCGTTATTTACAAAACGGCAAAAATATTGCGGCACCTTGCTGACTTCTTTGCCTGAACTTGAAAAGCTATAGCCGGCAATAACAGCCTTATCAGGCAGTTCATCCTCAAAAGCCTGCCAGCGAATGTTACCTTCAACGACAGGAGTCAGGTAATCAGAAGCGATACTGCCATCCTGATTGGTTGCAACATAGCCACTTTTTCCATCGGTACCGATGTATCTGCAGTACCTGTCAGATCCCTTTCCTGCCAGTGAGCCCAGTATAAATTCTTTGTAGGGCTTTCTGGGGGAACAAAAGTGTTCCTGAACTTCGATACTGACTGCCCCTTTGTCTTGTTGTAATGGCACTTTCTGCCATGTCACAGGAGATGGTCTGCTTTTATGAGCTTTCTGTCGTACAGGGATAAAGTGGGATATATTGCCGAACGGGTTACTCTCAGCTGTCAGGCCTGCGCATCGATAGTCGCTGCTATGAGCACCATCGTTGTACCATTGGACTCCGGGGCTGACCCCGCTTTTACACAGGCTTTCATGACGCCAACTTCCAGACAACAGCACTCTTGATGCAAAGGGTGGTCGATTCCCGGGCCATTCCTGAAATCGATAGGAGACCTTGTCATAAATAACATTGATCTGATAATACTTTTTGTCAGTGACCAGAATATCTCTGGGTAACAGAGTTTCATCCCCCAACGACAGCAGGAAATTATCTCTTTTTCGACTTGATAGCAGACATCCGCTGACATTATCGGATGTGTTGGCCAGTATACCAACCAAGGTATTAGTCTTGCCATTCAGCTTAAACTTGACTCGACAGAATCCGGTAAATTGCTGATCATTGCAGCGGAATTTCTTGGTTAAAGGTTTCGGCAGTGGAGAATCACAAAGCTCGGTTGCAGAACCGTTGGAAGAAGCCGGATTATAGGCCGTGTTTAATGGGATCAGAGCTGGCTGGACGTGGTCTTCATCAAGGTGCAGGGGATGGGCATCGAGAAAGGTCGCCCTTGCCCAGAGATACTTCAGTTTTTTCTTGCCATCAGCATAGTTATCGTCATCGACACTAAAAGGAAGCAGATTGTACTGGTCGATGATTGTTTTCTGATTGTGTTCAGGAACCTTCGTCGTCTGCATCAATGCACTGGAATTGCTGCTGGCAGTAGTCTGATTTGATGATAAACCCACACAATTTTCTTTCTCGACATTTGAGTCGTCTTCAGTATTTGTCTGAAAAGAATGTGAGATTATGTAATAAGTTACCCAAGACGCAGCCCCACCCAACGCGAAACCGATCATGAATATTGCAAGTTGATACTCTCCTAGTTTATGTAAATTCGACTGCATAAGCACCCTGATGTTTTTCTCTCCACCCGCAAAAGCCATACCATTAAAGGTGACAGAAATGGATAACATCAGCACGGGCAAAACCTTTAAAACTCTTTTCACAGTTAAATCCCTCGACGTTAGCTACGGTAAAGTGCAGAGCCTATAAACAAAGACCCTATAACACTCAACAAAGCCGAAATTATAGTGCGTATTTCAGCAGCCAATAGAATATAAATGGTTTATAAAAACTGATTCTTATGAAGTCTGTTGCATAGCACACGCGTTTAATGATTTAGCCGTGTGATTAAGAGATGATTCTATATATAATCCCCACCTGCTCCTCTCCTATTAAGATCAGTACTTGTCTATGTCTATCGAAAACACTCTGTATGAACGCAGTGGCTCCCGATGTGAACTTTGTTCCTCTGGTAAAGATCTATCTGTATATGCCGTACCTGAATCACCGGACTCGCCTGCAGAAAGCTGTCTATTAATTTGTGATACCTGCCTTGGTCAAATTGACCAGCCCGATAAGATGAATGCTAATCACTGGCGCTGTCTGAACGACAGTATGTGGAGTCAGGTTCCTGCTGTTCAGGTTGTCGCATGGCGGATGCTGAACCAGCTTTCCTCTGAGCCCTGGGCACAGGATCTGCTGGATGTGATGTATCTGGACGATGAGGTAAAAGCATGGGCCGAAGCCGGTCTTTCTGATGAAGAGGATACGGTCTCAACCCTCGATAGTAACGGCACTCGTCTGGAGGCAGGAGATACTGTCACCCTGATCAAGGATCTCGACGTTAAAGGTGCCGGATTCACAGCCAAGCGTGGTACCACCGTCAAAAACATATCCCTGACCAACAACCCGGAACATATAGAGGGTCGAGTCAATGGTGTGAGGATTGTTCTGGTCAGTAAATTCCTTAAAAAAGCCTGAGAGGATGTCGTAAAACCCTGGTTCCCATGCTCAAGCATGGGAACGAGTTGTTGGAATTTTACGACACCCTCTTTACATCAAGGAGGATATCAATAAGTTAAACTATAATTCGCAATCTTAAATAAAATCACAAACAGGTTGTAAGGTTAGTATGGTTAGTAAAAGACGGATGGATAACATTAACAAAAGCTGTTTTAATCCGGGTTGTATTAAAAAAAAACCATTTAAAGTGCTTGTACTCGCTCTTTTGTTTACCGCCTTTCCGGTTCAGGCAGGAAATGAGGAACAAAAGCACTATTACCAATGGGTAAGAAAAAAACTGCTGGATATCTCTCTGCTGATTAAAAGCAGCCATGGTGCTGTTTCTGCTGAAAAGGTAACTCCTTCAGGCTGTAATTTTGTTTATTGGTCAAAATGCAGAGACAATTTTTATTTTTACACCCACGTAAGGGAAGACCTGGCAAGAACTGGTTACAATGAAAAAACGTATCAATACCTGGAAATGGAAAAATCCGCGGTACAGTTTACAACTCGAACCTCTAACGTGTTAAGCCTGCACGACCTACTTGAATATGAGCCTGAAGATCCTAATGCTACACCGTCTTTCTGGCAGTTTATTGACCGTCATGACATTGCAGATAAAACAGATATAACCGGACTACTTTTTCAGTACTTGACTGAATACCCCGAAAAATTAATAAAGCTTCTTCATTCAAACATTATCTATCCGGTTCCCGGTTTTTTTTCAAGACGTGACAATACCTCAGAGCTTTATTCAGTGGCTATGCAGATAAGACTTATGCTCCTCGACAGTGAGTGCTATATACCGAAAAGACCAAGCGACTTTCTCCTGGCTTATTCGATACCAACTCTTGATCCAACAATGTGGGCAGATACAATGTGGTCAGATCAGGCAGCAAGCAGCCACCAGGAACCCCAAAAAAATTCGCTAAATTTGACAGATCAGGAAGAAGAATTCGTTGGCAGGCTCGTTAATAGGCTTCGTCTGGGTGAGGCTTTTACTCTGGTTGATCTTTTTAAAGCTTTATCAAAAGAACTAAGCGGAACTGACTTCGACGATATGACGACAGCCAGGTTTTTAGAAATTATGGAGAATAAGCCAGCCAATGCCGAGACAGAGCTGGCTGCCTGGGAGATGCATAAATTATCCAACTCAGTCATTCAACTAAAGAAAGCTGTGTTTGAAATCATAAAATCAACTTACACTTTCACAGTGCTGCATTTGATGTCGAAGCGACTGAGGCAGGAACGGAAGATGGAACCAGAAAAGGAGCGAGCCCTGACACTGTTTGTTAACCAGCACATATCAAGTATTAGTGCTTTAGTTCGATTGCTTCCGGATCAGGTTAGGACGCAACTGCCCTCTAACCCCCGGGAGCTTGTTATGCTTCATGCAGTCAGCTATTCAGCTCTGACAGACTCTGCAAACAAATATAAAAGAGAGCAAATCCAACAGCAATGGTATGGTATGGAAAGTCAGGTTGCCCCTTTTACATCGACACCTGATTTCACAGATCTCAATGCCGATCGTCGCAGCAGGGATGACAGCGAGAAACCCCGGGGGTTCTTTATGGTCAGCGCAGGTAAACCAAAACTTCCACTAGGAATCAAGGAGGTCGTTGCTAACTCTCCGATTACAGCACCTGAGTTGCTCAATGAAGGGGTTGCCAAGCTTGACACTGATGACGAGAGCATTTCAAAAATGCTGCAGGTGATGTTCAGTTTTGGTTTTCTGCGCCCTGGCTACAGTGAGATTGATGTCATAAATTTCCTTGCTGCTTATAGCTACTCTCCCCTGCACAGCGCACTCTGGACATTGATCTTTCATGCGATGGAGGTTGGCAACGCAATCGTTCATCCTCACATGCATTACATAGAGGGTTATGAACGAAAATTCATATTTAACCATCTGGCCCGTGAAGATATTGCGAACCGGCTATCGGCCTTTCATCAAACACTCAACACGAAGACCACAGACGGGTCTGAATATGCCCGGCAACTCAATGATTTTCTCGAACAAACACAGCTGACATTGGGCAATACTCCCAGCGATGGACACTGCTTTGCCCATGCGCTGGCACAGCAATTACCAGATCATTACGACGAAAAAACCGTCAGACGTCATTTATGGAACTATCTTACTTCCCCCTCAAGCTTCTATGATAATGTTCCCGAAAGCATTATATCCATTGTCCCGGAACTTTTAGACCAGATATCATCAGACGGGCCGGACGGCTGGGTTGATATATCCATGGCTGCTTTCGTTTCACTGTTATTCGACAGAAGGGTGGTTGTCATACACCCGCAATTCAACCATAGCCCTGATTTGCAGGTGACTGTGTGGGAGGAGGGCAAACCGGAAGAGATTAACCCTGCTGATATATCTCAATATATTGATAATGCCTTGATACTGGTATTCGTCAATGGCAACCACTGGACTTATGCCTATCAGGCAGATCAGTTCCCCGGGCAACCCAATAACCCCCATGTTGTCGAATTGCCCGATGGCCCTTCTTTGGAAAATAACTTAGGGAGCAACGTGTTCCGATTTTTCATGGGGCAATAAGACATATTACTGACCAATAATTTTTTCGGCATAAAAAAACCCGGAAACATCCGGGTTTTTTTATAAGACACAGGCCCCGACGGTAACTGCGGCCCGGCCCGTTTGGGCGACCCTTTACGTCGAGGAGGACATCAGGAAGTTCAACTATAATTCGCAACCGAAAGAAAATCACAAACAGGTTGTCACCGACATTCACCACCTCACCTGACATTTTCCTGAATTCTGCTATTTATGAGATAAGCAAATATCAGGACCCCCCCTTATGCCTCCTGTTCAATACCGCAGTCAGGTCATGGATCACCTTGGTTTAGTGGCTGGAATGTGCAAAGAGCTTGGAATTGCCGAACATATCGATAAAAGAGCCCCCAAGGTATCTGATGACTGGCATATATCCCATGGTGAGTCTGTCGTTGCCATGATCATCAATGGTCTGGGCTTTACCGGACAATCTCTGCATATGTTTCCCCGGTTCTTCGCCAATAAACCTCTTGATAAACTGATCAGGCCCGGTATTAAGCCTGAGCATATAAACGACAAGGTTCTTGGCAGGACACTGGATGAACTCTTTGAACTCAATGTCAGTAAAGTCTATTTTGAACTGGCTATCAAGGTCGTAAAACATCTCAAGCTCCCATGCGATGCCCTAAATCTCGACGGCACCAGCATACACGTCGATGGACGTTATAACAGCGACAGCGAAGAGGACGATGAAGACCTCAACTGCATTAGGTTGTGCAAAGGCTACAGTCGTGATCATCGTCCGGATTTAAATCAGGCCATATTGCTTCTGATGACAGAAAACAAAGCAGGCATCCCCCTGTTTATGAAGGCTGCCAGTGGCAATGTAACGGATAAGACCAGCTTCAAACTGGTGGTATCTGAACACTTGAAAAGTTTCAAAGCGGCTCTGGAATCCAGGTACTTTGTCGGTGATGCTGCTTTGTACACCTCAGAAACGGTTAAGGAGCTTGACCAGCAGGATCAGTGGTTTATTTCCCGGGTTCCTCTCAATATTGGGGCCAGCAAAGAACTGGTGCAAAGTGCACCGTCACGCGTCATGAAGGCGGTCGAAGGTTTTGAGCATTATGAAGCTGTGGAAGTGTCGTCTGGTTATGCGGATGTGAAGCAACGCTGGGTCATGTATCGCAATAAGCAGAGCCAGGAGACAGAACAGAAAGCGCTCACAAGGCGTATGCAGAAAAAATCCACCAAAGAATTTCAAAGGTTGGAAAAGCTCAGCAAAAAGGCATTCCGGTGCAAAGCTGATGCCATGGAAGCCTTTAAACAATGGCAGAAACAATCAGAACTCTGTCAGGCAGAACCTCAGATCACCTCCAAACCCTGCTATAAAGGCAAAGGTCGTCCCGCTGAAGGAGCGGAACCCGATCATCAGGAATATTACATAAGTGGTTGCTGCTCAGTAACGGTGCAAACAAGGCGGGATGCACAAGCCTCTTTGGGGTGCTTTGTGTTGGCTACCAATGATACCGATACTGACCGTCTGAACACTGCTGAATTGTTGAAGACCTACAAATCACAACAACAGGTTGAAAGAGGTTTTCGCTTCCTGAAAAGTCCGGATTTTCTGGTATCTTCACTGTATCTCAAAAAGCCGGAACGTATCGAAGCACTATTAATGATCATGACTCTTTGTCTGATGGTCTATGCTGCTATCCAGCACAGAATCCGCTATGAACTGAAAAAGCAGAGTCGAACGTTTCCAGACATGAAGAAGAAACCCGGCCAGAATCCGACAGGAAGATGGGTTTTCAGCTGCTTTGAGGGCATTCATGTTTGGGTCATCGATGGGACGGAGAAACATGTGGTAGGCATCACGGAAAGCCAGTCGACAATCATTTTTATTTTAGGGTCTACGTACCAGTCGATTTATTCCTGATTGGGGTGGTGAATGTCGGTTGTCATGTTAGTATGGTTATTAAAAGACGGATGAATAGTATTAACAAAAGCTGTGTTAATCAGGGGTGTATCAAAAAAAAAACCATTTAAAGTGCTTGTACTTACTCTCCTATTTACAGCCTCTCCGGTTCAGGCAGGAAATGAGGAACAAAAGTCCTATTACCACTATTACCAATGGGT